>NZ_JBSJZG010000001.1:0-655563 GCF_054798195.1 Microbacterium sp. GXF0217 | reverse complement strand
CAACCAGCGCCTCCACGGAGAACTCGACATGCGCACCCCCGCCGAGGTCGAAGCCGACTACTACGCTGGCCTCGACACACCCTTGGGGACGCCCGTTTCCCAAACCGCCCGATAGGAACGAAACTCAGGGCGAATCAGTCGATCCGATCACGGCTCGGACGGTCCGAGAGCGTGCGGATCGTGGGCACATTTTGGGCGCCCGTTCTCAACTTCACCCCGCCGCGTGACGCTCTAACGCACCATGTAGACCCGCATGATTCCGGGAGAGTGGCCTCACCCGCGAGGATCGGGCAGGGTTCGATTCCCCCCAGCTCCACCGAACCGCTGTCGCGGAACGACGAGGCCCGCCTCCTGCGATCCAGCAGGAGGCGGGCCTCGTCGTATGTCACGGCCGGGCGGTCACGACCAGTTGATGAGCACCAGACTCTGCTTGGTGTCGGCGAAGCGCACCCACCCGTCGCCGAAAAGGTAGGTCATGCCGTAGCCGTCCTCGTCCGTCTGGAACGCCGACTCGGCCGGCTCAGTGAAGTACCGTGCGCCGTCCGCGTCCTCGCGCTTCCAGCCCTGCGCGAGCAGTTCGCTCTGCGCGGCCGCTGCCTGTTCCGGTGCGAGTTCGCCCCACGCGAAGAACTGGCCGTGATCGGATGCCTCGTACCAATCGGCCCACGAGCAGTAGATGCCGGGCTCGACCACCATCTCGCCGATGCGGAACTCGGACTGCTTGGCGCTCCAGCCGAGCTCGGTGAGCATGCTCACGGTGCCCGGCGTGACGAGGGTCTCGCAGCTGGGCAGGGCCGCGGGCTCTGGCTCAGCGGTCGGCTCGTTCGCGATGGGCGCGGTCGTCTCGACCGCGGGGGGCGACGTCGCCTCGTCAGTCTCGACCGCCGTGGGCGCCTGCGCGCACGCGACGATGCTCGCGGCGAGAAGCAGTGCGGCGGCTGCGGCGGGGATGCGGGGGGTCATCACGGGCCTTGTCGGTTCGGTGTCAGTCTGACGGGTGCAGAAGATCGAGGAATGCCTCGTGGAGCACTCCGTTGGTGGCAAGTGTCGAGAGGGCCGAGAGCGTCTCGAGCCCGTCGTACGACGTCATGCGCCCGCCGGCCTCGCGGACGATCGGGACGGCGGCCGCGATGTCGTACTCTTTGACGTCGAACTCGGCGACCATGTCGATACGGCCTTCGGCCAGCAGCATGTAGGCGTAGATGTCGCCGTAGGCGCGGTCCCGCCACACGCGGGACGCGAGGAGCAGGAGATCATCGATCTTGCCGGCATCCGCCCACTGCGCGATGCTCTGAAAGCTCACGCTGGCGGCGTCGAGCGCATCGACGGCCGACACGTGCAGCGCGCGCGGCTCGGCCGTCGTGCCTGTCCATGCGCCAAGCCCTGATGCGGCCCACCATCGCCGGCCGAGCGTCGGCATGCTGACGACGCCGACCTGTGGCACGCCGTCGATCGCGAGCGCGATCATGGTTCCCCACAGCGGCACGCCGCGCAGGAAGTTCGCGGTGCCGTCGATCGGGTCGATGATCCACTGTCGGTGGGTGGAGCCCTGGGTGCCGTACTCCTCTCCGAGGATGCCGTCGTCAGGTCGCTCAGCTGCCAGGATGCTGCGGATCGCACGCTCCGTCGCCAGATCAGCGTCAGTGACGTGCGAGCGGTCGGCCTTGCGCGAGATCTCCAGATCGGCTGCGTCGAAGCGGGGGAGCGACTGCTCGTCCGCGGCCTGTGCCAGGCGGAGTGCGAGGTCGAGATCGCCCTCGAGATCGTGGGTGGCGGGGGAGTCGGTCACCTCTCCAGGATAGCGATCTGGGTGGTGCGTCCCCTGGCCGCGGCGGCTCTTCACAGCCTCTCCCTAGCCATGCCCGCCTCGATTTCGCATGCGGCTCCAGACCTGGTAACGTAATTCCTCGGCCGGGGAACACCGGCCACGCACCTCTAGCTCAATCGGCAGAGCAACTGACTCTTAATCAGTGGGTTCTGGGTTCAAGTCCCAGGGGGTGCACGGATCAGCCTCAGAAGACTCTCGCCAGTCGTCTGGGGCTTTTCTGCGTCCGGTCGCAAGCGCGATCGCAGTACGCCGGGCGCGTTGTGCGCCTGGGCGAGAAGGACGACGTCCGGCCGGCCCATGCGGGCGCGACCGGACGTCGGAATCCTCAGCGTGCGACCGGCACGCCGCCGGTGTCGTCGCTGACCGCACCGGACCGGTCGGCGCCTTCGGCGGTCCCGCCGCCGCGCAGCTCGGCCTCCAGCCGCTCGGCCTCATCGCCGCTGATCGCCTCGCCACGGGCGACGAGACCCGCCTGATCCGAGAGCGGGATCTGCTTCAGGAACAGCGACAGCACGAGCGCCAGCAGGACGAACGGGATGAGGTACCAGAACACGGGCGCGAGGGCATCCGCGTACGCCGTCACGATGCCGTCGCGCACCTCGTCTGGCAGAGCGCTGAGCGTGGCCGGATCGATCGTCGACGCGGCCTGCGATGCGGCATCCGGCGACGCACCGGCATCCGCGAACACGCCGAGCAGATTCTCGGTGAGCCGGGTCGTGAAAAGCGTGCCGAACACAGCCGTGCCCAGTGAAGCGCCGACCTCGCGGAAGTAGTTGTTCGTGCTCGTCGCAGTGCCGATCTCGTTCGCCGGAACCGCGTTCTGCACGACGAGAACCACCACCTGCATGATGAGTCCGAGCCCGGCGCCGAAGACGAAGAGGAACACGCAGATCAACCAGATCGGCGTCGTCGCTGACAGCGTGGTGAACGCCGCCATCGCGAGTCCCGTGATGATCGTGCCGAGGATCGGGTAGATCTTGTACTTGCCGGTCTTCGAGATCGCGATCCCCGACCCGATCGATGTGCCCATCAGGCCGACCATCATCGGGATCATGAGGAGCCCGGATGCCGCAGCCGACGTGCCGGAGGACATCTGCAGGAAGGTGGGCACGAAGCCGATCGCCGCGAACATGCCGATGCCGAGCACCAGGCCGATGGCGGTGGCGTTCACGAAGATCGGATTGCGGAACAGGCTCAGCGGGATGATCGGGTCCTGCACGCGGGACTCCGTGATGACGAATGCGGTCGCGGCGACCACGAGCCCGGCACCCCATGCCCAGGTGGCCAGCGAGTCCCACCCGAACTCCTTGTCTCCGCCGAAGTCGGTGAAGAAGATGAGGCACGTCGTCGCGATCGACAGGAAGATCACGCCGAAGATGTCGATCGGCTTCTCGGCCTTCTTGCTCGGAAGCTTCAGCGCGACGAGCGCGATGATGAAGGCGGCGATCCCGACGGGGATGTTGATGTAGAACGCCCACTGCCAGGTCATGTGATCGACGAAGAAGCCGCCGAGCAGCGGACCGGCGACAGCCGAGAGGCCGAACACCGCACCAAGCGGTCCCATGTACTTGCCGCGCTCGTTCGCCGGCACGATGTCGGCGATGATCGCTTGCGAGAGGATCATCAGACCGCCACCGCCGAGGCCCTGCATGGCGCGGAACACGACGAACGACCAGAAGTCGCCGGCGAAGGCGCAGCCGATCGAGGCGAGCGTGAACAGGGCGATCGCGACGAGGAACAGGTTGCGTCGCCCCAGCACGTCGCCGAACTTGCCGTAGATCGGCATGACGATGGTCGTCGCGAGCAGGTACGCGGTGGTGATCCACACCTGGTGGTCCACGCCGCCGAGCTGGCCGACGATCGTGGGCATGGCGGTGGAGACGATGGTCTGGTCGAGGCTGGACAGCAGCATCCCGGCGATGAGGGCGCTGAAGATGATCCAGATGCGGCGCTTGGTGAGCAGGAAGGGCGCATCCGGGGTGGCGGTGACGGACATTCAGTCGGCTTTCTGTGACGGGGTCAGGGTGGTGCGGGCGATCTCGAGGCGGTGGGTGAGCAGCCGCTCGAACGATTCGGAGGAGCGGTGCTGGACGAGGTCGTCCATGCACATCCGGATGAGGGCGCCGAACACCTGCACGATGACCTCGGCGCGCGCATGGGCATCATCGCCGTCGTCTCCCATCCGGCGCTGGATGAGCGCGATGTCCCGGCGTTCGTTCGCCGCCAGATGTGCGAATGCCGCCTTGAGCAGACGCGGCTCCTCCTCGACGATCGCGAGGACCGCCGGCGCATCGGCCACCGGATCGAACAGAGCCCATCGACGGATCAGCATCGAAGCGAAGTCGTCGATGATGTCGCCGGACTGGGAGACGAACTCCTCGTCGAGGGCGCGTTCCGCGTCATCCACGAGCGCGAACCCGAAGATCGCGTTCTCCTTGCTCTCGAAGTAGTTGAAGAAGGTGCGACGCGAGACCCCCACTTCAGCGCACAACTCTTCGACGGTGAATCCCGTGAACCCGTGTTCGCTCGTCAATCGGCGCGCGACATCGGTCAACGACCTGGCGGTCTCGCGCTTGCGCTGACTGCGCACCGAATCTGCACTCTCGCTCATAGAGTGCAATTTTGCACTCTTATCCTAAGAGTGCACTGTGAGATTCACTCCCGCATCGCGTGCATCGCGGTCACAGCTGAAGCAGAGCAGTCATCTCGTCGTCATCGGACGCGCGATCAGGACCGTCGGGCGTTCTACGAGGGCCGTCGAAGCGGCCTGCCCATGCGGCGGTCGCGCCGCGGATGATCATCACCCATCCGCTCAGAAAGAGCAGGACTCCACCCAGCATGGCCAGGCTCGGCGAGAAGAAGTCGTGCTGAGGCACGGGTCTGCCCGGGCCGGCAGATCCGAACATCGGGAGCCAGCTCACCACTGCGCCGAGCGCCGACGAGGCCATCCCGGAGATCGCGACGGCCATGAACACCAGGAGCACGGTGCCGATCAAGAGCACGATCGCCCCCAGCGCGAGGAGGATCGTCGCCTGCAGCCTCCGTCGAGATCCGGACATCGTCGCCCCCTCCGCGTGCGGCGTTGAGAGGATTCTGACACTCGCCGACCGCGGCGACAAGGTGCCGGGTCGTGATCGGTCGGTCTCGTCAGGCGGCGTCGCCGAGGAGGATCGCCTCGGCATCCACCTCTGCGGCATCCTCAGGCTCGTCATCGATGTGCGCGAGCACGCGGCGTCCGAGGAACACGGTCAGGGTCGCCACCAGCACGGATGCCGCGGCGAACAAGTAGGGAACCGTCGCGTTGAACTGGTGCCAGAGGAGCGCTGCGATCGGCGGGGCGATCGCGCCGCCGATGAAGCGCACGGACGAGTACGCCGAGGAGGCGACGGCGCGCGGCAGGTCGGTCGCCTCCATGACGGCCTCCGTGAGCACGGTGTTCATGACGCCGAGCAGCAGTCCGCCGATGACGATGCAGGTCACGAGTGCCGGTGCGTTCTCGGCCAGGATGCCCGCGACGACGAGGTCCGCCGCGAGCAGCGGCAGGATCGTCAGGATGATCGTGGTGCGCCGCATACGGCGCATCATCCATGGCGCCACCCAGACGCTCGTGATCGCGAGCGCAACGCCCCAGCCGAAGAATGTGAACCCGATTCCCATCGCACCGAAGCCGAGCGGGAACGGCGAGAACGCCAGCAGTACGAAGAAGCCGATGTTGTAGAAGAATGCCGTGATCGCGAGGATCGCTAGTGCGGGGCGGCCGAGCGCGCGGAAGGGGGCCGAGAACGGCACGGGCTGACGCTTCTCGCCCCGGGTGTGCAGCAGGGTGAGCACGGCGATGAAACCGATCGCCATCAGTGCAACGACGCCGAAGAACGGTCCGCGCCAGCTGACCTCGCCGAGCAGTCCGCCCAGGAGTGGGCCGATCGCGATGCCGAGTCCGAGGGCGGCCTCGTACAGCACGATGGCCGCGCCACTGCCTCCGGATGCTGAGCCGACGATCGTCGCCAGAGCGGTCGAGATGAACAGGGCGTTGCCCAGTCCCCAGCCGGCGCGGAAGCCGATGATGGCGTCGACGCTGCCGCTGAGCGCACAGGCGAGCGCGAACGCCACGATCAGCGCGAGTCCGGTGAGCAGGGTGGCCTTGGCGCCGATGCGACTGGAGATCCAGCTGGTGACGAGCATCGCGAGCCCGGTGATCAACAGGTAGCTCGTGAACAGCAGCTCGGTCTCGGTCGGTGTCGCCTCGAGCGACTCCGCGATTGCGGGCAGGATCGGGTCGACCAGACCGATGCCCATGAACGCGACGACGCTGGCGAACGCCACCGCCCACACCTGGGCCGGCTGCTTCCAGATCGACTCGGTCGGCTTCGCGCTGGTCATTCGCTGTCTCCTGTCTGCGCATCACTCGCTGCGGGCGCGCGCGTCGAAATCGTGTGGGTGGCGAGGATCTCGGCCGCGCGTGACAGGGCGGCCCAGTCGTCGTCGCCGAGGTCGGCGAATCGTGGCGCGAGCGTCGCGCGGAATTCGGCGCGCCAGGCCTGCACCGCTGCCTGCCCGCTGGTCGTGATGCTCACGACAGTCGCGCGGGAGTCGGCGGGGTCGCTCGCTCGTGCGACCAGTCCGTCGCGCTCGAGGTCGCCGATCAGACGCGTCATACCCGGCTGCGTCGTGCGTGCCGCGGTCGCCAGAGCGCCGAGGCGGATTCCGCCCTCGCGCTCCAGGATGCTCAGCACGCGCCACTGCGCCGACGGCGCCTCGTTCTTGGCGTCCTGAGCGGCGATGCGCGCGAGAGCATGCGACGAAAGCACGATGGAGGGGATCACATCGAGACGATTCATACCAAAAGTATATACCTAGTGGTATGTAATGAGTTCGGCCATCACCGCCGGGCGTTCGCGATGCGCGACGACAGCATGTGCGCGTGTGCGAGCAGGGTGCGACCGAGTTCCGGCATCCGCTCCGGCCCGAAGCGGAACTCCACTCCGGTCAGGCTGAGCGCCCACTCCGGACGGCCCTGCCGGTCGAAGACTGCCGCGCCGATGCCCCAACTGCCCTCCACGATAAGTCCTGGGTTGACCGCGTAGCCGCGCTCCTTCGTCTCGACGAGGCGCTGTCGCAGCGGAGCTGAGCCGTGCGAGCGCCCCCACTGCTCGGCGAGCTCGGGATGCCGATCGAAGTAGGCATCCACATCGTGGTCAGGCAGGAAGGCCAGGATCGCCAGCCCTGCGCTCGCGATGCCGAGTGGGAAGCGCACGCCCTCGCTCAGGACGAACGAGCGGATGGGGAATGCGCCCTCCTCCCGCAGCAGACACACCGTCTCATCGGCGCGGCGCACCGAGAGGAACGCGCTCTCCTCCGTCTTCACCGCGAGCGATCGGACGATGTCGCGGGCGAGCGCGGTGATGTCGTAGCGCGCTGCCGCCACGGTTCCCATGAGGAACAGCTCCGGTCCCGGCATCCATCGCGCGGTGTCGTCGTCCCGGTCGACGAGCCCCTCAACGCGGAGGGCGGACAGCAGCCGATGCGCCGTCGAGCGGGAGAGGTCGGCGGTGCGCGCGAGTTCGTGCAGGGTCACGCCGTCCGCGCCACCAGCAGTCACCAGGCGCAGCAGGTGAGCAGCTCTCGACACCGCCTGGGTGCCGGGGACGATCGTCGGGGCCCGTTCCACATCGTGGACGCTACTCGCGCATCCGACCACATCACAAGCACCGGCTTCCGAACGGCGCGGAAGAGGCGGATGCTGGAGCAGACGACGCACGAAGGAGTGACACGTGATCGACAAGCAATGGGCATCGGCGGCCGACGCCGTGGCCGACATTCCGGACGGAGCGTCGCTCGCGGTCGGCGGATTCGGGCTCTCCGGCAACCCGATCGCGCTCATCGAAGCGCTGCTCGCCCAGGGGACGAAAGATCTCAGCGTCGTCAGCAACAACTGCGGTGTGGATGACTGGGGCCTCGGCATCCTGCTGGGGGCGCAGCGCATCCGCAAGATGACGTCGTCCTACGTAGGCGAGAACAAGGAGTTCGAGCGGCAGTTCCTCTCCGGCGAGCTCGAACTCGAGCTCACGCCGCAGGGCACGCTCGCCGAGAAGCTGCGCGCCGGTGGTTCGGGGATCGCGGCGTTCTTCACCCAGACCGGTGTCGGCACTCAGGTCGCGGAGGGCGGGCTTCCGCGGCGCTACCGCCCCGACGGCACCGTCGCTGTCGCGTCCCCCGAGAAGGACGTCCGTACGTTCGACGTGGCTGGTTCGCCGAAGGAGTTCGTGCTCGAGGAGGCCATCACGACCGACTTCTCGCTCGTGCACGCCGCGGCGGGCGATCGGCACGGCAACCTCGTCTTCGGCAAAGCCGCCCGCAACTTCAATCCGCTGGCGGCCATGGCGGGGCGCATCTGCATCGCGCAGGTCGAACGACTCGTCGAGCCGGGGGAGCTCGATCCGGACCGGGTGCATCTTCCCGGCGTCTTCGTGCACCGCATCGTCGAGGTCGGCACCGACATCCCGAAGCGCATCGAACGCCGCACGGTCACGACGCCGGCCGAAGGAGCCTGACATGACGCTCACTCGAGAGCAGATGGCCGCACGCGCGGCCGCCGAACTGCAGGACGGCTCGTACGTCAACCTCGGCATCGGGCTGCCGACGCTCGTGCCGAACCATGTGCCGGACGGGGTCACGGTCGTGCTGCAGTCCGAGAACGGGATCCTCGGCGTCGGGCCGTACCCGAGCGAGGATACGGTCGACCCCGACCTCATCAACGCGGGCAAGGAGACCGTCACGGTGCTGCCGGGGTCGGCGTTCTTCGATTCGGCGACGAGCTTCGGGATGATCAGGGGCGGCAAGATCGATGCCGCGATCCTGGGCGCCATGCAGGTCTCGGCATCCGGAGACCTGGCGAACTGGATGATCCCGGGGAAGATGGTGAAGGGCCCTGGCGGCGCGATGGACCTCGTGCACGGTGCCGGTCGCGTCATCGTGCTCATGGAGCACGTCGCGAAGGACGGTTCGGCCAAGATCGTGAAGGACTGCTCGCTTCCGCTCACCGGCAGGGGAGTGGTGCACCGGATCATCACCGACCTCGCCGTCATCGACGTGACGCCGGATGGACTCGTGCTCGTGGAGACAGCGCCGGGCGTCAGCCTTCAGGACGTCATAGAGGCGACCGAGCCGCCGCTCGTCGTCTCGCCGCAGATCAAGGAGTTCTCATGACCGACATCGTCATCGTCGCCGCCGCTCGCACGCCACAGGGGCGGCTCAAGGGGCAGCTGGCACCGTTCACCGCCCCTCAGCTCGGCTCGTTCGCGATCAGAGGCGCACTCGAGCAGGCGTCCGTCGACCCCGCAGAGGTGGATGCCGTGATCGTCGGGCAGGTGCTCGCCGCCGGCTCAGGCCAGAACGCCGCGCGCCAGGCGGCGATCGGGGCGGGCATCGGATGGGACGTCCCGGCGCACTCGGTCAACAAGGTCTGCCTCTCGGGGCTGACGGCGATCATCGATGCCGCCCGCATGATCCGCACCGGCGATGCCACGACCGTGATCGCCGCGGGCATGGAGTCGATGACGCGCGCGCCGCACCTGCTGATGGGCTCGCGCGACGGCTGGACCTACGGCAGCGTCGAGGTGCTCGACCACCTGGCGTACGACGGGCTCACCGACGCGTACGACCAGGAGAGCATGGGGGCGTCGACCGAGCGGCACAACGCACGGTACGAGCTCACCCGTGAAGCGCAGGACACGGTCGCCGCGCTGTCGCACCAGCGCGCCGCGGCCGCACAGGATGCCGGAGTCTTCGACGCCGAGATCGTGACGGTCGAGGTGCCGCAGCGACGCGGTTCCGGCCGACAGGGTCAGGAGCCGGCGCGCCTCACCAAGGACGAGGGCATTCGACCGGACACCACGGTCGACACGTTGGCGGGACTGCGCGCGGCCTTCGCCGAGGGCGGGTCGATCACCGCGGGGAACTCCTCGCAGATCTCTGATGGCGCCTCCGCCGTGATCGTCACGACGCGCGAGAACGCGGAGACGCACGGCTGGCCGATCCTTGCGGTCATCGGTGCGAGCGGTCAGACCGCCGGCCCCGACAATTCTCTGCAGGCGCAGCCGGCGCGCGCGATCCAGCGGGCGTGCGAGAAGCAGGGCATCACGCCGGCGGATCTCGATCTCGTCGAGATCAATGAGGCGTTCGGGGCTGTCGTGGCGCGCTCGCAGGTCGAGCTCGGCCTCTCCAGCGACGTCGTCAACATCCACGGCGGGGGCATTGCGATCGGGCATCCGATCGGGGCCAGCGGCAATCGACTGGTGGTCCACCTGTCGCACGAACTCGCGCGGCGAGGCACTGGAACAGTCGCCGTCGGCCTGTGCGGCGGCGGCGGTCAGGGCGAAGCGCTCGTCCTGACGCGCTGAGATTTCGGAGAGGCCAGGGCGTGCTCGGGCGCGTCAGCGCTGGTCCTTCGCGTGGTCCTGCGCATCGGCGAGCGCCTTCTGGGACCTGAACTGCAGACGCTGCGCCTTCTTCGCCTTCTTCACGGACTGCGGCGAATCCGCGTCGACGGCGATGCCGCGGCGCTCACGACTCAGATCCACCACGGCTCCGACGGCAAGGGCCATCGTGATCCCCCAGCTGACCCAGGAGAGGATCGCGCGCCAGGTCACGGGTTCGGAGCGCGTGCCGCGCAGCAGTGAGACGCCTGCGGAGATCGCTGCGACAAGTCCGGTGCTGAAGAGGTAACGCATGGCACAAACGTAGTCGACGTGCTGCGGACGAGGGGCCCCCCTGGTCTCTCGCAGGTACCCCTGGGTAAGATATCGTCGGCGCCTCGGCGTCCCAGCTGTGTATCTACCGGCCGTCGACTTCTCGGCGGAAAGCGGCGGCACCCGATCCCCGCGTCCACCGGCGCGCGAGAGCCATGACCCAGACACACACCACTTCCTCCGCGGCGTCGGCCGCGACACCCGGCCTGCTGCGACTTGCCGGGCTTCCCTACTTCGTGATCGCGTTCATCGCACGGCTCCCGTTCGCGATGATGGTCGTCGGAGTGCTGACCGTCGTGGTCTCCGCCCGCGGGTCGCTCTCCCTCGGCGGGCTCACCTCGGCCGCGGTCGGGCTCGGGACCGCCGTGGTCGGCCCTCTGCTGGGGGCCGCCGCCGACCGTTACGGGCAGCGCCTCGTGCTGCTGCTCTCGGCGATCGTGAACGGCACCATGCTCGCGGTGTTCGCCTGGGTCGTCTACAGCTCGGCCGTCGACGCGATCGTGCTGACGACAGCACTGCTGATCGGCGCATCCGCCCCGCAGGTCTCGCCGATGTCGCGGTCCCGCCTGGTCGCGATCATCACCGAGCGGATGCCGGCCGATATCAGGACCAGGACCATTTCCGGAACGTTCTCGTACGAGTCGGCAGCCGACGAGACCGTGTTCGTGTTCGGTCCGTTCCTCGTCGGGATCCTCGCGTCGGCGATCGCTCCATGGGCACCGCTGGTCGGAGCCGCCGCTCTGACGTTCGTCTTCGTCGGCGCGTTCGCGCTGCACCCCACCGCTCGACACATCTCCGCCGAGCGGCATGCCGACGGCTCGGCGCCGTCGCGGGCGTCGGAGCTGTTCCGTCCGCAGGTGCTGGTCGTCGTGGTAGGCATCCTCGGCGTCGGGCTGTTCTTCGGCGCAATGCTCACGTCGCTGACGTCGTTCATGGCCGATCGAGGGGATGCCGAGCAGGCCGGCCTTCTCTACGGAGTGATGGGCATCGGCTCCGCCGCTCTGGCCCTCGGCGTCGCCTGGCTGCCTGCGCGGTTCACACTGCGCGCCCGCTGGCTGGTCTTCGGCGGCATCCTGTTCCTCGGCACTCTGCTGGTCGCGACCTCCGGCACGGTCGACGCCATGCTGGTCGCCCTGGCGATCATGGGCATCGGGATCGGACCGACGCTGGTCACGCAGTACAGCTTCGGCGCGGCGCGCAGCCCGCTCGGGCGTTCCGCGACCGTCATGACGATGCTCGGCTCGGGAGTCGTGGTCGGCCAGGCCGCGGCATCCGCCATCACCGGCCAGGTGGCCGAGACGCTCGGCACGAGCGCCGCATTGCTGCTGCCGGCGTGCGCCGCAGCGGTCGTCGTGATCGCCGGGATCGCGAACTGGTTCCTCAGCGACCCGCATCGCTCGCGGCCTTCGGACGTCTGACGCGGCGAGGGGAGGCTGCGCCGACCCGACTACGCTGGAGACACCGATCAGGGTGAGGGAGTCTCCATGACCGTTGCAGAATTCGTCGTCGTCGCGAACAGGTTGCCCGTGGATCGCATCCAGGGCCCGGATGGCGAGGACGTTTGGCGGACGTCGCCCGGGGGACTGGTGGCGGCGCTCGAGCCCGTCATGCACTCGGTCGACGGGGCGTGGGTCGGCTGGGCAGGTCAGGCGGATCTCGAACTCGAGCCGTTCGAGACCGGCGGCCTCAAGCTGATCCCGGTCGCGCTCAGCGAGGAGGAGGTCGAGGAGTACTACGAGGGCTTCGCCAACGACACGATCTGGCCCCTGTACCACGATGTGATCTCACCGCCGCAGTACCACCGGGAGTGGTGGGAGGCGTACGTGACGGTCAACCGCCGCTTCGCCGAGGCAGCGGCGTCGGCCGTCGCACCGGACGGAACCGTGTGGGTGCACGACTACCAGCTGCAGCTCGTACCGGAGATGGTGCGGGCGCTGCGTCCGGATGTCACGATCGGGTACTTCCATCACATCCCGTTCCCGGCGCACGGTCTGTACGCCCAGCTGCCCTGGCGCGACCAGGTGCTGCGCGGGCTGCTCGGCGCCGATGTGATCGGCTTCCAGCGCGCACAGGACGCCAATTACTTCCTCGCGGCGGTCAGACGCCGACTCCGGCACGAAGTGAAGGGGTCCACCGTCACGGTTCCGGAGGAGGACGGCGTGCGCACCGTCGTCGCGAAGGCCTTCCCGATCTCGATCGACACGGTCCCGTACCTCGAGCTCGCCGCGAGCGCGGACGTCCAGGCGCGTGCCGCCGAGATCCGGGAGAGCCTGGGCAATCCGCGCAAGATCCTGCTCGGCGTCGACCGACTCGACTACACCAAGGGCATCAGGCACCGCATCAAGGCGTACGCCGAGCTGGTCGCCGAGGGCTCCCTGAGCGTCGACGACGTCACGTTCGTGCAGGTGGCGAGCCCCAGCCGCGAGCGGGTGGATTCGTACGTGCAGCTGCGCGACGAGATCGAACTCTCCGTCGGCCGCCTCAACGGCGACTACGACACCATGGGGCACACGGCGATCCGCTACCTGCACCAGGGCTTTCCGCGCGAGGAGATGGTCGCGCTCTACCTCGCGGCCGACGTCATGCTGGTGACCGCGCTGCGCGACGGCATGAACCTGGTCGCCAAGGAGTACGTCGCCACCAGACGCGACAACCGCGGCGTCCTCGTGCTCAGCGAGTTCACCGGGGCGGCCGACGAGCTCCGACAGGCCGTCCGCGTCAACCCGCACGACATCGAGGGCCTCAAGGATGCCATCATGACGGCCGTGCAGATGCCGCCGGCCGAACAGGGCAAGCGCATGCGCGCACTGCGCAAGCGCGTGCTCGAGCACGACGTCAATGCGTGGTCCTCCTCGTTCTTGGCCGCCCTCGAGGCGGCCAAGCAGAAGCGGACAGCGCAGCCGTGAGAGGCTGGGAGAGACCCGACCGCCTGAGGAGAGATCGCCGTGACCCGCACCTGGACGCCCGGAACCCCTGACGCCGCACTGACCGACATCGCCACGACCCCTCGGCTCGTGATCGCCCTCGACTTCGACGGCACGGCGTCTCCGCTGGTGGCCGACCCGATGGCAGCACGTGCGCTGCCTGCGGTCCGCGAGCAGGTCGACCGCCTCGTCGCGCTGCCGGACACCCTGCTCGCCTACGTGTCCGGTCGCAGCATGCACGACCTCCGGATCATCACCGAGCACGAGGACGACTCGCCCGTCGCGCTCGCCGGGTCCCACGGTGCGCAGTACTGGTTCCCCGGAACCGGCGAGGCGGCACCGACCGGCGAGGCGACCGAGGACGGCGCACGCGAGGAGCTGTGGGCGGCGGCCCAGCCGATCATCGAGCGCCACGAGGGCGCCGAGTTCGAGCCCAAGACGTTCGGGATGGGCGTGCACACCCGTCGCGCGACACCCGAGGTCGAGGCCGCCGTGTTCGCCGAGATCGACGCGCTGGTGTCGGAGCGCTTCCCGCACTGGCGTCGACGCTCAGGGCACCGTGTGCTGGAGTTCTCCTCGCGCGATGAGGGCAAGGACGCAGCGATGGCGGCGCTGCGCGAGCACTTCGGCGCCACCGGCATCCTGTTCGCCGGCGACGACGTGACGGACGAGGACGCCATGCGGGTGCTGCAGCCGACGGATCTGGGCGTCCGCGTGGGACCGGGGGAGTCGGCAGCGCAGCTGCGTGTGGAGAACCCACAGCAGATCGCCGAACTTCTGGCGCAGGTGGCAACGGAGCGCGCTGCCGGACGGGAATAGACTGCCGTCATGGCCTCGCAGCAATCCTCGGACGCGTCCGTCGACATCAAGCCCCGCAGTCGCGTGGTCACGGATGGGATCGAAGCGACCACGTCGCGCGGCATGCTCCGCGCAGTGGGCATGGGCGACGCGGATTGGGACAAGCCCCAGATCGGCATCGCGTCGAGCTGGAACGAGATCACGCCCTGCAACCTGAGCCTGGATCGTCTGGCGCAGGGGGCGAAGGAGGGCGTGCACTCCGGCGGTGGCTATCCACTGCAGTTCGGCACCATCTCGGTCTCGGACGGCATCTCGATGGGCCACGAAGGCATGCACTTCTCGCTCGTGAGCCGTGAGGTGATCGCCGACTCGGTCGAGACGGTCATGATGGCCGAGCGCCTGGAC
The DNA here is from genome assembly GCF_054798195.1 of Microbacterium sp. GXF0217. Lineage (NCBI taxonomy): Bacteria > Bacillati > Actinomycetota > Actinomycetes > Micrococcales > Microbacteriaceae > Microbacterium > Microbacterium sp. GXF0217. The sequence continues at coordinate 640,861 of NZ_JBSJZG010000001.1, read as the reverse complement.
GGTTCCGTCCTGCTCGCCGGCTGCGACAAGTCGATCCCTGGGATGCTCATGGCCAGCGCCCGGCTCGGGCTGTCCAGCGTGTTCCTGTACGCCGGGTCAATTGCTCCTGGCTGGGTGAAGCTGTCCGACGGCACCGAGAAGGACATCACGATCATCGACTCGTTCGAGGGCGTCGGCGCATGCCGCGCCGGTCGGATGAGCGAAGAGGACCTCAAGCGCATCGAGTGCGCGTTCGCCCCCGGCGAGGGCGCCTGCGGCGGCATGTACACGGCGAACACCATGGCGTCCGTCGCGGAGGCGCTCGGACTGAGCCTGCCCGGCTCCGCGGCGCCGCCATCGGCCGACCGTCGGCGCGACCAGTTCGCGCACCGCTCCGGCGAAGCCGTGGTGAACCTGCTCCGTCAGGGGATCACGACGAAGGACATCCTGACCAAGGAATCCTTCGAGAACGCGATCGCCCTCGCGATGGCGCTCGGCGGTTCGACCAACGTCGTGCTGCACCTGCTCGCGATCGCCCGCGAGGCCCAGGTCGAGCTGAACCTGCACGACTTCAACCGGATCGGCGACCGGACCCCTCACATCGCCGACATGAAGCCGTTCGGCAAGTACGTGATGAACGACGTCGACCGTCAGGGCGGCATCCCCGTCATCATGAAGGCCATGCTCGACGAAGGCCTGCTGCACGGCGACGCGCTGACCGTCACCGGCAAAACCATCGCGGAGAACCTCCGCGACCTCGACCCCGACCCGATCGACGGCGAGGTCATCCACACGTTCGACAACCCGATCCACGCATCCGGCGGCATCACGATTCTGCACGGCTCGATGGCGCCGGACGGCGCCGTCGTGAAATCGGCCGGCTTCGACGCTGACGTCTTCGAAGGACCAGCACGCGTGTTCGAGCGCGAGCGCGCCGCGATGGATGCGCTCGCAGAGGGCTCGATCCAGGCCGGTGACGTGGTCGTCATCCGGTACGAGGGCCCCAAGGGCGGCCCCGGCATGCGCGAGATGCTCGCGATCACCGGAGCCATCAAGGGCGCTGGGCTCGGAAAAGATGTACTACTCTTGACGGACGGACGATTCTCAGGCGGCACAACCGGCCTGTGCATCGGCCACATAGCACCCGAAGCGGTGGACGCAGGTCCTATCGCCTTCGTGCGCGATGGTGATCTGATACGGGTCGATATCGCAGCTCGCACTCTCGACCTACTCGTCGACGAGGCGGAGCTCGCCTCCCGCCGCTCTGGCTGGGAGCCGCTTCCCCCGCGCTATACCCGTGGCGTTCTTGCCAAGTTCGCAGCCCTCGTGCGCTCCGCAGCCGAGGGAGCGACGACCGGCTGAGTCCTCGCCCTTCCGAGACTTCCTCGTCTCGCACCGACGTCGCTCATCAGATCCAAGGAAATCAACATGACTGCTGAATCCGTGTCCGCCGTGCCACGGCCGCCGGCCCGTCAGGCCGCAGCCCCAGAACTCACCGGCGCCCAGGCCGTCGTCCGCTCGCTCGAACTGCTCGGGGTCACCGACGTGTTCGGAATCCCCGGCGGCGCGATCATGGAGGTCTACGACCCCCTGCTCGACTCCACCGAGCTGAGGCACATTCTCGTGCGCCACGAGCAGGGCGGTGGGCACGCGGCGGAAGGGTACGCCTCCGCCTCGAACCGGGTCGGCGTCACCATCGCGACCTCGGGCCCCGGTGCGACGAACCTCGTCACCGCGATCGCGGACGCGTACATGGACTCCGTGCCGATCGTCGCGATCACCGGCCAGGTCTTCTCCACGCTGATGGGAACCGATGCGTTCCAGGAGGCCGACATCGTCGGCATCACGATGCCCGTGACCAAGCACTCGATCCTCGTGAAAGACGTGAACGAGATTCCCGGCGCGATCGCCGCGGCATTCGAGATCGCGTCGACGGGACGCCCTGGGCCCGTGCTGGTGGACATCACGAAGGATGCCCAGCAGGCCAAGGCTCCGTTCGTCTGGCCGCCCAGGATCGACCTCCCCGGCTACCGTCCGGTGACGAAGGCGCACGGCAAGCAGATCCAGGCTGCGGCCAATCTGCTCGCCGAGGCCAAGAAGCCGGTGCTGTACGTCGGCGGCGGCGTGATCCGCGGCCGCGCGTCTGCAGAGCTCAAGAGCCTCGCTGAGACCACGGGTGCGCCCGTCGTCACGACGCTGATGGCGCGCGGAGCGTTCCCCGACTCGCACCCGCAGCACCTCGGCATGCCCGGCATGCACGGTACGGTTCCGGCCGTGCTCGCGCTGCAGGAGTCGGACCTGATCCTCGCGCTCGGCGCGCGCTTCGACGACCGCGTGACGGGCAAGGCCGCGCTGTTCGCCCCCAACGCGAAGGTCGTCCATGTCGACATCGACCCGGCCGAGATCTCCAAGATCCGTGCGGCCGATGTCCCGATCGTCGGCGACGTGCGCGAGGTGCTCGTCGATCTCGAGACCGCGTTCCGCAGCACGATCGGCGCCGACAAGCCGGACACCGACGAATGGTGGTCCTACCTCGACGGTCTGCGCGACGAGTTCCCGCTCGGCTTCCAGCCCACCTCCGATGGGCTGCTGTCGCCGCAGCACGTGATCCAGCGCATCGGCGAGCTCACCGGCCCCGAGGCCGTGTACGCGGCCGGCGTCGGCCAGCACCAGATGTGGGCGGCCCAGTTCATCAAGTACGAGCGCCCCAATTCGTGGCTGAACTCCGGCGGTGCCGGCACGATGGGCTACTCCGTGCCCGCGGCCATGGGCGCCAAGGTCGCGGAGCCCGACCGCGTGGTGTGGTCGATCGACGGCGACGGATGCTTCCAGATGACCAATCAGGAACTCGCCACGTGCGCGATCAACAACATCCCGATCAAGGTCGCGATCATCAACAACTCCTCGCTGGGCATGGTGCGCCAGTGGCAGACGCTGTTCTACGACGGTCGGCACTCCAACACCGACCTGAACACCGGCCACGGCACGATCCGCATTCCCGACTTCGTCAAGCTCGCCGAAGCATACGGCTGCCTCGGCATCCGGGTGGAGAAGGAAGAGGATGTGGATGCCGCGATCAAGCTGGCGCTGGAGACCAACGACCGACCGGTCGTGATCGACTTCGTCGTGTCCGCTGACGCGATGGTGTGGCCGATGGTGCCGCAGGGCGTCAGCAACAGCTACGTCCAGTACGCGATCGACCACGCGCCGTCCTTCGAAGAGGAGATCTGACGACATGTCCACTCATGTGCTGAGCCTCCTGGTGGAGGACACCCCTGGCCTGCTGACCCGCGTCGCCGGTCTCTTTGCCCGCCGCGGCTTCAACATCGAATCCCTCGCCGTCGGCGTGACCGAAGTGCCGGGAATCTCGCGCATCACGGTCGTCGTCGACGTGGAGGAGCTGCCGCTCGAGCAGGTGACGAAGCAGCTCAACAAGCTCGTCAACGTCATCAAGATCGTCGAACTCGACTTCGCCACGTCCGTGCAACGCCATCACGTTCTCGTGAAGGTGCGCACCGACAACGCGACGCGCTCGAACGTGATCGAGATCGTCAACCTGTTCCGCGCGTCGGTCGTCGACTACGCATCGGATGCGGTCGTCGTCGAGGTCACCGGCGACAAGGGCAAGATCGAGGCGATCCTGCGCGCGCTCGAGCCCTTCGGCATCAAGGAGCTGTCGCAGTCCGGCCTGCTGGCCATCGGGCGCGGCGGCAAGAGCATCACCGAACGCGTTCTGCGCGGCTGACCACCCAGACCACCACCAAGGAGAAATACAAGTGAGTACTGAGATCTTCTACGACGCCGACGCCGACCTGTCGCTCATCCAGGGCAAGAAGGTCGCGATCGTGGGCTACGGCTCGCAGGGCCACGCCCACGCGATGAACCTGCGCGACTCGGGCGTCGAGGTCGCGATCGCCCTCAAGGACGGCTCGAAGTCCATCGCGAAGGCGGAGGAGGCCGGCTTCCCGGTCAAGAACGTCGCCGACGCGACCGCATGGGCCGACCTGATCATGATCCTCGCGCCGGACCAGCACCAGCGCACGATCTACTCCGAGTCGATCGCGCCGAACCTGGCAGCGGGCAAGACCCTCGCCTTCGCGCACGGCTTCAACATCCGCTTCGGCTACATCGATGCGCCCGAGGGCGTCGACGTGATCCTGATCGCCCCGAAGGCCCCAGGCCACACCGTGCGCCGCGAGTTCGTCGCCGGCCGCGGCATCCCGGACATCATCGCCGTCGAGCGCGACGCGTCCGGCCAGGCATGGGACGTCGCACTGGCCTACGCCAAGGCCATCGGCGGCACCCGCGCCGGCGTCATCAAGACGACCTTCACCGAGGAGACCGAGACCGACCTGTTCGGCGAGCAGGCCGTGCTCTGCGGTGGCATGAGCCACCTCGTGCAGGCCGGCTTCGAGACGCTCACCGAGGCGGGCTACCAGCCGCAGATCGCCTACTTCGAGGTGCTGCACGAGCTGAAGCTCATCGTCGACCTGATGTGGGAGGGCGGCATCGCCAAGCAGCGCTGGTCGATCTCCGACACGGCCGAGTTCGGCGACTACGTCTCGGGCCCGCGCGTCGTCGACGCCCGCGTCAAGGAGAACATGAAGGGCGTGCTCGCCGACATCCAGTCCGGCGCCTTCGCGAAGCGCTTCATCGAGGACCAGGACAACGGCGCCACCGAGTTCCTGGCATTGCGCGCCAAGGAGCAGGAGCACCCGATCGAGGTCACTGGTCGCGAGCTGCGTTCGCTGTTCTCGTGGAAGCAGACCGACGAGGACTACACCGAGGGTTCCGCCGCGCGCTGATCCTCGCAGTATCCGCAGAACGGGCGTCCCTCGCGGGGCGCCCGTTCTTCGTCTCCGACGTCAGCGCGTGAGCTCTTCCAGCACTTCGACCACGTGGCGGTACGGCTTGCCGGTGGCGCGGCTCATGCCGATCTCGCACGTGCGGTTCGCGGACACGAAGGCGTCGAATCCGCCGCGCTCCGCGTCGGCGGCCACCACCTCGGCCGATTCGACGGCAGTGGCGCTGGCGGTGAGCTCGGGGTGCAGCATTCCGCGGTCGCCGGCGAAGGCGCAGCATCCCCAGCCGTCGGGGATGTATACCTCATCGGCGACGGCCGCAGCCAGATCGGTGAGCGCCCCGGTCGCGCCGAGCGCGGTCGTGGAGCAGGTGGGATGCACCGCGATCCGGTCGAGCTTCGTCGTCACGCTGAGCCGGGGGAGCACCTCTCTGGCGATGTAGGTGGTGGCGTCCTCGATGACGAGCCCGACGTACTCCGGCCGCTCTGCGATGGATCTGGAGAGCATAACGTGCAGGCCCTCGGTGCACGAGGCCGCATCGCAGACGACCGGGAGCTCGCCCTCGCGGCTCGCCGTCCAGAGCGACGCGAGCACGCGGTCGGTCATCCGGTCGTACCCCGAGAGCTGGCCCTTCGACTTCCAGGGGGTACCGCAGCAGAGGCCGCCGGTGTCGTCGGGGATCGCGATCGGGATGCCGGCACGATCGAGCAGCGCCAGCACGGCGTCCCTCGAGCCCTCGCCGTGCCCTTCCGGGCCGAACATCGTCCCGATGCACGCGCCGAAGAACACGGCCTGCGCGTCCGCGGGCGCGGCGGGTCGTGGCGGACGCGACCCGCCGCGGGGGAGAGCCGCGTCGTACAGCGGCACGGTGTCCGCGCCGAGGACGGCGCGGCCGAGCTTCGTCACCCCGGTCACGACAGGAGCGGGGACCGCGCTCGCGATCGTCAGCGCCGCGCCCCCGATCCGCGTCACCGCGCCCCAGTTCTTCGCCGCGGCATCCCACACGCCTTCCTCGAGTCTCGATGCTTCCTCGGCGCGCAGCCGGCGCACGAGGTCGCCGGTGTTGATATCGACAGGGCACGCCACGCCGCACATCCCGTCGACCGCGCAGGTCTGAACGCCCTCGTAGTCGTAATCGGCGCGCAGCTCCGCCAGCAGCGTCGTGTCGCCCCGCTCCTGCGCCAAGGCCATGTCCCGGCGGATCACGATGCGCTGGCGCGGTGTGAGGGTGAGGTCCTTGCTCGGACAGGTCGGCTCGCAGTACCCGCACTCGACGCAGCGATCCACTTCGCTCTCGACGGTCGGCACGCGCTTGAGGTCGTGCAGATACGACTCCGGATCGTCGGACAGAACCACGCCGGGATTGAGGATGCCGACGGGATCGAGCAGGCGCTTGATGTCCCACATCATGTCCGTGAGGAAGTCACCGTACTGCCGACGCACGAACGGAGCCATGATCCGGCCCGTCCCGTGCTCCGCCTTGAGCGATCCGCCCTGCCCGAGGACGAGGTCGACGAGGTCGGCGGTGAACCGGCGGTAGCGCGCGAGGCTCTCCGCATCGTCGAAGCGCTCGTTCAGCAGGAAGTGGACGTTGCCGTCCTTGGCGTGCCCGAAGACCACCGATCCGTCGTAGCGATGGCGTGCGAACAGCTCGATGAGCTGCTCGCACGTGGTGAGAAGGCGGTCGACCGGGACCACGATGTCCTCGAGCAGCGCGGTCGTGCCGGACGGCCGTGCGCCGGCGACCGCGGTGTACAGGCCTTTGCGCACGTGCCACAGCGAGGCCCGCTCGGTCGCATCGGTCGTGAGTTTCGGAGCGACCGTGAGCGGAAGGGTCTCGAAGTGCGCGATCGCCGTCGCGGCGGCGTCGGCGAGCGCATCCTGATCGGAGGCGTGCACCTCGACGAGCAGTGCCGCGTGCGCGTCGACGGCGATCTCGGCGATGGCAGCCGGCACATCGCTCAGTCCCTGCGCGACGCGCAGAGACGCGGCATCCATCAACTCGACCGTGGCGAGACCCTGTTCGACGAGCCGGGGGAGCGCGGCCATCGCGTCGGCGAGCGTGGTGAACACCAGGAGGCCGGTGGCAATCTGCGGGCGGACCCGCACCGTGCGGAAGCGCGCTTCCGCCACGAACGCGAGAGTGCCCTCCGACCCGATCACGAGATGCTCGAGGATCTTCACCGGATCATCGAAATCCAGCAGGGAGTTCAGCCCGTAACCCATCGTGTTCTTCATCGAGAACTGTGCGCGCACGAAGGCGACGGCGTCCGGTGCGGCGAGCAGCCGGGTGCGCAGGGCGAGCAGGCCGTCGGCGATCGCCGGCTCGGCGGCGCGCAGTCGCGCGTTCGCATCCGGCGCGCCGGTGTCGATGATCGTTCCGCTCGGCAGAACGAGAACGAGCGAGTCGATCGTGCGATACGAGTTCTCCGTGATGCCGCACGCCATCCCGCTGGAGTTGTTCGCGACGACACCTCCGATCGTGCAGGCGATCTCGCTGGCCGGGTCGGGACCGAGTTTGCGCCCGAAGTGCGCGAGACGCGTGTTCACCTGCCGCACGGTCGCCCCGGGGCCGACGCGCACAATGTCACCGCCGTCCTCGACGGCGATGTGTCGGAACGCCGAGCGCGTGTCGACGAGGATGTCTCCCGTGACGCCCTGACCGGACAGGCTGGTGCCTCCGGAGCGGAAGGTGAGCGTGCGTCCGGCGGCGCGCACCGCGTCGAACGCGCGGGCGACGCCGTCGGCATCCTGCGGAGTGAGGACCGCATCCGGAACGAGGAGGTAGTGCGACGCGTCGTGCGCACGGGCGAAACGATCGATCGAGCGGGATGCGACGGTGGTGGCCTGTCCGAGCACTGCGGGATCGAGGGGATGGGCGAGTGTCGTGGACACAGTGGCTCCTTCGCTACAGATTGTCGGACAAGTGTACCGAAATCCGCCGTCTGCCGTAGGCTGGCTCGTATGTCGAAGGTTCCGGAACCCGTCCTGGAGATCGTCGGTGTCGTGGATGCCGTCACGCAGCGTCTGCGCGGCAGGATCCTCAGCGGCGACATCCACCCCGGAACTGCGGTGACCGAAGCCATGGTGGCGCAGGAGTACGCCGTGGCACGGCCGAGCGCGAAAGCCGCGATCGAGCAGCTCGTGGCATCCGGACTCCTGGTGCGCACAGCGCATCGGAGCGCGCGGGTCGTGGCGATCGACGCCGATGTCGTGCGCGATGTCTACCGGACGCGGACCAGGCTGGAGAGCGCCGCGTTGCGCGAGCTCGCGCAGACGCGCCAGGTGCCGCCCGCCGCCGCCGAGGCCAATGACGAGATCCTGGCGATGCCCGCCGGCCCCGATTCCGCGACGGTCGACCCCGACCTGCGCTTCCACCAGGCGTTGATCCACGCGCTGCATAGCGAGCGCACCTCGCGGATGTACGCGAGCGTGCTCGACGAGGTGCGACTGTGCATGGCGCAGGTGCAGGGCAGGAGGCTGCTGGATGCCGCGGTCATCGCCGCGCAGCATCAGGCGATGCTCGCCGCCGTCGCCGATGGTGACGGCGAGCGTGCCGCGGACCTGCTGACCGAGCATCTCGCCGCCGCCGAGGAGCGCCTCGTCGACGCGCTGAAGTGAGCGGTTACTGGTCCTGCTCGGCCGTCGCATCCTCTACGGTGATCGGCGGCTCGACGCCGTCGGCCCACACCGGCGCGGGGAGCACCGTGTCGACCTGACCGCCCTGGATCGCGCGCAGTGCGTCGGTGATCTCGTCGGCGTTCTCCGGCACGGGCAGGCCGCAGGTCGCCATCTCGGACTCGAACTTCAGCGTCAGCCGGATCTTGCCGGCGGCCACGGCCTCGGCGGTCGTCCCCGAGACGATCTCGCTGCCGGTCTGGATGTCGGAGACCTCGTCGCAGACATGGTAGACCTGGCCGCCGTCGACCCAGAACACCTCGTCCTCACCCAGCAGCTGAATGACCGCGGACTGATCGGCCGTGTACTGCTCGACGGAGGACGGTGTGAAGTCGATGCCGAAGAAAATCGCGATCGCGGCCAGCGCGATGCCGATGATGCCGGCCGTCGTCTTCTGCCCCTTGTCCATATCCTTATTGAGGAAGATGAGGATGATCAGCGGCACGAAGGCGATGATCGCGATGATCACACCGAGCTGGTTCTGGACGAAGAACCTGACCGTGTCCGACTTCTTCGCCGGATCCAGGCGGTTCGCCTTCTTCCACAGCAGCGATCCGCCGATCGACAGCGCTGCGATGACGACGAGCAGGACGATCAGGGTGACGAACGCCCACTGGGGGAATGTCGCCGTGACGCCCTGCTCTTCGAGCAGGCCCGTGTCTGGATCGCGCACGAGCGTGCCGTCCTCGCCGACGTATACGCGCTGGCGCAGCAGCCAGAAGATCCCGACGGCTTCTGCGGCGATCGCGAGCACCCAGAGCCCGAGGGCGATCCAGCGGAACGTCAGCGACTGCTTCTTCGCCGCCGCCGTCGGCGTCCAATCGGCGCCGCGCACTGCGGTTCCCGCCTCGGCCGCCGCGACGACCGGTTCCTTGTCCTGTTCAGACACCGTGCGCTTCCCCTCGTCGAATGCTGGCCCTGAGCCTACTGGGACGGCTCGCGGCATCGCTACGCTGGAGGCATGACATCGGATTCGGATGACGCGCTCTCCTGGGAGGGCGACGAGGGGCATCCAGCGCAGAAGCCGAACCTGCCGAAGGGGTGGAACGCCGTCGGAAAAGGCAGCGACCGCGTCGTGACGGACGGGGCGGCCTCGGATGCAGCACCGACGGAAGCGCCGCAGGGCGGTGACGAAGACGCGCAGCCCGTGGGGATGAGCCCCGTGATGCTGCTGTTCGTCGGTGTCTTCGGCGGGGTCTATCTGCTCTACGCAGTGGGGTGGCTGATCGGCGGGCTGAATCTGAAGCCGCTCGCGAACCTCATCGTCGCCGACGCGATGTACGTGCCGTGGTTCATCCTCGCGGTCGCGGCGCCTGCGCTGTGGATGCTGACGGTCTGGCTGCTCACGCGCGGAGCACAGGCCTGGGTGCGGATCCTGCTGCTTCTCGCGGGGGCCGTGCTGCTGGTGCCCTGGCCTTTCGTGATGGTGGGAGCGATCGGATCATGAGCGAGCACGATCCTGCATCGGCATCCGTCCGCCCGGCACCTGGGTGGCTGATCGCTCTTGTCGTCGGCCTCAGCGGCCTCTTCTACGCCTACGCCATCTGGAACGCGATCGCCCATATCGTCGCGATGTCCCAGCCGGCCGGACTCACCGGCACCGGTTGGGTCACCCTGGTGTTCGGGGCGATCTTCCCGGCGATCGTGTTCGCGATCGCCTGGGTGATCGGGCGCCGTCGCAACGTCGGCGAACTGGCCCTCGTGATGCTCACCGGCCTCTCGATCGTCGCCGTGTTCTGGCTCAGCCTGGTGGGGTACAGCATCCTGAACATGGATGCTCTCGTCAATCTCGCCTGAGCCTGCCGTCACACGGCGCAGGGCATCATCGGTGCTCGGGTACAGTGGAATCGATCGCGCCCCGAAGGCGTGCGGCGCATCGATCCCACCCGCGCTGTGACGCTCACACTGAAGGATCCACCTGTGCCGAAGCCCGTCGTGCTCATCGCCGAAGTCCTCTCGCCCGCCACGATCGAGGCCCTCGGCCCCGACTTCGACATCCGCAATGTCGACGGAACGGATCGCGAGGCGCTCTTCTCGGCGCTGACGGATGCGGATGCCGTGCTCATCCGCTCTGCGACGAGGATCGATGAGGAAGCACTCCGTCACGCACCCAAGCTGAAGGTCGTCGCCCGGGCCGGCGTCGGCCTCGACAACGTCGACATCAAGGCCGCGACGGCCGCGGGCGTCATGGTCGTCAACGCCCCGACCTCGAACATCATCTCGGCCGCCGAGCTGACCTGCGGGCACATCCTGAGCCTCGCCCGCCACGTCCCCGCCGCGAACGCCTCGCTGGCTGCGGGGGAGTGGAAGCGCAGCGCCTACACCGGCACCGAGCTGTTCGAGAAGACGCTCGGCGTCGTCGGCCTCGGACGCATCGGCGCGCTGGTCGCGGCGCGCATGCAGGCGTTCGGGATGAAGGTCGTCGCCTACGACCCCTATGTCACCAGCGCCAGGGCGCAGCAGCTCGGTGTCGAACTGCGCACGTTCGACGAGCTCGTCGCAGAGAGCGACTTCATCACGATCCACATGCCGAAGACGCCGGAGACCACCGGAATGATCGGCGCAGAGCAGTTCGCGGCCATGAAGAAGAGCGGCTACGTCATCAACGTCGCCCGCGGCGGGCTGATCGACGAAGAGGCGCTGCACGCCGCGCTCGTGGCCGGCGACATCGCCGGCGCCGGACTCGACGTCTTCACCTCGGAGCCCCCTGCCGAGGGCGGCTCCGCGCGCGCTCTGCTCGACCTGCCGAACGTCGTCGTGACGCCCCACCTCGGTGCCTCGACCGATGAGGCGCAGGAGAAGGCGGGCGTCTCGGTCGCCCGGTCGGTCAAGCTCGCGCTCGAAGGCGACCTCGTGCCGGATGCCGTGAACGTCGCCGGTGGGATCATCGACCCGTTCGTGCGCCCCGGTATCGACCTGGTCGAGAAGCTCGGTCAGGTCTTCAGCGGGCTCGCGACCTCGGCCCTCACGAGCCTCGACATCGAGGTCCGCGGCGAGCTGGCCGACTACGACGTCAGCGTGTACAAGCTCGCGGCGCTCAAGGGAATTCTCTCCAACGTCGTCAGCGAGAACGTCTCCTACGTGAACGCGCCGCTGTTCGCCGAACAGCGGGGTATCGAGGCGCGCCTGATCGTCGAGAAGGACAGCCCCGAGTACCGCAACCTCACCACGCTGCGCGGCGCGCTCGCGGATGGCACGGTGCTCACCGTGGCCGGAACGCTCGCCGGCACCCGGATGGTGCAGAAGATCGTCGGCGTCAACGGGTACGACCTCGAGGTTCCGCTCGATCAGCACCACATCGTGATGCTGTACACCGATCGCCCGGGAATCGTCGCCGTGTACGGCCAGAAGTTCGGTGACGCGGGCATCAACATCGCGGGAATGCAGATCGCCCGTCGTGAGGCAGGCGGTCAGGCGCTGTCGATCCTCACGGTGGATTCGCGCGTCTCCGAGGAGCTGCTGGCCGAGGTCGGCGCCGAAATCGACGCCGCGGTGATCCGCCAGATCGAGATCACCGAGGGCTGAGCAGAAGCGAACCGTCGACGGGTCGGGGATCCGTCGGCGGTGGCCTGCACCCGGGCGGTTCGCCGTCAGCGGGCGGCGCGCAGGACGAGGTCGATGAGCGCCTGAAGCTGCGGCCCGTGCGGTACCAGACGCTCGGGGCCGTTCGCGTCCAGGGAGTTGTTGAAGTACAACCCGTCGCTCACGAGCATGACGAGGTCGAGCGCGGTCTCGTCGCGGACGTGGGGGCGGATCGTCTCCGCCCAGCGCCGGCGCACGTCGCGCAGCGCGTCAGCGGCGACCGCATTGCCACCCTGAGCGAGCCGTGAAGTTGCGATGAGGGCGCGGTCGAGCGCGGCGTCCTCCATCACGGACGTGCGGATGTAATAGGCCACTGGCCCTTCCGGCGCCTCCGCCATGCGTTCGAGATCGAGGTCCGTCAGGTGCTCGAGCCGGTCCAGGAGAGCAGCGGCGAGATCGTCCTTCGACGCGAAGTGATAGAGCAGACCGCCCTTGGAGACGCCGGCGATCCTGGCCGTCGCCTCGAGGGTCGCCGTGCGCTCACCGTCTTCGATGAGGATCGCCTCGAAGGCGTCGAGGACGCGCTCGCGCGCCAGGGGAGGACGTGGCATCTGTCACCTCTGTTCAGGAGCTGATCAGCTCGGATTCTGTTACTATACCAGCCGGACGGTTTAGTAATACGCAGAGAACGCAGAGGTGGAAGATGACCGCGTCGATCCCGACGACCGACAGGGAGACGGACGCACCGCGCGTCGGCGCACGCGGATGGTGGGCGCTCATCGTGCTCATGCTCCCCGTGCTGCTGGTGTCGGTCGACAACACGGTGCTCAGCTTCGCGCTGCCCGAGATCGCGATCGCCCTCGAGCCGAGCGGTGCAGAGCAGCTCTGGATCATCGACGTCTACCCGCTGGTGCTTGCCGGTCTGCTCGTGACGATGGGCACGCTCGGCGACCGGTTCGGCCGCCGGAGGATGCTGCTGATCGGCGCCACCGGCTTCGCCGCCGTGTCCGTGCTCGCCGCCTTCGCCCCGACCGCAGGGGCGCTCATCGCCGCGCGTGCGCTGCTCGGATTCTTCGGCGCCATGCTCATGCCGTCGACGCTCTCGCTGCTGCGCTCGATCTTCCGCAACCGCGACCAGCGCCGATTCGCGATCGCCGTGTGGGCATCCGCGTTCTCCGCGGGCTCCGCCCTCGGTCCGATCGTCGGCGGGTTCCTGCTGGAGCACTTCGCCTGGGGATCCGTGTTCCTGATCGCCGTGCCGGTCCTCATCCCGCTGCTGATCGCCGGCCCCCTGCTCGTCCCCGAGAGTCGTGACCCGAACCCGGGGCGGATCGATCCGATCAGCATCGCGCTGTCGATGGCGACCATGATCCCGATTGTGTACGCGATCAAGTCGCTCGCCGTGGATGGACCGACGTGGGGCGCCGGCGCCTGGGCGGCGCTCGGCATCCTGATGGGCACCCTGTTCGTGCGCAGGCAGCTGCGCGCCGACACTCCCATGCTCGAGATGCAGCTGTTCCGCCGGGGCTCCTTCTCCGGAGCGATCCTCGTGAATCTGCTCAGCGTCGTCGCGCTCGTCGGGTTCCTCTACTTCGTGTCGCAGCACCTGCAGCTCGTGCTCGGGCTGTCGCCGATGCAGGCGGGCGTCGCCCTGGTGCCTGGCATGGCCGCCATGATCGTCGCGGGTCTCGCTGTCGTGCCGGTCTCCCGCAGGGTCCCACCGCACGTGGTGGTTCCCGCCGCACTCGTGTTCTCGGTCATCGGGTACCTGCTGGTCGCGTTCAGCGGCAAGGAGCACGGCGTACTGCCCCTGATCATCGCCTTCGTCGTGCTCGGCGTCGGCATCGGCGCGGCCGAGACGATCTCGAACGAGCTGATCCTGTCCAACGCTCCGGCGGAGAAGGCTGGTGCCGCCAGCGCGGTGTCCGAGACGGCATACGAGCTCGGCGCAGTACTCGGAACCGCGGTGCTCGGCGGCCTGATCACGGCGTTCTACCGCGGTTCGCTCGTCATCCCGGACGGCATCCCCTCGGATGCTGCGGATGCCGCGCGCGAGACGCTCGCCGGGGCGTACACCGAAGCGCACCGCCTTCCGACCGAGCTCGGCGACGCGCTCTGGAACGCCGCAGCATCCGCCTTCGGCTCAGGGGTGACGGTGACGTCGCTGATCGGCGCAGGCCTCGTGGTCGTGGCCGGCATCATCGCGGCCGTCACACTGCGCACGTCGCGCACGCACTGACCAGTACGCTGGAGGCATCCCCGATGCAAGGAGTGTCATGTCGCGTGTCGTGAAGCTGGCCGTCATCCCCGGTGACGGGATCGGCCCGGAGGTCGTCGCCGAGGCGGAACGCGTGCTGGAGGCTGTCACGGCATCCAGCGACGTGGTCTTCGAGAAGACCCGCTTCTCGCTCGGTGCCGCTCGCTACCTCGAGACGGGTGACACGCTGACGGATGACGACCTGGCGTCGATCAGCGCGCACGACGCCATCCTGCTGGGCGCCGTGGGCGGCCAGCCCGGCGACCCCCGTCTGAAGGACGCGAACATCGAGCGCGGACTGCTGCTCAAGCTGCGCTTCACGCTGGATCACTACGTGAATCTGCGTCCGTCCAAGCTGTACACCGGAGCGCCAGGGCCGCTCGCCGATCCGGGCGAGATCGACTTCGTCGTCGTCCGCGAGGGCACGGAAGGGCCCTACGTCGGCAACGGCGGTTCGATCCGCACCGGGACGCCGCAGGAGATCGCGAACGAGACCAGCGTCAACACGGCATTCGGTGTCGAGCGCGTCGTCCGGTACGCATTCGAGCTGGCGGAGCGCCGCAACAGGAAGCTCACGCTCGTGCACAAGACGAACGTGCTCGTGCACGCCGGGGGCATCTGGCAGCGCATCGTGAACACGGTGGCGCAGGAGCACCCCGACGTGGCCGTAGACTATCTGCACGTCGACGCGGCAACCATCTTCCTGGTCACGAACCCGGCCCGCTTCGACGTGATCGTCACCGACAACCTCTTCGGCGACATCCTCACTGATCTGGCCGGCGCCGTCACCGGTGGCATCGGCCTCGCCGCCTCGGGGAACATCAATCCCCGTGGAGACTTCCCGTCGATGTTCGAGCCCGTTCACGGATCGGCACCGGACATCGCGGGTCAGCAGAAGGCCGATCCCACGGCCGCGATCCTCTCCGTTGCGCTCCTGCTCGACCACCTCGGGCTGCGCGACGAATCCGCTCGAATCAGCCGAGCGGTCGAGGAGGACATCGCGCAGCGCGCGGGATCGCGCACCACCAGCCAGACGGGCGACGCGATCATCGCACGGCTTCAGGCGTAGTCTGAGTGCACGCGCGCGCCCGCCGCATCGAACGCAGGATGTGAACATGACATTGACCGACACCGGACTCGCCCCCCTCGAGTTCTCCGTGACCCGCAATCTCGCCGCGAAGTCGGCGGCGCAGCGCGACGAGCTGCTCAAGGAGCCGGGCTTCGGCACCGTCTTCACCGATCACATGGTCGACATCTGCTGGTCGGCCAAGGGCGGATGGCACCGTCCCCGGGTTCAGCCCTACGGGCCGATCCCGCTCGACCCCGCAGCCGCGGTGCTGCACTACGGCCAGGAGATCTTCGAGGGCATCAAGGCGTACCGTCACGAGGACGGTTCGATCTGGACCTTCCGCCCGGAGCGCAACGCACAGCGTCTCCAGCGCAGCGCACGGCGCATGGCGCTTCCCGAGCTGCCGACCGAGTACTTCCTGCAGTCGCTGCGCGAGCTCATCGCCGTCGACGGCGCCTGGGCGCCGGCGGGTGCGGACCAGAGCCTGTATCTGCGCCCGTTCGAGTTCGCCAAGGAGGCGTTCCTCGGGGTTCGCCCGGCGCAGAAGGTCGCGTACTACCTGATCGCGAGCCCCGCAGGCTCGTACTTCAAGGGCGGCGTCAAGCCGGTGCGCATCTGGCTGTCGGAGACGTACGCCCGCGCGGGCAAGGGCGGCACCGGTGCGGCCAAGACCGGCGGCAACTACGCATCCAGCCTCCTGCCGCAGGCCGAAGCCTACGAGCAGGGCTGCGATCAGGTCGTCTTCCTGGATCAGGACGGCAACGTCGAGGAGCTCGGCGGCATGAACGTCGTCTTCGTCTTCAAGGACGGCACGATCGTGACCCCGCAGTCCGAGAGCATCCTCGAGGGGATCACGCGCGACTCGATCCTGCAGCTCGCGGAGGACCGCGGTCACAAGGTCGAGCGGCGCGCAGTCTCGCTGCAGGAATGGCGAGACGGCGTCGCGTCCGGCGATATCGTCGAGGTGTTCGCGTGCGGCACCGCCGCGGTCGTGACGCCCATCGGTGCCCTCGTGACCGCGGGCTTCGAGGATGCCCAGCCGGTCGGCGAGCTCGCTCTGTCGCTCCGCGCGGAACTGACCGACATCCAGTACGGACGTCGTGAGGACAAGCACGGCTGGCTCCTGCGACTCGACGCCTGATCCGATCGACCAGGGTCGTTCACGTCGAAGCCCCCGCCGGTGATCCGGCGGGGGCTTCGACGTGGCTGAAGCGTGCAGATCAGACCCAGGTGAGCCAGTCCCGCTTCGGGATGAGGCAGTGCACCCCGACCACGCCGTCGACGACCTGCGACACTTCGAAGTCTCCCGCTGCGGACAGATACGCGAGCGCCGATTGCCGCGGGAGGTCGAATCGTTCCGCGAGGAAGCGGATAGACTCGCGCACCGCCGCACGCATCGCCTCATCGAGCGTGGCCGCCATCCCCGTCGGGATCCAGTGCTCGCCGGTCTCCCCGAACGGCGTCGTGAGTGCTCCGAACAGCGCGGGGCTCTCCTCCGCCGGTACCACCGTGAGGGTGAGGGTTGCACGCAGCGAAGCCTCCAACGCGGTGAGAGCGACCTCGCCGTTCCCTTGGGCGAAGTGCGGATCGCCGGTGTAGAACAGTGCGCCGTCGGTCTGGATCGGGAGGTAGAGCGATGTGCCGGCAACGAGGTGCTTGATGTCGACGTTGCCTCCGTGCGGACCGGGGGGAACCGAGTGCGCAGGCGTGTCATCGACGCCGGCCACGCCCATCAATCCCAAGAAGGGAGCCAGCCGGAACGAAGCCGATCGCTCGGCGTCGACGCGGAAACGGCCGCGCGCCTCACCGTCGCCGTCATCCTCGACCCAGCAGAAATGCGAAACCGTGCCGGAATCGGGATGCAGATCGGGTGCCCATGTGTGCTTCGCGTTCAGCGGATACTCACCAGGAAGCGCGCCGAAGCCGTGCCGGTTGCTGATGAAGCCGTACTCCACGCGACGATCGAGCGCTCGGATGTCCACCCGGAGGACGTCACCACGCCGTGCGCCGGCGACGGCGATCGGACCGGTGACGACGTGCGGGCCGTCGATGTCGGTGTTCGCCACATCGCTCGCAGCCAGCTCGACAGCATCCCGCAGCACGTCATCACGCCCGTGGGCGGCGAGGAATGCGACGGGATCCCGGCCCTGATCGGCGAGCAGACCCTCGTGCGAGAGGGTGTCCACTGTCACGCTCTCGCCGGACCGAACGGTGAGAGATGGCGTGCTGGCCGCCGTGGGCAACCAACCCCAGCCGATCTCGTCCACTCGGCAGGGCAGGTAGCGGTCGGCGCGGATGACTCCCCGCCCCGGGTCCAGGATGGTGCTCATCGATGCGTCCCTTCGTCGATTCCGACGATGAGATCGATCTCGATCAGCGCGCCGACGGCCAGACCGGTCACGCCGACGCAGGTACGCGCAGGCAGGACGGAGCCGAACCACCGCCGATACACCGCATTGACCACCGCGTAATCGTCGAAGTCCCGCAGATACACCCGGACCATGAGCGCGTCGTCGAGACGCCCGCCGCAGGCGGTGACCACGGCATCCAGATTGGCCAGCACCTGCTCGGTCTGCTCCTCGACGCAGCCGGACACCACATCACCGCTGCCTGGCATGGTCGGCATCTGGCCGGTGACGAACAGCAGATCCCCCCATCTCGTCGCGTGCGAGAACGGACCCACCTGCGTCGGCACGCCGCTCGCGCCTGTCAGGTCATAACTGATCTTCGTCGTCATCGTCATACCTCCGCCGCGTTCATCGCGGTCATGAATGTCACTGTCTGGGGAGAGCGGGGGGCGCCGATGACCTGTTCGGCGGGACCTGCTTCGATCACCCGCCCGCCGGCCATGAACACCGCAGTGTCCGCGACCTGGCGTGCGAAGCGCAGCTGATGCGTGGCGATGATCATGGTCAGGCCCTCGTCGCGGGCGAGCGTCGTGATGACGCGGAGCACCTCGGCGACGAGTTCCGGATCGAGCGCGCTCGTCGGTTCGTCGAGCAGGAGGAGCCGGGGACGGGAGGCGATCGCGCGTGCGATCGCGACGCGTTGCTGCTGCCCGCCGGACAAGCCGGACGGTGCCGCATCGGCGAACTCGGTCAGTCCAACGCGCGCGAGGAGTTCATGAGCTCGCTCCGCGGCGGCTTCGGGCGACCAGCCGTGCACCCAGCGCAGCGGCCCCGCGACGTTCTCGGCGACGCTCAGGTGGGTGAACAGTGCGAAGTTCTGAAAGACCATCGAAACCCCGGCATCCACCCGTTCCGCGGCGAGTCTCGACTCCGAATGGCGGCGCCCGGCGTCGCCGATGCCCAGTTCGGCTCCGTTCACCGTCACAGTGCCCGCGTTCCGCGTCTCCAGCTGGTTGATGATCCGCAGCAGCGTCGACTTGCCCGACCCGCTCGGTCCGAGGAGCGCCATGACTTCGCCGGGTGCGGCGGAGAGGTCGATGCCGTCGAGAACCGTGCGGTCGCCGTAGCGCTTGACGATGCCCGTGAGCTCGAGCGTCGCGCCCCGGTGGTGCACCGCTGACCGAGGCGCCGACGGGGCGGGCTGCGTCGAGGAGTCGGCGTCGGAATCGGAGGGGCGCTGCACGAGAGTCGAGGGCGTCTCTGGTCGGGTCTGCCGACCCCGCCGGCCTTGAGGCATCCGGATTCCTGTGATGCGTGCCGAGCGGCGCTCCACGAGCATCTGGAGCAGTGTGATCGCCCCGGTCAGCAGCAGGTACAGCACGGCTGTGGCGACGTAGATCTCGAAGTAGTCGAACGTGGAGCTCGCGAGCTGCTGCGTCCTCAGCGTCAGTTCCGGTACCGCGATGATCGACGCCAGCGCCGAGTTCTTCATGGTCGAGATCGCCTCGTTGCCGAGTGCTGGCACCATCTGGCGGAACGCCTGCGGCGCGGTGATCCGATGCATGAGAGCCAGCGGGCCGAGGCCGAGAGCGCGGCCGGCGGTGCCCTGAACCTGATCCACACCGCGGATGCCGGAACGGAAGATCTCCGAGAAGAAGGTCGCCTCGTTCATCGCGAGGGCAAGCGACCCGGCGACAATCGGGGTCAGGACGATTCCGGCGTGCGGCAGCACCGTGAAGGCGAACACGAGCTGCAGGATCAGCGGGGTGCCCCGGTACAGCGTGGTGTAGCACCGGGCCACCGCGCTGAGAGCGCGGAAACGGGTGAGCTGCATCGCGGCGAGCAGTGCGCCGAGCGCCATGCCGCCGAGGAAACCGTACACGGTCAGCTGCAACGTGACGAGCAGGCCATCCAGCAGGTACGGCAGCGTGAGGTAATGGAGGAAACCGGTGAAGTCCATCGGTGCAGTCCGCTCAGCCGACGCTGAGGATCGCCGGCTCCGCGTCCTCGCTCGACTCCAGCTTCCAGCGTGCCGCGAGCTCCTGCTGGATGCCGCGCTCCTGGATCTCCGTGATGGCGGCTGCCACCGCGGTGCGGAAGTCGTGCTCGCCCTGCGGGACGGCGATGCCGATCTCGTAGTCGAGCATGACGGTCTCGGCCGAGGCGAGGTCGTCAGGGTGCTCCGCGATGTAGCGCATGACAGTGTTGATGTCGTTCATGTAGCTGTCAGCCCGTCCGGAGAGGATGGCCTGCACGCAGTCGGCGCTGGAGTCGAACAGGCTGACAGTCGGGGCCTCGAGTCCCTCGGCTTCGCACTCGGGACCGACAGCCTCGACGAGCGGCACTTCGACGTAACCCTTGTTCAGCGCGACTGTTGTTCCGCAGAGGGATGTGTCGATCCCGGTGATCTGCTTCGGGTTGCCCTCGGAGACGAGGATGCCGTCGAACACCTTCGAGTAGCTGATGAAGTCGACACCGCCCGACGCCCGGTCCTCGGTGGCATACAGGTTCGAGACGATCCAGTCGGCCTGGCCACTGGCGACGGTCGGGATCATCTCGGCGAAGCCGACCGGCACGTAGTCGACGGCGAAGCCGAGACACGCGCCGATCGCGTTGCCGAGGTCGATGTCGAACCCCTCGTAGGTGTTCGGGTCGTCAGTGCTCACGGTCTCGTACCCCGGCGTATGCGGGTTGAGTGCGTTTGTCTTCGTCGTGCCGACGAGGTCGGGGTACTCGTCGCGAAGAGTGGAGCAGGTGTCGCTGGCAGCGAGGTCAGCCCATTCGTCCGTCGTGCTCTCCGAGGAGGCCGCGTTCGAGCTGCAGCCGCTGAGTGCGAGCGCGAGCGCCGCGCCGGTTCCGATGATGCTGAGAGTGCGTGTGTGCGTCACAGAGGGCGTCCTTCGTCTGGTGGATGAGCGCGTCCGGTCACGGGAGAGGGACACGATTCGGCCGGATTGGTCCGACCAATTGGCGCCAGACTATGTGTACGAGCCGACCCGAGATGTGCGTTTCGATCACTCGTAATGGCGTCTTTACACCGTCGAAACATTGCGTATGAGCATCGGCCTAATGGTCTGACCAACGCCTCGAGGGCTGCTAGCCTGTTGGCATTCTTGCGGAAGGATCACCATGTCAGCGCAGATTCCTCTGCCATCGCGACGTCCCGAGAGGGAGTCCGTCGCCGTGACGGCTCACCTCGAGCGCCTCATCGCCACCGGTGCGGTCGCGCCAGGAGAGCGGCTGCCCCCTGAACGCGCGCTGGCCGAGCAACTCTCCGTGTCGCGGACGACTGTTCGGGAGGCGATGCACGAACTCGAGAACAAGCGCCTCATCGAGCGCACCCGAGGCCGCGGAACCAGAGTGAGAGAACTCGGAGCCGAGGCACGTGATCTCGATGCGCTCGTCGCTTCAGCCGGTCGGCACGATGATGTCGCAGAGCTCCGGTTCGCGGTCGAGCCGCTGCTCGCGCGACTCGCAGCGCAGCGCGCCACCAGCGCCTCCATCGCAGCACTCGAAGAACTGGTTCTCGCGTCGACGGGGCCGATCACGGCCGCCCGCTCGCTGGAGCTCGACACGACGTTCCACCAAACGCTCGCAAGCGCTGCAGGCAACCCGTTGCTCAGCGAACTCCAGCGCCTTGTGGTGACGTGGACGACGCCTCTGCGTCGAGACTCCCATGCCCACCGCAGTGGTCGCGCGATGTCGTCGGCGGGCCATCTCGCGATCCTCGTCGCGGTGCGCGCGGGAGATCCGGACGAGGCTCAGCGCGCGATGGAAGATCATCTGCGCGAGGTGGGCGAGGCCATCGCGGTCGAGAGTGATCGCAGGGTCCGCTCGGAGGAAGACGCGTGACGCGGCTTGCGCGCGACCTCGGCGCTCTTCTCGCCCTGACGTTCGCCACCGGGCTGCTGGACGCCGTGAGCTATCTCGCGCTCGACGGTGTGTTCACCGGGAACATGACCGGTAACGTGCTGTTCATCGGCTTCGCGGCGACCGGTGTCGACGGCATCCCGCTGCTCAACAACGTCGTCGCACTCGCCGGTTTCGTCGTCGGATCCATCCTCAGCGGACGGATCGTGCCTCGGGGACGGGCCGACCACTTGGAGCGCAGAGCCCTGGGAACACTGCTCGGCTGCTCACTCGTGATCGCAGCCGTCGCGCTGCTCTGGCTCCTCGTCGGAACTGAGCCGCTCGCCGTCGAGCTCGGCATGACCGCTGCACTCGCGGCGGCCATGGGGGCGCAGGTGTCGGCCGTCAAGCCTTTGGGCAACAGCGATGTCACCACCATCGTGGTCACGAATACGCTCGCGAACCTCGCGAGGGACAGCCGCCTCGGGGGAGGGCGTGGCCAGGCATGGTTCCAGAGGCTGGGGGCCGTTGTGAGCATGGGGGCTGGTGCAGCCGCCGGTTCGCTGCTGCTCGCCGTCGGTGACGGCCCGCTGGCCGTCGGCGCGGCCGCGATCCTCGTCGCCGCCGTCGCGCTGCTGCTCTGCTGGCACCCGCGGGAGGTGTGAGATCAGGGGGTGCTGAGTAGGCTGGAGGGGTGAAGATCGCTCGGTTCAGCCACAACGAAGCCATCCGCTACGGCATCCTCGACGAAGGCGAGCTCGTCGTCCTCGCCGGAGACCCGATGTTCGCCGGTTACGAGACCACGGGCGAGCGCGTTCCCCTCGCGGATGCGGCGCTGCTCGCACCGGTGATTCCACGTTCGAAGGTGGTCTGCGTGGGCAAGAACTACCACGATCACGCGAAGGAGATGGGCGGCGAAGCTCCGGAGGAGCCGCTGCTGTTCCTCAAGCCGAACACCTCGGTGATCGGGCCCGGCGACACCATCATCCGCCCGGTCGCCCTCTCGGAGCAGACCGATTTCGAGGGCGAGCTGGCGGTGGTGATCGGGCGGATC
Organism: Microbacterium sp. GXF0217; assembly: GCF_054798195.1. Classification (NCBI taxonomy): domain Bacteria; kingdom Bacillati; phylum Actinomycetota; class Actinomycetes; order Micrococcales; family Microbacteriaceae; genus Microbacterium; species Microbacterium sp. GXF0217. Next base: position 618,303 of record NZ_JBSJZG010000001.1, on the reverse strand, counting down.
GCGAAGAACGTGCCGGCCGATCGCGCCCACGAGTACGTCTTCGGCTACACGATCGCCAACGACGTCACCGCGCGTGACCTGCAGCGTCGGGACGGCCAGTGGACCCGCGGCAAGGGCTTCGACACGTTCTGCCCGCTGGGGCCGGTCATCGAGACCGAGTTCGATGCGGATGCCGCGACCATCGAGACGCGCGTCAACGGCGAGGTGCGGCAGCAGGCGCCGCTGACCGACATGATCCACTCGGTCGCCGACATCATCGCGTACGCCTCTGCCGTGTTCACGCTGCTGCCGGGCGATGTGATCCTCACCGGAACTCCTGCCGGGGTCGGGCCGTTCAACGCCGGCGACACGGTCGAGGTCGAGGTCACGGGCCTCGGCATCCTCCGCAACCCGAGCCGCGACGCGACACCCGCCGCATGACCGCGCTGACGGCGGCCGAGCAGGCGGTCGTCCAGCGCCGTACGGTTCTCATCCTGTCGATCGGGCAGGTGCTCGGCGGTATCGCGTTCGGCGCGACCGTCTCGCTGGGGGCGCTGCTCGCCGCCGATATCTCGGGGAACGATGCGCTCTCCGGCCTGGCGACGGCATCGGTCACGCTCGGTGCGGCGCTGTGCGCCATCCCGCTTGCCCGGCTCGCCGGTCGAGTCGGACGCCGTCGGGCGTTGACCCTCGGCAACCTCTTCGCTCTGGTCGGGATCGCGGTTCTGATCCTCGCGGCGGCCCTGCGTGTCTTCCCGCTTCTGCTCGCCGGCATTCTGCTGATCGGCGCCGGCAATGCCGGGAACCTGCAGTCTCGTTTCGCCGCCACCGACCTGGCTGCTCCGCAGCACCGCGGTCGGGATCTGTCGATCGTGGTGTGGGCGACGACGATCGGCGGCGTCGCCGGGCCGCTGCTGCTGGGGCCGGGGGAGATCGTCGGCCAGGCCGTCGGCATGCCGCCGCAGACCGGCTCGTACCTGTTCTCGCTCGTCGCGCAGTCGGCAGCCCTCGTGCTGTATCTCGTCGCGCTGCGTCCGGACCCGCTGCTGGCCGCGCAGCGCCTGACATCGGATGCCGCGGCGAACGCCTCAGCGGCCCTGATCGTCGACCGCCCTGTCGTGGCCCGCTACGCGATGTTCGCCGTTGCCGGCTCGCATGTGGTGATGGCGTCTGTCATGGCCATGACGCCGATCCACCTGTCGCACATGGCGCACGCCTCGCATGGCGGTCACGCGACGAGCGCGGACGTCTCCCTGCTGGTCGGCGTCACGATCGCCCTCCACGTCGCGGGGATGTATGCGCTCTCACCCGTGTTCGGGATCCTCGCCGATCACTGGGGCCGGCTGCGTGTCGTCCTGCTCGGACAAGCGCTGCTCGCGGCATCGCTGGTGTTCGCGATCGTCGCCAACGATCAGGCATGGGGCGTGATGACCGCGCTCATCCTGCTGGGGCTCGGTTGGAGTGCAGCGACCGTCGCCGGCGCGGCGCTGCTCACCGAGGCATCCGCCCCGCAGCTGCGCACCCGGCGGCAGGGCAGAAGCGACTCGCTCATGAGCCTGTCGGCGGCCGCAGGCGCCGTGCTCGCCGGAATCGTTCTGTCGAACTTTCAGTACGCGGGCCTCGGTATCGCGGCATTCGTGCTCGTCATCGCGATCACCGCGCTGGCTCCGTTCGGACGCACGTCACAGGGCCGCGCGGTTCGGTGACGGACTGGGCGGGCTGGGCGCGAGGAGCGCGCGCGATTCCGCACGGGCTTCGACGAGGTGTGCGCGCGGCGCGACGACGGCGGGGCGATCCCGCTCGAGCACGTGGCTGCGGTGGCCTTCGGTCGACGCGGCATCCCGCGCTGATCGGGCCACCCGCGCCCCGTAGAATCGAAGGGCTATGGCTACTCCGCATCCTCTCACCACGACCGCAAGTGGTGCCGACGTCCGTGTCCGCTTCTGCCCTTCGCCGACCGGCCTGCCGCACGTCGGTCTGGTGCGCACGGCGCTGTACAACTGGGCGTACGCCCGGCACAACGGCGGCAAGCTGGTCTTCCGCATCGAGGACACCGATGCTGCCCGCGACAGCGAGGAGAGCTACCAGCAGCTGCTCGATGCGCTGCGCTGGCTCGAGATCGACTGGGACGAGGGCGTCGAGGTCGGCGGCCCGCACGCGCCGTACCGCCAGTCGCAGCGCCACGACATCTACCGAGGCGTCATCGACAAGCTGACGGCGAGTGGGGCGCTGTACGAGAGCTACTCGACGGCGGAGGAGATCGACGCGCGCAATGAGGCGAACGGTCGTGCCAAGCAGCTGGGCTACGACAACTTCGACCGCGATCTCACGGACGAGCAGAAGGCCGCATTCCGCGCCGAGGGGCGCGAGCCGGCTCTGCGGCTTCGCGTTCCGGATGAGGACCTCACCTATGTCGACCTCATCCGCGGCGAGGTGACCTTCCCCGCCGGGTCCTTCCCGGACTTCGTGGTCGTGCGTCCGAACGGTGTGCCGCTGTACACCTTCGTCAACCCGGTCGATGACGCGCTGATGGGCATCACCCACGTGCTGCGCGGCGAGGACCTCATGCCCTCGACCGCCAGGCAGCTGTCGCTGTACGCCGCGCTCATCGACGCCGGCGTCACGACGTTCGTGCCGCGTTTCGCCCACATGCCGCTCGTGCTGGGGGAGACCGGCAACAAGAAGCTCTCCAAGCGCGACCCGCAGGCCGATCTGTTCCTGCACCGAGAGCGCGGCTTCATCCACGAGGGCCTGCTGAACTATCTGGCGCTGCTGGGCTGGTCCATCGGCCCCGACCGCGACATCTTCTCGCTGGACGAGTTCACCGCGGCGTTCGACATCGAGAACGTGAACCCGAACCCGGCCCGCTTCGACCAGAAGAAGGCGGAGTCGATCAACGGCGACCACATCCGGATGCTGCCGGAGAAGGACTTCGCCGAGCGGATCGTCCCATATCTGGCCGCTGCCGGCCTGTTCGACCAGCCCACGCACGAGCAGCTCGTGCTGGCGTTCCGCGCCGCGCCTCTCGTTCAGGAGCGCGTCCAGCTGCTGGGCGACGTCCCCGGCATGCTCGGCTTCCTGTTCACGGAGGAGATCTCTTACGATGCGGATGCCCTCAAGGGTCTTCCGGCGAATGCGGCCGAGGTGCTGAACGCCTGCGTCACAGCGCTCGAGCCCGTCACCGATTTCACTCCGCAGACGATTCAGGATGCTCTCGCGAAGGCCCTGGTCGAAGACCTCGAACTCAAGCCGCGCGTCGCTTACGGTCCACCTCGCGTCGCGATCACGGGGCGCCGCGTGTCGCCGCCGCTGTTCGAGTCGATGGAGCTGATCGGCAAGGACGCGACCCTTTTGCGCCTGCGCGCGCTCGCGGAGTTCGTCGCGGCGTGACGACTCGCCCGGGCGGTGCGCCGCGTTTTGGCGTTATGGCCGCCGCTCGGGTAAGCTTGAACCTCGGTGCGAGGCTCACGTTTCGCCCTTGGGGTATGGTGTAATTGGCAACACAGCGGTTTCTGGTACCGCCATTCTTGGTTCGAGTCCAGGTACCCCAGCACTGATGAGATCCCCGCTTCGGCGGGGATTTCGTGCATTCGGCCCGATACGATCCTGCGTATGGCCATCAAGCTGGAGAACGTCGGCATCGCCGTCCGCGACCTGGACGAGGCGATCTCGTTCTTCACCGATCTCGGGCTCAGCGTGCTCGGGCGTGACACGATCAGCGGCGAGTGGGCGGACACCGCCGTCGGGCTCGACGGCAATCACGCGAGGATCGCAGTGCTCCAGACGCCGGACGGGCACGGGCAGCTCGAACTGTTCGAGTACCTCCGCCCTGACGCCATCGAGACCGAACCGACGCTGCCGAACGAGATCGGCATGCATCGCGTCGCGTTCTCGGTCGATGACATCGACGCGGCCCTCGAGATCGCGGCGCGGCACGGCTGCCATCCGCTGCGCGGCGTCGCGAGCTACGAGGACGTCTACAAGCTGACGTACCTCCGCGGGCCGAGCGGAATTCTCGTGATGCTCGCGCAGGATCTGCGCGCGACCCGATCGTCGTCCTAGCGACTCGCGCGTCGGGTTCCCACGCCGGGGATGTCATTCTGCGGCGACTGATCGGGGATCTCGCCCAACTGGTCGTCGCTGACCTCCACAGCGTCTACCGCCCCGCTGTCCGCGCCCTCGCCACCCGGCGGGACCTCCGCGCGGGGGCCCTCGGGCTTCGCGGCGCTCCGTTCCTTCGGCATTGTGCACCTTCTTCGCAGCAACGGTACGGATTCGTGCAGGTGTCGGAAGCGCCTTGACATGGGACTGGAGGGCACGGCATCCGCGGCAGGTCCGGGGCCGTGTCGGGGAACACGAAAGGACCCGGTCGCACGAACGGCGACCGGGTCCTTTCGGATCAGATCAGAGGGCGCGGATGTTCGTCGCCTGGGGGCCCTTGGGGCCCTGCTCCGTGTCGAACTCGACCTTCTGCGCTTCCTCGAGGTTACGGTGTCCGCTGCCCGCGATCGCGCTGAAGTGCGCGAACAGGTCGGCGGAGCCGTCATCGGGAGCGATGAAGCCGTAGCCCTTGTCGGAGTTGAACCATTTGACAGTGCCAGTGGCCATGCTGTGTTTTCCTTTGTTGTTCGTGGGCCAGTATGCGGCCCGTCATACTCTGCCGAATGATTCGACGGAGCAGTCTGTGTGCCCTCGAGCTGACGGCGGCGGTCGTTGCGGCCGTGACGATGAGGGATGAGGCGGAGGATGAGGGAGAAGCAGCCACCCTGCGTGATACGCATTCGGGCTGATGGACAGCCGGAGAGCCCGACAGCCATCGTGTAGTTGTGGGTTCAGCCTAGCCCATGCTCACTGCGAACTTCCCTGGCTTGCCGAGAACGTCGTCATGAAACGATATGAGCATGACCTCAGCGAACCTGAACCGCCAGGAGACAGCAGCGCGATCCGCGAATGTCACCGTCCGCAGCATCCGTGTCGATCTCGATCTCACCGGCGCACCCGATCAGGCGCGGACCGGGTTCCCGAGCACGACGACCCTTGTGTTCGACGCCACGACCGATGCCACCTGGCTCGATTTCATCGGGGAATCCGTCGACGCGGTGATCGTGAACGGGGCGGAACAGGCCATCGCCTATGACGGCGCTCGCATCCGCGTCACCGGGCTCGCGGCATCCAATGAGGTCACAATCCGCGCGACGGGGGCGTACAGCCGATCGGGCGAGGGGCTGCATCGGTTCGTCGACCCGGTGGACGGCGCGACCTATCTGTACACGCAGTACGAACCAGCGGACTCCCGGCGGGTGATGGCGTGCTTCGAACAGCCGGACATGAAGGCGTCGTACACGTTCGTGGTCCACGCGCCGGAGGGATGGCAGGTGCTGTCGAATCAGGCACCGGCGTCGACGATCGCTGACGGCGGCAGCCAGACGGTCGAGTTCGCCCCGACGCTGCCGATCTCCAGCTACATCACCGCCGTGGCGGCCGGTCCGTATCACCGCGTCGATGGATCCTGGCGGCGGGAGGGGCAGGTCGTGGATCTCGGCATCCTGTGCCGCGCATCTCTCGCCGCGCACCTCGAAGCGGAGGAGATCCTGATGATCACGCAGCAGGGGCTCGACTTCTTCACCGACGCATTCGCCTATCCGTACCCCTGGGGCAAGTACGACCAGATCTTCGTGCCGGAGTACAACCTCGGTGCGATGGAGAACCCGGGCCTCGTGACCTTCACCGAGGGGTACATTCCGCGCGGGGCAGCGACCGAGGCCCAGCGAGCGGGTCGGGCGAACACGATCCTGCACGAGATGGCGCACATGTGGTTCGGGGATCTCGTCACGATGCGCTGGTGGGACGACCTGTGGCTGAAGGAGTCCTTCGCCGACTACATGGGTTCGCACGCCTCCGCGGCGGCGACCCGCTTCACGGATGCCTGGGTGACATTCGCCAATCGGCGCAAGGCGTGGGCCTATCTGCAGGATCAGCTTCCGACGACGCATCCGATCGTCGCGGACATCCCCGATCTCGAGGCGGCGAAGCTGAACTTCGACGGCATCACGTACGCGAAGGGCGCCTCGGTGCTGAAGCAGCTCGTCGCGTTCGTCGGGGAGGACGCGTTCTTCGAAGGTGCGCGTCGATACTTCGCGGCGCACGCGTTCGGGAACACCAGCCTGGAAGACCTGCTCTCCGAGTTGGAAGCCGTCTCGGGGCGGGATGTTCGCCCGTGGTCTCGTGTGTGGCTCGAGACCACCGGCGTCTCGACGCTGTGGCTGGAGACGGATGCTGATGGCAAGCGGGTGCTGGTGCAGACCGATCCGCGTCCGCACCTGCTCCGCATCGGGCTGTATGACCTGCGCGATGGGCGCCTCGTGCTCCGGGAGAAGGTCGCGGTCGACATCGCCGATGAGCGCACGGTCATCGACCTGGCCGATGCCGATCTGACACTGCTCAACGACGACGATCTCACGTACGCAAAGGCGCGGCTGGATGATCGATCGTTGGACGCTGCAGCAAGCGGACTCTCGACGATCGACGACGACCTGGCCCGGGGGCTGGTGTGGTCGTCGCTGTGGAACGCGACGCGGGACGGTGAGCTCGCGGCATCCCGGTATCTGGAGATCGTGCGTCTGCACGCGGCGTCCGAGTCGAGCCCGGCGTTGCTTGCCGGCGTGCTCGCCAATGCCGCGTTCACGCTGTCCCACTACGTCTCCGATGCAGGTCGTGATGCGGAGCGTGCCGCGTGGCTGCGCGCGGCCGAGGCGGCCATGGATGCTGCGGAGGCCGGCAGCGACGCGCAGCTGACCTGGGCGCGGGCGTTCGCCGCGGCATCGGCCTATGAGGTGTCGGCGACGGATCGCATCCGCAGCATCCTGGGCGGCGCGAGCCCGGCTGGTCTCCCGCTCGACCCCGACCTGCGCTGGGCCTTCATCACCGCGTTGGCGACGACAGGGCAGACGGATGAGGCGACGATTCTCGCAGAGCTGGAACGGGACGACACCGCCGATGGGCGCACGGCCTCGATCCGCGCGCTGGCTTCGCGTCCGGTCGAGGCGGTGCGGGATGCGGCGTGGCTCACGGCGTGGAATGATCCGTCGCTGTCGAACGACCACTTGGATGCAACGGTCGCTGGGTTCCGCGCGGGGGGCCGGCGGGATCTCATCGCCGATCACGACGCGGAGTACTTCAGCCGGATCGTCCCGGCGTGGGATCAGCGCAGCATCGAGATCGCGAAGCGGCTGGTCCTGGGGCTGTTCCCGGCGTCCGAATCGCTCGGTCTGGTGGATGCATGGCTGGCGGAGAATCCGGATGCCGCAGGTGCACTGCGTCGCCTGGTGATCGAGCAGCGCGACCACCTGGCGCGAGATCTCAGAGTGCGGGCAGCGCAGGCTCGCTGAGAAGTTCGAGGGCCGTTGAGCGACCCAGCTCGCCGTAGTCCGGCCGATCGTCGCTTGCGTCGTGCAGGATGGCGGCGACTGCTGCCGCCCACGCCTTGGCGCGCACCCAGGTCGCTGCGTCGTATCGGTCACCCGTGGCGGCTGTGAAGCGTTCCCGCCCTGCGGTGTCGAAGGCGAGCCAGGACCCGGCCAGGTCGTACGCCGGGTCGCCTGCGGTCACGTCACCGAAGTCGATCAGCGCGATGAGGTCGTCGTCGTGCACCAGGAGATTTCCGGGATGGAGATCGCCGTGGACCCATACGCGCTCGCAGCTCGAGTCGGCTGACAGGCCCTGTTCCCACAGAACGGTGAGACCGTCGCGCTGCGGTGCGGGTACCGCGGCGAGGCGACGTCGGATCGCGGCATCCCGCCGACGCAGCGGAACGCCCCGCACCGGATTCTGTGGAGCGTGGTCCGGAGCAGGCCGGTGCAGCGCCATGAGCGCCTGGGCAAGGTGTGGAGCCCATGCGGTGTTGCGGTGCCGGGCGCGGCCGAGCGCGTGGTCGCCCTCGATCCACGGCACGATCGACCACGGCCAGGGAAAGCTGTCCGTCGGCGTACCACGAAATGCGGGCACCGGTATGCGAATACCGAGCGCTGCCAGTCGCGGTGCGATCATCGGCAGGGCGAACTGCTCATGCTGGATCAGCGGTGCGGCGCGTTCGCGGCGGGGGACGCGTACGGCGAGCTCTGAACCGAGCTTCCAGATCGCGTTGTCCCACCCTTCGGCGATCATGGTGAGCGGCAGATGCGCGAGCTCGCCCACTGCCGAGCGAAGGAGTTCCCGGAGCTCGTCTTCGGTGAGCGTGCGTTCGGCGGCTGGAGAGTTCGCCATGTCAGAGGTCGAGCGACTCGCCGGGCTCGAGCACGAAGAACTCGCCGCCGTTCTGCTCGGTCGCCCACTGCAGACGCTGACGATGCATGTTCTTGCCGATGACAGACAGGGTCATGTCGTGCACGCCGAACGCGCGACGCGGCTTGACTGCGAGCACGAAGTCCATGGCCTCGCCGATCTTGAGCCAGGGAGCGCCGAGCGGTGCGGCCAATGCATCCACTGTGATGTCCTCGGGAACCGCGTACGAGTCGCCGGGGTAGTACAGCCCGTCGTTCACGAGCACACCGACGTTCTGGATCTGGGGGAGCGACGCGTGGATCACGGCATGCTCGCCGCCGAAGAAACGGAGCGTGAAGTCCCCGGCGGTGACGGTGTCACCGGGGCCTATGACGGTGATCTCGAAATCGGCCGCCGCGGCCGCGACGCCGGCGGGGGCGAAGATCGGCGTGCCGGGAGCTGCGCGCAGGATGCGACTGAGGTGCTCCGGTGTCCAGTGGTCGGGGTGCTCGTGGGTGATGACGACGGCAACGACAGCTGTGAGCTCGTCCAGCGGCGTCGTGAATGATCCTGGGTCGATGATCAGAGTGTCGCCGCCCTCGTCGATGCGGAGGGTGGCATGTTCGAACTTCGTGACGCGCATGGGATGAGTCAACTCCGTCCGGTCGCCGTCGGCAAACCCGGTTTCGTCGCGCCACGCCCGAGATCCCCGTCGGTCCTGCCTCGATTTGGCGGAGGGAGAAATGCCGTGGCATACTTGAACGGTTGTCGCGGGACGGAAACGCTCCGCAAGACGGCCCCATCGTATAGCGGCCTAGTACGCCGCCCTCTCACGGCGGTAACGCGGGTTCGAATCCCGCTGGGGTCACACAACACCGAGAACCCCCGGCTTTCGCCGGGGGTTTTCGCGTATCCGGTGTCGTCGCGCTCGTTCACTTCGTTGGAGAAACAGGCGGCGTCGGACCGAAAGCATGCACTGCGTCCGACCGCGGGATCTCTCCGACGCACGCGCGCGGAACGGCAAGCGCGGCGTCGCCCACTCATTCGGCGGGGTCGGGCGCGCGCAGGGTCATCCGACGGAACGCCGGATTGCTCAACGGCACGATCATGAGCAGGGCCATCGCGCCGCCGTACAGCGCGAACGGCATCCACAGCGGCAGGATGCCGGCCAGTCCGCCGAACGCGGCCATGGCCACCGGCATAAGGCAGTCATCGCCCAGACGGAGGATCGATCCGAGCCGCCCGAGGAAATCGGGAGCCGCCGTCGCCGCGAAGGTGGCGCTGAGCAGCGCGGACGCGAAACCCGCCGTGAGACCGATCATCAGAGCGCCCGCTCCCACGATGAACGGTGAGCCGATGCCCAAAGCGATGATCCCCGCACCCTGCACGATGAGCGCCAGGAAAGCGCCGCGTGCCTCGTGGCGCGGCCGCCACTTCACGACCGCGAGCGCTCCGATCATCGCGCCCCCGCCGACCAGTGCCTCCAAGATCCCCACGGCACCGGCGCCCCAGCCGTGCTCGGTGGCCTGCAGAGGGATGCCGATGGCGATCGCCGGTCCGACGGCGAGGTTCAGGCCGGACAGTGCGATGACGAGCGTCCGTGTGGAGCGCTCCGTGCGCAGGTGACGGAACCCGTCTGCGACGCCCCGCAGCACGCTCTGCTCGGTCGACGCGCGCGGCAGCGCGAACCGCGGTCGCATCCACAGCACGATGAAGACGATGACGATCGTGTACGTCAGTGTGTTGATCGCCGCGCTCCCGGCGATGCCGAACAGCGCGACGAGGAAGCCGCCGGCAGCCGAACCCGCCATGGTGCCCAGGCGGGACAGTGTCTGGCTCAGCGCGGAGTAGGCCGGCAGGTCGGCCGGAGCGACGAGCTGGCGCGGCATCGTGCCGGCGGCCGGTTCGAAGAACGCATCGCACAGGCCGAAGGCGACGCTCGCGATCAGCAGCAGCGCCACGGTGGGCGGCGTCGCCAGACACCAGATCGCGACGGATACGAGCACGAAGACCCGGAGCACGTTGAAGATCACCATCAGCCGTCTGGCGTTGCCTCGGTCGGCATAGGCGCCGCCGATCAGCAGCACGACAGCCCGCGGTACAGTGCCGGCGGCGATCACGAGTCCTGCGACGGCCGGTGACGCGATCTGCACGGCCGTCCACGCGAACGCGATCGTGAAGATCGCATCGCCGGCATCCGACAGCGCCTTCACGACCAGCCAGGTCTGCACCATCCGGTCACCGCGGAAGGCTGGCGGCTGCCGCAGCATCCGCGGTTCGGCCGTCGTCACCTCACACCTCCGTCGGGAAGCCGTGCGCGAAGAAGAAGACCGGCAGGCGCTCCTGGCCGTCCTGCAGATCGATCGACGCGCGCCAGTCGTCCAGCATCGCGGTCAGCCGCTGTCCGAGCTCGCGCAGCTCGGCGGGCGTGGCCCAGTTCAGGCTGTCCGTTGCGAATCCCTCGACATCGCTGTCCCGTGAGACGCGGTGCCAGCGCTGCAGCAGTTCGAGCTGATGGCGCACATTGGCTCGCTGCGCTTCGCGCGCCATCAGCGCATCGGCGGGGGACTCGAAATCGGACTCCGACCAAGTGATCGTGCGCCGTGCGAGCCTCCACCAGCTGGTGCGCTTGTCGCCGGTCGGATCGTCCGCCTGCTCGACGATGCCCGCTTTCTGCAGCATCCGGAGGTGGTGGCTGATGCTGCCGACCTGGGCCTCGAAGCCGCGTGCCAGCGTGCCGACCTGGGTTGATCCGTGCAGGTGCAGGTAGTCGATGATGCGCCGGCGCAAGGGGTGATGCACGGCGGTGATGACGCTGATCTCTTCCACGCAGGCAACGCTAGGCGTGAAGTGTGAAACTCACAAGAGTTCTTGTATACCCCGGAAAATCAGCGTTCCTGTGATACGCGATCGCGTCGGCGCGCCCGGCGGATGAGCCAGATGATGACGAACACGACTGCGGCCACGGCGATCCAGGGGAGCAAGAACCCGAGGGAGATCACGAGCGCGTTCATCGACGCGATCAGGCCGTTCCAGCCCGCCATCAGACCGTCGGAGAAGCCGGCCGGGTCCGCCTTCGCGGTCGTCGCCTCCGGCACGAGTTCGACTTGCAGCGATGACATCGCGACCTGATCCTCGAGCGCCGCCAGCTGCTGCTGGTACGACTCGAGCTCGGCCTGGCGGTTCGTCAGGGCGACCTCGGCCTCGATGAGCTCCGTGACGGACGCGGACTGCGCCATCAGATCGGTCAGGCGCGTCACGGAGGCTTCGAGCGTCTCGATGCGCGCCCGCAGATCGATCGCGGTCGTGGTGACGTCCTGCTTCGTGAGCGAGGAGGACTGCACCGCGCCGACGTCGCCGAGCTGAGCGATGACGGCGGTGAGATCGGCCGAGGGCACCCGGATGCTCACCCAGCCGTAACCGTCGACCGGAGGCACCGGCATGGAGACGTCGGCGCCTTCGGTCGCAGACGCCTTCGAGACGCTCGTGCTCTCGACGTACCCGCCGTGCTCCTCGGCGATGTCGCCGATCGCGCTGACGGATGCCGCCACATCCGGGACTTCGACGATCGCCGACGCGGAGGCGATGATCTCGCGGTCCGCGTCGACCTCCGTACTCGTCTGGAGCTCCGTATCGACGGATCCGACATCCTGCGTCGCACTCTCCGGCTGGAGAGCCGAAGATTCCGGCCCGATGTCGGCCGCAGACCCAGCCGACGAGCTCATGTCCGCACCCTGGTCGGCCGTGGTGGATGCCGGGGCCACGGCGTTCAGGATCGGGGGAGTGATCAGGATGCCGAGCGCGAATGCGGCGGCGATCCCGACACCGGTCATCCAGCGGCGACGCCGCCGCCGCGCGCGTGCGGATGCCGGTGTGACCCGTGACGGTTCGTCGGCGATCCGATCGAACACGGCATCCTCGATGCGGGCCACGGCTTCGTCCGACAGCTCGGGAAGAGCGGTGCTCTGCTCGTTCATGCGTCTCTCACTTCCTGGACGGCGCCACGCAGCTGCGTGCGCACTCGGGAGAGACGGTTGCGAACGACCGCGTGGCTGACGCCGAGCTCGTCGGCCGCGGCCTGGTAGGCGTAACCCTCGGTCGCGCACAGCCGGAAGATCTCGCGATCGAGATCGCTCAGCGTGCCGATCTCGGCGGCGATGCGCTCGGCGAGCTCCGCCGAGATGACCTGGTCCTCCACGTTCACCGTGTCGACGATCGTCTCGTCGGGGGCGTCTGCGGTGTGGTCGCGGTCGCGGATCCGTCGGCGCAGACGATTGGCCGCCTGGAAGCGGCAGATCGTCGCCAGCCACGGCAGGATCGAATCTCCCACGAGCTGGAGCTTCGGAAGCTTGCGCCAGGCGACGACGAACGTCTCCTGGGTCACATCCTCGGCATCCACGACCGATCCGAGGATCCCATGGGCGATCCAGTAGACCGGGCGGACGTGCGCGCGGTAGATCGCGCGGAAGGCGCTCTCGTCACCTGCCGCGGCCCTGGCCGCCCATTCCTGGTCTTCCGATCGCTCAGACATCCTGCTCCGTTCGGTGTCTCTCACCTCGGAAGTGTCGAAGGATGCCCCATCGTCTCAGATCGATCTGGGATCAGTGGGCGGCCTCGCGATGCGCGGCGATCGCGGTCTGCTGCGACATCCGGTCGATCCAGGCCAGCGCGAGGGCGGAGACGATGAAGACCATGTGGATGACGACCTGCCAGAGCACGCCCGTCGGCGTGTAGCTGCCGATCTCGGTCTTCGTGCCATCCGCGTCCATGTTGCCGACCGCGATGAAGGTCTTCAGCAGATGGATCGACGAGATGCCGATGATGGCCATCGCGAGCTTGACCTTGAGGACGTTCGCGTTGACGTGCGAGAGCCATTCCGGCTGATCGGGGTGGCCGTCGGTGTTGATCCTGGACACGAACGTCTCGTACCCGCCGATGATGACCATGATGAGCAGATTCGCGATCATGACGACGTCGATCAGCCCGAGCACGCTGAGCATGATCGTTGCTTCATCGATGTGGGTGAAGTCGCCGAAGACGTCTTCGGCGATCAGATGCCACAGCTCGACCATGAAGACGATGACGTACACCACCTGGGCGACGATCAGGCCGAGGTACAGCGGCGCCTGCAGCCAGCGGCTCACGAAGATGAGCGACGCGATGGCCCTGGCCCAGCCGTTGCGCGGGGTGGTCTCGAGCGGGTCGGCGGAGGTGTCGATCTGGGAGGTCACGGCGACTATTCCATCACGTCCGGCCGGCCGGTCGAACCTCCGCTAACATGGATATCTGCGAGAGGGAGTATCCCGTCTTCGCACCCTCGTCATCACGAGCATCGAAAGCGCTGCTCCGGGGGTGCGGCGCACATCGTGCGAGGGAGAGACTTTCGGTCCTTTTCCCTACCCTCTCGAAAGGTGCCGTGCGCCCTTGAACATCCCCGTCTGGTTCGAGGTCACCTCCCTGGTGGTCCTGACTCTCATCCTCATCGGAGACCTTCTGCTGGTGCGGCTGCGACCGCACATCCCCTCGACGAAGGAGTCCTCCCTCTGGGTGGCCTTCTACGTCGGACTGGCGCTCATCTTCGCCGTCCTGCTGTACTTCATTGCCGGCGGGCAGTTCGCGGGCGAGTTCCTCACCGGCTGGGCTCTCGAGTACAGCCTGTCGATCGACAACCTCTTCGTGTTCGTGCTGATCATGGCGCAGTTCGCGGTGCCGCGTCGCCTGCAGCAGCAGGTGCTGATGGTCGGCATCATCATCGCGCTGGTGCTCCGAGGGATCTTCATCCTCCTCGGCGTCGCGATCATCGACAACTTCTCGCCCATCTTCTACCTGTTCGGCGCCTTCCTCATCTGGACCGCGATCCGACAGGCCATGCCGGAGGGCGACCACGAGGGCGAGGCCAAGCGCGAGAACTTCATCGTTCGTCTGCTGCGCCGGCGCATCGACATCAGCGACGAGTACGACCAGGGCAAGCTCCGCACCGTCGTGGACGGCAAGCGGATGTGGACGCCGATGATCATCGTGTTCGTCGCAATCGGCGTCACCGACCTGATGTTCGCGATCGACTCGATCCCGGCGATCTTCAGCATCACCCAGAACAGCTTCCTGGTGTTCACGGCCAACATCTTCGCCCTGATGGGACTGCGCCAGCTCTACTTCCTCCTCGGCGACCTGCTCGACCGGCTGCGCTACCTTCACTACGGCATCGCCGTCATCCTCGGCTTCATCGGCATCAAGTTGATCCTGCACGCGATGCACGTCAACGAGCTGCCGTTCATCAACGGCGGAGAGCACATCGAGTGGGCGCCGGACATCCCGATCTGGCTGTCGCTGACGGTGATCGTGGCGTCGATGGGCGTCGCGACGATCGCGAGCCTCGTCGCATCCGCGAACGAGAAGCGCCGCGCCCCGGAGGAGCTGCACCCCGAGCCTCCGACGCACTGACCCGGCGTCACAGGACAGAGCCACCTGTCGCAGCGGTGTAAACTGACCGCATGCGGCAGGTTGTGCTCCTTCTTAGCAGCCGCGACGAGACCTCGATCTAGGCCTTTCTCGTCGCGGAGTCCAGCGTGGGCCGCCCTGCGAATCCCGGAGACGAAAGACGCATGACCATCGACGCTTCAGACATTCCCGCCCGCCCGCGCACGCTCGCCGAGAAGGTCTGGGATGACCACCTCGTCGTCAAGGGCGAGAACGGCGAACCCGATCTCATCTACATCGACCTGCACCTGGTGCACGAGGTCACGAGCCCGCAGGCCTTCGACGGGCTGCGTTCCGAGGGGCGTCCGCTCCGCCGCCTCGACCTGACGATCGCGACCGAGGACCACAACACCCCGACGCTCGAGATCGACAAGCCGATCGCCGACCTCACCAGCCGCACGCAGATCGAGACGCTGCGTCGCAACGCCGCGGAGTTCGGCGTACGGCTGCACTCGCTCGGTGACGCCGAGCAGGGCATCGTGCACGTGGTCGGTCCACAGCTGGGCCTGACGATGCCGGGCATCACCGTCGTGTGCGGCGACTCGCACACCTCGACGCACGGCGCGTTCGGCGCGATGGCGTTCGGCATCGGCACGAGCGAGGTCGAGCACGTCATGGCCACGCAGACGCTGCCGCTCAAGCCCTTCAGGACAATGGCCATCACGGTCGAGGGCGAGCTGAAACCCGGCGTGAGCGCCAAGGACATCATCCTCGCCGTGATCGCGAAGATCGGCACAGGTGGCGGGCAGGGCTACGTGCTCGAATTCCGCGGCAGCGCGATCCGAGCCCTCTCGATGGAGGGCCGCATGACGATCTGCAACATGTCGATCGAGGCAGGCGCACGCGCAGGCATGGTCGCGCCGGACGAGACGACCTTCGCCTACGTCAAGGACAAGCCCCACGCGCCGCAGGGCCAGGACTGGGAGGATGCCGTCGCCTACTGGCGGACGCTGCCCACCGACGAGGGCGCCGTCTACGACGCAGAGGTGTTCATCGACGCGAACGAGCTCGAGCCGTTCGTCACCTGGGGGACGAATCCCGGCCAGGGCAGCTCGCTCTCGGCATCCGTGCCGGATCCGGCCGGCATCGCCGACCCGAACGAGCGCGCCGCCGCCGAGCGCGCACTGGAGTACATGGCGCTCACCCCTGGCACGCCGCTCAAGGACGTGCCGGTGGATGCCGTGTTCATGGGCTCCTGCACCAACAGCCGCATCGAGGACCTGCGCGCCTTCGCATCGATCGTGAAGGGGCGCAAGAAGGCCGAAGGCGTGCGCGTGATGGTCGTACCGGGCTCGGCGCGCGTGCGTCTGGAAGCCGAGGCCGAAGGCCTGGACAAGGTGTTCATCGATTTCGGCGCCGAGTGGCGCTTCGCCGGCTGCTCGATGTGCCTCGGTATGAACCCGGACCAGCTGGCTCCGGGGGAGCGCTGCGCGTCGACATCCAACCGCAACTTCGAAGGCCGGCAGGGCAAGGGCGGACGCACCCACCTCGTGTCCCCGCTGGTCGCCGCGGCCACGGCCGTGCGCGGCACACTGTCCAGCCCGAGCGATCTGTCGCCCGCCGACGAACTGATCGGAGCCTGATCATGGAGAAGTTCACCACCCACACCGGGATCGCGGCTCCCCTCAAGCGCTCGAACGTCGACACCGACCAGATCATCCCCGCGGTCTTCCTGAAGCGGGTGACCAAGACCGGGTTCGACGACGCGCTGTTCCACGCCTGGCGCCAGGACCCGGAGTTCGTGCTCAATCAGGACGCGTTCCAGGGAGCATCCGTGCTCGTGGCCGGAGCCGACTTCGGCACTGGGTCGAGCCGTGAGCACGCCGTGTGGGCGCTGCGCGACTTCGGCTTCTCCGTCGTGCTGAGCCCGCGCTTCGCGGACATCTTCCGCGGCAACGCCGGCAAGCAGGGGCTCCTCGCCGCCACCATCTCGGAGGAGGACCTCGAGACGATCTGGGCGCTGATCGACGAGGAGCCGGGCCGCTCGATCACGGTCGACCTCGAGGCGCGCACCGCCACGATCGGCCCTGCGGCAGGCGCGGGGCAGCCGACAGGCGGAGAGGCTGTCTTCCAGGCCAGCATCGGCGTGGACGATTACACTAGATGGCGGCTCCTCGAAGGGCTCGATGACATCGGGCTCACGCTGCGCAACGAAGAGAAGATCGCGCAGTTCGAGGCCCGTCGCGAATCGTGGCGGCCACGGACCATCCCCGCTCGCTGAACGGGGACCGTGAGCCCGGGGCATCCGCCCCAGCGGCACGCGCCGTGATCCGTGGAAATGAAGTGAGGCCCCGAATGACGACACCCCTGCGCGACGTACTCCAGGACGGCCTTCCCGCTCTGAGCGGAGATGTCATCGCCATCCGCGGAGGACAACCGCTGCGGGGACGCGTCGACGTGAAGGGCGCGAAGAACCTCGCCACCAAGGCGATGGTCGCCACGCTCCTCGGTGAGACCGCCAGCACGCTGCGCGATGTGCCCGATCTCAGTGACGTCGCCGTCGTGCGCTCGCTGCTCGAGGTCCACGGCGTGCGCGTCGAGGAGGGCGACGAACCCGGTTCGCTGATCTTCGACCCCAGCGGCGTCGAGTCCGCCCACATGGAGGAGATCGACGCGCATGCCGGTGCGTCACGCATTCCGATCCTGTTCTGCGGACCCCTGCTGCACCGGCTCGGTCAGGCTTTCATCCCCGACCTCGGCGGGTGCCGCATCGGCGACCGTCCGATCGACTTCCACCTCGACGCGCTCCGCAAGTTCGGCGCCGTGGTGGAGAAGCTGCCCAGCGGCATCCGCCTCTCGGCTCCGCAGCGTCTGCACGGCGCGAGCATCCACCTGCCGTACCCGAGCGTCGGTGCGACCGAGCAGGTCCTGCTGACGGCCGTGCGCGCCAAGGGGACGACCGAGCTGCGCAACGCGGCCATCGAGCCGGAGATCATGGACCTGATCGCCGTGCTGCAGAAGATGGGCGCGATCATCTCCTACGAGCCGAACCGCGTCATCCTCATCGAAGGCGTGGAGACGCTGCGCGGGTACGACCACCGCTCGATCTTCGACCGCAACGAGGCGGCCTCCTGGGCCTCCGCTGCGCTCGCGACCGACGGCGAGATCTTCGTCGGCGGTGCGAAGCAGCAGGAGATGCTGACGTTCCTCAACGTCTTCCGCAAGGCCGGCGGATGGTTCGACATCCAGGAGGACGGCATCCTGTTCCGCCGCGGCGGGGACCTGCAGCCGGTCATCGTCGAGACCGATGTGCACCCCGGTTTCATGACGGACTGGCAGCAGCCGCTCATCGTCGCGCTGACGCAGGCCGAGGGTCGATCCATCGTGCACGAGACCGTCTATGAGAACCGGTTCGGGTTCACTCAGGCCCTCGTCAAGATGGGCGCCGACATCGTCGTGCACCCGCACGGTCTCCAGAACGGACCGCGTCGCGTTCCGCGTCGCGAACTCGAGCAGGCCGCCGTCATCACGGGGCCGACGCCCTTGCACGGTGCCGACATCGTCGTGCCGGACCTCCGCGGCGGCTACAGCCACGTGATCGCCGCGCTGACGGCATCCGGCCAGTCGCAGGTCTCCGGCGTGGACATCCTCAGCCGCGGCTACGAGAAGTTCCTGGACAAGCTGCACGCCCTCGGCGCCGACTTCGACGTCGTCCGGTGAGCGCCATGGGCTCCCGGTCACCCGAGAAGTCCCGCCCGAGCCTGTGGTGGCTGCTCGCGGCCATCGTCCTCCCGTTCGTCTCCTACCTGTCGAAGATGACCTTCGTCGGCAAGGAGAAGCTCCCGAAGGACGGCGCGTTCGTCCTCGCGCCGAATCACTATTCGGAGTTCGATCCGCTGATCGTCGCGGTCGCGGTCTGGCGCATCGGGCGAGCCCCCCGTTTCATGGCCAAGGAAAGCCTCTTCCGCGTGCCGGTTGTCGGCGCCGCGCTGCGCGCGACCGGCATGATTCCGGTCGCTAGGGCCGCCTCCGCGGCCGCAGCCAAGCAGACCATGGTGCAGGCCCAGGAACTGGTCGAGCACGGGCGGGGTGTCATCGTCTACCCCGAGGGAACCCTCACGCGCGACCCTGAGCTCTGGCCGATGCGCGGCAAGTCCGGTGCCGTGCGCCTCGCGCTGGCCGGCGACATCCCGCTCATTCCGATGGCCCAGTGGGGCACTCAGGAGATCATGGGCCGCTATCAGAAGGGCCTGAAGCTGTGGCCGCCGCGCAAGCCGGTGCAGGTCATGATCGGCGACCCGATCGATCTGTCGGATCTGAAGGGGCGCGCCGGCGATCAGACGGCCCTGAACGAGGCGACCAACCGGCTCATGGACGCGATCACCTCGTTGCTCGAGCAGGTCAGGAACGAGAAGGCTCCGACGCAGCGTTGGAATCCCACGGACCACGGCCAGAAGGAGACCGGTCGCCTTGACTCCTAGACGCACACCCGCCGCAACGGGACCCAGGGTCGTCGTCGTCGGCGCCGGCAGCTGGGGCACGACGTTCGGGAAGATCCTCGCCGACGGCGGTGCGGCGGTGACCATGTGGGCACGCCGTCCGGAACTCGCTCTCGAGATCGCCGAGGCGAAGCGCAACTCGCGCTACCTCCCCGGCATCAACCTGCCGCGCACGATCAACGCCACACATGATCTGGCGAAGGCGCTCGACGGGGCGGATCAGATCTATCTCTCGGTCCCCAGCCAGACGCTGCGCGAGAACCTGAAGACGCTGCGGCCGCTGGTGGAGAACAGCTCGGCGCCGATCATCAGTCTGATGAAGGGCGTCGAGCGCGGCACCGGACAGCGCATGAGCCAGGTCATCGAGCACGAGCTGGAGTGCGACCCCGCGCGCATCGCCGTGGCATCCGGACCGAACCTCGCGCTCGAGATCGCTCGGGAGCAGCCCACAGCGGCCGTGATCTCGTCGACCAGCCAGGAGACCGCCGAGATCGTCGCGCGCGCCGCGCGCAACGCGTACTTCCGCACGTTCGTCAACACGGATGTGATCGGCACCGAGTTCGGCGGCGTGCTGAAGAACCTCATCGCGGTCGCGATCGGCATCGTCGACGGTGTGGGGTACGGCGAGAACACCAAGGCGTCGATCATCACGCGCGGTCTCGTGGAGATGACGGATTTCGCCGTCGCCTACGGCGCGCAGCCGGAGACGCTGCAGGGTCTCGCGGGGCTCGGCGACCTGATCGCCACGTGCCAGTCGCCCCTGAGCCGCAACAACACCGCCGGCCGTCTGCTCGGACAGGGCTACGGCTTCCAGGACGTCGTGACGCAGATGCAGCAGACCGCTGAGGGTCTCGCCTCGGTGGCGCCGATCCTGCAGCTCGCGCACGAGGCCGACGTGGACATGCCCATCGTTCAGCAGGTGAAGATGGTGCTCGACGGCACCATGAACCCGCGCGACATCGCGCCTCACCTGACGACCGACGACGACACCCCTCAAGGGGAGAGGACCAATCATGGCAAAGCAGACGGTGGCGGTGCTCTTCGGAGGGCGTTCCAGCGAGCACTCGATCAGCTCCGCGACGGCGGGCGGAGTGCTGAACGCGATCGACCGTGACCGTTTCGACGTGATTCCGGTCGGGATCACGCGCGAGGGGGCGTTCGTGCTCGAGGAGGACGAGCCGGCCAAGTTCGCGCTGGATGCCGAGAAGCTTCCCGAAGTCGTCGACAACGGCACGCGCGTGCGCTGGCCGGAGCCGAACGGCGACCGCACGCTGCGCGTCGTGCACGCGGACGGCGAGGTCGCAGCTCTCGGTGAGATCGACGTCGTGCTGCCGCTGCTGCACGGACTTCACGGCGAGGACGGCGCGATCCAGGGCTTCTTCGACGTCCTCGACGTGCCGTACGCCGGGTGCGGCATCCTGGACTCCGCGGTGTGCCTGGACAAGCACTTCACCAAGCTCGCCCTCACGGCGGCCGGGATCGCCGTGTCGCCGGGGATCACGGTGCGACGCGCCCAGTGGGCAGCGGATCCCGAGTCGATCCGCGCGCAGATCGATGCGCTGGGGTCTGTGGTCTTCGTGAAGCCGGCCAGCGCGGGCTCGAGCGTCGGGGTGTCGCGCGTCGACGACGGGGAGGGACTGGACGCGGCACTCGAGCTCGCCTTCCACGAGGACGACAAGGTCCTGGTGGAGGCGCGGGTCGAAGGCCGCGAGATCGAGGTCGGCGTTCTGGCAGGCCGCAACGGGGACCGTGCGCGGGCATCGCTCCCCGGTGAGGTTGTTCTCACCTCGCGCAGCTTCTACGACTTCGAGGGGAAGTACCTGGGCGGCGACGGCGTCGAGATCGTCTGCCCCGCGCACATCGACGATGCCGTGATCGCGCAGCTGCAGGACGCCGCAGTCCGCGCCTTCGAAGCCGTCGACGGCAAGGGCCTGGCGCGGGTGGACTTCTTCGTCACGGCGGAGGGCGAGCTCATCGTGAACGAGCTGAACACCATGCCGGGGTTCACTCCGATCTCGATGTTCCCCAAGTGCTGGATCGCTTCGGGGCTCAGCTACGGCGAGCTGATCACCGAGCTCATCGAAGCGGGTCTGCAGGACTGAGACGCGTCAGTTCCCGGCATCCGCTTCGTAGTCGTCCGGGAGCTGATCCGGAGTGGTGCACTGACTGTCGGCCGGAATCGATGTAATCGCGCCGACGACTCCGCGGTTGCTGATCACGTCGTTCGAACTGACCGCTGTCGTGTCGATGTACATCTGGACCGCGGGCTCGCGGCCGTAGGTCGTCAGGCGGACGTACGGGGTCTCCGACGCGTCGACGAGCCAGTCGACGCCCTCCAGCGTGACGCACTGCAGGTCGGCGGTCGGCGCGGGCTTCTCCAGCCCGCACGTGAGCAGGATCGCCGAGGTCTCCTCGCCCCAGGCAGCCGTGGCCTGCGCGTCCGTCCAGCGTCGGTCCTGGCCGGCGAGGGTCTGGGTGTTCTGCAGACTGACGATGACGTCGGCGCACAGCGGGTTGTTCGCGTCGGCCGCCGGTTCCAGGTGGACGGTGGGTGCGCACCCGCCGAGGAGGGCCGTTCCGAGGAGCAGAACAGCGGCGGCGGCGAGACGGGAACGCATGCTTCCAGGCTACCTTTGTCAGCATGCCCTCCCGTTCAGCCGACGATGATCCGCGCCTTTCCGAACTCTCCGAAGGGCAGATCCTGCGGGCCATTCTGACGCGCACACCGCCGGCGGGCCACACGCTGATCGGGCCCGGTGACGACGCGGCGGTGATCGCGGCTCCGAGCGGATCCGTCGTCGCCACGACCGACACTCTCGTGCACGGTCCGGACTTCCGGCTCGCGTGGTCGAGCGGATACGACCTCGGGTGGAAGGCGGCGGCCGTGAATCTGGCGGATGTCGCGGCGATGGGCGCTCGTCCGACGGCGCTGCTGGTGGCACTGGCCGCACCGCGCGACCTGCGGCTGTCGTTCGTCGAACGCCTCGCCGACGGTCTCAGAGACGCCTGTGAGGCGCTCGCTCCCGGCTGTGCCGTCGTCGGGGGAGACCTGACCACCTCCGATGTCCTCACGGTCGCGGTGACGGCGCTGGGCGACCTGGAGGGGCGCGCTGCGGTCACGCGCGCGGGGGCTCGGCCCGGCGACGTGGTCGCGGTTGCCGGTGAGCTGGGCCACGCCGCCCACGGCCTTGCTGTGCTGTTCGGCCGTTTCCGCGACGGAGACACCCCGACTCCGGTCGACCGGACGCTTCTGGCGGAAGGCGAGACGGATGCCGTCGCCGCACAGCTGCGTCCTCGCCCGCCGATCGGGCTGGGGGCGGTGGCCGCGGTCGCGGGGGCGACGGCGATGATGGACATCTCGGACGGGCTCGCTCTGGATGCCGGACGCATGGCGGATGCGTCGACGGTCACGCTCGATCTGCAGCGCGATCAGCTCGGTGCCGACCCGATGCGCGCTCTCGCCGGCGGCGAGGACCACGCGCTGCTGGCGACGTTCCCGCCGGATCGGCTCGCACCGGGGTTCCGGGTGATCGGCGTCGTGCGCGAGCGCGGCAACCACGGAGTGCTGTGCGACGGCGCGCCGGCGGACGTCGCAGGCT
The DNA here is from genome assembly GCF_054798195.1 of Microbacterium sp. GXF0217. Taxonomy (NCBI): domain Bacteria; kingdom Bacillati; phylum Actinomycetota; class Actinomycetes; order Micrococcales; family Microbacteriaceae; genus Microbacterium; species Microbacterium sp. GXF0217. The sequence continues at coordinate 595,550 of NZ_JBSJZG010000001.1, read as the reverse complement.
GGGACCCCTACCGGGACTGGGATTCCGCGGCGGGCTGAGCCCACCACAGGGCGGTGTCGCCGTAGACCTTCGTGCGGACCTCTTCGAGACCTGCGGCGTCGAGCGAAGGCGGCGTGGAGCGCTTCGCACGCTCGATGACGACGAGCGCATCGTCGGAGAGCAACGGGGCGAGAGCCACGAGGTCCGCGGTCATCGCCGCATCGTCCATGTCGTAGGGCGGGTCGGAGAACACCAGGTCGAACGGCCCGGTCGCGCGCAGAAGGTACGCGTGCACCCCGAGATGGTGCACCTGCGCCGCGCGACCGGTCGCGCGCGACACCGCTTGGGCGTTGCGCCGCACGACGACGGCCGCGGCCTTCGAGAGCTCGACGAGGTCGACGGATGCCGCGCCGCGACTGAGCGCTTCGAGACCCAGTGCGCCTGAGCCGGCGTACAGGTCGAGCACACGGGCACCGACGATCGCGTCGGCGGCCTCCAGGGCGCCGAACAGCGATTCGCGCACGCGATCGCTCGTGGGCCGGGTTCCCGCGGCGGGGACGGTGAGCCGCATCCCGCCTGCGTCTCCCGCGATGATCCTCGTCACCCGTTCACCCTATGACACGCGGCGTCCGCGGCCCCTTCTAGACTCGATGCCATGTCCTTGAGTCTCGACGCGCCCCTGACGCTGGCGCTCGGCGACAAGGCGGCGAAGCCGCTGGAGCGCGCCTTCGGCATGGTGACGGTCGGGGATCTCGTCTCGCACTACCCGCGCAGATACGCCGACCCCGGCGAGCTCACGCCGATCCTCGAACTGCCGCCTGGCGAGATGGTGACGATCGTCGCGCAGATCGTCTCGTCCAGCGTCCGCGTGATGCGCAACCGTTCCGGTGCGATGGTCGAGGTGACCATCAGCGACGGGGTCGGTCAGGTCAACCTGACGTTCTTCGCGAAGAACAAGCAGCAGGCCGATTGGCGCAAGGGACAGCTCGAGCAGGGGCGCCGGGGCATCTTCTCCGGCAAGGTGGGCTTCTACCGCGAGACCATGCAGCTCGCGCATCCGGACTACGAGCTGTTCGACGACGAGCTCGAGGCGCGCAAGCGCGCCGACATCCGCTCGACTAGGCCGATCCCCATCTACCCGGCAACCGCCACGGTCGCCAGCATGACCCTGCAGAAGCACATGGAGCGGGTGCTGCCCGAGCTCACAGACATCCCCGATCCGCTGCCCGCGGATGTCCGCGCGGCGGAGGGGCTGCTCGATGCGCGAACCGCGCTCCTGCAGATCCATCGCCCAGAGACGAAGAACGACATCGATCCGGCTGTGCGCACCCTGCGGATGCACGAGGCGATCGTGCTGCAGACGGCACTGCTGCAGCAGCGAGCGTTCGTGCGGATGCTCAGTGCCACGCGACGACCGGCGGCATCGGGCGGCCTGCTCGAGCGGTTCGACGCAGCGCTGCCGTACGAGCTGACCGCCGATCAGCAGACGGTCGGCGCTCAGGTGGCGACCGATCTCGTCGGCGACTGGCCGATGAACCGGCTCGTGCAGGGCGAGGTCGGCTCCGGCAAGACGCTCGTGGCACTGCGCGCAATGCTGCAGGTCGCCGAATCCGGTGGTCAGTCCGCCCTGATCGCGCCGACCGAGGTGCTGGCTGGCCAGCATCTGCGCTCGATCACCAAGATGCTGGGGCCCGAACTCGCTCCGCTCGTCATGCCGACGCTGCTGACCGGGCAGATGTCCGCACCCGACCGACGCAGAGCCGCGCTGCGCGTGGCGAGCGGGCAGGCCCTGATCGTCGTCGGCACGCACGCGCTGCTGGGGGAGAAGACGACGTTCGCCGACCTGGGTCTCGTCGTGGTCGATGAGCAGCACCGGTTCGGCGTTGAGCAACGCGAGGCGCTGCGCGCGAAGGGCTCGAGCCCGCATGCACTTGTGCTGACCGCGACCCCGATTCCGCGCACCGTCGCGATGACCGTCTTCGGGGACCTCGACACGTCCGTCATCCGGACAATGCCGGCCGGCAGAGCGGGCATCGAGACGTTCGTGGCGCCGCTCGCGGAGCACCCTGGATGGTTCGCCAGGGTGTTCGAGCGCGCTGCGGAAGAGGTCGCGCAGGGGCGCCAGGTCTTCGTCGTGTGCGCGGCGATCGATACCGCCGCGAAGACGGCAGAGGTCGGCGACCAGCCGCCGTCGCCGGAGGGCGCCTCAGGGCCGCGGTGGGGCGTCGTGCAGCTGGACGAGGCGCTCTCGACGCATCCGCGGATCGCCGGGCTGCGTCGCGCCGTCCTGCACGGCCGCATGCCGGCGGACGAGAAAGATGCCGTGATGCAGTCGTTCGCCCGAGGCGAGATCGACGTGCTCATCGCGACGACCGTGATCGAGGTCGGCGTCGACGTGCCGAACGCGTCGACCATGATCATCCTCGACGCCGATCGGTTCGGCGTCTCCCAGCTGCACCAGCTGCGCGGGCGCGTCGGTCGTGGCGGCGTCCCCGGACTGTGCCTGCTCGTGACCGAGGCCGAGGAGGGCACGCTCGCGCGCGATCGGGTGGAGGCGGTGGCCGCGACGCTGGACGGCTTCGCCCTCGCCGAGGTCGATCTCGAGCTGCGCGGGGAAGGGGATGTGCTCGGATCGACGCAATCGGGCATCCGCTCGTCCCTCAAGCTGCTGCGCGTCGTGAAGGACACCGCTCTGATCGCGAGAGCGCGCGGCCTGGCCGAAGACATCCTGGATTCGGATCCTCTGCTGGATCGGCATCCGGGACTGCAAGCGGCCATCGGACGCCGTGTCAGCGCCGAGGATCGCGCGGCGCTGGCGAAGAACTGACGCACCGGCCGTGCCATAGGCTGGGTGGCATGCGTCGTACTGAGCGATCGAAGGAGACGAAGTGAGCAGTCGGATCGCCGTCGTTCCCGGGTCGTTCGACCCGCCGACTCATGGTCATCTCGACGTGATCCGTCGTGCGGCGAAACTGTACGACGAAGTGCACGTGCTCGTGGTGCACAACCCGGGCAAGGAGGCGATGCTCCCGATCGCGCAGCGGCTGAGCCTGCTGGAGCGCTCGATCGAGGACGACGGCATGCCCGGCGACATCGTGGTGGGCGCCTGGAGCATGGGCCTGCTCGTCGACTACGCGCGCGACGTCGGCGCCGGCGTGCTCGTCAAGGGCATCCGGTCGCAGATCGATGTCGCCTACGAGACGCCCATGGCGATCGTGAACCGGCACCTCGCCGACATCGAGACGGTGTTCCTGCTTCCCGATCCGTCGCACGCGCTCGTGTCGAGTTCTCTGGTGCGTCAGGTCGCGAGTCTCGGCGGCGATGTCTCGCCCTTCGTCCCGCCGGCGGTCGCCGAGTTCCTCGACACCGGAGCGCGCGACATCTGAGCCGGTAGACTCGAAGCGTGAGATCCCGACTGAACGGTCCCTTCGTGCTGCCCGTCCGCGACATCGTCCGGCGCCCGGGCGAGATGCGCGAGCATGCCTTCGCCGTGAAGCTGCGCGAGCAGTGGGGCGAGGGCATCGTGTCGCTGCCCTCGGGCTCCGAACTCGAGCTGGACGTCCGCCTGGAGTCCGTTCACGAGGGCATCCTCGTGTCCGGAACGGCGGACGGAACATACGTCGGAGTGTGCGGACGATGCCTCACAGACATCTCTGCGCCTGTCGAAGTCGAGTTCCAGGAGCTTTTCGCGTATCCTGGTGAGGAAGAAACTGACTTCGAGGTTCAAGACGACCACGTGGATCTTGAAACTCTGGTCAGGGATGCGGCGGTTCTGTCGCTTCCATTTCAGCCGGTGTGTCAGCCGGATTGCCCGGGTCTTGACCCGATCACGGGTGAGCGACTGGCCGAGAGCACCGGGGCAGAGACTGCCGCTCCCATCGATCCTCGATGGAGTGCGCTCCAACAGATCGCAGACCAGGGGAGCGCGGAAGACAACCGCGCGCCCGAGAACACAGAAGAGAGTTAGCCATGGCCGGTAACCCCCCGAAGCGCAAGGTTTCCCGTTCCAACACCCGCTCGCGTCGCGCGCAGTGGAAGGCGGCGCCCATCGCGCTCGTCAAGACCGTTGAGAACGGCCAGACCGTCTACAGCCGTCCGCACCAGGCGAAGGTCGTCACCGACTCGCAGGGCACCGAGCTGTTCCTCGAGTACAAGGGCCGCAAGGTCGCAGACGTCTGAATCACGGTCTCACGATCGTGACGGATGTCCCCGGTGGGACAACGCCTCTCATCGCCAAGCTCAGGGTCGATATCGACCCTGAGCTTCTGGCGTTGGCGCTGACCCACCGCTCCTACGCGTACGAGCACGGCGGCATCCCGCACAACGAGCGCCTGGAGTTCCTCGGCGACTCGGTGCTCGGTCAGGCCGTGACCGTGATGCTGTTCACCACGCATCCCGACCTGAACGAGGGGCAGCTCGCCAAGCGACGTGCGAGCGTGGTCTCGACCGTCGCGCTGGCCGAGGTCGCCCGTGGGATCGGGCTTGGAGAGTTCATCCTGCTCGGCCGCGGCGAGGAGCAGACCGGTGGTCGCGACAAGGACTCGATCCTCGCGGACACGACCGAAGCGCTGATCGGCGCGACGTATCTCTCCGCCGGAGCGGATGCCGCGACCGAGCTCGTCCTGCGTCTCGTCGAGCCGCTTCTCGCCGACCCGGAGCGCTACGGTGCCGCCATGGATCCCAAGACGAGTCTGCAGGAGCTGGCCGCCCGGGTGGGGTCGCCCCCGCCGCTGTACTCGGTGCAGTCGGATGGACCCGATCACGATCGTCGCTTCACCGCGACCGTGGTCGTGGGCGACGTGACCACCACGGGCGACGGCACGAGCAAGAAGACCGCAGAGATGGCCGCGGCGCTCACTGCGTGGCGGGTGCTCAGCGACCGTGCCTGAGCTGCCAGAGGTCGAGGTCGTCCGTGCCGGCCTCGCCCCGGCTGTCATCGGCGCGACGATCACCTCGGTCGCGGTGCTCGACGAGCGAGCGCTCACGCGGCATCCCGCCGGGGCGGCCGACTTCGCCGGCCAGCTCGAAGGCGCCACGCTCGCCGGGGCTTCGCGACGCGGCAAGTTCCTTTGGATGCCGCTGGCCGATGCGGACCGCGCTCTGACCGCACACCTCGGCATGAGCGGGCAGATGCTGCTCCGCTCTCCGGATGCCGCGCCCGAGCGCCACGAGCGCATCCGCCTCGGTATCCACCACCCGCACCACGGCGACCTCGCGGTGGTGTTCGCGGATCAGCGCACTTTCGGTTCCCTCGCCGTCGATGCGCTCGTCGCCGACCGCGATGATCTCGTCCCCACCCAGGTGCGTCACATCGCACGCGATCCACTGGACTCGCTGTTCGACGAGGCGGCCTTCATCGTCGCCGTTCGTCGTCGCTCGAGCGCGATCAAGCGCATCCTGCTGGATCAGACCGTGGTCAGCGGCATCGGCAACATCTATGCCGATGAATCGCTGTGGGCCGCGCGCATCCACCCCGAGACGGAGGGGCGCGCGCTGTCCGTGCCGGCCGTTCGCCGATTGCTGGGCGAAGTGCGACTGGTGCTCGAGAAGGCGCTGGCCGAGGGCGGCACGAGCTTCGATGCGCAGTACGTGAACGTCAACGGACAGGCCGGCTACTTCGCGCACTCGCTGAACGCCTATGGACGCGGAGGCGAACCGTGCCAGCGGTGCGGTGGCGAGATCCGGCGGGAGGGCTTCATGAACCGCTCCAGCCACTACTGCCCGCGGTGCCAGCGCCGGAAGACGGCCGCCTGACACCACGGGCGACGGCGCTCACGCCTCGACGAAGCTCCGAGCGAGGATCGGACGCGTCGCGCGCGTCGAGGCCCACACCAACGCGATACCAGCCGCGATCACGACCACCATCGTCACCACCGAGATCGGGGCGATGATCAGCGCGATTCCGAGCAGCGGGAAGATCAGCACCGCGGCGCACAGAGCGGCGCCGATCGTGGTCAGCAGCAGGGGCGACATGACCGCGCGGACGCGCGCGGTGTCGAGGGTATGCAGCGGCATCCCGAGGTGATGCAGACTCCGGTGCAGTTCGCGCTGATCCAGGATCTCGGCCGCCTGATTGACTCCGACCGCCGCGGCGACCATGAGGAACGATCCGACCAGCGTGATGATCAGGCCGGTCCGAATGTCGACCATCAGCGCGAGGGTGGCGGGGTCCGACGAGGCGCTCATGGTGTCCATTACGGCGACACCGGTTCCGGCGAACACCGCCATGAAGCTCGCCATGCTCACACCGCTGATCTGGCGCCACGCCGCCTTCGGCGACTCGAGAACGAGGCGCGCCGACAGCAGGCGCTCCGGACGATCGGCTCGGCGCAGCTGGCGTCGCGCCTGGACCGCGACCGCCCAGGGGCCGATGAGGTTCAGGACCGCGAGGCCGACCCCGAACAGCCCGGCCACGACGAGGATCGTCACGACGATGCCGCCGATCCCCGGGAAGATCTGCATGGCGAGGAACGCGGCGGCAAGGACGAGCACCGCGGCGACCGCACGCATCCAGTGCATCCGGGGCGCATCGGTCCGCATGCGCACGCCGAGCGGCGAGATGACGACACGGCGCAGCCCGATCACGGCGCTGATCGCCGCGAGCAGCAGGATGCCGAGCGCGACGAGAGCGATGATCCAGACAGGCAGCAGGACGCCGGCCCACCCGAGCGGCTCTCCACGGAACGGGATCAGCCCGATCGCCGGGGAGAGCGCCAGGTACACGAGCACGCCGGCAGCCGCCCCGACAGCGGCGACGAGGACCGACTCCAGCACGGTCGCCGTGACGACCCCGGTGGGCGAGACGCCCAGCAGTCGCAGCGTCGACAGCCGTTCGTCGCGACGGCGGGCAGACAGCCGAGCGGCCGCGCCACCGAGACCGGCCAGCGGGACGACGAGCAGCACGAGGGCGATCGCCGCGAGTCCTTGGTAGACGAGGCCGTCCGGATCGGTCCAGGTCCAGAACGTCTGCGCACCGCCGACGACGGTGAGCACGAGCGCCGTCACGATGCCGAAGGCCACGACGGGCAGCGCGATGACGGCGCCGCTGCCGCGCGTCGGCCGAAGCAGCAGGGCGAGTACGCGGGGATTCATGCGGCCACCTCCGTGGGGATCACGCGGCCATCGCGCACGTGCACGATCCGGGAGCAGCGCTGGGCGACATGCGCGTCGTGGGTGACGACCACGAGCGTTCGCCCCTGACCGGTCGTCGACCACAGCAGCGCGTCCATCACCTCGGAAGAGGTGTGCGAGTCCAGAGCGCCGGTCGGTTCGTCGGCGAAGACGATCTGCGCGCCCGTCACCTGCGCACGGGCGATCGCGACACGCTGCGCCTGGCCACCGGACAGTTCTCCGATGCGACGCTGCTCCATCCCGCCGAGGCCCAGCGAGGCCAGCCATCCCGCGGCATGCTCTTCGGCGGCTCGGCGCGGCGTGCCGGTGATCATCAGTGCGATCGCGACGTTCTCGATCGCCGTGAGCTCCGGGAGCAGCAGCCCCTGCTGGAACACAAACCCGAAGGCTTCGCGTCGCAATCGGGAACGCTCGGATTCGCCGAGCGCGGTGACCTCGAGGGACGCGCCGGATGCGGGGGCGAACGTCACGTGGCCGGCATCCGGAGCCGTGATGCCGGCGAGCACGTGCAGCAGGGTCGTCTTGCCCGAGCCGGACGCACCCATGATCGCGACGGACTCGCCGCGAGCGATGGCGAGATCGACGCCGGCGAGAGCGCGGGTGGGACCGAAGGACTTCTGCAGGGCAGTGGCGGTGAGGACGGGAGCGTTCATGCTTCCAGCCTCGTCGGACAGCGCACGGCGGGCATCGGCCCAGCGATGCAGATGGGTCGGCTCGGATCATCCTTGCGGATGATCCGAGCCGACCCGCGCGATCAGTCGAGTCTCTTCTGCCACGCGCCGGCGTACGACACCGGGGTGAAACCGATCTGCTCGTTGATGTCGAGCATCGGACGGTTCTCCTCGGCGTTGAACGTCGACACGCGAGGCGACCCGGGGGCGATCTCGCGCCAGCGCAGCAGATTCGCGCACTTCACGAGCATTCCCAGGCGATGGCCGCGGTGCTCGCGCAGCACGAGGGTGCAGAAGTTGTGCGTGACCTCGGTGCGGTCCTCGCCGATCACCAGTTCGTTGAAGGCGGCGAGCCGGCCGGACGGCACGTGCTGGGCGGCGGAGACCGACAGGGTCTGGCCGCCCTCGATCAGCTGCGCTTCGCGCCGACGCACCCGCTCGGCATCCCACGTCTCCTCGTCGATGGCGAGTGCCCCGGAGGGGACGTCCGTCGACATCCGGGAGAGTGCCCAGGCGTATCCGTCGATGTGCGGGTCCGGCGTCGGGATGGTCCACTCCACGAGGCGGTAGTCGTCGCCCGCCGCGGCGAGCGACTCGTCACGGCGTCGACGCACGTCATCCATCGCTCCCGTCAGATCGAACGCGCTGTTGCGCTCCACCTGCTCGAGTGTGTGGCCGGCGTCTCGGAGCAGGCGGGACAGCGGCGTGTCGGCGACGACGCCCCACCCGGTCGCCGGCGTCACCGTCGGGCCGTCGGTGCGCCCCGGATGTAGCGTCCAGGTCTGCATGACCTTGCGGCCGAGCGCTCTGGTCTCCTCCTCGGCGCGCGCGAGCAGAGCATCTTCGATCCCGCAGCCCCAGTGCGCCGGGAGCACCATCAGGTCGAACTGGGTGCTCGTCGGCTCGGCCGTCGCATGCCCGACGCTGACGCTGCCGACGATCGCGCCGTGCTCGCGCACCACGAAGATGCGTTGGATCTGATCAGCGGTGTCCCGCAGCCCGGACAGCAGCTCGGCGGCCGACTGGGCGAGGTCGTCGGTACCGGCGTCGTTCGCGCAGACGGCGTTGTTCAGTTCGAGCATCGCGAGGAAGTCTCCGGCGTCGTCGGCATCCGGGCTCGCGGGCAGCGCGAGCTCTTCGATGACGATCGTGTGGTTCATGACAGGTCCTTCCGCCACGCGCCTTCGTACGTGAAGGCGGTGAAGCCGATCTTCTCGTTGATCGAGAGCATCGGCCGATTCTCTTCCGCGTTGTAGGTGATCACCCGGGCGGATGCCGGGTGCTGCGCATGCCAGGCGATGAGGCCGGCGGTCTTCACGAGCATGCCCAGACGGTGCCCCCGATGCTCGGCCAGCACGAGAGTGTCGTACTGGTGAGTGACGGCGGAGGGATCCGGTCCGATCGTCAGTTCGTTGAACGCGCAGAGCTGGCCGGTGCCGATGCGCTGCGCGGCCGTCACCTGCCAGGACCAGCCCTTCTGCGCGATTCGCTCATCCTGTCGCGCAACGCGGGCAGCGTCCCAGATCTCCTCGGGCTGGCCGAGTCCGGCATCCGGAGCATCGGTGGACATGCGGGACTTCATCCACGCGTACCCGTCGACGTGCTCGGCGGGTGTGGGAAGCATCCAGCGAACGATCCGGTAATCGGAGGCGTGCGCGGCGGCATCATCGCGGAGCGCACTCAACCGATCGATGCTGTCGCCGGTCCAGAGGTACTCGCTGGCGCGCTCCACCTGTTCGAGATGGAACCCGTTGCGGATGAGGAAACGCGCGGAGCGGTCGGCGGGAACGGTCCCGAAACCGGTCGGCGATGCAAGCCGCTCGGCATCAGATCCGTCGTCGTGGTGCGCTTCCCAGTGCAGGAGCCTGTGCACTCCGGCGTCGCGGGCGACGGCCTCGACATGCGCGTACAGGGCGCGCCCGATGCCGCGGCCCTCCGCCTCGCGGAGCACCGCCATGCCGACCAGAGCGGTTTCGCCCGCGTCATCCTGCGAGATGTCCAGGGCGGCGCACCCGAGCATCCGACCCTCCGAGGCGACATACCACTGGCGGCGCGAGCGATCGGGCGTGCTGAAGAGCGCGGGGAGCAGCCCTTCGGCCTCGAGGACGTCGTCGTCTCGGCCTGTGCTCTCGCGGACGGTGGCGTTGCGCAGGTCCGCGTACTCGCCCACGAGGGGAGTCGGGGCTGCACCCGCCCGTGCCGGAAGCACGAGCGGGTGCAGAGTGGCGGTTTCGGTGAGCGGAATGCTCATGTCGGCTCCTCGGTCAGCGTATCTGGTGGTGCAGATCGAACGCGATCAGGGCGAGGGCCTCGCTCTGGCTCAGGTTCGGAGCGCCGGGGAAGAACGACGGCACGTCCACGTCGGCCGGCACGGGCCGGCGGCGTTGCGTCCGCAGAAGCAGCCAGAGGCCGATCCGCAGAGAGAGACGATCGGCCAGAGCGAGCTCCGAGCGGTCGACCGGGACGGGAATCTCGAGGATTTCGCGACCCTCGGGACAGGGCGGGTGTGCGGTGCTGCGATGCAGCTGCGCGATGGTCACAGTGAACTCCAGTGATGGTGATGGTGATGGTGGACGTTGCCCGAAAGCGGCACCGGGCCGCCGGAACGACCCGGGGCCGCGCGGTGGGCGAGGGAGGCCGAAGGCGACCGGCCGCGAAGGCTGCCGGCCGAATACGGCGGAGAGAGAGGACGGCCGTGACGGGAATGTCAGAGGGACGTGGCGCGCGGAATGCGGCGGAGCAGGACCCGGAATGGGCCCACGATCTCAGGCTGCGGTTCTACGAGAGCGCGCTGCGGAAGCCGGAAAACGCGGTTACCGAATGCGCTGGACGCGGCGCCGTGGCGGCGCGCATATCGAGGCCATTGGCCTGTGCGATGAGCTGAATCATGATCGGTAACCTCCTTCCGAGTGGCGTTCCGGATTGCAACCGTAGCGAACGGGCCGGAGCGCGTCAAGCATTCTCCCAGGAACACGGCGTGTCGCCATTCGGCCGATCCGTCCTCGTACCGTGTGGGATGCCGGTTCTGCCGCGGAATTCCGGTAGCGTAGCGGCCGTGATTCTCCCCGGACGAGTGGTGCGCGCATGCATCTGAAGAGCCTGACGCTCAAGGGCTTCAAGTCGTTCGCGCAACCGACCACGTTCGTGTTCGAACCGGGGGTCACCTGCATCGTCGGTCCGAACGGATCGGGCAAGTCGAACGTCGTCGATGCACTCGCGTGGGTCATGGGCGAGCAGGGGGCCAAGACCCTTCGCGGCGGGAAGATGGAGGACGTCATCTTCGCCGGCACGTCGACGCGCGGGCCGCTCGGCCGCGCCGAGGTGCAGCTGACGATCGACAACGGCGACGGTGCGCTGCCCATCGAGTACGCCGAGGTGACGATCAGTCGCACGCTGTTCCGCAACGGCTCGAGCGAGTACGCGATCAACGGATCCAGTTGCCGTCTGCTGGATGTGCAGGAGCTGCTGAGCGACTCCGGCCTCGGGCGCGAGATGCACGTGATCGTCGGACAGGGACGTCTGGACACGGTGCTGCAGGCCTCGCCGGAGGACCGTCGCGGATTCATCGAAGAAGCAGCCGGCATCCTGAAGCACCGTCGTCGCAAGGAGAAGACGCTCCGCAAGCTCGACGCGATGGAGACCAACCTCACGCGCCTGAGCGATCTGGCGGGGGAGATCCGGCGACAGCTCAAGCCCCTGGGCCGCCAGGCCGAGATCGCGCGCGAGGCGCAGACGATCGCCGCCGTGGTGCGGGACGCGAAGGCGCGCATCTTCGCCGACGACGTCGTCGCGCTGCGAACCGCGCTGGCCGACCACACCAGGACAGAGCAGGAACGCCACACCGAGCGGCTCGTACTGAGCGATCAGGCCGATCAGGTCAGGGCGGAGATCGCACGACTCGAAGCCGATCAGAACTCCGCGGCGGTGGATGCCGCGCGCGGTGTGGCGTTCGGTCTCGAGCAGGTCCAGGAGCGCATGCGCGGCCTGTACACGCTCGCGAACCAGCGACTCGCGCTGCTCGGCTCGGAGGAGGACGACGCCGCAGTGACGGCGGTCACGGTCACGCAGTCGACGATCGACGAGGCGAAGGACGAGATCACTCGGATCTCGGAGGGTCTGGGCGATGCCCAGGATGCCGCGGTCACCGCGAGTCGCGAAGTGATGCAGGCACGGGCAGAACTCGACACGCTTGACGTGGACATCGCCGAGCAGAGCGCGCTCGTGTCCGAGTACGACATGCGGGTGACGGCGCTGCGGGGCAACGCTGAGGCCGCGGCCTCCGCTCTCGCCGCCGTCCGCGGTGCGGTTCTGCGCCAGGAGAACGCGCTGGAAGCCGCGCACACGCGCCGCCGCGAAGCGGCCGAGGCGCTGGACGCGATCGAGGAGGCCGAGGCGCCTGAGGGCACCGCCGCGGAGCATGCGGCCGCGTACGATGCGGCGCAGGCCGAGGCGACCGCCGCCGAGACCGAGCGCGATGGTCTGCGCGAGCGGCTGCACGCGGCCGAGCGCGAGGTCGATTCGCTCACCGCCAAGACGGCGGCCCTGACGAGCGCGCTGTCGTTGTCCGGGGGCGCTGCGGAGATCGTGAAGGCAGGAGCCCACGGCGTCCGCGGCCTGGTCGGCGACGCTGTGCAGGTGCGCGCCGGCTTCGAGGCCGCCGTCGCCGCGGTGCTCGGCTCTCTCGCTGAGGGCGTGCTCGTCGACAGGCTCGACGACGCGATCGCCCTGATCGAGGCGGCGGACCGCGGCGTGGTCGACTTCGTGATCGCCGATGCCGCTCGGCCGACGAGCGATGTCCGCATCGACGGCGTCACCCCGGCGGTCGACGTCGTCACCGCGCCCGATGGCGTGCTCGGCATCCTGGCGCATGTGCTGATCGCCGAGGATCTCGTCGGCGCGCGCGCGGCGCGCGCCGCCCTGGATGCGCTGTCCGACACGACGACGACGGTCGTGACGACAGCGGGCGAGGTGCTCACCGCCCACACGCTCCGCTCGGGTTCCGGATCGGAGCGCTCGCGTCTGGAACTGGCCGCGGAGCGCGATTCGGCCGCGGAGCGCCTGGACGAGGTGCGGGTGATCGTGGATTCGCTGCGCGACGCGCGCGAGGATGCGACCGAGCGCGTCGAGAACGCGCGTCGCCACGCCAAGGAGGCGCTGCGCGCCCTTCGCGAGCACGATGCAGCGCTGGCCGGCTACGCCGAGCAGGTCAACCGGGTGACCGTGCAGCACGAATCGGCTGTCGCCGAGTGCGAGCGCCTGGAGACAGGGCTCGCCCAGGCGCAGGCCGCCGTCGCGGATGCCGAGACCAACGCGGCATCGGCCAAGGCCGAGGTCGAGGCCGCCGAGTCGGCGCCGCGCCCCGTGCTGGACGCCTCAGCGCGCGACGGCCTGCTGGAGGCGCTCGAAGCGGCGCGCGAAGGAGAGGTCACGGCCCGCCTCGAGATCGAGACGCTCCGCGAGCGCGTCCGCGCGGCCCAGGCGCGTGTCGCCTCGCTCGAGCGCCAGCGCGAGCAGGAACGGGATGCGGCAGCCGAGGCCGCTCGTCGCGCCGTGATCCGACGCGCGCAGCGCGAGGCCGCGTCCGGTGTCGCAGAAGAGCTGCCGCGGATCCTCGATTCGCTGGACCGCTCCGTGGCCGAGGCGCGGTTGGCGCTGGGCGAGGCCGAGGCCGCGCGATCCGCGCAGAATGAGGAGCTCACGGCCCTGCGCACCCAGGAGAACGTGCTCCGCGACCGGCTCGCCGGCCTCACCGAGAGCGTCCACGGGCTCGAACTGCAGATCCACGAGAAGAAGCTGCATCTGTCCAGTCTGCTCGAGAGAGTGGCCAGCGAACTCGCCCTCGACGAAGATATTCTCGTTGCGGAATATGGCCCGGATCAGTGGGTGCCGCACGACACGGGGGAGCGGGCGGATGACGCCGATGACGCGCTCACCGAGCCCGCCGGGGTGCCGTACGATCGGCGTGTCCAGGAGCGCCGGCTGCGGGAGGCGGAGCGTAAGCTCGGCCAGCTCGGGCGCGTCAACCCGTTGGCGCTGGAGGAGTTCGCCGCGCTCGAACAGCGGCACGCCTTCCTCACCGAGCAGCTCGCCGACCTCACGAAGACACGGCAGGATCTGCTGACGATCATCGCGGATCTCGACGAGCGGATGCAGACGATCTTCGCGAGCGCGTTCGAGGACACTCGCCAGGCGTTCACTGAGGTCTTTCCGCTGCTGTTCCCCGGTGGCGCCGGAAGCATCTCGCTCACCGACCCGGAGAACATGCTCACCACGGGCATCGAGGTCGCGGTGCGGCCGGTCGGCAAGAAGATCGAGCGCCTGTCGCTGCTGTCCGGCGGGGAGCGCTCGCTCGCCGCGGTCGCGCTGCTCGTCGCGATCTTCAAAGCGCGACCCAGCCCGTTTTACATCCTCGATGAGGTGGAGGCGGCGCTCGACGATGCCAACCTCGGTCGCCTGCTGACCGTGTTCGAGCAGCTGCGCGAGAGCTCCCAGCTGCTGGTCATCACGCACCAGAAGCGCACGATGGAGATCGCCGACGCCCTGTACGGAGTCTCGATGCGCCAGGACGGCGTCTCGGCGGTCGTCGGTCAGCGCGTCGGAGACCGCGCCGCGGCCGCGAGCTGACCCTCCTACGGCAATACAGCCTCGAACTCGGCGACGACGTCCGCGAATCCTTCGAGATCCTGCGGGCGGTGCTGAGCCCCCGGTAGGACGACGTGTCCCGCTCCGCGGCCCGCGAGCACAGCCGCGATCACCTCGTACTCGTCGTTCCACCCGCCCGTCACCACCAGGGTCGGGATGCCGTCGAGCATGTCCGCGCGTACGCCGTGCCCCCAGGGCAGGTTCGTCGCCGCCCATCGTTCGGCGATCGGATGCTCGTCCTCCCACCGGGCCTCATCGAACGGGCCGCCGAACATGAGGGGACGCAGGATCGCCCAGAATCCGCGCAGGTTGCCGGCATCCGCCTGCGCCCGTGCCTCCGTGACGATCCCGATGTGACGTTCGATCTCGGGATGCGCGCGGGCGATGTCGTACAGCGCTGGTTCGACCAGGACGAGACCGGACGGACGCATCGCGGCAGCGGCGAGCACCGCAGGGACGGCACCGATCGAGTGCGCGAAGACGAGTGCGCCGCTGGGGCGCTCACCGAGCAGACGGACCTGTTCGTCGATGCTCGCCGTTCCGAAGCTGACGAACTCGCCGGCGGCATCCGCCTGCGATGGCCAAGCCGATGCGCCCTGCCGACCTCCGCCGTGGATGTGGAGCCGGCTGAGCGCTGTCTGCATCTCGCGATCGTAGCGTGGCCGTAGGCTGGACGCATGGCGGAGAAGTCCTGGTCCCTCGGTCGCGCACTGCGTGGCATGTTCGTCAAGCCCACGATCGATGAGACGACGTGGGAGGACCTCGAGACCGCTCTGATCACCGCCGACTTCGGCCCCGACATCACCGAGCGCGTCGTCGACGAGCTTCAGGGGAAGGTGGAGAAGTACCGCACCACCGACCCGAAGGACCTGCAGCGGATGCTGCGCGAGACGCTCGAGGAGCACTTCGCCAAGTTCGACACGACCCTCAAGCTCACCGAGCGCCCCGCTGTCGTGCTCGTCGTCGGGGTGAACGGCGTCGGCAAGACGACCACGATCGGCAAGTTCACCAAGTTCCTGCGCCGCTACGAGCGCAGCGTCGTCGTCGGCGCGGCGGACACCTTCCGCGCCGCGGCCGTCGACCAGCTCGCGACCTGGGCGCAGCGCGCCGGCGCCGCGATCGTCCGTCCGCAGCAGGAGGGTCAGGACCCGGCATCCGTCGCGTTCCAGACGGTCGAGTACGCGAAGAACCAGGGGGTCGAGATCGCGATCATCGACACAGCTGGGCGGCTGCACACCAAGGGCGGGCTGATGGACGAGCTCGGCAAGATCCGCCGGGTGGTCGAGAAGCAGGCGCCGATCAGCGAGGTGCTGCTCGTGCTCGACGCGACCACCGGACAGAACGGCGTGATGCAGGCCGAGTCGTTCCTGCAGCACGCCGGGGTCACCGGACTCGTCATCACGAAGCTCGACGGATCGGCCAAAGCGGGGTTCGTGCTCGCCGTGCAGGAGCGCACCGGTATCCCTGTCAAACTGCTCGGTCAGGGCGAGGGCATCGACGACCTCACCGGCTTCACCCCGCACGCCTTCGTCCAGGCGCTGGTCGGGCAATGATCGGGACTACCGCCAGCGCGCGGGGACTGGTTTCATAGCGGTATGGCGATCGAACACGACTACTTCGGGCTCCTGTCCTCAGGCCCCGACGGATCGATCTTCTGGTCGGAGACCGTCGATCTGGGCGACCAGTCGGTCACCGTCGACCTCACGGCGCCGGACCAGGATGACGTCTCGCCTGACGCGCTCGACATCGCCGCCGCCCTCATCTCCGGTCTCGAGGACGTCGACGCCACGGCCCGCCGCGGCATGCTCGCCGAAGTGGACGATCGCACCAGCGAGGTGACCGAGTACATCCTGCAGCAGCAGGAGGCCTACGGTGAGGAGCTCACGGACGTCCTGGTGGATGTCTCGGGCGACGCCGCCGTCGACATCATCCGTTCGCTGCGACTCATGAGCATGACGATCCTGGCCGACGAGCACGGCGGTTCGGAGCCGTTCGCGGTTCTCGAGTACGCCCTGGATGCCGACGACACCGACGACGTGCTGCTGGTGAACCTGTCGTCCGACGGCACCGTCCAGTCGGTGATGAGCGCGGACTAGCCTCGGGCTCACACCGCCTGGGCGAAGCCCAGGTCGGCGCTCTCCGCGATGTGCGCGAGGTGCGGCGGGATCTCCCGCCCCTTCGACACCATCGACTGCGCCCACAGGCGTCCAGCCCGATACGACGAGCGGACCAGAGGCCCGGCCAGCACGCCGAGGAATCCGATGCGCTCGGCCTCCTCCTTGAACTCGACGAACTCCGCAGGCTTCACCCAGCGCGCCACCGGCAGGTGCCGCGGCGTCGGCCGCAGGTACTGCGTGATGGTGATGATGTCGCACCCGGCGTCGTGGAGATCCTGCAGCGCCTGAACGACCTCCTCCGGCTCCTCGCCCATGCCCAGGATCAGGTTGGACTTCGTGATGAGTCCGGCATCCCGGCCCTGCGTGAGCACGTTCAGCGAGCGCTCGTATTTGAACGCGGGACGGATCCGCTTGAAGATCCGAGGCACGGTCTCGACGTTGTGCGCGAACACCTCGGGGCGTGCGTCGAAGATCTGACCGAGGAAAGCGGGGTCGGCGTTGTGCTCGTTCGCGAGCAGCTCGACGCCCGTTCTCGGGTTGAGCTCATGGATCTTCCGCACGGTCTCGGCGTTCAGCCATGCACCCGTGTCCGGCAGATCATCACGCGCCACACTCGTGACGGTCGCGTAGCGCAGACCCATCTGCTGAACGCTTTCCGCGACGCGGCGGGGCTCATCCGTGTCGTACGCATCCGGCTTGCCGGTGTCGATCTGGCAGAAGTCGCAGCGGCGCGTGCACTGCGATCCGCCGATCAGGAACGTCGCCTCCTTGTCCTCCCAGCATTCGAAGATGTTGGGGCAGCCGGCCTCCTGGCAGACCGTGTGCAGGCCCTCGTCCTTCACGAGGGCGTGCAGCGCCTGGTACTCGGGCCCCAGCTTCGCCTTCGTCTTGATCCACTCCGGCTTGCGCTCGATCGGCGTCTCGGCATTGCGGATCTCCAGACGCAGGAGCTTGCGTCCATCGGGGGCGGCCGCGCTCATGCCGTCACCCCCGCGTACTCGGCCGTGAACGCTTCGGCGACCCCGGCCGCGATGTCGACGGGGGAGACGTCCGCACCGGTCACCTCGCTGACGGTCGTGACGCCGGCGTCCGTGATCCCGCACGGGATGATGCCGCGGAAGCCCGCCAGCGTGTTGTCGCAGTTGATCGCGAAGCCGTGCATCGTGACGCCCTGCTGGACGCGCACGCCGATCGCGGCGACCTTGTCCTCGCGAAGGGGCCGTCGCACCCAGACGCCGCTGCGGCCCTCGACCTGGTAGCCGTCGACCCCGATCGGGCGCAACACGTCGATGAGGAGACGTTCGAGTCGTCGCACGTGCGCCACGACATCCATCGGCTCCGGCAGGCGCACGATCGGGTAACCGACCAGCTGACCTGGGCCGTGCCACGTGATCTTGCCGCCGCGGTCGACGTCGACCACCGGCGTGCCGTCCTGCGGGCGCTCCTGGGGCTCGGTGCGCTTCCCGGCGGTGTACACGGCCTCGTGCTCGAGCAGGATGAGCGTGTCGGGGCGGGCTCCGGACACGACATCGGCATGGATGCGCCTCTGCAGGTCCCAGCCATCGAGATAGGGAACGAACTCGGGGTCGAGTCCGGCGATCTGGATATCGAGCATGCTCGTCCTTCATCTGTTGTTGGATGCGGTCCAACAATACGCCCGATCGCACGCGGAGGCGCGGGTCGGCACGCGGTACGGTGAAGGGATGACCACCGACAGCCGTGCAGGGCGCCCCCGCGCGTCGTCTCGGGAGACCCTGGCCGAGGCGGCCTGCGAACTGTTCCTCGAGCGGGGGTACGAGGCGACATCGGTCGCCGACATCACACGTCGTGCCGGCGTGAGCCGCTCGAGCTTCTTCAACTACTTCTCGTCGAAGAGCGACGTGCTCTGGTCAGGGATCGATGAGCGCATCGATCAGGCCGTCACCGCTCTCCGTGCGCTCGGAGCGGATGCCGATGGCGACGCCGTGCGCGGCATCCTGCTCCGGATCGTTCACGACTTCGCCCCGGATCCTCTCGCGCTGGCGCTGCGCAACTCGGCCGTGATGGGGCTCGATGACGAGCTCGTCGGCGATACTGGTCTGCGCCTTGCGCAGTTGGCTTCAGCGGTCTCGGAGTCCGCGAAGGCATCGGGCATCGATGTGATCAGGGCGGACATCCTGGGAGCCGCGCACGCGGCAGCCGTGCTCTCCGCGCTGCGGGTGTGGGCGGAGCAGGGCGCAGGTCAGCTGTCCGTCGAGTCCGTGTTGCTGGAGGCGCTCGGCACGATCCACGACCTTCCCTGGGCGATCTGAACGCCGCGCGGACGAAACGCCCGGTGCCGGACATGTCATGAGTGAAGCGACCGAGGAGGAGGAACTCATGACCAGGGATCAGCTGGACGAGCTGCTGGATGCCGCAGCTCCCGCTGCGCGGACGATCGCGCCGGAAGAGGTGCGAGTCCTGGTGCTCGATGCGCGGGCACAGGCCGCACCACAGCCGCCGCGGGCGAAGAAGACCGCGCTCGTCACGGGTGTGCTCGCGCTGCTGATGGTGGGTGGTGCTCGGGTGGCGACGGCGTCTTCCGACTGGTATCTCTCCCGCCGGACGAACCCCGATGACGCGCCCGACCTGCTCGGCGAGACGATGGTCGTGGCCTGACGTCGGGCCAAGAAGCTGCCGACTGATCCTGAACGGGCGCGGATGCGGCTGTTCGGCATCGCCCGCGGCACGCTGAAGAACCATGCGCGTGCGAGCGTCGCCGCTGGGCACTGGCCGATCGTGTCCGCGGGAGCGTCGGAGCGGACGCGACCGCACCCGCCGCGGATGCCGAAACCGAGGTGCGCGACGCGATCGGGCGGCTCGAGCCCGACCTCGCCGAACTGGTGCGTCTGGTGCACTGGGACCGGCTGAGCCTCACCGATGCGGCCGAGCTGCTCGGCATCCCGGCATCCACCGCCCGGGGCCGTTACCAGCGCGCGAAGGAGCAGCTGCGGGCCGCGCTGAGCGTGGAGCTTCCGCTCGCGTAGAATCGAGAGCACCATGGCTACCTTTGGCACGCTCTCCGATCGGCTCACCGAGACCTTCCGCAACCTGCGCACGAAGGGAAAGCTCACTGCGGCCGACGTCGACGGCACCGTCCGCGAGATCCGTCGCGCGCTGCTGGATGCCGACGTCGCGCTCGTCGTCGTCAAGGAATTCACCGCGAAGGTGCGCGAGCGCGCACTCGGCGATGAGGTCAACAAGGCGCTGAACCCCGCGCAGCAGGTCGTGCAGATCGTGAACGAGGAGCTCGTCGCCATCCTCGGCGGCGAGCAGCGCCGGCTCGAGTTCGCGAAGACCCCGCCGACCGTCATCATGCTCGCCGGCTTGCAGGGGTCGGGTAAGACGACCTTCGCCGGCAAGCTCGCCAAGATGCTCGAGAAGGACGGGCACACGCCGCTTCTCGTCGCAGCCGATCTGCAGCGCCCCAACGCCGTCAATCAGCTCCAGGTCGTGGCTGAGCAGGCCGGGGCGACGATCTACGCGCCGGAGCCGGGCAACGGCGTCGGTGACCCCGTGAAGGTCTCGCGCGACGGCGTCGATTATGCACGACGCCAGCAGCACGACGTCGTCATCATCGACACCGCCGGCCGTCTCGGCGTCGATGCCGAGCTCATGAAGCAGGCGGCGGACATCCGCAAGGCCACCACGCCGGACGAGGTCCTGTTCGTCATCGACGCGATGATCGGTCAGGATGCCGTCAACACAGCCAAGGCGTTCCAGGAGGGCGTCGACTTCACCGGCGTCGTGCTGTCGAAGCTCGACGGTGATGCCCGCGGTGGAGCGGCACTGTCCGTGGCATCGGTCACCGGACGCCCGATCATCTTCGCGTCGACAGGTGAAGGGCTCGACGATCTTGAAGCCTTCCACCCCGACCGCATGGCGAGCCGAATCCTCGACCTCGGCGACGTCCTGACCCTCATCGAGCAGGCGCAGCAGGCGTTCGACGAGGAAGAGGCGATGAAGGTCGCCGAGAAGCTCGCGAACGAGGCCTTCACGCTCGAGGACTTCCTCGAGCAGCTTCAGCAGATGAAGAAGATGGGCTCGATGAAGAAGATGCTCGGGATGCTCCCGGGCATGGGCCAGATGAAGCAGCAGCTGGATGACTTCGACGAGCGCGAGATCGATCGCACCGAGGCCATCATCCGCTCGATGACTCCGGGAGAGCGCCGCAACCCGAAGGTGCTCAACGGTTCGCGCCGTCTGCGCATCGCACGCGGTTCCGGCATGACCGTCACGGACGTCAACCAGCTCGTGCAGCGTTTCGAGCAGGCCGCCAAGATGATGAAGACCGTCGCCCGGGGCGGCACGCCGCAGATCCCCGGCATGGGGCCGATGCCCGGCATGGGACGCACCGGGGCGTCGGCGAAGCGCGGCAGGAAGGGCGCCAAGGCCAAGGGCCCGTCGCGCTCGGGGAACCCGGCGAAGCGCGCGGCCGAGAACGCGGGTGCCCCTGCTGCTTCGGCTGTCGGCACCGGTTCCGGCTTCGGGCTCGGCGGCGGTCAGTCCGCGCCGAGCGAAGCCGATTTCGCCGAGATCCAGAAGCTGTTCGGCAAGGGCTGAGCCCCGCGGATCAGCGCGCCGACGCGGTCTCCGCGTCCACGCCGTGCGCCTCGCGCAGTGTCGTGAGCGCGTCGTCGACCTCGGCATCCGTGCGTACGGAGTCCCAGCCGAGGAGGGGCGCGAGAGCGTCGGCGATCACGCGGATCGCCGCGGCATCCGCATCACCCGTGAAGGCGAGGCTGGTGCGACGGAAGACGACATCGCCGACGTGCTGCACCTTCTCGTGTGCGACCATCCAGGCGAGCTCGCGGGTCGACAGCGCGTCGTCCAGCAGCGGCTCATCGTTCTCGAGTGCGAGGAAGTCCGAGACCTCCGCCGCCCGCGTCCCGTAGCGAAGGAAGAGCACGCGTCCTCTGGCATCGTCGCCGACGTTCTGCCTCAGCCATTCCAGGCGCCGCCGGGGCGTCCGCGGATAGCCGACGCCCCCGCCGATCCGGACGCCCTTCGTGCTGAGCACTCGATCGCGGCCGAGCTCGGCCAGCACACGATCGGCCAACGTCTCGCCGAGGGCCCTGAACGTCGTCCACTTCCCCCCGACGAGGCTGAGCACAGCGGGCATACCCGGGTCCTGTCGCCGCTCGATCCGGTAGTCGCGGGAGACGAAGCCAGGGGCTTCGTCGTCGTGGTGCGGAAGAGGGCGGATGCCGGCGTAGCGGTACACGATCTGCGAACGGTCGACTTCGATCGTCGGGAACACGTGCGCGATGAGTGCGAAGAAGTAGTCGACTTCCTCTTCCGTGCATCGCGCTGGTTCACGCGGATCCGCCTCGATGTCGGTGGTGCCGACGAGCACGCGGTCCTTCAGAGGGTAGATGAGGACGATGCGTCCGTCCTCATGCTCGAAGAAGATCTCGCGACCACCGGTCGCGTCCAGCAGCTCGGGGTGGTCGAGCACGATGTGCGAGCCCTTCGTGCCGCCCATGAAGGTCGTCTCGGTGCCGAGCGCCTCGTTGGTGAGGTCGGTCCAGGGACCTGAGGCATTCACCACGACGTCGGCGTCGATCCGGAACTCGTCTCCGGTCTCCCTGTCGCGCAGCAGGACGCCGGCGGCGTCGAGACCGATCGCCTCCACGTAGTTCAGTGCGTGAGCGCCTGTGTGTGCGGCCTCGCCATCGCGGAGCACATCGAGCGCGAGGCGTTCGGGGTCGTGCACCGAGGCGTCGTAGTACGTGGCGGTGTACTTCACGTTCGGGTCGAGCTTCGGGAGCGCGGCGAGCGACTTCTTCCGTCCGTGGAAGCGGTGCCGCTGGACCGTGCCGCCGTCGCGGGAGAACGTGTCGTAGAGTGTCAGCCCGGCCTTGATGAGGAACGCGCCTCGCTCGGTCGGCTTTCCCTGGCGGTGGGTCAGGAACCGCAGCGGGGCGGCCAGGATGCCGGAGAAGGTGGAGTAGATCGGAATGGTGGTCTCGAGCGGCTTGACGTAGTGCGGGGCGATCCTCAGCAGCCCGTTGCGCTCCTGCACGGACTCCTTGACGAGGCGGAACTCGCCGTTCTCGAGATAGCGGATTCCGCCGTGGATCATGTGGCTGGATGCCGCAGTGGCGCCGCTCGCGAAGTCGTCTCGCTCGACGAGCAGCACATCGACGCCCTGCATCGCGAGGTCGCGGAACGTCGAGATCCCGTTGATGCCCGCGCCGATGATGAGCACACTCGTGCGGCCGGATTCCCGTGCCGTGGTGACCTCGTCGCGCTCTCGAACCGTCTCGCCCATCGTGTGCCCTCCCAGACCTTCACGCTCTATCCTTGATGCACCAGCACACTCGCGCAAGCGGCGTGCACATACGTGCAGGAGGTGGGATGAGCGCGACCGGTCTCAACGATCCGCGGACCGCTTCCGCGTTGCGTGCCGCGCAGATGTACTACCTGCAGGACATGACGATGGATGCGATCGCCCGCGAACTCGGCACTTCCCGCTCCTCGATCTCGCGTCTGCTCAGTCACGCCAGGGAGACCGGGCTGGTCGAGATCCAGATCCATCAGCCGCAGGGGCAGGAACTGCTGCTCGAGGAGGAGATCCGCGGGCGATTCGGCATCGCAGCGCACGTCGTGCCGACGCCGAAGAGCCTCTCCGACGTGGAGCGGTTCGAACGCGTGGCGATGAGCGCGGCCCGGCTCCTGCCGCTCTACTTCGACTCGAACATGACGCTCGGCATCGGGTGGGGCTCCACGCTGGATGCGATCAGCCGCCACCTTCCGCGCAAGGAGACGCGCAACACCACGGTCGTGCAGCTCAACGGCGCGGGCAACACGTTCACGACCGGCGTCGACTACGCCAGCGAGATCCTGCAGCGCTTCGGGCAGGCGTTCGGCTCCGGCATCCAGCAGTTCCCTGTGCCGGCGTTCTTCGACGACCCGCTGACGAAGCAGGCGATGTGGCGCGAGCGCAGCATGCGACGAGTGCTGGAGCTGCAGACCCGCGCCGACGTGGTGCTGTTCGGGCTCGGCTCGCCGTTCGCCGAGGTGCCCAGTCGGGTCTACATCGGCGGATATCTCAGCCGCGATGACTACCGGAGCCTTCGCGAGGACAAGGTGGTCGGGGACATCGCGACCGTGTTCTACCGGCAGGACGGCACGTGGCAGGACATCGAGCTCAATGCGCGAGCGACCGGGCCGGGCTTCGGCGTGCTGGAACGGGTCGCCCGGCGGATCTGCGTCGTCTCGGGGCTGCAGAAGCTCGCCAGTGTGCGTGGAGCCATCGCCACGGGGCTCGTGACCGACCTGGTTCTGGACGAGCATCTGGCGGAGCGCCTCGTCGAGCGCTGATGCACGTTCGTGCACGGCGGACGTCGGGACGCGCGGGGATCTCCTAGGCTGTCGTCGACACGGACATCGCCGTCACGACGCGGGAGAACACCACCGACATGCACATCGTCGCCATCGATCAGGGCACCACCAGTACGCGGGCGATCGTCTTCGACGCGCGCGGCGAGATCGTCTCCAGTGGCCAGCTGGAGCACGAGCAGATCCTTCCGAACGCCGGATGGGTCGAGCACGATGCGGCCGAGATCTGGCGCAATACGCAGTCCGCGATCGAGACGGCCCTCGAGCAGGGGAAAGTGTCGGCCGACGACGTCGCCGGCATCGGCATCACCAACCAGCGGGAGACGGCGGTCGTGTGGGACCGCCGCACGGGCGAGGCGGTGTGCAACGCGATCGTGTGGCAGGACACCCGCACGCAGCGCTTCATCGATGAGCTGGCAGCCGGGGGCGGGGTGCGCCGATTCGCCGAGAAGACCGGTCTGCCGCTGGCGACGTACTTCTCGGCATCCAAGATCACCTGGATCCTCGACAACGTCGATGGTGCGCGCGAGCGCGCGGAGGCGGGCGATCTGCTGTTCGGGACGCCGGACACCTGGCTGCTGTGGAATCTCACCGGGGGAGTCGACGGCGGAGTGCACGCCACCGACGTCACGAACGCGAGCCGCACGCTCCTCATGGATCTGCACACGCTCGACTGGGACGACGAGCTGCTGAGCGCGTTCGACGTTCCGCGCTCGATGCTGCCGGAGATCCGATCGTCGTCCGAGGTGTACGGCACCACCGTGGGCACCGCGCTCGACGGGGTGCCGATCGCGGCGATCCTCGGCGATCAGCAGGCAGCGACGTTCGGTCAGGTCGCGTTCGAGGCGGGGGAGTCGAAGAATACCTACGGCACGGGGAACTTCCTCATCGTCGGCACGGGCGAGGAGATCGTCACCAGCGACAACGGGTTGATCACCACGGTCGCCTACCGGCTCGGCGACGCGGCACCGCGATACGCCCTGGAGGGTTCGATCGCGGTCACCGGTTCGCTCGTGCAGTGGCTGCGCGACAACCTCGGGATCATCTCGCGCTCCCCGGAGGTCGAAGAGCTCGCCCTCACCGTCGAGGACAACGGCGGCGTGTATATCGTGCCCGCGTTCTCCGGGCTCTTCGCGCCGTACTGGCGGCCGGATGCGCGTGGCGCCATCCTCGGGCTCACCCGTTTCGCGAACAAGGGTCATATCGCGCGTGCGGCTCTGGAGGCCGTCGCGTTCCAGACCCGTGAGGTCGTGGATGCCGTGGCCGCCGACACAGGAATAGCACTGTCGGAGATGCGCGTCGACGGGGGTATGGCCGCGAACGCCACCCTCCTGCAATTCCAGGCCGATGTGCTCGGCATCCCCGTCGTCCGACCGGCCATCACGGAGACCACAGCGCTGGGCGCCGCGTACGCGGCCGGGCTCGCGGTCGGCGTCTGGAAGGACCTGGACGAGCTGCGGGAGATGTGGCACGAGGACGCCCGCTTCGAGCCGGGCATCGACGAGGACGACCGCGCCGAGCGACTCGCGCGCTGGCGCAAGGCCGTGACCCGGACGTTCGACTGGGTCGACGCCTGAGTGCCGGAAGGGCTCAGGCGACCGAGCTCACCGGTCCGGAGCGGAACTCGCGGATCAGGTGTCTGACGACCTCATGCAGGTCGCCGTCGGATGCGTCGGCGACCGCGATCTGCCGCTCGTAGCTCGCACCGCCGGTGACGATCGAGCCGGCGCGGGCGAACTCGGCGGCGCACCCGAGGTCGACAGCGATGGGCGCGAGGTCGGCCAGAAGTGCCGAGACGTGCTCGCGCACCGGGGCCTGCGTTCCGTCCGCATCGACGATCAGCCGGGCGTCGAGGCCGTATCGGGCGGCGCGCCACTTGTTCTCGCGGTGAAACCACGCCGGCATGATCGGCAGTCGTTCACCGGCATCCAGCAGCCGGGAGAAATGCTCGACGAGCACCTGGACGACGGCGGCGACCGATGCGAGCTCGGCGAGGGTCGACAGGCCGTCGCAGGCGCGGACCTCGATCGTGCCCCAGCGCGGTGCCGGCCGGATGTCCCAGCGCACCTCGGTCGCGTCCGCCATCACGCCCGTGCGCACCATGTCGTCGAGATAGTTCTCGAAGGCCGTCCAGTCGTGCAGAGCCCAGGGGAGCCCTGCCGTCGGCAGCTGCTGGAACACGAGGGCCCTGTTCGAGGCGTAGCCGGTGCGCTCTCCCGCCCAGAACGGGCTCGACGCTGCCAGTGCCTGCAGGTGCGGGAGATACCCTGTCAGCGCGCCGATGATCGGGAACACCTTGTCGCGGTCCTCCACGCCGATGTGCACGTGGATGCCCCAGATCATCATGTTGCGCCCCCACCACTGGGTGCGCTCGATGAGCGTGTGGTACCGGGTCTTGTCGGTGACCTGCTGGTCGTACCACTGCGCGAACGGGTGGCTGCCGGCGGAGAGCAGCTCGACACCTGCGGGGTCTGTGGCGGCGCGCACCGCGGAGATGGCTGCGGCGATGTCCTCGACCGCGTGCGCGACGGAGGTGCCCACTCCGCTGGTTACCTCGATCGTGTTGGTCAGCAGCTCGCCGGTCACCGTGTGCCGCTCGCTCTCGCTCTCCTCTTCCAGCGCGGAGAGCAGCTCCGGCGCGCGTCCGACGAGGTCTCCGGAGTCCGGATCGGCCAGCATGATCTCCCACTCCAGCCCCACCGTGGAGCGAGCGGATTCGGCGAAAGCGACGGTCACGACGACAGTCTGACACGGCCGACCGCGCGAACCGACGCGCGGAGTCACAACACGTTTCGCGCCAGCGGATCGGATCTGGCAGAATAGAAGGTCGGACGGCTCGCTCGACCCTCTATCCAGCGAGAACGTCCTCCCGCAGAGCTTCCGCCGGGTGTGCACCCCACTCTCCAGGCGATCGGTTCAAACTTCCTTCACACAATTCAGGAGAATCGTGGCTGTCAAGATTCGTCTCAAGCGCCTGGGCAAGATCCGCGCGCCTTACTACCGCATCGTCGTCGCCGACTCGCGCACCAAGCGCGATGGTCGTGTCATCGAGGAGATCGGCAAGTACCACCCCACCGAGGAGCCCTCGTTCATCGAGATCGACTCCGAGCGTGCGCAGTACTGGCTGTCCGTCGGCGCGCAGCCGACCGAGCAGGTCACCGCGCTGCTGAAGATCACGGGCGACTGGGGAACCTTCAAGGGCGACAAGGACGCGAAGTCCACGCTCAAGGTCGCCGAGCCCAAGACCGCGTTCGAGGTCGACGCGTCCAAGAAGTCGGTCGTCAAGCCGAAGGCGGAGAAGAAGGAGGCTCCCGCTGAGGAGGCTCCCGCCGCTGCCGACGCGGAGGCCGCTGAGGCCCCCGCCGCCGACGCCGAGTAATTCGCCGTGCTGGCCGCCGCGCTCGAACACGTCGTCAAGGGGATCGTCGATCACCCGGACGATGTCCGCATCACCGAATCCACGTCGCCGCGAGGCGATCTGCTCGAGGTGCGCGTGCACCCCGATGACCGTGGACGCGTGATCGGGCGCGGCGGTCGCACCGCCAAGGCGCTGCGCACCCTCATCTCCGCCCTCGCCGACGGGCGTCGCGTTCGCGTCGACGTCGCGGACGACTGACGTGGTGGCGAGCGACAAGGCCCAGGGGCGCAATCAGCTGCGTGTCGGCCGTCTGGTCAAAGCGCACGGGCTCAAGGGCGCCCTCAAGCTCGAGCTGTACACCGACAACCCCGGGGCGCGCTTCGTCACGGGGGCCGAGTTCACGTTGCAGGTGCCGGAGGCATCTCCGTGGCACGGCAAGACCATCAAGGTCCGCGAGTACCGCGTCATGAACGGCAACTCGGTCGTCTTCTTCGATGACATCGAGGACCGCACGGCAGCCGAAGGGCTGGTGCGTGCCATCCTGTGGATCGACCAGGATGACGCCGAACCCGAGGACGACGCCTGGTACGACCATCAGCTCACCGGACTCGACGTCGTGCGCGACGGCGAGATCGTTGGACGCGTCGTGCGCATCGAGCACCTCCCGGCGCAGGACCTGCTCATCGTTCGGCCGACCGGCGCGGATGCCGAGACGGAGATCATGGTTCCGTTCGTCCAGGCGATCGTTCCGACGGTCGACATCGAGGCCGGCCGCGTGATCGTCACTCCTCCCGCCGGGCTCTTCGAAGAGCTTCCCGAGGCGGACGCCGACGAGCAGCCGCCCGCCGAAGCATCCTGACCCGCCTATCCTGATCACGTGCGCTTCGACGTCGTCTCGATCTTCCCGTCGTACTTCGACGGGTTGACGCTGTCCCTGCTCGGCAAGGCGCAGGATGCCGGGATCATCGATCTGCGCATCCGGGATCTCCGCGACTGGACCAGCGATCGGCACCGCACGGTCGACGACACGCCGTACGGCGGCGGCGCGGGCATGGTCATGAAGCCGGAGCCGTGGGGGCTCGCGCTCGACGAGCTCACCGGTGCGGAACCGGCTGCCCGGCCGACCATCATCTTCCCGTCGCCCGCCGGTGAGGTCTTCACACAGGCCACGGCACGCGATCTCGCGACGCGCGAGCATCTCATCTTCGGCTGCGGCCGCTATGAGGGCATCGACGAGCGCGTCTTCGAGTACGCGGCCGACCTCGGCGAGGTCCGGCTGGTGAGCCTCGGTGATTACGTGCTGAACGGGGGAGAGGTCGCGGTCATGGCGATGATCGAGGCGATCGGTCGGCTCATCCCTGGTGTGGTCGGGAACCCCGAGAGCCTCGTCGAGGAATCGCATGAGGACGGCCTGCTCGAGTACCCGTCGTATACGAAGCCGGCCTCCTGGCGCGAACGCGACGTTCCCGCGATCCTGCTCAGCGGCAACCATGGCGCGATAGCCTCATGGCGTCGCGAGCAGCAGCTCGAGCGGACGCGGACGCGTCGCCCTGATCTGCTCGGGGACGCCTCGGCCTGACCGCTGTCAGACCACGCGCTCAGTGCGGCCATCGATCTCGAACACGAGGCCGTGCGGATGCCGCAGCGACAGCGCCTGCGCGGCGTCGAGTCCGCGCAGCTCTGCCCGCAGCATCCGCCCGATCATCTCGTGCGAGACGAGCAGCGGTGGGCCATCCGTCGACCAGCCGCATTCGCTGAGCGCTCGGCGGGCGCGCAGGCGCGCCTGCGCATAGCTCTCACCGCCGGGGAACGCCCATCCGTAGCGGTTCTCCGCGCGCTCGGCGCGAGCTCCGGGGAAGGCCGTCTCGATCTCGGCCCACGTCATGCCGGCCATCTCGCCGTGATCGATCTCGGTGAGATCCGCGACCTCCACGACCGACGCGCCCAGTCGCTCGGCGATGATGACCGCGGTGGCGACCGCTCGGCCGAGTGGACTGGTGCACACTGTTCGGATCCCCGACCCGGCCAGCCGTTCGCCTGCGGTCCTCGCCTGAGCGATGCCCTCGGCGGTGAGCGGCGAGTCGAGCCGTCCGTGCAGCCGGCCCTCGAGACTCCATGACGACTGACCATGACGGGCGAGATATGCCCGCTGCGGCACATGGCGATCGCGCGGAATCATGTGCCCAGAATGGCACAGCGGTCCCGAACCGGGGGAGATGTTCCGAGCGATAGCATCGGTGGGTGAGGATCTGGTCTCTGCATCCGAGGTATCTCGATCGTCAGGGGCTGACCGCATCCTGGCGTGAGGCGCTGCTCGCGCAGGCGGTGCTGAACGGCGCGACCCGTGGTTACACCCGGCATCCGCAGCTGTCGCGGTTCCGCGCGAGCGACGACCCGCTCGCCTTCATCGGACAGTATCTGCAGGGCGTGGCGGCGGAGGCCGACGCGCGGGGATATCGCTTCGACCGCACGCGCATCGTCGCGTCAGGCGCCATCACGGGGCCGCTCGAAGTCACCGATGGGCAGCTCGCCCTGGAGTGGACGCACCTGATGGCCAAGCTCACCGTCCGCAGCCCCGAGGTGGGTGCACGGTGGACCGACGTCGTGGTGCCTGAGCCGCATCCGCTCTTCGCCGTGGTCCCCGGTCCGGTCGCCGAGTGGGAGCGTGCGGCGCCGCCGCACGGCTGACCTTCCGCTCAGTCGACGCCGAGGAAGGAGCGATCCGTCAGGATGATCGGCCCGTTGTCGGTGATGGCGATGGTGTGTTCGGAGTGCGCGCCGCGGGACCCGTCGGCGCTGCGCAGCGTCCAGCCGTCCGCATCCGTGACCAGCTCGTCCGTCGTCGCGAGGAACCACGGCTCGATCGCGAGCACCAGCCCGGCGCGCAGGGGGAAGCCGCGCCCGGCGCGCCCGTCGTTCGCGACGTGCGGGTCGCCGTGCATCGTGCGCCCGACGCCGTGCCCGCCGAAGTCGGTGTTGATGCTGTAGCCCTCCGCGTAGGCGATCTCGGCGATCGACGCGGACAGGTCTCCGATGCGGTGGCCGACCGTCGCCGCGGCGATCGCGGCATCCAGCGCACGCTCGGTGGTGTCGATCAGACGGAGATCCTCTTCGCGTGCGGCGCCGACCACGAAGGACACTGCGGAATCCGCGACCCAGCCGTCGACGGCGACGGCGAAGTCGAGCGTGACCAGATCGCCGTCGCGCAGGACGTAATCGTGCGGGAGGCCGTGCAGGACCGCATCGTTGACGGAGGTGCAGATGACCTTTCCGAACGGGCCGCGGCCGAACGAGGGTGCGTAGTCGATGTAGCAGGATTCGGCGCCGACCTTGCGGATCATGTCGTGCGCGCGGCGGTCGATGTCCAACAGGTTCGTGCCGATCCTCGTGTCATCGCGCAGCGTGGCGAGCGTCTCGGCGACGAATCGCCCGGCGGCCCGCATCTCATCGATCTCGGCCGGAGTGCGCAGTTCGATCATGGTGTTCCTCTCATCCTCTCCATTCTCCCGGATCGGCGAGGGGCAGAGCTCCACCCGCTCTCAGCGAACATCGTGACTTGTGCGCGCCGGCCGACGTACGATCGCATCATGTGGTTGCGCGAGGCGTTCTTCCGGTGGCTGATCCCGGCTGCGTTCGTGCTGCCGCTGTGGCTGCTGATCGGCTGGGGTGTGTTCTCCGGCGGCGGCTGGGCGTTCCTGTTCCTCTTCATCGGCATCCCGTCGGTCTTCATCGGCCAGCTGATACTGACCCTGCTCGTTCGGGCGCGGGCATCCGTGCGCATGAGCCGAGCCGTGTCGTGGTGGGACGTCGCCGGCTTCGGCGTGTGGCACGCGCTGACGATCGCCGTCGGGTTCTATCCCTCGTGGTTCGCGCCAGCGCTGACGCTCGCGATCATCGCGGGAATCGGACTGGTGTGGCTGACGCTGTGGCAGCTCTGGCGGGAGGCTCGCGACTCCGGCGGAATCCGGGTGATGACAACGTCGTGGCGCACTCCCGTCGCCGATGAGACCGCGGATGCGCGGGCTGCGGACCCCGAGGTGTTCATCGTCAGGGAGAAGCCGGACGCCGAGCGCTGAGCACGTTTTGGCGGAGCGGGACATTCATGGCAGAATAGTTCCTTGTGCCGTGATCGGCTCTGCCTCAGGGGAGCCCGCGGACGCATCGCGTTCCGTTCAGCACACACCTAACGTATTCCTTCCAGCTTGCACCCGACCTGTGGCGGATGCAGAGAGTAGACGATCATGCAGATCCTCGACGCCGTCGACGCGGCTTCGCTTCGCTCGGACATTCCCGAGTTCTTCCCCGGTGACACCATCAAGGTGCACGTGAACATCACCGAGGGCAACCGCTCCCGTGTGCAGGTCTTCCAGGGCGTCGTCATCGGCCGCCAGGGCGACGGCGTGCGCGAGACTTTCACGGTCCGCAAGATCAGCTTCCAGGTCGGCGTCGAGCGCACCTTCCCGGTGCACTCCCCGGTGATCGACCACATCGAGGTCGTCACCCGCGGTGACGTGCGTCGCGCGAAGCTCTACTACCTGCGTCAGCTGCGCGGCAAGAAGGCGAAGATCAAGGAGAAGCGCGACAACTGAGTCGCCCTCACTTCGAGAGGCACCCCGGGACACTCGTGTCCCGGGGTGCTTTCTTTCGGCCAGGGTGTGCAACGCTTGGTAGGCCGTACCGTTGTCCGGCTGATGCTCGTGAAGGAATGCGATGACGACTGAGTCCACCCCGGCCCCGGCGGCGAAGCGGAGGCGCGGCTTCCTGATCTTCCTGCGTGATGTCCTCATCATCGTGGTGATCGCGGCGCTCGTGTCGTTCCTGGTCAAGACCTTCATCGTCCGCTCGTTCTACATCCCGTCCGGATCCATGGAGCAGACGCTGCTCGTGAACGACCGCATCCTCGTCGATGAGCTCACGCCCCGCTGGACCGGGTACGAGCGCGGTGATGTCGTCGTCTTCAAGGATCCGGGCGGATGGCTCCCGCCTGCGGTCCAGGAACCCGCTCAGCCGCCGCTGATCGCGTTCGTCGACGGCGTCCTGACGTTCGTGGGCGTCTCGGCATCCGACTCGCAGGATCATCTGGTCAAGCGCCTCATCGGCCTGCCCGGCGACCACGTCGTCTGCTGCAACGCGCTCGGCCAGATCTCGGTGAACGATGCGCCGATCGACGAGCTCTCGTACCTGAACCTGCCCGAGGGCGACACGCTCGCGTCGGAGGAGCCGTTCGACGTCACCGTTCCGGACGACCAGCTGTGGCTGCTCGGCGACAACCGGGATCGATCGCAGGATGCCAGAGCGCACCAGGATCTGCCCAGCGGCGGATTCGTGCCGCTGGAGAACGTCGTCGGCAAGGCGTTCCTGACGACGTGGCCGTTGGACCGGATCGGCCTGATCGACGGCCACTACGACGTCTTCAACGGAGTCCCGGACCCGCAATGATGACGGTCGTCGCCCCCTCGCTGCGGTTGGAGCGCACGCTGCTCAAGGAGCACGAGCTCATCATCGCTCTCGACGAGGTCGGTCGTGGTGCGCTGGCGGGACCCGTCACGGTCGGTGCGGCGGTGATGGATGCCGCTGGCGCGCGGCGCCGAGTCCCCGAAGGCCTGCGCGACTCGAAGCTCATCACCGAACGACGGCGCCCTGAGGTCGCCCTGCGAGCCGCGGCGTGGGTGCCGGCATCGGCTCTGGGGTGGGCGAGCGCGGCCGAGGTCGACGAGGTCGGCATCATGCGCGCGCTCGGGCTCGCCGCCTCGCGTGCCGTGTCGGCGATCGCGGAGCAGGGTGTTCCCGCCGAGCGGGCGCTCGTCATCCTGGACGGAAATCACGACTACGTCTCGGCCGTGCATCCGACCGGCCTCCGTGTGCGGCCGGTGATCAAGGCGGACCGGGACTGCGCCTCGGTCTCGGTGGCCTCTGTGATCGCGAAGGTCGCGCGCGATTCGCTGATGGCGCAGTTGCATGACGAGCACCCCGCCTATCAATGGGACCGCAACAAGGGGTACGCCAGCCTGGAGCATCGGACGGCCATCCGCGAGCACGGGCTCTCGCCGCTTCATCGGTCGTCCTGGGCGATCGCTGACGCGCCCACCCTGTTCTGACCTCCGGTGGCGCGGGAGGTGGCATGGTGCGCCGAGCGGGCGCGTGGCCTCGTAGGATGGTCTCATCATGGATGAGGAAGCCTTCGACGATTACGACCGCGAACTCGAACTCGCACTGTTCCGCGAGTATCGGGATGTCGTCGCGCAGTTCCAGTACGTCGTCGAGACCGAGCGCCGCTTCTACCTCGCGAACGAGGTCAACGTGGTGCGCCGGGACACCGAGCACGACTTCTACTTCGAGATCTCGATGACGGACGTGTGGGTGTGGGACATCTACCGCGCCGATCGCTTCGTCAAGGCGGTGCGGGTGCTCACGTTCAAGGATGTCAACGTCGAGGAGCTGCAGCGCCGCGAGTTCGAGCTGCCCGAGGAACTGTCGCTCGACGGCAAGTGACTCGCTCTGCACAGGACGACGACCGAGCGGGATTCCCCCCGAACGCCGTAGATTCCGCCGGTTCGGCGTACGCACGGTGACCTGTGCGCGACGACGCTGTCGACATGGCAGCGAAGGACGACCTCGGCAGAGCGGGTGAAGAGCGCGCGGCGGCGTACCTGCGCGGACGTGGCTACGACGTGCTCGACCGCAACTGGCGGTGCCCGACGGGCGAGATCGACATCGTCGCGACGAAGGCCGGGATGCTGTGCGTCGTCGAGGTCAAGACGCGCACGTCGCTGCGGTTCGGGCACCCGTTCGAGGCGCTCGACGACCGCAAGGTGCGACGTCTCTGGCGCCTCGCGCACGCCTGGGTCGATGCGCACCCGGGAAGGGCCGGTCATCACCGCGTCCGACTCGAGGCCATCGGGATCGTCGGCTCGGACCCCAGTGAGGGGATGCTGGAGCACCTGGTGGATCTGCGATGACCGCCGTCCGCACCTGGGCGGTCGCGCTGACCGGCGTCGACGGTCACATGGTCGAGGTCGAAGCCGACCTGTCGAACCAGCGGCCCGATTTCCGGATCATCGGGCTTGCGGACCGCTCGCTGGGTGAAGCGACGCAACGCGTGCACAACGCGTGCAAGAACGCCGGGTTGGAGCTCTCCACGCGCCGACTGACCGTGAACCTGTCACCGGCGAGCCTGCCGAAGCAGGGATCGGCGTTCGATCTCGGCGTGGCCGTCTCCGCATTGGCGACCAGCGGCTCGCTGGACGCGGCATCGATCGCACGCACCGTGCACATCGGCGAGCTCGGACTGGACGGGCGGCTCAGGCCGGTTCCCGGCGTGCTTCCCTCCGTGTTCGCCGCTCAGCGCGCCGGCTTCGCGCACGTCGTCGTTCCGCACGCGAACGCGGAGGAAGCACGCCTGGTGGCCGGCATCGAGGTGCGCGCCGCCACCACGCTGGCTGAGGTCGCCGTGTGGCACGGTGCCGAGGTCGAGATCCCCGATGTCGAGCCGATCAGGGCTCCGGCGGCGACGGAGGAGCACCCCGACGACGTCGATCTCGCCGACGTGATCGGCCAGGAGGATGCCGTCGAGGCGCTGCTGACCGCGGCAGCCGGCGGACACCACCTGCTGCTGAGCGGCCCTCCTGGCGCAGGCAAGACGATGCTGGCGCGCAGGATACCGGGCATCCTGCCAGAGCTCACCGACGACGAGGCGCTCGAAGTCGCATCCATCCGCTCGCTGGCGGGACTCCCGGTGCACTCGCTGAACCGCGTGCCTCCGCTCGAGGCGCCGCATCACAGCGCTTCGTCGATGGCGCTCGTGAGCGGCGGTTCCCGAGTGGCGCGTCCCGGAGCCATCGTGCGTGCGCATCGTGGCCTGCTCTTCCTGGACGAAGCAGCGGAGTTCAGCAGGCAGGCGCTCGATTCGCTGCGCCAGCCGTTGGAATCGGGATCCATCGACATCCAGCGGGCCGGGTTCACTGCGCGATTCCCCGCACGATTCCAGCTGATCCTCGCGATGAACCCGTGCCCGTGCGGGAACTACGGCGTCCGCGGGGCCGACTGCACCTGCCCGCCGAACGCCATCCGACGCTACGCCGGGCGCCTCTCCGGTCCGCTGCGCGACCGGATCGACATCGACCTTCAGGTCAGCAGGGTCGCCGCGTCGCGGGCGACCGCGGGCGAACAGTCTGCACTCACCTCCCGGGTCGCACGTCAGCGCGTGGCCGAAGCGCGCTCCCGCGCCGCCCTGCGCTGGACGGATACGCCGTGGCGCGTCAACGCCGAGATCCCCGGCACCTGGTTGCGTCAAGGCATGCACAGGCTTCCACCGGAGGACCGCGCAGCGCTCGACCGTGCACTGGAGCGCGGTGTGCTGACGCTGCGCGGGTACGACCGCGTGCTGAGACTCGCGTGGACAATCGCTGATCTCGCCGGTCGTGATCGTCCCGGTCGCGAGGAGATCGGACGAGCCCTGTTCCTGAAGAGAGGACTGATCACATGATGGAGCGATTGAGTCGGGACGCCGCACTCCGCGACCGGGTCGCGAGGCTGCGGCCGGATGCCGACGCGGACGAGGCTCTCGCACGGGCGGCCTGGTCCGTCATCGCCGAACCGGGAGACGGCGTCGCCGGAGCCCTCATCCAGGAGCTCGGCGCGCCGGCGGCACTGTCGGCGGCATTGGGTGAGGTGAAGCGCCCGCGCGCGGAGGCCGCCGCGGTCGACGCTCTGGGCGGTGCCGGGGGAGCGAAGCTGCTGCATCAGGGGCGCACCCGTTGGCGACCACGCGCGCACGTCGACGACGTCGGGCGCTCGCTGGCGGCCGCGTCAGGGATCGGCGCGGCTCTGCTACTGCCCGGCACTGTCGGCTGGCCGACGGATCTCGACGATCTCGGGGTCCACGCCCCGGCGCTCCTCTGGGTCCGCGGAGACCCGGAATGCCTCACCGTGCAGCCTGGCGTCGCACTCGTGGGCGCGCGCGCCTCCACGTCGTACGGCGAATCGGTCACGGCCGACATCGCCGGGGACCTCGCGGTGGGAGGAGCGCTCGTGGTCTCCGGCGGCGCGTACGGCATCGACGGAGCCGCGCATCGAGCGGCGCTCGGCGTCGGCGGGAAGACTGTCGCCTTCCTGGCCGGAGGAATCGACCGTGCCTATCCTGTCGGCCACCATCAGCTCTTCGAGCAGATCGTCCAGGCAGGCGCCGTGGCAGCTGAAGTGCCGTGCGGAACCTCGCCGACGAAGTGGCGGTTCCTCGCGCGCAACCGGATGATCGCCGCTCTCGGTCGGGTCACGGTCGTCGTCGAAGCCGGCTGGCGCAGCGGTTCGCTGAACACCGCCGGGCACGCAGCGTCGCTCGGACGCCCTCTCGGGGCGGTGCCCGGTCCGGTTACGAGCGCGGCGTCGGCCGGATGCCATCGTCTGCTGCGCGAGTACGACGCACGCTGCGTCACGACCGCGGCCGAGGTGCGCGAGCTGTGGGGAGAGATGCCCGCGGTCGACGCAGCGGACGTGCAGAGAACCGACCCGGACACCACCCGCCTCCTGGATGCCCTGAGCACCCGCACCGCCCTGCCACCACACGAGGTCGCTCGCAGATCCGGACTGGGCGTGGACAGGGTACGTGGTCTTCTCGGGATACTCGAGCTGGACGGCGTGACGTCGCGCGGCGAGGAGGGCTGGCTGCGGAAGGTGCCGGCGAGCCGATGAGCGGACGCCCAGCCGTGACCGTCGGCGCCTCCGACCCGATCCGTCGTCGAACGGCCATTCGGCGGGGCGAGTCGTCTGGTGCGCGGAACCGGGCCATCCTGGAGGCATGGATCTCATGGCGGCGGCGGAGGCGTTCGCGACGCATCTCGCGACCGTTCGCCGACTCTCGCCGGCGACGGTGCGCGCGTATCGATCCGATCTGCGCGATCTCGCAGCATCCGTGGGCGACGTGGCGATCCGCGACGTCGATCTGGATGCGCTGCGCGAGTGGCTCTGGCAGGCGACCCAGCGCGGGGATGCCCGGAGCACGCTCGCAAGACGAGCGGCCGCGGCACGATCGTTCTTCGCGTGGGCGAAGGACGAGGAGCTCCTCTCGATCGACCCGAGCCTGAGGCTGATCACGCCCAAGCAGGGCCGTTCGCTGCCGACGGTCGCGTCACGCGACGGGATGCGTGCGCTGCTCGATGCGCAGCGGTCGCTCGCGGCGGACGGCGACCCCGCAGCGCTCCGCGACCACGCGATCCTCGAGATGCTCTACGCCTCGGGCATGCGCGTGTCCGAATTGTGCGGGCTGGACGTCGACGATCTCGACCAGGACCGCGCAACGGCCCGCGTTCTCGGCAAGGGATCCAAAGAGCGTGTCGTGCCCTATGGGCGTCCCGCCCGCGACGCGGTCGGCGCATGGATCACACGGGGAAGACCCGTGCTGGCCGCGCGTTCCGCATCGGCGTCGCCTGCGGCCTTCCTCGCGCCGCGCGGAGGCCGGATCGGCCCTCGGCTCGTGTACGCCCTGGTCGCTCGGACTCTCGGTCCGGTCGTGGGGGCCGAGAACGTGGGCCCCCACGCTCTGCGCCACTCCGCCGCGACCCACCTGCTCGACGGCGGCGCCGACCTGCGCGCCGTGCAGGAGATCCTGGGTCACGCGAGCCTCGGGACGACGCAGATCTACACGCATGTCTCCACCGAGCGCCTGACGGAGTCGTACCGGCTCGCGCACCCGCGCGCGTGAGCAGTCGACTCAGAGCGGATCGCAGCACGGCAGCAGGACGGCGCGCTCGATCGGACCGAACATGATCATGGGGTCGACGTAGGCGCCGTGCACCCGCAGCCCGAGGTGCAGCGTGCCCTGCGCCGCATGCCCGCCCGTCGAAACTCTACCGATCACGTCTCCGGCCGCCACCTCAGCGCCGGAAACCACGGTCGCGATCACGGGTTCGAACGTCGTCACGAGGCCGCCACCGTGATCGATGGTGATGAGAGGTCGGTCGACGACCGTGCCGACGAAGGCCACGACGCCGTCTGCCGGCGCACGCACCTCGCCGGTCGCGGCGATGTCGATGCCCCGATGGCCGGCGCCGTACTCGTGCGCCGGGGCGACGAACGGCTCCACGACGGTCCGGCGGCCCGCCACCGGCCAGACCCAGTGCGCATCGCCGGATGCCGGTGCCGCGCCGAGGATGCTGAGCACGAGCACGAGTGCGACGACGGTCGATGCTCGAAGCAGACGGTGCGAGAAGACGGGCATGATCCCATCGTGCGCGCGCTGGACGGCGGGGAGAACGGCTGAACCCGACGGCGGTGCAGAACTCACGCGTCACCTGGGCTGTGCAGGGCGAGTGCGCCGGGCGGATCGGGTACACTTGTCCTCGCACCTCGATTCCGGGGTGACTACGCGTGCCCAGAGCGACTTCGGTCGCGGCATCCACTCCCGCAGGTCCTGCTCGATGAGCAGGTGGGTGTGCGCCGGGCACCAGGCTCGACGACCGATCGGTCGTCGTAATGAACCTCAACGGCGCGAGAGCGCCAGAACAAGGAGACGACCATGGCTGTGGTCACCATCCGTCAGCTGCTCGACAGCGGCGTGCACTTCGGACACCAGACCCGTCGGTGGAACCCGAAGGTCAAGCGCTTCATCCTCACGGAGCGCAGCGGCATCCACATCATCGACCTCCAGCAGTCGCTCGGCTACATCGACAAGGCGTACGACTTCGTCAAGGAGACCGTCGCGCACGGCGGCACGATCCTCTTCGTCGGCACCAAGAAGCAGGCGCAGGAAGTCCTCGCGGAGCAGGCGACCCGTGTCGGCCAGCCCTTCGTGAACCAGCGCTGGCTCGGTGGCCTCCTCACCAACTTCCAGACGATCGCCAAGCGTCTGGCTCGCATGAAGGAGCTCGAGGAGCTCGACTACGAGAACCCGGCCGCTTCGGGCTTCACCAAGAAGGAGCTGCTGCTCAAGAAGCGCGAGCTCGACAAGCTGCACAAGTCGCTTGGCGGCATCCGCAACCTCTCCAAGACGCCGTCCGCCCTCTGGGTCGTCGATGCCAAGCGCGAGCACCTCGCGATCGATGAGGCCAAGAAGCTCGGCATCCCGGTGATCGGCATCCTCGACACCAACGCGGACCCGGACGACTTCCAGTACCCGATCCCCGGCAACGACGACGCGATCCGCTCCGTCTCGCTGCTGACCCGCATCATCGCGGATGCCGCGGCCGAGGGCCTGCAGCAGAAGCACAACCCCGAGCAGGGCGACGCTGAGCCGCTGGCCGAGTGGGAGCGCGAGCTTCTCGAGGCCAACGCCGCTGAGGCCGCTGTCGAGGCCGAGGTCGCCGCAGAGGCCGCTGTCGAGGCCGAGGTCGCCGTCGAGGCTGCGGTTGAGGCCGAGGTCGTCGTCGAGGCCGTCGAGGCCGCTGACGAAGCCAAGTAATCCCGCGAACACCCACACATCACGAAGCAAGGAGCCGCCACACATGGCCAACTTCACCATCGCCGACATCAAGGCGCTGCGTGAGCAGCTCGGTACGGGAATGGTCGACACCAAGAAGGCGCTCGAGGAAGCCGAAGGCGACCGCGAGAAGGCCGTCGAGATCCTCCGCCTCAAGGGTGCGAAGGGCAACGCGAAGCGTGCTGACCGTTCCACCAGCGAGGGTCTGGTCGTCTCGCGCGAGCAGGACGGCGCCGTGACGCTCGTCGAGCTCGCGTGCGAGACCGACTTCGTCGCGAAGAACGAGCGTTTCATCGCGCTGGCAGACAAGGTCGCCGACGCCGTGGCCGCCGTCAAGGCGAACACGGTCGACGAGGCACTCGCCGCCGATGCGTCCGGCCAGACCGTCGATCAGCTGATCGCGGACGAGGCTGCGATCATCGGGGAGAAGGTCGAGCTGCGTCGCGTGCGCACCCTGACCGGCGACAACTTCGAGGTCTACCTGCACCGCACCAGCAAGGACCTGCCGCCGCAGATCGGTGTGGTCGTCGCCTACACGGGTGCCGACGCCGAGACCGCGCGCAGCATCGCCCAGCACATCTCGTTCGCGAACCCGTCGTACCTGTCCCGCGAGGACGTGCCGGCGGCGGATGTCGAGAAGGAACGCGAGATCGTCACCGAGATCTCCCGCAGCGAGGGCAAGCCGGAGGCGGCACTGCCCAAGATCGTCGAGGGCCGTGTCACCGCGTTCATCAAGCAGGTCGCACTGCTCGAGCAGGACTACGCCAAGGACAACAAGCTGTCCGTGGCGAAGGTCGCGCAGGACGCCGGTATCACCGTGACGGACTTCGCGCGCTTCAAGGTCGGCGCGTAACGACGTCGAAGGGGTTCGGATCCGTCAGGGTCCGAACCCCTTCTTCATGCCCAGAAGGCACTATCTTGATTTTCGGGACGAGAGGATTCACCCATGACTGAACGAACCGGACGCCGCCGCGTCCTTCTCAAGCTCTCCGGCGAGGCATTCGGTGCCGGTCAGCTGGGCGTCAATCCCGACGTGGTGAGCCAGATCGCCCGTGACATCGCTGCAGCGGTCGACCAGGTCGAGATCGCGATCGTCGTCGGCGGCGGCAACTTCTTCCGTGGCGCGGAGCTCAGCCAGCGCGGCATGGACCGCGGGCGCGCCGACTACATGGGCATGCTCGGGACCGTGATGAACGCCCTGGCACTCCAGGACTTCCTCGAACAGGCCGGCGCCGCGACGCGCGTGCAGTCGGCCATCGCCATGACGCAGGTCGCCGAGCCCTACATTCCGCGTCGCGCAGAGCGCCACATGGAGAAGGGTCGCGTCGTGATCTTCGGCGCCGGCGCCGGTCTGCCGTACTTCTCCACCGACACGGTCGCCGCGCAGCGCGCGCTCGAGATCGGCGCGCAGGAGGTGCTCGTCGCCAAGAACGGCGTCGACGCGATCTACACCGCCGACCCGCACAAGGACGCCTCGGCGACCCGCATCGACCAGGTCACGTATCGCGATGCGCTGCAGCGCGGACTCAAGGTCGTCGACTCGACGGCGTTCAGCCTGTGCATGGACAACAACATGGACATGCGCGTCTTCGGCATGGAGCCGGAGGGCAACGTCACCCGCGCGCTGCTCGGAGAGACCATCGGAACGCTCGTCACCTCCTGAGCGTCGCGCACGGGTGCTGCGGCATCCGCCCAGATAGAATTGCCAGAACACCCCAGACGATTGGAGTCGCCGTGATCGCGGACGTCCTCGCAGAAACCACCACCCGGATGACCAGGGCGGTCGAAGCCGCAAAGGAGGACTTCGCGACGGTGCGCACCGGACGGGCGAACCCGCAGCTCTTCCAGAAGGTCATGGTCGACTACTACGGCTCGCCGACGCCGCTGGCACAGCTGGCTTCGCTCGCGAACCCCGAGGCGCGTTCGCTCATCGTGACCCCGTACGACAAGTCCGCTCTCAAGGCGATCGAGCAGGCGATCCGCGACATGCCGAACCTCGGCGCCAACCCGTCGAACGACGGCAACATCGTGCGCGTCACGATGCCGGAGCTGACCGAGGAGCGCCGCAAGGAGTACGTCAAGCTCGTGCGCACCAAGGGCGAGGATGCCAAGGTGCACGTCCGCGGCATCCGTCGCAAGGCGAAGGACGAGCTGGACGGCCTCAAGAGCGACGTCGGCGAGGATGACCTCGCCCGTGGCGAGAAGGAACTGGACGCGCTCACGCGTCAGCACGTCGATCTGATCGACGAGGCGCTGAAGCGCAAAGAGGCCGAACTGCTCGAGGTGTGAGCTGGAATGACTGACGACTCCGGGGGCCTGCCGCCGAATGACGCGCCCGCTGGGCGCGGCGAACGGCGACGCGATGCGGCTCCGACGCCGTTGAGCGACAGCGCCTTCCCCGGATTCGATGCGGCGGTCGTGCCGCCGAAGCCGGTGCTTCCCGTCGAACCGCCGATCGGCATGTCGACGGGGGAGCACAACGCGATCCGTGAGCAGTGGCGCGCCAAGCGCGGTGAGTTCGAGAACCATGTGTCGCATGCGAAGGACCAGCTCGATCAGGCGAACGAGCGCATCAAGGAGCGCACCGGACGCGACCTGGTCGTCGCGATCCTCATCGGTCTGGCGGCCGGGGCGATCCTGCTCGGATCGCTGCTGTTCATCAAGTGGCTCTTCGTCCCGATCGTGCTCGCGATCGCACTGCTGAGCATCTACGAACTCGGTCTCGCCCTTCGAGGAGCGGGACGGCGGGTCGACATCATCCCGCAGCTCGTGGCAGGTGCGCCGCTGGTGCTTGCGGGCTACTTCGCCGAGCCTTGGCTGTGCTGGGTGGCGCTGTTCGCGTCCGTCTCATTCGTCATCGTCTGGCGCCTTGTCGCTCAGATGATGGAGCAGGACGGCCGCACGTACGGCGACGTCCTCGCCGATGTCGTGGTCGGCGGCTTCGTCCAGGTGTACGTTCCTTTCCTCGCGAGCATCGCGCTGATCCTCCTGTCCCAGGAGGGCGGGCAGTGGTGGGTGCTCGCGTTCATCGCGATCGCGGTCGCCGCCGACACCGGCGCCTACGCATCCGGACTCGCGTTCGGCAAGCACCCGATGGCGCCGCGCATCAGCCCGAAGAAGACCTGGGAGGGCTTCGCCGGTGCCGTCGTCGCGGCCGCCGGTGTCGGAGTGCTCCTCGCGCTGTTCCTGCTGGAGATGCCCTGGTGGGCCGGCGTGATCCTCGGCGCTGCCGTCCTGCTCTCCGCGACGCTGGGCGACCTGGCCGAGTCGATGCTCAAGCGCGACCTCGGCATCAAGGACATGAGCTCCTGGCTGCCAGGACACGGCGGACTGCTCGACCGGCTCGACAGCATCCTGCCGTCGACGATTCCGGCGCTGACGCTCTACTTCCTGCTGTCGCCCTGGGCGACGCTCGGATGACGTCGAGTACGGTGGATGACGTGACAGATCTGCAGAGCAAGCCGGCGTCGTCGGCATTCACGCTGACGACGGGCCGCACCCGTGGCTACCATCCGGCAGCGGTGGAGACCTTCCTCGCCGCGGCCAAGGCGAGCTTCGAACGCGATGACGACACCCTCTCGGCCGAGGACGTCAGGGTCGCGTCCTTCCCCATGGTGAAGAACGGCTACGCGGTCGCCGAGGTCGATGCGGCTCTCAGTCGAATCGAGGATGCTTTCGCCGCACGGGTCCGCGACCGCGTCGTGCGCGCGGACGGCGCGACGGCGTGGGTCGAGCAGGCCAGGGACGAGGCCCAGATCATCCTCGACCATCTCGCTCGCCCGAAGCTGCACAAGTTCGCCAGGGTCGGCTGGCTCACCTACGGGTACCGTGCCGAAGAAGTCGATCACGTCGCACGGCGCATCGTCCGGTATCTCCGCGACGGCGACGAGCTCTCGGTCGAGCAGCTGCGCTCTGCGGCCTTCCGGATGCAGCGCGGCGGGTACCGGGAAGAGCAGGTCGATGCGCTGATGGACGCGACGATCGAGGTCATGCTCGCGGTCCGCTGACCGCTTCCATGGTCTCCCCAGCGACCCCTGGGCTAGACTGTGCCTATTGTGAGTTCATCCCACGAGTCCGAAGAGATCGTCGCAGCGACCGTTCCGAGTCGTAGCGACATCGTCTCCACCCCGAAGCGCCCCGCGACCACCCGCGCCCGATGGTCGCGCCGTCGTGGGGTCGCCGGTACGTTCGCGGCGATCGCGGTCGTCGGCTTCG
Source organism: Microbacterium sp. GXF0217 (assembly GCF_054798195.1). NCBI lineage: Bacteria > Bacillati > Actinomycetota > Actinomycetes > Micrococcales > Microbacteriaceae > Microbacterium > Microbacterium sp. GXF0217. The sequence continues at coordinate 551,663 of NZ_JBSJZG010000001.1, read as the reverse complement.
CTGCAGCCATCGTCGCCCCGACGGGGTTCGCCCTCGCCGACCCTGTGGACTCGGCTCAGGCGCAGACGACGGTGTATTCGCTGGCCGCGGATGAATCGCAGGACCTGCGCGTGACGGTCGAGGGCGCGACCTTCGCGCCCGTCGACCGCGGCACGTACGAGGTCTACGTCACGCCGAAGCCGACTCCGACGCCCACACCGAAGCCGGCGTCATCGGGCAATCGCTCCAGCGGCAGCGGCAGCGGCAGCGGCGCCCGACCGCAGTACACCGGCGGCGGGTCGCCCGCCGAGTGGATGGCGGCCGCGGGCATCGCCCAGAGCGACTGGGGCTTCGTCGACTACATCGTCTCGAAGGAGAGCGGCTGGAACCCGAACGCGGTGAACCGCTCGTCGGGAGCGAGCGGTCTGGTGCAGGCGCTGCCGTGCGGCAAGGTTCCCGGCAACTGCTTCGATCCGGTCGACAACCTGCGCTGGGGCAACGGGTACGCCACCGGCCGCTACGGCAGCTGGGAAGGCGCATACAACTTCTGGCGGAGCAACCACTGGTGGTGACACCGCTCTGCCATGCCCCGATCCCGTAAGCGGCGCCCGGAGCGCTCGAGTACCGACGACGCCTTCGATCGCCTTCTCGCGGGGTGGAAGCGCACCGAGACTCGGCGCGGCCGGGAGTGGATCGTCCAGCCGGTCTCCGCGCTGCAGGCGCAGAAGGAGTACGTCTGCCCCGGATGCGGGCAGGGCATCGCGCCGGGGACGGCGCACCTGGTCGCCTGGCAGGCCGACGGGGTGCTGGGAGAGGCCGCCGACCTCGCCGCCCGCCGTCATTGGCACACGCACTGCTGGCGGCTCGGGTGAGCATCGAGATCCGCGGGCCGCTCGAGCTGCCTGCGCGTCGCGAGGAGATCGAGCTGCGCACGGCTGACGGTCTCGTCCTCGTGGGCGAACTCGCGGTGCCGCACGACCGGGCACCGGTCGCGACGCTCGTCACCCTGCATCCGCTGCCGACCGCCGGCGGCTTCATGGACTCGCACATCATCCGCAAGGCGGCCGGCCGTCTGCCGGCACTCGCGGACCTCGCCGTCCTGCGCTTCAACACCCGTGGCACGCGGTCGCCGCACGGAACGAGCGAAGGGTCGTTCGACGGCGGCCGGGCCGAACGGCTGGACGTCGCCGCGGCGATGGCCGTCGTGCACGATCGCGGTCTGCCGACGCCGTGGCTGCTCGGCTGGTCGTTCGGGACGGAGCTTGCGCTGAAGTACGGTCGCGAGCACGACGTTGCCGGAGTGATCCTGCTCTCGCCTCCGCTGCACCGCGTGACCGACGAGGAGATCGCGGCCTGGGCCGGCGACCCACGACGCGTCATCGCCCTGATCCCCGAGTTCGACGACTATCTGCGTCCGGCCGCGGCGCACCAGCGCTTCGCGTCGATTCCGGATGCCGTGCTGATCCCGATCGACGGGGGCAGGCATCTGTGGGTGGGGGAGACCCAGACACGCCAGGTCCTCACCGAGATCGTCGCCGCAGTGAACCCCGAGGCGCTGCCGCTGCCGACCACGTGGCCCCCGGCATCCTGAGCGATCTCAGCGTTCGTTCATCCGCGGGATGACGACCTGCCGGTAGATGATCAGGATGCTGGCCGCGACCGGGATCGCGATGAGCGCCCCGAGGAGCCCGAGCAGCGAACCTCCGGCGAGAGCCGCGACCACGACGACGGCACCGGGCACCGAGACCGCCCTGCTCATGATGCGCGGCGAGATGACATACGCCTCGATCTGCATGTAGATGAGGTAGTAGATTCCGGCGGCCAGCGCGGTCGCGGGGGACCCGAGCCCCGGAATCAGGCAGGTGAGCACGATGATCGTCGAGCCCGTGAGCGTTCCGACCAGCGGGATCAGCGAGAAGAAGAACGCCACGACGGCGAGCACGGCGGGGAACGGCGCGTCGATGATCGTGAGGTAGACCGCGCTCAGCACGCCGTTGATGACGCCGAGGGACACCTGGCCCATGACGTAATAGCCGACCGAGTCGGTGATCTGATCGGCCAGGTCGATGAAGCGCGGGCGCTTCGACGCCGGGACCAGCTGGTAGACGGAGCGCTTGAGCGACGGCGTCGACGCGGTGAGGTAGATGGTCAGGATCAGCACGATGAAGGCGCCGAAGAGCCCGTTGACGACGGCGAGGCTCGCATTGATCACCCCGCCGGTGATGTTGCCCACATTCGCCAGCAGCCAGTCCTGCGCCTCCGTGAGCACCCGGTCGATGTCCAGCGCGGGGAACAGATCGCCGAGCCAGGTGCGCAGATCGGCCCAGATGTCATTGCTGCTCTGCACGAGAGCGGTGATCTGCTCGACGAGCTGCGTGACCTGCGAGATGATGATCGGCAGCACGATGAGGACGATTCCGGCGAACACGCCGAGCACCGCCACGATGGTCACGAGGACCGCGAGCCAACGGGGGAGCTTGCGCCTCTCCAGCCAGGAGATCAGCGGATCGAGTCCGAGACTGATGAACAGGGCCGTGCCCAGGTACAGCAGCACCGTGGACAGCGTCTGCACGCTGCCGATGAGCAGGATGCCGAGACCGACTCCGAGCGTCGCCACCAGTGCCGTGCGGAACGGATTGTGCAACTTCATGACGGCTCCTCGGAGAACAGGTGAGGCCAGCGTATCCAGTCGACACAAGCCAGAGCCGCAGACCTGCCGAGCGCGCGTCGGCGATCTGCTTGGGACAATACTCAGGTGATTTCGCTAGTCTGAAACGTCGAGCGATGATCCGGGACCCTTCCGGATCACGTAAGGAGATCTTTTCGTGCGATTCGTATGGGCCGTCGTGGCCTTCGTCCTGGCCACGCTCCTGATCGGTGCGGGGATCGCTCAACGCACCCTGTTCCTGGGCCCCTCCAGCGAAGAGCTGGTGCTGGAGACCTCGCAACCGGAGCCGTACACGCTGATCGACGGTGCCGTGCTGCGGACCCAGCCCGGTGTGCAGAGCCTCATCATCCGCGGCGAGGGAGAGCTGTTCGCGGCCTACGGGCGCACAGCGGACATGGAGGCGTGGCTCTCCGACGCCACGTACAACTCGATCACGCTGGACGAGGACGGCGCACCGGTCACCACGGTCGTCGAGCCGGAGCAGGCCGAGGATGCCCAGGGCGACGCGACGCCGACCCCGACCGCCACGCCGTCCGAGGACCCCGCAGCCGCAGCAGTCGGCCGCAACCCGGCCGGCTCCGACCTCTGGCTGGACTCGTTCGCCGAGCAGGACCAGATCATCTCCGACTCGCAGCTGCCCGAAGGCACCAGCATGCTCATCGCGCGGGACGGCACCGAACCAGCCCCCGATGACATCGTCGTCTCCTGGCCGCTGGACGACTCGACGCCGCTGGCCGGCCCGCTGATGGCCGCGGGCGGTCTGATGCTCGCGATCGGGATCGTGCTGTACATCCTCGGCATCCGTCACCAGCGCCGTGGCCGCGGCCCGCGCCGCAAGGGCCCTGGCCCGCTGCCGGTCACCGAGCCGATCGACGTCGCCATCGACAAGGTTCCCGAGCGCGAGGCGATCGAGGACAAGCCGTCGGCGGATGACGCGGCCGAGCCCGCATCGGACGCGACGCCGGAGCCGAAGCCGGAGGAAGGCACGGCCAAGCGGGTCGGCCTGACCCGTCGCCGCCGTCTCGCCATCCCGGCGCTCGCGCTGGTCGCCGTCGTGGCGACCGGATGCTCGGCCGACTCGTGGCCGCAGTTCGGCGCAGAGACGGCGACGCCGTCGCCGACCCCGACGGTGATCGCCCCGGAGAACCAGAAGCCGCCGGCGGTGACCGAAGCCCAGGCGAAGCGGATCCTCGAGAGCATCTCGGGCACGGTGGCCACGGCGGACACCGAGCTCGACATCGACCTCGCGGCGACGCGCCTCGACGGTGCGGCGCTGACCGCACGCCGAACGGACTACACGCTGCGCGGCGCGATCGCGGACCGTGCGGCCCCGGCCGTCATCCCGACGGACGACGTCGAGATCCTGCTGCCGCAGGCGACCGACGCATGGCCGCGCACGGTGCTGATGCTCTCGAAGAGCAGCGAGGACGACTCGGTCGCGCCGGTCATCATGACGATGAAGCAGCAGGACCCGTGGTCGAATTACAAGGTGTCCTACCTCGCCGAGATGCAGGCATCCGTCGAACTGCCCGCCCTCGCGCCGGCATGGGCGGGGACGACCCTCGTTCCGCCGGACACGACCTTCCTCGCGCTCGCTCCGAACGAGCTGGCTGCGGCGTTCTCGGACGTCGTGGATGCCGGAGACCAGAGCGCCTCGTACGACCTGTTCGACGACGGAACGCACGAGCTGGCCACGACCATTCAGGCGAGCAGGCAGTCCGTCGTGGACAGCCTCGCCGAGAAGAAGGCGGCCGAGACGTCGAAGGCCGAGTTCGGCATGGAGCCCGCGGCCGACGAGCCGGTGTCGATGGCCACGCTGGACAGCGGTGCGATCGTGTCGGTCGCCGTGCTGGACAGCGAGACGATCACGCCGACCTCGGCGGAGGCCGTCATCAAGTTCGGCGACGACCCCGTGGCGAAGGCGCTCACCGGCGTCGACCAGTCGGCCAAGGGCGTCAAGACGACGTACAGCATGCAGCTGTTCTTCTCGGTTCCGACCCAGGTGTCGGGGGAGCAGATCCGTCTGCTGGCGGTTCACCAGGATGTTCTGAGCGTGGAAGTGATCAAATGACCGACATCTCTCCGGCAGCCCTCCGCGGCGCCGTCGACCTGTCCGCCCTCCGCAACCGTCCGGCCGCGCCGCCTGCTGAGGGTGCCGCACCGACGGGCGACGTCGCACCGGCATCCGGAGCGCTCATCCGCGACGTCACCGATGAGACGTTCGGCGAGGTCCTCGAACTGTCGCGCACTGTGCCCGTCGTCGTCGATCTGTGGGCCGAGTGGTGCGGACCCTGCAAGCAGCTCAGCCCCATCCTCGAGAAGCTCACCCAGGAGCTCGCGGGCCGCGTCGTCCTCGCCAAGGTCGACGTCGACGCCAACCCGCAGCTCGCGCAGGGCTTCCGCGCGCAGTCGATCCCGATGGTGGTGGCCCTCGTGGCCGGACAGCCGGTTCCGATGTTCAACGGGGCCGTTCCCGAGGAGCAGGTCCGCCAGGTGTTCGACCAGCTCCTGCAGCTCGCGGCGCAGAACGGCGTCACCGGCGTGCTGTCCGTCGGAGACGAGCAGCCGGACGCTCCCGTGGCCGAGGAGCCGCCGCTGCCGCCGCTGCACGCCGAGGCGTTCGCGGCGATCGAAGACGGCGACTACGCGACCGCGATCCGCGCGTACGAGAAGGCACTCGCGGAGAACCCCCGCGACGACGAGGCGCGCGCCGGGCTCGGCCAGGTGCGTCTGCTCGATCGCGTCCAGGGGCTGGATCTGCAGCAGGCGCGCGCGGCCGCTGCCGCAGCGCCCCAGGACGTCCAGGCCCAGTTCGCCGTCGCCGATCTCGATATCGCCGGTGGGCACGTGGACGACGCATTCGGCCGCCTGCTCGACCTGTTCGCCGCACTCGGAGCGGAGGAGCGGACGCCGGTGCGCGAGCGCCTCGTCGAGCTGTTCGGTCTGATCGGCGCCGACGACCCTCGCGTCGTCAGCGCGCGCACGCGGCTGTCGTCGCTGTTGTTCTGAACCGACCAGCGCGTCAGCCGTGCGACACGGTCGGCACGTGCGGATCCGGCTGGTGGCGCAACCACAGCGTCGACAGCGCCGGCACCGTGACCGCGGCGATCGGCACACCGGCATCCTGTTCCGGATGCGCGACGACCATGCCGAGGTTGCCGGCGTCGTAACCGCCGAACGCGGCGGCATCCGTGTTGAGCACCTCCTGCCAGACGCCCTCGACGCTGAACGCGAGCGGTAGGGCGGTGCGGGTCGTGCCCGAGAAGTTGCTGACGACGACCAGACGACCGCCGTGCGCGTCGCGTCGCTCGAAGGCGATGACGTTCGGGTCCCAGGACGGCGCGCCCATCCGGGTGAACGATGAGGCGTCGCCGTCGCGCTCCCACAGCGGGGCCTGCGCGCGGTAGGTAGCGTTGAGCGAGCCGACGAAATCCAGGAGCTGGCGATGCGCCGGCTGGTCCAGAAGCCACCAGTCCAGCTCCCTGGACTCGGACCATTCCGAGAGCTGCCCGAACTCCTGCCCCATGAACAGGAGGTTCTTGCCGGGATGGCCCCACATGTACGCGAGATACGCTCGCGCGTTCGCGAGCTGGTGCGTGTGGTCACCGGGCATCTTCGCCACGAGGCTGCGCTTGCCGTGCACGACCTCGTCGTGGCTGATCGGGAGGACGTAGTTCTCGCCGAACGCATACACGAACGAGAACGTCATCTCGCCTTCGTGGTGCGAGCGGTGCACGGGGTCACGCTCGATGTAGACCAGGGAGTCGTTCATCCAGCCCATGTTCCACTTGAACCCGAAACCGAGACCGGCGTGATCGGTCGGCGCGGTGACGCCGGGGAAGCTCGTCGACTCCTCGGCGATCATGACGATCCCGGGGTGCAGGCGGTAGGCGGTCGCGTTCGCCTCCTGCAGGAATCGGATGGCCTCGAGGTTCTCCCGCCCGCCGTGGATATTGGGCTCCCACTCGCCGTCGTTGCGCGAATAGTCGAGATAGAGCATGGAGGCCACGGCATCCACCCTGAGCCCGTCGATGTGGAACTGCTCGAGCCAGTACAGCGCGTTCGCGACGAGGAAGCCGCGCACCTCGGTGCGGCCGTAGTCGAAGATCAGAGTCCCCCAGTCCTGGTGCTCGCCGCGCCGCGGATCGGGATGCTCGTACAGCGCTTCGCCGTCGAAGCGGGCGAGGGCGAAGGCGTCCTTGGGGAAGTGGCCTGGCACCCAATCCAGAATCACGCCGATTCCCGCCCCGTGGAGGCGGTCGATGAGGTGGCGGAGGTCGTCGGGGGAGCCGAAGCGGCTGGTCGGGGCGTAGTAGCCGCTGACCTGGTAGCCCCAGGACCCGCCGAAGGGGTGCTCGGCGACGGGCATGAACTCGACGTGCGTGAACCCGGTCGCCTTCACGTGCTCGATGAGCGGCTCGGCCATGTCGCGATAGCCGAGGCCGTTCCGCCAGGAGCCGAGATGGACTTCATAGACCGACATCGGCTGGGCGACGGCGTGGGTGGCGGCGCGGCGCGTCATCCACGCCCCGTCCTGCCAGGTGTAGGCGGATGCCGTCACGACGGATGCCGTCTCCGGCGGGGTCTGGGCGAGCTGCGCCATCGGGTCCGCCTTGAGGATCCAGCGGCCGTCGCGGGTGAGGATCTCGAACTTGTAGCGCGTACCGATCGTGACATCCGGGATGAACAGCTCCCAGATGCCGCTCGCGCCCAGCGAGCGCATCGGATGTCCGACCCCGTCCCAGCCGTTGTGGTCTCCCACGACGCGTACCGCGCGGGCGTTCGGCGCCCACACAGCGAAGGCAGTGCCCAGCTCGGAGCCGTGCGCCTTCGGGTGCGCGCCCAGCGCGTCCCACAGGCGCTCATGGCGCCCCTCGGCGATCAGGTGCAGATCCATGTCGCCCAGCGTCGGAATATGCCGGTACGGGTCACCGGTGACCGTCTCGTCCTCGCCGTACACCGCCGCGACCCGGTAGGCCACCGGCGGGCCTTCGTGCCTCGCCTCCCATATGCCATGGGCGGTATGCGTCATCGGCAGGCGTTTCCCGTCCGCGAAGACGACACTGACCTCGTCGGCGAGCGGGCGACGAACACGAATCGTCGTGAGCGTGCGACCTGCGGCATCCTGGGACGGATGCGCGCCGAGCACGTCGTGCGGGGCATGATGCGCGCCTGCGGCGATCTGCGCCCAGTCCTCGGCTTCGGTGACGTCCTCGACGTAGCTCATGATCGCTCCTTCACTGCCAGGATGTGCACGGGCTCGGCGAAGGCGTCGAGCCGCACGTAGTCGTGATCGGTCCAGGTCCAGACCTGGCCGGTGACGAGGTCCTCCACGTCGAACGGCTCACCGGGCGCGATGCCCCAGACGCGCGTGTCCAGATGAACCGTGGTCTCCCGCACCGAATGCGGATCGACATTGGCGACGACCAGCACGGTGTCCGAGGAGCCTGTTCCCGTGAAGGCGGCATCGAGATGCTTCGAGAACACCAGCACGGCGTCGTCGTCGCTCCAGTGCACCGCGAGGTTGCGCAGCTGACGCAGTGCCGGATGGTCGCGACGGATCTCGTTGAGTCGGCGCAGATAGGGCGCGAGCGAATCGCCTGCCGCCTCAGCCGCCGCGAAGTCGCGCAGCTTGTATTCGTACTTCTCGTTGTCGATGTTCTCCTCGGCGCCGGGGCGAGCGACGTTCTCATACAGCTCGTAGCCGGCGTAGACGCCGTACGTGGGCGCCGCAGTCGCCGCGATCGCCGCACGGATCCGATAGGCGGCCCTGCCGCCGAATTGCAAGTACTCGGTGAGGATGTCCGGCGTGTTGACGAAGAGGTTCGGGCGCAGGTAGTCCGCGGTCTCGGTGGCGAGCGAAGTCAGGAACTCCTCGAGCTCCGCCTTGGTGTTGCGCCACGTGAAGTACGTGTAGCTCTGCTGGAATCCGGCAGCGGCGAGGCCGCGCAGCGGAGCCGGACGGGTGAACGCCTCGGCGAGGAACACGATGTCAGGGTGGCGTTCGGTCACGCGAGCGATCAGCCACTCCCAGAACCAGAGGGGCTTCGTGTGGGGGTTGTCGACGCGGAAGATCCTCACGCCCTGCGCGATCCAGTGCTCGACCACGCGCAGCACCTCGGCGCAGATGCCCTCTGGATCGTTGTCGAAGTTGACGGGGTAGATGTCCTGATACTTCTTCGGCGGGTTCTCGGCGTACGCGATCGTGCCATCGGGGAGCGTCGTGAACCACTCGGGGTGCTCGCGCACCCAGGGGTGATCAGGGGACGCCTGCAGCGCGAGGTCGAGTGCGATCTCGAGCCCGGACTTCTGCGCGGCGCGGACGAACGCGCGGAAGTCAGCCAGCGTGCCCAGGTCGGGATGCACGGCGTCGTGGCCGCCGTCGGCCGAGCCGATGGCCCAGGGCGACCCAGGATCGTTCGGACCGGCGTCGAGCGTGTTGTTCGGCCCCTTGCGATGGCTGCGGCCGATCGGATGGATCGGCGGCAGATACACCACGTCGAAGCCCATCTCCGCGACAGCGGGCAGTCTCCGGACAGCGGTGCGGAACGTGCCGCTGACGATCGTGCCGTCCTTCCGGCGCTTGGCGCCCTCCGAACGCGGGAAGAACTCGTACCAGGCCCCGACACCGGCCCTGGTGCGCTCCACCAGGATGCGCTGCTCGTCGGATGCCGATGCCAGCGAGCGAACGGGCCGCGCCGAGAAGAGTCGGGCGAACTCGGCGCTGCGTGCTGCTTCCTGCGTCACCGCGGCATCCGCCCCGCCGAGGTCGCGCGCGGCGGCGCTGAGTCGACGTCGTTCGGCGGCTGGTCGGTCCTTCTCGGCCGCCGCGCGTGCGAACAGCTGCGCTCCGGATGCCGTCATCACCTCGACATCCACGCCGGCGTCGATCTTGACCGCGGCGGCGTGCGCCCAGGTCGCGTAGTCATCGGCGAAGGCTTCGAATCGGTAGCGCCACAGCCCGCGGTCGTCGAGCGCGATGTCCACGGTCCAGCGATCGCTGCCGTCGTTCAGCGGAGCGAGACGATGCAGCGTCTCGGTACCGTCCGGTGCCGTGAGGCGCACGTGCACGCCGATGCGATCATGCCCCTCGCGGAATGCGATGACGCTGAACGGCACCACCTCGCCGGAGAACGCCTTCGCGTCGAATCCACCGGGGACGAACGGACGGGGATCCGACAGAGGGAGGCGCCCGACGCGCGTCGACTCAGGCGTCGCGGTCGCCGGAGCGGACCGCAGGGGGATCTGGGCGAGGCTCCTCAGAGCCTCGGGACGGGATACCGTGCGTGCGGCCATATCCCGAATGTACCGCTCCTGCGCTCTCGGTGACACCGGCGCGCGAGCGGGCTCGCCGAGTCACTCCACGCGGAACAGATGCATCGACGTACCAGGCACCGGAAGGACGTCGCCGGGGGCGAGGATACGCTGCTCGGCATCCGGGTGCTCATCGGCGCTCGACCAGAGCGATATGAACTTCGTCGCGCCTTCGACGGCATCCGGAAGCGTGATGTCGATCGGCGTCTCGGTGCCGTGCACGATGAGCAGGATGCGGTTGAAATCCTCGGTGTCAGGAGTGGATGCCGCGACGTACTGCAACGTCCGGTTGCCCGGATCCGTCCACTGCTGCTGCTCCATCGTCTCGCCGTTCTGGTCGTACCAGTCCATGACGCTCGCGTTGGGGATGTGCTCGCCCAGCCGGGCGTAGCGGCTGGGCCGCAGCGCCGGATTCTCGCGGCGCAGCCGGGTCAGCGTCGTCACATGGGCGCGGAGGTCCTCCTGCCACGGCTCGAACTCCCAGCTCAGCCAGGTGAGGGCCGAGTCGTGCGCATACGCGTTGTTGTTCCCGCGCTGAGTGCGCCCGTTCTCGTCACCGGCGGTGAGCATCGGGATGCCGGCCGACAACAGGACGGTGCCGAGCAGATTGCGCATGGCCTTGCGCCGTGCGGCGAGGATGTTCGGGTCGTCCGTCGGCCCCTCGGCGCCGTGGTTGAACGCACGGTTCATGTCCGCGCCGTCGTGGTTGTTCTCGCCGTTCGCCTCGTTGTGCTTGACGTCGTACGAGACGAGATCGTGCAGCGTGAAGCCGTCGTGCGCCGTGACGAAGTTGACGCTCGCGAGCGGACCCCGCTCGGCGGCGAACGTGTTCGACGAACCGGCGAGGCGGGTCGCGAACCCGCCGATGCCGACCGGTGCCGAGGCGCGTCGCGCGTAGTCGATGTCGCTGAGCCAGAAGTTGCGGACGCGATCGCGGTAGCGGTCGTTCCATTCCATGTAGCCCTCGGGGAAGTTGCCGGTCTGCCAGCCGCCCAGGCCCACGTCCCACGGCTCCGCGATGAGCTTCGCATCCGCGAGTGCGGGGTCCTCGAGGATCGCCCGCAGCAGCGGGTGGTCGCGGTCGTATTCGTGGCCGGCGTTGCGGCCGAGAGCCGCCGCGAGATCGAACCGGAAGCCGTCGATCTGCATCTCGTTCGCCCAGTACCGCAGCGAATCGAGGACCAGGCGCGCCGCGGCATCCGTCGAGGTGTTCAGTGTGTTGCCGCAGCCAGTGGTGTCGATGTACGCGCCGTCCGGCTGCTGACGGTAGTAAGACGCGTTGTCGATGCCGCGCAGGCTCGAGCGCGGCCCGCCGATTCCCTCCTCGGAGGTGTGGTTGTACACGACGTCGAGGACCACCTCGAGGCCGGCCTCATGCAGCAGACGCACCATGCCCTTGAACTCGGAGAGCACGGCCTCCGGTCCCTCCTTGCGCGCGTCGTCACTGGCGTACGCGGCGTGCGGGGTGAAGAAGTTGAGTGTGTTGTAACCCCAGTAGTTCGTCAGGCCGCGCTCGAGCAGGCGAGGCTCCGGCACGAACGCGTGGATCGGCAGCAGCTCGATCGTGGTGACCCCGATCGAGTGGAAGTACTCGATCATGGCGGGGTGCGCGAGCCCGGCGTATGTGCCGTGCAGCGCAGGCGTGACTCCCGGGTGGCGCTTGGTGACGCCCTTGAGATGGGCCTCGTAGATCACGGTGCGATCCAGCGGGATGCGCGGCTTCGGCACGCCGCCCCAGTCGAAGCCGTCGGCGATGACGACCGAGCGCCATTCCTCGTAGCCGTCGCCCTGGGCGAGACCGCGCGCGTAGGGATCCAGCAGCAGGGTCTCGGGGTTGAACGTGTTGCCTGGGCCGTGCGGTCCGCCGACGCGCAGTGCGTACCGGGTGCCCGGCTGCAGCAGGTCGGTCGTGACCTCCCACACGCCGCCGGGGCGGCGATCGAGTGCGGCGGTGTCGGTGACCCAATCCAGGTCGGATTCATCGAACGTGACGAGCTCGACGGATGACGCGTTCTGCGACCAGACGCGCAGCGTGGCTGCGCCGTCGTGCATACGGACGCCGAGGTTGTCGAGGTTGTTTCCGCCGGGAACGGAGAACGGACGGGACGCGGGCATGAGTAACACCCTAGGCGGGTTGTGTTGCCGTCTCATGTCAGGCCGCACTCAGTTCCACCCTCGGCAGTAGCCGGACAGGGGAGAATCGACGTATGCGTCACTACCTCGATCACGCGGCGACGACCCCGCTGCGCCCGGAATCCCGGGATGCCTGGGTGCAGGCGACGACGGTCATCGGCAACGCCGCATCGACGCACGGCGCCGGTCAGGATGCGCGGCGCCTGCTCGAGGAATCCCGTGAGCGCATCGCCGCCGTGCTCGATTGCGACCCGATCGAGGTGGTGCTCACGTCCGGCGGAACCGAGTCGATCAACACCGCGCTTCGGGGCCTCTGGGTCTCCCGTCCGCAGGGGACGGGAGCGATCGTGCTGCCGGATGCCGAGCATCATGCGACCGTCGACACGGTCGCCGCTCTCGTGCGCGAAGGCGCCGCCGTCCGCGTCGTCGGGGTGACGGACCACGCCCGCATCGATCCCGCCGCGTTCGCGTCGGCGCTGCCCGGTGCCGCGCTGGCGACCGCGCTGATCGCGAACAACGAGTCGGGGACTCTCAACGATGCTGCGGCCCTGTCGCGATCAGCCGGACACGCGCTGGTGCCGCTGCATCTCGATGCGGTCGCGGCGCTCGGGCACATCCCGTTGTCGTTCCGCGGACTCCGCGGCGAGGCGCCGGCGGGATCAGGGCTCGCGGCCATGAGCATCGCCGGGCACAAGATCGGCGCCCCCGTCGGAGTCGGGGCTCTCGTGGTGGCGCGCACCGCGCGGATGACAGCGCTGATGCACGGCGGGGCGCAGCAGCGCGGTCTCCGCGCCGGTACGCAGGACATCGCGGGTGCCGCGGCCCTCGCCGTCGCGCTCGAGCGCGCCGAAGCCGAGCGGGAGGCCGAATCGCTGCGCCTGGGCGTGCTCAGGGACCGGCTCGTCTCCGGCATCCTGCAGCGCGTTCCCCACGCCGTGCTGCTGGGCGACCCGGTCGACAGGCTGCCAGGCAACGCGCACGTGCTGTTCCCCGCCGCCGTGGGAGAGAGCCTGCTTTTCCTGCTGGACGTCGCCGGGATCGCGGCATCCACCGGATCCGCGTGCCAGGCCGGCGTCGCCGAGCCGTCGCACGTCGTGATGGCGATGGGGCGCAGCGAGCAGGATGCGCGAAGCGTGCTGCGCTTCACGCTCGGCCGCACGTCCTCCGACGAGGACGTGGACGCCGTGCTGTCGGTGATCGCCGACGTGTACGCGCGGGCATCCGGGTCCCGGCCAGGCAGCGGCTCGTAGACTGGTCTCATGCGAATTCTGGCGGCCATGAGCGGTGGCGTTGACTCGGCCGTCGCTGCGGCCAGGGCTGTGGAGGCGGGCCACGAGGTCGTCGGTGTGCACCTGGCGCTCTCTCGAGCCGGAGGTACCCTGCGCACCGGCAGCCGCGGCTGCTGCACGATCGAGGACGCGATGGACGCGCGCCGCGCCGCCGATCGCCTGGGCATCCCGTTCTACGTGTGGGACTTCTCCGAGCGCTTCCGCGACGACGTGATCGACGACTTCATCAGCGAGTATCAGGCCGGGCGGACGCCGAACCCCTGCATGCGCTGCAATGAGAAGATCAAGTTCGCGGCCCTCCTGGAGCGCGCGCTCGAGCTCGGCTTCGACGCCGTCTGCACCGGGCACTACGCGACGCTCGTCCCGACCGAGGCCGGGTTGGAGCTGCACAGAGCATCGGACAACGCGAAGGACCAGTCGTATGTGCTGGGTGTCCTGACCTCCGAGCAGCTGGCGCACACCTACTTCCCGCTGGGGTCGACGCCGTCCAAGGCGCTCGTACGCGCCGAGGCCGCCGAACGAGGCCTCAGCGTGGCGCAGAAGCCGGACAGCCACGACATCTGCTTCATCCCCGACGGCGACACGCGCGGATGGCTGGCGGAGAAGGTCGGCACGGCGACGGGCGAGATCGTCGACCGCACCGGCGCCGTCGTCGGCTCGCATGAAGGAGCGCACGGCTACACGGTCGGCCAGCGGCGAGGGCTTCACCTGGGCGTGCCGGCCCCGGACGGCAAGCCGCGGTTCGTGCTCGAAGTGCGTCCGGTCTCGAACACGGTCGTGGTCGGCCCGAAGGAGGCTCTCGCGATCGCGGAGATCTCGGGGGAGCGGTTCAGCTGGGCAGGGGCCGCGCCGACGGATGCCGAGTTCGCGTGCGAGGTGCAGATCAGAGCGCACGCGGAGCCGGTTGCCGCTGTCGCCTCCGTGTCGGATGCCGCTGTCCGCGTGGTGCCCTCGGTGCCGCTGGACGGCGTGGCCCCTGGTCAGACCGCTGTGCTCTACGTCGGCACGCGTGTGCTCGGGCAGTTCACGATCGACACGACGGTCTCGGCGGTGCCGGTCGGGGTGTGACGGCCGAGGTCCCCGCATCCTGCAGGGGATTCGCGGACATGCGAGGCGCATATTGCCGGTCAGCTCCTGCAGAACGCGGAATCTCCTGCAGGATGCAAATCGCTCCGGTGATGTCGTACGCCGCTCGTAGACTGACGGGGTGCCGGAGAACATCTCGCTGGAAGACGCCCGCCTCGAAGCCGAAGAGCTGACCACCCGCATCCTCGAGGCGAAGGACGCGTACTACGGTCGTGACACGTCGGTCGTCGACGATGCGACCTATGACGCCTGGATGCGCCGTCTCGAGGAACTCGAGCGACTGCATCCCGAACTGCAGGGCCAGGATTCGCCGACGCAGATGGTCGGCGCGGCGGAGGCCACCGGGCTCGCGACGATCGAGCACGCCGAGCGGATGCTGAGCCTCGACAACGTCTTCTCCGTCGACGAGCTGCGGGACTGGGCCGCGAAGACGCAGTCGTCCGCTGGACGGGCGGTGGCGTGGCTCACCGAGCTGAAGATCGATGGTCTGGCGATCAACCTGCGCTACGAGAACGGAGTGCTGACCTCCGCGGCGACACGCGGCGACGGACGCGTGGGCGAGATCGTCACCGAGAACGCGCTGCGGCTGCCCGAGATCCCGCTGCGCCTGAGCGGAGAAGGTCACCCTGAGATCGTCGAGGTGCGCGGCGAGGTGTTCATCCCGGTGGCGGCGTTCGAACGGCTCAATGCGGCGCAGGCCGCGTTCCGTGATCGCGCATACGCCGAAGCCCTGGCGCGCTGGCAGAGCCGTGGCGGAGCCAAGAAGCCCTTCGAGGAGGAGAAGGCGCGCACCGCGGCTGCGAGGCGGTTCCCGTCGTTCGCGAATCCGCGCAACGCCGCCAGCGGCGGCCTGCGTCAGCAGCTCGACAAGAAGGACGGGCTGGAGCTCGAGGCCGCGCTCCTGCGCATCGAGTCCCTGGCGATGTACGTGCACGGCATCGGTGCCTGGCAGAACCCTCCCGTTGCCGCGCAGAGCGAGGTGTACGAGCTGCTGTCGAGCTGGGGTCTGCCGACCAGCCCCCATACCAAGGTCTGCGAGGGCATCGACGACGTCGTCGCCTTCGTCGAGCACTTCGGCGAGCATCGGCAAGACATCGAGCACGAGCTCGACGGCATCGTCGTCAAGGTCGACGAACTCGCACTGCACGACGAACTCGGCATGACCAGTCGCGCGCCGCGATGGGCGATCGCCTACAAGTACCCGCCCGAGGAGGTGCAGACGACCCTGCTCGACATCGTGGTGTCCGTCGGCCGCACCGGGCGCGCGACGCCGTTCGCCGTCATGGAACCGGCGCACGTCGCCGGTTCCGTGGTGCGCCAGGCGACGCTGCACAACAAGGACGTCGTCAAGGCGAAGGGCGTGTTGATCGGCGACACCGTGGTCCTGCGCAAGGCCGGGGACGTCATCCCCGAGGTGCTGGGGCCGGTGGCCGAGAAGCGCGACGGCAGCGAACGCGAGTTCGTGATGCCCGTCGGGTGCCCGGAATGCGGCACGCCGCTGCGCCCGATGAAGGAGGGCGACATCGATCTGCGGTGCCCGAATGCGCGTTCGTGTCCCGCGCAGGTCCGGGGCCGCGTCGAGCACATCGGTTCTCGCGGCGCCCTGGATATCGAGGTGCTCGGCGAGGTGACAGCCGCGGCGCTCACGCAGGCGGCGCCCCCCGCGCTGCCCCCGCTGGACACCGAGGCAGGGCTGTTCTCCCTGGTACTCGACGACCTCGTGCCGATCTCGGTCGTGGTCCGCGATGGCGAGACCGGATTGCCCAAGCAGGATGACGACGGCATCGTCAAGACACGAGCGCCCTTCCGACGCAATCCGACCGCCGCCGAGAAGAAGAACGGGATCAACGCAGCGCAGCCGTCGGCGGCTGCCGTGAAGCTGCTGGCCGAACTTGAGAAGGCGAAGACGAAGGAGCTGTGGCGGCTGCTCGTCTCGTTGAACATCCGGCACGTGGGTCCGGTTGCGGCGCGCGCGCTCGCGCAGTGGTTCGGCTCGCTCGACGCGATCCGTGCGGCATCCCGTGACGAGCTGGCCGCCGTCGAAGGCGTCGGTGGAATCATCGCTGATTCGCTCCTGGACTGGTTCGAGGTCGACTGGCACCGCGAGATCGTCGAGCAGTGGACCGCTGCAGGCGTGCAGTGGGCGACACCGGGGCACCCTGGGCCAGGAGCCGCGGTAAGCGAGGGCGGCGTGCTCGACGGCCTCACGATCGTCGCGACCGGCAGCCTCGACGGCTATACCCGCGACGGAGCCCAGGAGGCGATCATCCAGGCCGGTGGCAAGGCCGCCTCGAGCGTGTCGAAGAAGACGGATTTCGTAGCGGCGGGGCCCGGGGCCGGATCCAAGCTCGCCAAGGCCGAGGAGCTCGGCATCCGGATTCTGGATGCCGCGCAGTTCCACGTCCTCGTCACGGAGGGGCCGGACGCGCTCGCATGAAGCGCTACGGCCCTCTGATCGCCGTGGAGGGAACACTGGCCGTCGGAGACCCAGGGAGGCATCACGTGCGCCTGACCCCTGACGCGGTGGTCATCCGCAACGGCGGCACCGGACGGGGACTCTTCTCCTGGGACGATGTCGAGCGCGTGACGTTGAACGTTCCGACGACCAGGTTCCGGCTGCCCGGTCTCGTGAGCACGGTGGCGATCGGGGCGCTCACCGTGGTCACCGCCGACATGATCGACCTGGATCCCGATGACGGTTCGCTGGAGATCGTCGCGAACGGCACGACCGAGACGCGTCCACTGAGCAGGCATCATGTCGGCGGCTACTGGGCACCCACGGTCACGGGAACGCATCGTCTGCTGGCGCACCTCATCGAATCGCCTTCGCAGCGGACATTGCTGGCGCATCCCGAGTCGCTCATCGATGTCGCGGCGAAGCTCGCCCGATCGGTCGCGGATGCCGATGGCTGACCGCCTCATCGTGCTCAACGGCATGGCCGGAGCGGGAAAGACGACGCTCGCCCGCCCGTTGGCGCGCGAGCTCAGTGTCCCGATGGTCTCGAAGGACGCGATCGAGGAAGCGCTCGGCGAGGCCGTGGAGGCCGCTCTGCCGACGCGCGCGGTCGGTGCGCTGGCCGCCGATGCGCTCTGGCGGATCGTCGGAATGCTGGACGGCGCGGTGCTGGTCGAGTCCGTTTGGCTCGCCGGGCGCGACGAGTCGTGGTTCCGCCGCGGGTGGGAGTCGGCCGGTGCCCCGGTCGGGGTGGAGGTCTGGTGCGAGGCCCCGCGGGAGCTCCTGCGCGAGCGATACCTGACGCGGGCAAGGCACGCCGTCCACGATGATCAGGCCCGCATCGCCGAGTGGGATGCGGCGGCAGCTGCTGCCCGGCCGATGACCGGATTCCCCGTGATCCGTGTGAATACCGCGCGGCCGGTCGATGTCCAGGGTCTCGCCGCGGTCATCGCCGCGCGGACGTTCGCGTCGATCTGATCGTCGTCACCGCGTCGGTCGGATCTCGAACCCGTCGAAGGCATGCTCCGGGATCTCGGTGACCTCGAGATCGTCGATCCGTGCCGAACGCGGTCCTCTGCTCATGGCGTCGAGCATGCCGTCGATCTTCAGCGCCTCGCCGTGCAGCTCTGCCTCGACGGACCCGTCGTGACGGTTCCGCACCCATCCGGCGATGCCGCCGGCCGCAGCGAGGTCGTTCACGAACCAGCGGTAGCCGACGCCCTGCACGCGCCCGGTGACGCGCACGCGGATCGAGGTCATGTCAGCGCTCGCACGTGGCGGAGCTCATGCAGGTCGCGTCCTCGACGCGAGCCCACTTCACCGTCACCATGACGCCACGGTAGCCGATCGCGGGACGTGCGCTGCGCGGTGAGACCGACCCCGCCGGTTCGGCCTCACCGCGCAGACGACTTCTCGCGCGTGGGGTCAGCCCTTGTGACGCGGCTTGCGGTATGGCCTCTCGTCCCGGTCGCCGCGCGCGGGACGACTGTCGTGCCGGTCGTCGTCGCGCGGGCGACGTGCACCGCCGCCGCGCGGTCCGCGGTCCGGCTTGATCTCGATGAGTCGACCCGAGATGCGCGTGTCGCGGAGCTTGTCGAGCACCGAGGCAGCCAGATTCGCGGGCAGCTCGACGATCGAGAAGTCCGGGTTGATCTTGATGGCGCCGAAGTCGTCGCGACCGAGGCCGCCCTCGTTGGCGAGAGCGCCGACGATCTGGCGCGGCTCCACACGGTGACGACGTCCGACCTCGATGCGGTACGCGGCGTAGTCGCCGCGTCCACGACGTTCGGTGCGGGGCGCGCGGTCCCCGCGCTCACCGCGGGATCCGGACTCGCGCGGCGGACGGTTGTCAGCGGCGACCGCGCGGGCGAGCGGGTCGTTCTGCGGGTCCAGCAGCAGTGGAGTCTCGCCCTGAGCGACAACCGCCAACGCGGCGGCCACATCGCCCTCGGGGACGTCGTGGTTGCGCACGTAGTGCGCGACGATGTCGCGGAACGCCTCGATGCGGCTCGTCTCACTCAGCGCGGTCGTAATGGCATCGTCGAAGCGCGCGAGGCGGGTCGTGTTGATGTCCTCGGTGCTGGGCAACTGCATCTGGGTGGGCTGCTGGCGCGTCGCCTTCTCGATCGACTTGAGCAGGTAGCGCTCGCGCGGGGTGATGAAGCTGATCGCGTCTCCCGACCGACCGGCGCGGCCGGTGCGGCCGATGCGGTGCACGTACGACTCGGTGTCGGTGGGGATATCGAAGTTGATCACGTGGCTGATGCGCTCGACGTCCAGACCGCGAGCGGCGACATCCGTGGCGACGAGGATGTCGAGCTTGCCGTCCTTGAGCTGGTTCACGCTGCGTTCGCGCTGCACCTGGGGGACGTCTCCGTTGATGGCGGCCGCCGAGTACCCGCGGGCGCGCAGCTTCTCCGCCAGCGTCTCCGTCTCGTTCTTGGTGCGGACGAATACGATCATCCCGTCGAAGTTCTCGACCTCGAGGATGCGGGTGAGCGCATCCACCTTCTGCTGGTAGGAGACGACCAGGTAGCGCTGCGTGATGTTCGTGTTGGTCGCCGTCTTCGACTTGACGGTGATCTCCTCGGCATCCCGCAGGTACTGCTGAGCGAGCCGACGGATCTGCGCAGGCATGGTCGCCGAGAACAGGGCGACCTGCTTCTCCTCCGGAGTCTGCGCGAGTATCTGCTCGACGTCCTCGGCGAAGCCCATCTTGAGCATCTCGTCGGCCTCGTCGAGCACGAGGTACTTCAGCTCGGAGAGGTCGAGCGTCCCCTTGGCCAGGTGGTCCATGATGCGCCCTGGCGTGCCGACCACGACGTGGACGCCGCGGCGGAGCGCCGACAGCTGGACGCCGTAGCCCTGTCCGCCGTATACGGGGAGGACGTGCACGCCCTTCATCTTGGAGGCGTACGACTCGAATGCCTCGCAGACCTGCAGTGCGAGCTCGCGGGTCGGCGCGAGCACCAGGGCCTGCGGGGTCTTCTGCGACACATCAAGGCGCTCGAGCACGGGCAGGGCGAACGCGGCCGTCTTCCCGGTTCCGGTCTGGGCCATACCGACGACATCGCGTCCGCTCAGCAGGGTCGGGATGGTCTCGGCCTGGATCGGCGAAGGGGTCTCGTATCCGAGATCTCGGATGGCTTTGAGAACGGGCCCGGTGATGCCGAGCTCCTCGAATCCGGGGGTAGCGGGGGATTCCTCAGGGGCGTCGGTCAGCACTGCATCTTCAGGGGTCACTTCCTAAAGGTAGCGCCCCCGGGCCCCTCGTGTCTGTGAGGTCGTCGGTCAGGACCCGTTCGTCAAGGCGACGAGCTTGTCCTTGACCTCGCGGCGCAGGACCTTGCCGATGAGCGATTTGGGCAGCTCGTCGACGACGAACACGCGCCGCGGAACCTTGTAGGGCGTCAGGATGCCGCGGGCGAACTCTCGGATCGACTCGACGTCGACATCGGAATCGCCGTCGACGACGACGGCTGCGACGACCTCCTCGCCGGAGTGCTCGCTGGGAAGCCCGATGACCGCGGCATCCGACACCACGGGATGCTGACGCAGCGCGTTCTCGACCTCGGTCGGGGCGACGTTGAACCCGCCGGTGATGATGAGCTCCTTGATGCGGTCAACGATCCGGACGAAGCCGGCGTCGTCGATCGTCACGATGTCGCCGGTGCGGTACCAGCCGTCGACGAACGCGTCATCCGTGGCCTCGGGCTTGCCGTAGTAGCCGGAGAACACCTGCGGACCGCGGACTACAAGCTCGCCTGCGGAGCCGGGGGCGACGTCCTTGGTGGGCTCCTCCGGGTCGACGACCCGGCATTCGGTTCCGGGCAGGGGGAGTCCGACCGTCCCGGGGACACGGCTGTCGGCCACGGGGTTCGCCATGAGCACCGGCGAGCACTCGCTGAGCCCGTACCCTTCGACCAGGTAGCCGCCGGTGGCCTCCTCGAACGGCACGACCAGTTCGTGCGGCAGGGCCATCGCTCCGGAGATCGCGACATCGATCCCGTCCAACGAGACGCCCTTCGACTTCGCAGCGGCGAGCAGTCGATCGGCGATCGGCGGCACGAGCGGCAGGAACGTCGCCGGATGCTTCTTCACGACGTCGAGGACGAGGTCGGGATCGAACTTCGGGAACAGCACGAGACGGGCGCCCATCGACATCGCGAAGGTCAGGCACAGGGTCAGGCCGTAGGCGTGGAACATCGGCAGCACGGCGTACACCACGCATCCGTTGCCGCGCTCGATCGAGGGCACCCATGCCTGCGACTGCGCCGCGTTGGCGAGCAGATTGCGGTGCGTGAGCGCCGCGCCCTTCGGTGTTCCGGTCGTGCCTGACGTGTACTGGATGATCGCCAGATCGTCGGTCTGCGGCTTCGGGTGCGAGGCGGGCAGAGGCTCGGCGCCCACGACGCGTTCCCACGGGATTGTGCCGCGCACCTTCTCCGTCAGCGCGGCACGGGACTCACGGGCCTTCGCGATCGGGAGGTTCAGAGCGAGCTGCGTGAGCTTCGGCATCCCCTTGGTGACATCGACCGAGATGAGCGTCGTGACGGCGAGATCGGCCGGAAAGTCCTGCACTGTCCCGACGACCTTGTTCCACACGATCGCGTGGGCGGCGCCGTGATCCTCGAACTGCTTGCGCAGCTCGCGCGGCGTGTAGAGCGGATTGTGCTCGACGACGACGGCCCCGACGCGCAGGACGGCGTAGAAGGCGACGATGTGCTGCGGGCAGTTCGGCAGCACGATCGCGACCGGGTCGCCGGCCTTCACACCGAGGGCGCGCAGCCCGCCGGCGGCCCGGTCGATCGCGGTCTGGAGCTCGGCGTAGGTCGTCTCGCGCCCGAAGAACTGCAGCGCAGGGGCCTGCGGGTAGTCGCGAGCGGATGCCGCGACGATGTCGATGAGGGAGCCCTGAACCGGTGCGAGGTCTTCGGGGACACCGGCGGCGTAGCTGGCGACCCAGGGACGAGGGGGATCGAACGTCGTCATGGGCAACAGCCTATGGGGGACGCGAGAGGTCACGGGGGAGCGGCGGCTGCGAACTAGACTGGTCGGGTGTCTGAAATCACCCCCGAACTCGTACGCCATCTCGGCGTGCTCGCGCGCATCCAGCTGAACGACGATGAGGTGACGCGGCTCACGGGCCAGCTCGACGCCATCGTCGACAACATCGCGAAGGTCTCGGAAGTCGCCACCGCGGACGTCGCGGCGACGAGCCACCCGATCCCGCTCGCGAACGTCTTCCGTCCCGATGAGGTCGGTCAGACGCTGACGCACGAGCAGGTGCTGCAGAACGCACCGGATGCCGCCGACGGACGCTTCCGCGTCACCGCGATCCTGGGAGAAGAGCAGTGAGCGACATCATCCGCTGGACCGCGGCCGAACTCGCGGACAAGTTGACGGCCGGTGAGGTCTCCAGCCGTGAGGCGACCCAGGCGCACCTCGACCGCATCACCGCTGTCGACGGCGACGTGCATGCCTTCCTGCACGTGAACGAGGGCGCACTGGCCGCCGCCGACCGGATCGATGCGGCGCGCGCCGAAGGCTCGCAGCTGCACCCGCTCGCAGGCGTCCCTCTCGCGATCAAGGACGTCCTCGTCACGACGGATCAGCCCACCACGAGCGGCTCCAAGATCCTCGAGGGCTACCTGTCCCCGTACGACGCCACCGTCGTCGCCCGGTCGCGCGCCGCTGGGCTCGTGCCGCTGGGCAAGACGAACATGGATGAGTTCGCGATGGGCTCCTCCACCGAGCACTCGGCATACGGTCCGACGCGCAACCCGTGGGATCTCGACCGGATCCCCGGCGGGTCCGGCGGTGGATCCGCTGCCGCGGTCGCCGCGTTCGAGGCTCCGCTCGCGCTCGGCTCCGACACCGGCGGATCGATCCGCCAGCCCGCGCACGTCACCGGCACGGTCGGCATCAAGCCCACCTACGGCGGCGTCAGCCGCTACGGCGCGATCGCGCTGGCGTCGAGCCTGGACCAGGTCGGTCCCGTCACCCGCACTGTGCTGGATGCCGGACTCCTGCACGACGTCATCGGCGGGCACGACCCGAAGGACTCGACGTCCCTCACCGACGCGTGGCCGTCGTTCGCCGACGCCGCCCGTGACGGCGCGCGCGGAGACGTGCTCAAGGGCCTCAAGGTGGGTGTCATCAAGGAGCTGCCCGACACCGGCTTCCAGCCCGGTGTCGCCGCATCCTTCCGCGAATCGCTCGCACTGCTCGAGGCCAACGGCGCCGAGATCGTCGAGATCTCCACACCGCACTTCGAGTACGGTGTCGCCGCGTACTACCTGATCCTGCCGGCCGAGGCATCCAGCAACCTGGCGAAGTTCGACTCGGTCCGCTTCGGACTGCGCGTGACGCCCGAGGGCGGCGCGACGGTCGAGGATGTCATGTCAGCGACGCGCGAAGCCGGCTTCGGCGACGAGGTCAAGCGCCGCATCATCCTGGGCACGTACGCGCTCTCCGCCGGGTACTACGACGCGTACTACGGCAGCGCGCAGAAGGTGCGCACCCTGATCCAGCAGGATTTCGCGAACGCCTTCGCCGAGGTCGACGTCATCGCCACACCGACCGCGCCGACCACGGCGTTCAAGATCGGCGAGCGCATCGACGACCCGCTGCAGATGTACCTCAACGACATCACGACGATCCCGGCGAACCTCGCCGGCGTCCCCGGCATCTCGATCCCCTCAGGGCTCGCCGCCGAGGACGGGCTGCCCGTCGGCATCCAGTTCCTGGCTCCGGCGCATGAGGATGCGCGTCTGTACCGCGTGGGCGCCGCGCTCGAGACCGCACTCGTCGACTCGTGGGGTGCACCGCTGCTGACCAGAGCCCCGCAGCTCGAGGGAGGGAACCGCTGATGGCCGCCGCCGCTCTGATGGACTTCGACAAGGCACTGGAACTGTTCGAGCCGGTGCTCGGCTTCGAGGTGCACGTCGAGCTCAACACCGAGACCAAGATGTTCTCGGATGCTCCGAACCCGGCCAACGAGAAGTACCACGCGTCCGAGCCGAACACGCTCATCGCTCCGGTCGATCTCGGCCTTCCGGGTTCACTGCCCGTCGTCAACGCGACGGCGATCCGCTCGTCGATCAGCCTCGGGCTCGCGCTCGGCTGCTCGATCGCCGAGTCCAGCCGGTTCGCGCGGAAGAACTACTTCTACCCCGACCTCGGCAAGAACTACCAGATCTCCCAGTACGACGAGCCGATCGCGTACGAGGGCTCGGTCGAGGTGGAGCTCGAGGACGGCACGCTCATCACGGTGCCGATCGAGCGCGCGCACATGGAAGAGGATGCCGGAAAGCTCACCCACATGGGCGGAGCGACCGGACGCATCCAGGGCGCCGAGTACTCGCTGGTCGACTACAACCGCGCGGGTGTTCCGCTCGTCGAGATCGTCACGAAGCCGATCTTCGGTGCCGAGCATCGAGCACCGGAGATCGCGAAGGCGTACGTCGCCGCGATCCGCGACATCGTCCGCGGCCTCGGCATCTCCGAGGCTCGGCTGGAGCGCGGCAACCTGCGCTGCGACGCGAACGTCTCCCTGCGTCCTCGTGGCCAGGAGAAGCTCGGCACGCGCACCGAGACCAAGAACGTCAACTCGATGCGCTCCGTCGAGCGCGCGGTGCGCTACGAGATCCAGCGTCAGGCCGCGATCCTCGCCGACGGCGGCACGATCATTCAGGAGACCAGGCACTGGCACGAGGACACCGGCACCACCTCGCCAGGGCGACCGAAGTCGGATGCCGACGACTACCGGTACTTCCCCGAACCGGATCTGCTTCCCGTTCAGCCTGCGGCTGAGCTGATCGAGGAGCTGCGCGCGGCACTGCCCGAACAGCCCGTCGCCCGTCGTCGACGTCTGATGACCGAATGGGGCTTCACAGACCTGGAGTTCCAGGACGTGCGCAACGGCGGTCTGCTCGATGTCGTGGAGGCCACGATCGCGGCTGGCGCCGCACCCGCCGCCGCACGCAAGTGGTGGACGGGTGAGATCTCGCGACAGGCGAATGCCGCGGAGAAGGATTCGACCGAGCTGATCAGCCCCGAGAACGTGGCGGCGCTGCAGAAGCTCGTCGACGCGGGCACGCTGACCGACAAACTCGCGCGCCAGGTGCTCGAGGGCGTCATCGCCGGCGAGGGGACGCCGCAGGAGGTCGTCGATTCCCGCGGGCTCGCGGTCGTCTCGGATGACGGCGCGCTCATCGCGGCGATCGACGAGGCGCTGGCCGCGCAGCCGGACGTCATGGCGAAGATCAAGGACGGCAAGGTTCAGGCCGCCGGCGCGGTCATCGGAGCCGTCATGAAGGCGATGAAGGGCCAGGCGGATGCCGCGCGCGTGCGCGAGCTGATCCTGGAGCGCGCCGCCCAGTAGTCGTTCCGTCGGCATGGCGCGCAGGCGCCATGCCGACGGATCATCCAATGTCGGTGGTGTCGGCGAGAATGGACGCATGGGGCGCGGAGATGGTTCGGGTCGCATCATCTCGCCCGAAGGCGCGGATGATGCGGGTACGCGCATTCTGCACGTCGACATGGACGCGTTCTACGCCGCGGTCGCGGTTCTCGACGACCCCTCGCTGCGCGGCCTGCCGCTGATCATCGGCGCCCCCGACGGCCGGTCGGTCGTCTCCAGCGCGTCGTACGAGGCACGCCGATACGGCGTCCGCGCCGCCATGCCCGTGTCCCAGGCCGTGCGACTGTGTCCGACCGCGCGCATCGTCCTGCCCGACTTCCGCCGCTACCAGGAGATCTCCCGTCAGGTGATGACGATCTTCGAGTCGTTCACGCCGTTGGTCGAGCCGCTGTCGGTCGATGAGGCGTTCCTCGACGTGCAGGGCGTGCGGCGTCTGTGGGGGAGTCCAGGGCGGATCGCACAGCTGGTGCGCGAGCGCGTGCTCGGCGAGGTCGGCATCACCTGCAGCGTGGGTGTGGCGGCGACCAAGCACGTCGCCAAGATGGCGTCGACGCTGTCCAAGCCGGATGGGCTGCTCATCGTCGCCGCGGCGGACACGCTGGACTTCCTCGCGCCGCGCCCTGTGCGGGCGATGTGGGGCGTCGGGCCGAAGGCGGCCGAGGCGCTGGAGGCTCGCGGCATCCGGACGATCCGCGACATCAGGGAGTCGTCTTCGGAGATGCTCGAGCGCGCGGTGGGCCCTGCGCTCGGTCATCGACTCGCAGAACTCGCCCTTGGCGAGGATCCCCGCGGTGTCGAGACCACGCGCGTCGAGAAGAGCGTGGGGCACGAGGAGACCTTCGACGTCGACATCACCGATCGGGAGATGCTCCGATCCGAGCTGCTGCGGTTGTCTGATCGGGTGGCCGCCCGGCTGCGACGCGCCGAATGGGAGACGCGGACGGTCGCGATCAAGATCCGCTTCGATGACTTCACGACCGTGAATCGCTCGCAGACGCTGGCGGAGCCGACCGCGGTGGGGCAGCGCATCGGAACGGCCGCGCAGGAGCTCTTCGAGCAGATCGACCGTCGCGGTCCGGTCCGCCTGGTGGGAGTGCGGGCAGAGAAGCTCCAGCCCGCAGGCGGCGGTGCGTTCGCGTTGTGGGACGACGATGAGGACTGGCGGCGCGTCGAGGGCGCGCTCGACAGTGCACGGGCTCGCTTCGGCAACAGCACCATCACCCGCGCCCGGCATCTCGGCCGAGGGGACGGGCGCGGTGCGCCCCGGCATCCGAAGGCGCACGGAACCGATTGACGGCGCGGCGAGCGTCCGAGTGGACTAGCGTTGACGCATGCCGAACATCGCAGTGGAACTTGGGAAGCTGGCCGCCGACTTCGGCGTGAAGAGCGCATACGGCGAGCCGCAGGACGTCGACGGTGCGAGCATCACGCCCGTCGCACTCACCGTGACCGGCTTCGGGGCCGGAACGGCGGAGGCTGGCGAGGGCGGCGGGGGATACGGCGTGTCCGTCCCGCTCGGCGTCTATGTGCGTCGCGAGGAGGGACTGCGGTTCGAGCCGAACCTCATCCCGCTGATCGTCGTCGCGATCCCGTTCGTGTGGGTCGCCGGACGTGCGCTCTCGCGTGTCATCCGTGCCCTCAAGAAGTAGCTCCGCTCAGGTCACAGCAGCGCTGGATGCCGCGGCGACTCGCGTCACAGAGGCGATCTCCGCGGTTTCCGCCGCCAACCCGGTCGTCCTGATCGACGGACGAAGCGGCGCGGGCAAGACGACGCTCGCCCGCCTCATCGCGGAGCGATGGCCGCTGACGGGACGTCCTCAACTGATCGCGATGGATTCGCTCTATCCCGGCTGGGACGGGCTGGATGCCGGAACGCAGCGCGCGCTCGACGAGATCCTGCGGCCTCATGGCCGCGGACGCATCGGAACCTGGCGTCGCTGGGACTGGGAGCGCGGAGCGGATGCCGAGAGCCATGCCGTTGATCCGGCTCTCGGGATCATCCTCGAGGGGTGCGGAACGATCACTCCGCAGACCGCACGGATCGCGGACGTGCGCGTGTGGGTGGAGTCGCCCGATGCGACGCGGAAGACGCGAGCGCTGCAACGGGACGGCGATGCGTTCCGGCCGCACTGGGAGCAGTGGGCAGCGCAGGAGCTGACCCATCTCGAGAGGGATGACCCGCGCGGACTCGCGAACGTCCAGGTGCAGGTCCCGTAGAAGGCGTCGTCAGCCGAGTTCGTCTGCGGACTGAATCAGTCCCTCCAGGCGATAGCCGAGCCAGTCGTACACGCCGCGGCGAGGATCATCCTCGTCGAGTGCGTCCTCGTCGACGATCCCGAGCCGGGTCGCGAGGACGAGCCGCAGAGCCGTGAGCGTGCGCAGCCACGCGTCGAATTCGGCATCCGGGATCAGGACCGCGAGAGTGCCGGGCGCCACCTGCTCGTCGAACAGGTCGTGTCCCGCATCGAAGTCCGCGAGAGCCGAACGGACGATCGCAGCCTCGGCCAGCCGTCGATCGAGCAGATCGTCCCGGGTGGCGTCTGTGAAGGCCCGTGATGCTCCGGCATCCTCCGGGTACGCGTCGGGTGCGAGCCGTGCCACAGCCGGATCGTCCGTCTGCTCGGTCGCGTCGGTTCTGAGCATGTCCTGGAACTCGTCGAGGAGATGCGCGAGATGAAGCCCCTCGATCGCGGCGAGATCGAGCCGGACGGAGCGTGCGGTCACTGCGGAGCCTTCCGGACGGTGGCCCACAGGCCGTAGTCGTGCATCGCCTGTGCGTGCACCTCCATGGTCTCCCGCGGACCCGTGGCGACGATCGCGTGCCCGTCGTGGTGGACGGAGAGCATCAGTTGGGTTGCGCGGTCCTGCGAGTAGCCGAAGTACGTGCGGAACACGCGCACGACGTAGCTCATGAGGTTGACCGGGTCGTTCCACACGACGACCTGCCACGGTTCCAGCGGAGCCGCTGAGAGGTCGAGGGTCTTTTCGATATCCGGCGTCGCGATGGGGGAGGTCATGCCCACCCCAACTCGTGGAGCTGGTCGTCGTCGATGCCGTAGAAGTGCGCGATCTCGTGGACCAGGGTCGTATGGACCTCGTCGCGCAGGTCATCCTCCGTGTCGCACTGCTCGAGGTGGGGGTCGCGGTACACGATGATGCGATCGGGCAGTTCGCCCATTCCGTACTGGCCGCGCTCGGTGAGGGCGAGGCCGTCGTAGAGGCCGAGAAGGTCGAGACTGCCGTCCTCCGGACGGTCTTCGACGACGAAGACCACGTTGTCGAGGCCCTCGACCATCTCGTCCGGCAGCAGATCCAGCTCGTCGACGACGAGCTGCTCGAAGGTCGCGGCATCCATTTCCATCGTGGTCAAGACTACGGGTGCACCGGGGTCAGTGGACGAACAGCAGCAGGCCGGCGACGGCGAGGAAGAGCGCACCGAAGACGATGTTCAGGGTGCGCTGGCCTCGCGGGGTGCGGGTGAGCCGTCGGAAGGGCCCCGCGGCCGCGGCGAAGAAGAACCACATCACGATCACGTCGACGACCACGACGGTCGTGATGAGGATCAGGTACTGCGGAAGCGCAGGCTGATCGAGGCGGATGAACTGCGGGATGAACGCGAGGAAGAAGACGATGGCCTTGGGATTGAGCAGATTCACCCAGAACCCGCGGCGCACCATGGACCAGGTGCTCTCGCGCACGCGCGGCAGTTGCTCGGCATCCGCCTGCGGGGTCGGCTTCGCGAGGATCATCCGGATGCCGAGGTACACGAGATAGGCCGCCCCGGCATACCGCACGATGTCGAACAGCAGGGGAGAGCGGGCGACGAGCAGACCGACGCCCGCGGCGACGATCACGACGTGCACGACGAGTGCGAGCTGCTGGCCGATCACTCCCCAGATGGCGCGCCGCCACCCCTCGTTCAGCGCGTTCGACATCGTGTTGATGGCGCC
Source organism: Microbacterium sp. GXF0217 (assembly GCF_054798195.1). Taxonomy (NCBI): domain Bacteria; kingdom Bacillati; phylum Actinomycetota; class Actinomycetes; order Micrococcales; family Microbacteriaceae; genus Microbacterium; species Microbacterium sp. GXF0217. Next base: position 522,364 of record NZ_JBSJZG010000001.1, on the reverse strand, counting down.
GGCGCCCGGCGTGAAGCTGATGACGACCGACGCTGCGAGCAGGGAGAGCCAGACGGTCAGCGACACCCGCCGATTCTATGGCGCGACGCCGGCGCTCTCCGAACCGGACGCGAGGCGGCTCAGGCGTGCGGTGTGACCACCGCGCGCCCGCTGAGCTTGCCGTCGTGCAGGTCGTGGTAGGCCTGCAGCGCCTGGTCCATCGAGTACGTCTTCACCTGAGGAGTGATCTTGCCGGCGCGATACAGCTCGACGACCTCGTAGAGCTCCTCGATCGTGCCCCAGTACGTGTTGGTGAGTTCGGCCTCATACGGGTTCGCGTAGAAGTTCCAGTCGACGGGACCGCCGGCGACGCCGACGACCGTGATCCGGCCGCGGCGGGCGATCACCTGCTGCGCCAGTCGGATGGTCGGCGTGATGCCGACGAAGTCGAACACCGCGTCGACGCCCTGACCGCCGGTCGCCTCGCGGATGCGCTCCGCCTGGCCCTCGCCGCCGGCGATCGTCACCGCGCCGGACTTCTCGGCCTCGGCCATGGCCTCGGGCTTCATGTCGGTGGCGTACACGGTCGCACCGGTGATCGCCGTGAGGATCTGGACCGCGATCTGGCCGAGTCCGCCGAGGCCGATCACGAGAGCGGACTTGCCACCGCCGGAGAGCTTCGGGAGGGCCAGCTTGATGGCGTGATACGGGGTGAGTCCGGCATCCGAGAGCGGAGCGGCGACGACCGGATCGGCGTCGCCCAGCGGCACGAGGTTGCGAGCGGGCACCGTCATGTACTCCGCCATGCCGCCGTCGCGACCGAGCCCGGTGGCCAGGTACGGCTGCGTGGCGGCGTTGTAGCAGTAGGTGTCCTGTCCCCGCGAGCAGGCCGGGCAGTGACCGCATCCGATGGGTCCGTAGGACAGGAAGGCGTCTCCGATGGAGAGGCCGGTCACGCCGTCGCCGAGTTCTTCGATCCAGCCCGAGTTCTCGTGTCCGAGCGTGTAGCTCGGGGCGAGCTGCTCACCCATGCTCTCGTCGAACTGCTCGAAGACGGCGACGTCGGAGTGGCACGCGCCTGCGCCTGCGATCTTGAGGAGCACCTCGCCGGGGCCTGGCGTGGGACGGGGCACGTCGTCGATGGTGGGGAAGGTCTTCCAGGCGGTGAATCGGACGGCTTTCACAATGCACTCCTCAGCATCGGCGACAACTGTCCGACAATCCTATCGACGGCCGGAAACGAGATCGAGGTGCTCGCACCCGACTGGATCGGACGCGAACACCTCGATGATTGGGGTGGCTAACGGGGCTCGAACCCGCGACCCCCGCGACCACAACGCGGTGCTCTACCAACTGAGCTATAGCCACCATGCGCCTGCTGTCAGCAGGCAACCAGACGATTCTAATACACGTCTGAGGCTGCGAATGACACCCGGGTCAGATGTCGTTCGCGAACGTCGACACCGTGGCCGTGGAGATGATGCGCGCTTCGTCGCTGGACGGACCGGGCTCGGGCACGAAGACCGCCGACCGGTAGTAGCGCAGCTCCCGAATGGACTCCAGGATGTCGGCGAGCGCACGATGTCCGCCGTCCTTCGCTGGAGCTTGGAAGAACACGCGCGGGTACCAGCGACGCGACAGCTCCTTGATGCTGGACACGTCGACGTTGCGGTAGTGCAGCCACTGATCGATCTGTGGCATGTACTTCGCGAGGAACATCCGGTCGGTGCCGATGGTGTTGCCGGCGAGCGGCGCCTTGCGCTCGAGCGGGACGAAGCGCTTGATGTAGGCGAGCGTCTGAGCTTCGGCTTCGGCCAGGCTCACACCGCCGGGAATCTCGTCGATCAGGCCAGACGAGCGGTGCATGTTCGTCACGAAGTCGTTCATGTGGTCCAACGCGGCATCGCTCGGCTTGATCACGACCTGGAAGCCGGGATCGAGCGGCCTCAACTCGAAATCGGTGATGACGACCGCGATCTCGACGAGCTCGTCGATCGCGAGATCGAGCCCTGTCATCTCGCAGTCGATCCAGACGAGTCGATCGTTCTCAGACGCAGTTGCCATACAGGCATCCTAATGAGCGCGCAGACATTGGCCCCCCAGGCAGGATTCGAACCTGCGACCGGCGACTTAGAAGATCGATGCTCTTCCGCTGAGCTACTGAGGGTCGTCCATAAGCCTACCGACATCCCGCTCGTTGTTCAGGCGCTCGGCCTGTGCCGCCCGCCTTGCCTGCGCGTACTCGCGTCGACGTTCTCGGCACGCATCGCAGGGGCAACCGTGGCGAACTCTTGCGCCGCCTCCGTGCGGAACTCGCCGTCGCCGATCATCGGTGGTCATCGTGGGCGCTGACAACGACCCGGCCGACAGCCGATAGTTGAGGTGATTCGCGCGTCTGGCGCCGCGGCGGCGGTGGCAATTCGCGCAGACGACCTCGCACTTGTCGATCTCCTGCCGGATGAGCTTCCACGACCGCGTCGAACCTCCGACCGCGCGTCCGATCTCGAAACTCTTCGTGAAGCCAGGCAGATGATCGAAATCGAGCACGACAGGGTCGGATTCACCGCAGTCGGCACATGGATGCGCTGCCAGGTAGGCGATCAGGTGGACGAAGCTGCGGTATCTGTGGCGCGCCTGCAGCTCTCGCTGGTGATCAGGGTCAGTCGCCATCAGGCGCGCCTCATCGGAGATAGCGCAGCGTCTGGACGGCCTCGTCGGCCGTCCAGAATTCGCCGATGAGTCGGAAGGCTCCGGATGCGAGGTGCAGACGCTCGGCTCGGTAGCGAAGGCCGAGCGGTTCGGCCGCGATGCGGAGATGACCGAGGATGCGCCCGGCGGCGTCCTGCACGCGCCACAGGTGATCGCTCGCTCTGACGAGTCGCTCGCGGTCGGAAGCAAGCGTCGGGGTGGCGTAGGGGATGTCGGGAAGGGCGGTGATCGTGGTGTCGTGCATCGGTATCTCCTTTCGGTTCGAACATATGACCGACCTCCGACATCGACCTCGGCTCGCGCTGCCACGCGGTCGCGCAGTCGCCCTGCACATCCGCAGTGATCTGTTCGTTTCTCCACCGTTCCCGGGGACCGGCCCCGATCGCGTGCGCAGACGTCCGGCTGACGCGGCACGCTGTTGCGCAGCCGGGCTCGACCCGGGTTTCTTTGAGGAGCAGGCGATGAACGACACCATCACGATCATGGGATTCATCGGAAACGACCCCGGCGGCAACACCACGGCGACCGGCGTGCCCGTCGTGAACTTCCGCGTCGGGAGCAGCCAGAGTCGTTACGACGCGAAATCGCAGACGTGGATCGACACAGGCACGAACTGGTACAACGTCTCGGCCTATCGGCAGCTCGCGGTCCAGGCGCGCGCGTCGCTGCAGAAGGGCCACCCGGTCATCGTGACGGGTCGGCTCCGCGTCAGGGACTGGGACAACGGCACGGCTCGCGGCACGAGTCTCGACATCGATGCGGAGGCAATCGGTCACGATCTGCGCTGGGGGACCAGCGCGTTCGCCCGCAACCGGCCGGCGGTCTCGCGCACGACGGGCGCCGAGACGGCCGATTCGACGCCGGCCGATCGTGATCCCGCGTCCGAGTCCGACCTGGACGAGGAAACCGCGCGGGAGGAGGAAACCGCGGTCGTCGACCCTTCGTGGGAGCTCGAGTCGACCCACAGTGCCGCCTGACATCGTTCACGGGGTCGGCGATGCACGCACCCTAGACTCGAAGCGTGCCTCGCCGACCTGTCGTTCCCGCCGTGCGTGCATTCGCGTTCTCCGTCGCAGCATTGTGCGCGATCGCTCTCGTCGCCTGCACGCCGCAGCCGACGAACCCCGTGCCATCGGCTCCGTCGGAATCCACGACGACCAGCCCCGACGCGACGGCGCAGCCCACGGACCCCGCGGGACCGGTGCTCCTTCCCGAGGGAACGGCCGCCGACAATCTTCCGCTGTTCGCGGCAGTCACAGCCGCAGTCGCGGGCTCCGAGCAGGCGAACCAGGGGCGCGCGTACATCGACGCGCTCGTCGCGGCGGGATTCGACAAGGCGGCGATGCAGGTCACCGCGGACGAGACCACCGTCGGCAACCCCGTCGAGAGCCTGCAGTTCTCGGTCCGGTGGGGGGAAGCGGAATGCCTGATCGGTCAGGTGGGTCCGTCGACCGGCCAGCCGGTGACGACGGTGACGGATCAGCTCGCCGAGGGGCGCTGCCTGATCGGCGCGACCCGTCCGATCGACTGGTGACCGGAATCCGCACCGCACGCAGCCGGTAGGCTGGAGTGTCGATTCACGACGCCAACAGAAGGAGCGGTTTTCCGTGGCAGAGTACATCTACTCGATGGTCCGTGCACGCAAGGCAGTGGGCGACAAGCTCATCCTCGACGACGTCACCATGGCGTTCCTCCCCGGCGCGAAGATCGGCATGGTCGGCCCGAACGGCGCCGGTAAGTCGACGATCCTGAAGATCATGGCCGGTCTCGACACGCCGTCCAACGGTGAGGCCAAGCTCAGCCCAGGGTTCTCCGTCGGCATCCTGATGCAGGAGCCGGAGCTGGACGAGTCGAAGACCGTTCTCGAGAACATCCAGGACGGCATTGCGATCAAGGCCAAGGTCGACCGGTTCAACGAGATCTCGGCGCAGATGGCCGACCCCGACGCGGACTTCGACACGCTGCTCGCCGAGATGGGCACGCTGCAGGAGGAGATCGACGCAGCCGACGGCTGGGATCTCGACTCCCAGCTCGAGCAGGCGATGGATGCGCTGCGCACCCCGCCGGCGGATGCCGAGATCGCCCCGCTCTCGGGTGGTGAGCGCCGTCGCGTCGCCCTGGCGAAGCTGCTGCTCCAGAAGCCCGATCTGCTGCTGCTCGACGAGCCCACCAACCACCTGGACGCCGAGAGCGTGCTGTGGCTCGAGCAGCACCTCCAGGCCTACAAGGGCGCGGTCATCGCGATCACCCACGACCGGTACTTCCTCGACCACGTCGCCGAGTGGATCGCCGAGGTAGACCGCGGACGCCTGATCGGGTACGAGGGCAACTACTCCACGTACCTGGAGAAGAAGGGCGAACGCCTCGAAATCCAGGGCAAGAAGGACGCCAAGCTTGCCAAGCGCCTCAAGGAGGAGCTCGAGTGGGTCCGCTCCAGCGCGAAGGGCCGTCAGACCAAGTCGAAGGCGCGTCTGGCCCGCTACGAGGAGATGGCGACCGAGGCCGAGCGCACCAGGAAGCTCGACTTCGAGGAGATCCAGATCCCGGCGGGCCCGCGCCTCGGCAGCGTCGTCATCGAGGCGAAGAAGCTGCAGAAGGGCTTCGGCGACCGCACGCTCATCGACGGCCTCAGCTTCAGCCTGCCGCCGAACGGCATCGTCGGCGTGATCGGCCCCAACGGCGTCGGTAAGACGACGCTGTTCAAGACGATCGTCGGCCTCGAGCCGCTCGACGGCGGCGACTTGAAGGTCGGAGAGACGGTCAAGATCAGCTACGTCGACCAGTCGCGCTCCAGCATCGACCCGAACAAGACGCTCTGGGAAGTCGTCTCCGACGGCCTCGACATCATCACGGTCGGCAAGACCGAGATCCCCTCGCGGGCATACGTGTCGAAGTTCGGGTTCAAGGGTCCGGACCAGCAGAAGAAGGCCGGCGTGCTCTCCGGCGGTGAGCGCAACCGACTGAACCTCGCGCTGACGCTCAAGGAGGGCGGCAACCTGCTGCTTCTCGATGAGCCGACCAACGACCTCGACGTCGAAACCCTCAGCTCGCTCGAGAACGCCCTGCTCGAGTTCCCCGGTTGCGCCGTGGTCATCACGCACGACCGGTGGTTCCTCGACCGCATCGCGACGCACATCCTCGCGTACGAGGGCACGGACGAGAACCCGGCCCAGTGGTACTGGTTCGAGGGCAACTTCGAGGCGTACGAGGCGAACAAGATCGAGCGCCTCGGTCCTGACGCCGCGCGTCCGCACCGCACCACGCACCGCAAGCTCACGCGTGACTAGGCTGCACATCCCCATCCATCTGCGGTGGGGCGATCTCGACGCGTTCAACCACGTCAACAACACCTCGATGCTCAAGCTCCTCGAGGAGGCGCGCGTGCGTGCCTTCTGGAAGCCGGGGCCGGGGGAGCAGGCACCGTCGACCGCGGTGCTCGATTCCGGAATCGAGCAGGGCGTCCTCACGCTCATCGCTCGGCAGGAGATCGAGTACCTCGCGCCGGTGCCGTACCAGCGGCATCCGCTCGAAGTGCAGATGTGGTTCGGCAAGCTCGGCGGGTCGAGCGTGGAGGTCTGCTACGAAGTGCACAACGATCCCGCCTCCGAAGAGCGCGTGATCTATGCGCGCTCCACGGCGGTGATCGTGCTCGTCGATGCGCGGACAGGACGTCCCACGCGCATCACCCCCGAGATGCGGACGGCGTGGGAGCCGTACATCGGCGACCCGATCGTCTACGCGCACCGCTGAGCGCCCCTGACGCCCTGCAGGCGCTCAGCGCCGGGCGTCGCCGTCCGGCACGCGGATCATGATCTCCTGCGCGACACTCGCGACCAGGGCGCCGGCACGCGTGTAGATGCGTCCCGACGCGAGTCCGCGGCCGCCACGGGCGTTCGGCGACTCCTGCACGTACAGCAGCCACTGATCGGCGCGGGCGGGTCGATGCCACCACATCGCGTGGTCGAGGCTGGCGACCTTGAGCCCGGAGAGCGCCCACGAGACGCCGTGCGCGCGCAGGATCGACTCCTGGATCGTCATGTCGCTGAGATACGCCAGCGCGGCGCGATGCAGACGCTCGTCATCCGGCATCTGCGCCCTGATCCGCATCCAGACCGCCTGATGAGGACGGTGCTCGCCCTCGACGGTGAGATAGATCGGGCCTTCGACGTGACGCACGTCGGCCGGTCGATCCCGCAGCATCCGCATCGACAGCGGATGCACGCCGGTGACGAGCTCCTCGTCCGGTGCGACGTCCTCGGGGGCGGGCAGACCGGACGGCAGGGGAGCGGCGTGCTCGACCCCGGGGCTCTCGTCCTGGAAGGACGCGATCATCGAGAAGATCGGCACCCCGTTCTGGTACGCCTGGGAGCGCCGTGTCGAGAAGGAACGACCGTCATGGATCCGATCGACAGCGATCGTCAAGCCCTGCGAGGCATCCCCCGGACGAAGGAAGTACCCGTGCATCGAGTGCACCGCGCGCTCGGGCGGCATCGTGCGCTCAGCGGCGATGAGCGACTGCGCCAGCACCTGACCACCGTAGATGCGACCCGTCGGCATGGCGTGCGAGCGACCGGTGAAGATGTCCTCGGTCGTACGCGCCGAGCTCTCGTCCAGATCGAGTACATCCAGCAGCAGTTCGACGGATGCCTCGGCGCGTGTGTCTTCGCTCATGACAGTCCTCCCCGCGGCCGGGCGCCGCACCTCGGTAGTCTAGAGCGCGTGCCTCCTCGTCTCGTGCTCGCCGATCCCGAAACCACCCGAGACGTCCTGACCTTCGTCGGTCGCGCTGCGCGCATCTCCGACGAAGGGGTGCGACTGCAGGCCAGAGCCGGCGTCCTCGCGCTCACCACTGCCGCACTCGCGCCTCACGGCCTCTTCGACCAGACCCCGACCGTTCTCGCCATGCGGGTCGTCGCGGCGGACCCGGAGCTGGAATGCGATCTCGTGGTCGCGTCGCTCACGGCCACAGACGACGACCGGATGCTGGAGCTCCCGGAGACCGCGCTCGCACCGCCGTGGGCCGGCATCGCGCCACCGCGCGGCGATTGGCAGCGCGAGTCGGCGCTCACGGCATCCGTCGTCGCTCAGCGCGCGCAGTGGGGCATCAGCGCCGTCGCGCACGGGACGACGGACGGCGCCGGCGAAGAAGCCGTGCGCGCCCTGCGCGCGGCCATCTGGGGGCAGCCCGACCCCGACCTGGGCGACCTTCCGCGCGGTATGGCCTTCGCCGCCGATGCGCTCGGCTTCATCTCCGGGGAGGAAGAGGTTCCGGTGATGCGCTCGGGACGCTGGACGCGGATGGCCTTCCGTCGCGGCCACGTGCTCGCGCGCGGTCCGGTCGCCACCGGCCTCACGCCGGTGCGCGGTACGGGAGCAGCGAACTAGACGGAGCGGGCGGCCGCGCGCCCTGCCTGCCGTCCGGAGAAAAGGCACCCGCCGAGGAAGGTCCCCTCCAGCGCGCGGTAGCCGTGCACGCCGCCGCCGCCGAACCCGCTTGCCTCACCTGCGGCGTAGAGACCGGGGATCGGCGTGCCGTCCGTTCCCAGAGTCCGTCCGTCGAGATCGGTCTCGATGCCGCCGAGCGACTTGCGCGTCAGCACATGCAGCTTCACGGCGATCAACGGGCCGGCAGCCGGGTCCTGCAGCCGGTGCGGGCTCGCCGTGCGGATGAGCTTGTCACCGCGATACGAGCGCATGGAGCGCAGCATCCCGATCTGCGCGTCCTTGGTGAAGTCGTTGTCGATCTCGCGATCGCGCGCGAGGATCTCGCGCCGGACATGATCCAGATCCAGCAGATCGCCGTCCGGGGCGCGCCGCAGCTGCTCCAGAAGGGTCTCCAGATCGTTCTCCACGATGAAGTCCTCGCCTTCGTCGAGGAACGCCTGGACGGGGCCCGTGGGCCCCTTCGCGAGTCGGGACTTCAGCAGCAAGGGGATGTCCTTGCCCGTGAGATCCGGATTCTGCTCGCTGCCGGAGAGGGCGAACTCCTTCTCGACGATCTGACGGGTCGTGATGAACCAGGAATGGTCGTGACCGGTCGTCCGGAGGTGCGCGAGCGTCCCGAGCGTGTCGAACCCGGGGAACAGCGGCACCGGGAGCCGCCTGCCGGTGGCATCGAGCCAGAGGGACGACGGGCCGGGGAGGATCCGGATTCCGTGCGCCGGCCACACCGGATCCCAGTTGGCGATTCCCTCGACGTAATGCCACATCCGGTCGCCGTTGATGAGATGCGCGCCGGCGGCTGCGGAGACGGACTGCATGGACCCGTCGACGTAAGCGGGAACGCCGGAGAGCATGTGGTCCGGCGCGTTCCCGAGCCGAGAGGGCCAGGCGGCGCGCACGAGCTCGTGGTTGCCGCCGATGCCGCCGGAGGCCACGACCGTCGCGCCGGCGGTGATCTCGAACTCCCCGACGACGTCGCGGCTGCTCGCCACGCCTCTGGCCTCGGCGCTGTCCTGCAGCACGTCGCCGCGGGCACCGGTGACGGTCCCTCCCGAGACGATCAGTTCCCGCACGCGGTGGCGGGGGAGGACCGTCAGCGTCCCGGCATCCTCAGCCGCGCCGACAGCAGCGGCGAACGGCGCGACCACCCCGGGGCCGGTGCCCCAGGTGATGTGGAAGCGGGGGACGGAATTGCCGGGGCCCAGCGCACCGTAGCCGCCGCGCTCCGCCCAGCCCACCACCGGGAAGAAGCTCACGCCCTTCTCCCGCAACCAGGCGCGCTTCTCGCCGGCCGCGAACTGCAGGTAGGCCTCGGCCCACCTGCGCGGCCAGGCGTCCTCCGGTCGATCGAAGCCTGCGCCTCCGAGCCAGTCCTGCGTCGCGAGCTCCAGCGAGTCCTTGATGCCCATCCGTCGCTGCTCCGGCGAGTCGACGAGGAACAGCCCACCGAACGACCACCACGCCTGCCCGCCCAGATTCGAGCGCGGCTCTTGATCGATCAGCACCACACGGCGGCCGACCGCGACCGCCTCCGAAGCGGCGACGAGGCCTGCCAGCCCCCATCCGATCACGAGTACGTCTGCGGACGGGGGCGTGGTCGTCATGTGTTCTCCGGTGAATCCTGACTGCGGGTCTCGAGCGTCGGACGCCCGGCGGCGACAGGGCCGATGCCGGACGGCTCGAATGTGTTCACCATGGCATAGGCGGCGCGTTCCAGGTAGTCCCAGAGTGTGGATTCGTGCAGCGGCGACAACTCGGCCTCATCCACGGCCGTCCGCATGCAGCGCAGCCAACGATCCCGTGCGTCAGGGTCGACATGGAACGGCATGTGCCGCATGCGCAGCCGAGGGTGCCCGCGGGTCTCGCCGTACGTCGTCGGTCCGCCCCAGTACTGGACGAGGAACAGCGTCAGCCGCTCCGCCGCAGGGCCGAGGTCCTCCTCCGGGTACATCGGCTTGAGCACGGGGTCGAGCGCGACCTCGCGGTAGAACGTCGACACCAGCCGTTCGAACGTCGGGAAGCCCCCGACCTCGTCGTAGAACGTCACTTCTTCTCGCTTCCCGATCCGGTGCTGTCGTCGGAGCCGCCCGACTTCTTTCGTCGCCAGATCCCGCGCTCGGCGACCGGCGGTACGCCGGTGATGGCGTTGGGGCGCGTGCGAGGCGGGTTCGCACCGCGGACGCGCCGGGCGCCGTCCAGGCCCGTCGGCGTGACGGTCGTCATGCTCGGGATGCCGATCTCGAGGCCGTCGAGCGCCTTCTTGAGCCGGGCGCGCAGCTCTTGCGCGACGTCGTCCTTCGCGTTGGCTCTGGTCTTCATGACGACGCGCACGACGAGCGCGTCGCCGGTGATGGATTCCAGGCCCCAGATCTCGGGGCGCTCCACGATCCGCGTACGCCACTTCGGGTCCTTGGCGAGCTCCTGCGCGGTCTCCAGCATCGACTTCTCGACCGCTTCCAGATCGGCATCCGGAGCGACGCCGAGATCGATGATGGCGCGCGCCCAGCCCTGCGACATGTTCCCGATGCGGGTGACCTCGCCGTTGCGGACGTACCAGAGCGTGCCGTTGACGTCGCGCACCTGCGTGATGCGGACGCTGACGTACTCCACGACACCGGAGGCGAGTCCGAGGTCGACGACGTCGCCGATCCCGATCTGATCCTCGGCGACGATGAACATGCCGTTCAGGACGTCCTTGACGATGTTCTGGGCGCCGAAACCGAGGCCGGCGCCGACCGCGGCGGTGAGAAGCGTGAGCGAGCCGATCAGATCGGGAGATATCACCGAGACGACCATGAGCAGCGCCACGATCGTGACAGCCACGTTGATGATGTTCTGGAGGATCGATCCCAGCGTGCGCGTGCGCTGCACGAGGCGCATATCGGCCAGTGGTGAGCGCTCCAGCGCCTGAGTGTCGTCGACATTCGCCTTGGACTTGGCGCTGTCGACGATCCGCTTGACGACGCGGTGGACGACGAACCGCAGGGCGAGCCCGATCAGGAAGGCGACGACGATGATGATCGCGACCTGAAGGGCTCGCTCACCGACCGTTCCGAGAAAAGCCAGGAAGTCGGTCCACGCGGTGGAGATCTCAGTGGTCGCCGGTGGGGCGGTGGGTTCGGCGAAGGTGATCATCACGCCCGATTCTACCGAGCGGGCCTCTGCAGCAGCTGGAACAGCACTGCAGAGGCCCGCGGGCAGGAGGATGCCGAGCTCAGCGCTCTTCGTCGCGGCTCTGCGCCGCGAGCGACCGCTCGACGTCGGCGAGGTTCTCGCTCACCAGACGACGCAGTGCCGGAGCGGCCTCCGCATTCGCGGAGAGCCAGGAGCGCGTCGCGTCGCGCAGTTCGCGGCTGGCGAGAGCGGTCGGGTACAGCCCGACGATCAGATAGTTCGCGATCTGGTAGGTCCGCGACTCCCAGATCGGGAGCAGCATGTCGAAGTACGCGGGAACGAACTCGTCGAGGACCTCGACGCCGGCAGGATGCACGAAGCCGAGCGCTGCCGAGCGGACGATCGTGTTCGGTGCGTCGTCCTTCTCGACGAGCGACGCCCATGCGATCTTCTTGTCCGCGACGGTCGGAAGCGCGGCGCGCGCCTGCGCCGCGAACTCGGCTCCCTTGGACGTGTTGTCGGCGGCGAGCGCGGCATCGATCGACGAAGCATCTGTCGCGCCGATCGTGGCGAGGCCGACGAGCAACTGCCAGGACAGATCCGTGTCGACCTCGAGGCCGGGCAGCGTCTCCTCGCCCGCGCGCAGGCGTCCGACGATGCCGGCGTGCTCACCGGTCACGAGGTTGCCGGCGAACGCGGTGACGAACTGGAGTTGGCTGTCGCTGCCCGCATCTGCCGACTGCGCAAGCTCCCACAGGCCGTCGGCGACCTTCTGCCTGGCGGCTGCGCGATCGGCCGGCGCGACGTACAGCGTCGCCGCGGTGCGCAGCTGCGCGAGAGTGGTGCGGACGGTCGTCGACTCGGTCTCGCGGCCGATGTTGCCGAGCACCAGGTCGATGTAGTCGGATGCCGCGCTCTCGGCATCACGGGTCTGATCCCAGGCCGCGCCCCAGACGAGGGAGCGGGCGAGCGGGTCCGCGATATCGGCGAGGTGCGCGACCGCCGTGGCCAGCGAGCGGTCATCGAGGCGGATCTTCGCGTACGCGAGATCGTTGTCGTTCAGCAGGATCAGGTCCGGCCGCGCGATGCCCTTGAGCTCCGGCACCTCGGTGCGGTCGCCGTCGACATCGATCTCGACGTAGTGCGTGCGCTGCAGCGATCCGTCGACCAGATCGTAGAAGCCGATGCCGAGGCGGTGCGGCCGGATCGTCGGGTAGTCGGCCGGGGCGGTCTGCGTGACTGCGAAGCGGCTGACCTTGCCGTCGGCATCCTCTTCCACGACCGGTGCGAGGGTGTTCACACCGGCGGTCTCGAGCCACTTCTTCGACCAGGTGCTCAGCTCGCGTCCGCTGGTCGCCTCGAGCTCGGTGAGCAGGTCGCTCAGCTCGGTGTTGCCCCAGGAGTGCTTCTGGAAGTACTGCGAGACGCCGGCGAAGAAGGCTTCGATACCGACCCAGGCGGCGAGCTGCTTGAGGACGGAACCGCCCTTGGCGTACGTGATGCCGTCGAAGTTGACCTGGACGTCCTCGAGATCGTTGATCTCGGCGACGATCGGATGCGTGGACGGCAGCTGGTCCTGACGGTAGGCCCAGGTCTTCTCCATCGCGTTGAAGGTGGTCCAGGCCTCGGTCCACTCGGTGGCCTCGGCGGTGGCGATGGTCGACGCCCACTCGGCGAACGACTCGTTCAGCCACAGGTCGTTCCACCACTTCATCGTCACCAGGTCGCCGAACCACATGTGCGCGAGCTCGTGCAGGATCGTCACGACGCGACGCTCCTTCACGGCATCCGTCACCTTGCTGCGGAAGACATAGGCCTCCGTGAATGTGACGGCGCCGGCGTTCTCCATCGCTCCGGCGTTGAACTCCGGGACGAAGAGCTGGTCGTACTTCGCGAAGGGGTACGGCACCCCGAACTTGGCCTCGTAGTAGGCGAAGCCTTCGCGGGTCTTGTCGAAGATGTAGTCCGCGTCGAGGTGCTGCCACAGGCTCTTGCGACCGTAGACACCGAGCGGGATGATGCGGCCGGAGGCGCTCGTCAGCTCCGAGAAGGTCGACTCGTACGGTCCGGCGACCAATGCGGTGATGTAGGAGGAGATCCGCGGTGTCGGCTCGAAGCCCCAGGTGGCGGTGGTCTGGTCGTCGTGGACGATCGGCTCCGGCGTGGGGGAGTTCGAGATGACCTTCCACGCGGCGGGAGCCGTGACCGTGAACTGGAACGTGGCCTTGAGGTCGGGCTGCTCGAAGACGGCGAACACGCGACGGGAGTCCGGAACCTCGAACTGCGAGTAGAGGTAGACCTCGCCGTCGACCGGGTCGACGAAGCGGTGCAGGCCCTCACCGGTGTTGGTGTATTCGCAGTCGGCATCGACGACGAGCACGTTCTCGTCCTGCAGATCGGCCAGAGCGATGCGCGACTCGGTGAAGACCTCGCTCGGGTCCAGCTGAACGCCGTTGAGCGAGATCTCGCGGATCTCCCGCGCGATGAGATCGATGAAGGTGTAGCTGCCCGACTGGGCGCTGAAGCGCACCACACTGCGGGAACCGAACACCTCCTCGCCCTTCGTCAGGTCCAACGAGACCTGATAGGACTGCGTATCGATGAGGGCTCGACGCTCCTGCGCTTCGATACGGGTGAGGTTCTCTCCAGGCACTGCTCTTCTCCCAGGGGTCAGGGGGGTGCGACCGCTCCACGACGCTGCTGGCGCCGACGGCAACCATGACAGCCTACGCCAGGACGCGGCCGAGCCGGACGAGAGGAAGTGCAAGGATGGAGAGGTGACTGCGAACGCCTCTTCTCCTGTTCCCTTCGCTTCGCCGGCTGCGGCCGGTGGCGTGCCGTTCGTCGAGACGCCGGTCGTGTACGACGGCATCCTGCTCGCCGGATTCGGCGGGCCGGAGGGGCAGGACGATGTCATCCCCTTCCTGCGCAACGTCACCCGCGGCCGCGGCATCCCTGACGAGCGTCTCGAGGCGGTCGCGCACCACTACCGGCACTTCGGCGGAGTCAGCCCGATCAACGCCCAGAACCGCGCGCTGAAGGCGGCGCTCGAGGCGGAGCTGAGTCGGCGAGGCATCGACCTCCCGGTGTACTGGGGCAACCGGAACTGGACGCCGTACCTGGACGACGCGGTGCGCGACGCCGAGGCGGCGGGCGACACCACGCTGCTCGCCTTCGCGACCAGCGCCTACAGCTCGTTCTCCAGCTGCCGGCAGTACCGCGAGGACTTCGCGCGCGTGCTCGAGGACACGGGCCTGGGAGATCGCGTCACGATCGACAAGATCAGGCCGTTCTTCGACCACCCTGGGTTCGTCGATGCCTTCCTCCAGGGTGTTCGAGCGGCGATCGAGGGCTACCTGGCCGACGGCACGACGGCCGAGCAGATCCAGGTCCTGTTCTCCACGCACAGCGTGCCGACCGATGACGCCCAGCGATCCGGTCCGAGGGACGTCGATTGGGGACCGGGCGGTGCCTATGCGGCGCAGCACGAAGCCGTCGCGGCCTGGGTCATGGACCGCATCGCGGCGGAGGTCCCCTCTGCCGGTGGCGTGGAGTGGGAGCTCGTCTACCAGTCCCGCTCCGGCCCGCCGACGCAGCCGTGGCTCGAGCCCGACGTGTGCGATGTGATCGGCGAGCTGCCCGGCCGAGGTAAGAGCACCGTCATCGTCGTGCCGCTGGGCTTCATGAGCGACCACATGGAAGTGCTGTGGGATCTCGACACCGAGGCCGCCGAGGCCGCGGGAGAGGCCGGGCTCGCGTTCGTGCGGACCCCGACCCCCGGCGTCTCGCCGGCCTTCGTCGCCGGGATCGTCGATCTCGTCGAGGAGCGTCTGGATGGCCGCGCCGCGGCTGACCGCGCGCACGTCACGGACCTCGGTCCCTGGTACGACGTCTGCCGCCCGGGATGCTGCGAGAACATCCGTGCCGGCTTCAAGCCGGCGGCGGCGGGTCTCGTCCCGTAACGGACGGCTTCGGCGCCTCCTCGCCGTCAATAGGATGGGTCCCATGCGCATCCATATCGCCACCGATCACGCAGGTCTCGATTTCTCGACCCAGCTGCAGGACCACCTTCTCAGCGCCGGGCACGACGTCATCGACCACGGTCCCGTCGACTACGACGCGCTGGATGACTACCCGGCCTTCTGCATCCGAGCGGCACAGGCCGTGGTGAGCGACCAGCGCGCAGGCGTGGACGCGCTGGGTGTGGTGTTCGGCGGTTCGGGCAACGGCGAGCAGATCGCCGCGAACAAGGTCGAGGGCATCAGGGCCGCGCTCGTGTGGAACCTCTCGACGGCGGAGCTCGCCCGCGAGCACAACGACGCCAACGTGATCTCGATCGGCGCGCGCCAGCACTCCTTCGACGAAGTCGTCAGCTTCATCGACCGCTTCGTCGAGACGCCGTTCTCGAACGACGAGCGGCACGTGCGTCGTATCGGTCAGATCGCGGACTACGAACGCGACGGATCGTTGCTCCCGGATCCTCGGGCCTGACATGCCCGAGGGGCATTCTGTCCATCGCATCGCCCGCCAGTTCGCGCGGAACTTCGTCGGGAAGACGCTCGTCGCCTCGAGCCCGCAGGGGCGTTTCGCCGAGGGGGCTGCCGTCCTCGACGGACGGGAGGCGCTCAGCGTCCAGGCCGTCGGAAAGCAGATGTTCCTCGAGACCGAGGGCGATGTCTGGCTGCGCGTGCACCTCGGGCTGTACGGCGCGTGGGACTTCGCGGGGGAGATCCTCGTCGATCCGACGATCGCCTCGGCGAACGGCCGGATGGGGCAGACCAATCAGCGCGGCACTGAACTCGACGACGCGGACGCGATTCTCGACGACGCTGGGGAGAACTCGCTCACGTCGATCGGAGCCCCGCGCCGAACTCGCGTGCACGTGCGCATGTCGGAGCAGACGAAGGGCCTCGCCGACGATGATGCAGAGTGGCCTCCGCCGGTGGTCGGGCAGGTGCGTCTGCGTCTGATGACCCCCATCACCTGCGCAGACCTGCGTGGACCGACCGCGTGCGTGCTCCAGACGCCCGACGAGATGCTCGCCACGATCGCGAAGCTCGGACCCGATCCACTGGTCGGAGATCCGGACGAGGGCGAGGAGCGCTTCGTGAGCGCCGTGCGCAAGAAGCAGACGGCGATCGCACTGCTCCTCATGGACCAGGCCGTCGTCAGCGGCATCGGGAACGTCTACCGCGCCGAGATGCTGTTCCGTGCGCGGCTGAACCCGCACACTCCTGGGCGCGACGTGCCGGAGGAGGTCGTGCGGGATCTGTGGCGCGATTGGGTGCGGCTGCTGGCGATCGGGGTCGAGACCGGTCAGATGATGACCATGGATGATCTCTCGCCCGAGCGATACCGCGCCGCGATGGCGAGTCGCGATGATCGCCACTGGGTCTACCACCGCGCAGGGCTCCCATGTCGGATCTGCGGAACGGAGATCGCGCTGGAGGAGATCGGCGCCCGCAAGCTCTACTGGTGCCCGTCCTGCCAGGCGTGATTCTCGCGGCAACGGCAGGTCGCGCTGGATCCAGAGTGCATGCTGTGAAAGCATTCCGTGCAACGAAGGCACGATTGGAGCACCCATGGATCTTTCCGGAGCAGAAGGCTTCCTGTCCTGGCTCAGCGGCATCATCTGGGGGCCATTCGTCCTCATACCGCTGCTGCTCGGCACCGGCCTTTACCTGACCATCCGTCTCGGCGGGATCCAATTCGTGCGCCTCGGTTCCGCGCTGCGTCTGGGACTGTTCACCCGCAAGGACCCGGATTCCGATGGTGACATCTCGCAGTTCCAGGCGCTGACCACCGCACTGGCCGCGACCGTGGGAACGGGAAACATCGTCGGTGTGGCGACCGCGATCGGCATCGGCGGACCAGGCGCTCTGTTCTGGATGTGGATCACTGGACTCCTCGGCATGGCGTCCAAATACTCCGAAGCCTTCCTCGGCGTTCGGTTCCGCAAGACGGATGCCGCGGGGGAGAAGTCCGGCGGGCCGCAGTACTACCTCGAACGCGGCATCCCGAACCGATTCGGCAAGTTCCTCGCGCTGTTCTTCGCGATCGCGGCCGTGTTCGCGTCGTTCGGCATCGGCAACATGACGCAGGGCAACTCGATCGCATCGAACATGGAGAACAGCTTCTCCGTTCCGACCTGGGTCACGGGCCTCGTGCTCACCGCGTTCGCGATGGTGGTGCTCGTCGGGGGAATCAAGTCGATCGGTCGGGTGACCGCGGGCCTCGTTCCGATCATGATCATCTTCTACGTGCTGGGCGCGCTCTACATCCTGATCGTCAACATCGGCGACGTTCCCGCCGCTTTTGCGCAGATCTTCACCGACGCGTTCACAGGAACCGCTCCGATCGGCGGGTTCGCCGGCTCCGCGATCATCATCGCGGTCCAGTTCGGCGTGGCCCGAGGGATCTTCTCGAACGAGTCGGGCATGGGGTCGGCGGCGATCGCGGCAGCGGCGGCCAAAACCAGCCACCCGGTTCGCCAGGGCCTCGTGTCGATGACGCAGACCTTCATCGACACGATCATCGTCGTCACCTGCACGGGGCTCGTGATCATCACGACCGGCGTCTGGAAGATGACGGACCCGGAGACGGGGGAGCCGATCAGTCCGGCGCTCATGACCGGCGAGGCGTTCTCGCATGGTCTCCCCGGCGAGTGGGGGCACTACATCGTGACGATCGGGCTCGTGCTGTTCGCCGGATCCACGATCCTCGGCTGGTCGTACTACGGCGAGCGCTGCATCGAGCGGCTGTTCGGTCGCAGAGCGGTCATGCCGTTCCGTGTCGTGTTCTCGCTGGTCGTGTTCGTCGGCTGCACGGTGCAGCTCGGCGTGGTCTGGGCGTTCTCGGATGTGATGAACGGTCTCATGGCTCTGCCGAACCTCATCGGGCTGCTCGTCCTGTCGGGTCTGATCGCCCGCGAGACGAAGAAGTACCTCGACAACGATCCGAAACTCCGCGCCAGCACAGCGGAGGTGAACGCCTTCATGGCGGGCGATCAAGGCTTCGAGCAGTGGAAGACGCAGGCGATCCCGGTCGTCGAGCAGAAGTAGCAGGCAGCAGCGGCGGCGGTCCGTGCGGCCGCCGCCGTAGTCTGGTTCTATGCGCCAGAACCCCAGTTTCACCCTCGCCGACGTCGCTGAGATACGGCGGGTGATCGATCGGAATCCGTGGGCGTCGCTCGTCAGCGCGGCGGACGACGGACTGGTCGCCTCGCACTATGCCGTGGTTCTCGACGAGGACCGCGACGACCTGACCATCGTCGGGCATGTCGGTCGGCCGGACGACATGCTTCACGATCTCGGCGGGCGCGAGCTGCTCGTGATGTTCGAGGGCCCGCACGGCTACATCTCGCCCGGCTGGTACGACCCCGGCACGGCGAGTGTTCCGACGTGGAACTACACGGCCGTGCACGTGTCCGGTGTCGCGGAGCTGCTCAGCACCGAGGAGAACCTCCGGGTGCTGGATCGGCTCGTCGAGCGCTTCGAATCCCGGATGCCGGATCCCCGCGGCATGTGGTCGCGTCCGAACGACGAGGCGTTCGTGCGGCGACTGGAGGCGGGAACGGTCGGCTTCCGCCTCACGCCGACCAAGGTCGTCGCCAAGCGCAAGCTCAGCCAGAACAAGGATGCCGCCACGATCGAGAACGTGATCGCCGAGTTGCAGGGCGCCGGCCCGTACGCGAATCCCGCGCTGGCCGCCGAGATGCGTCGCGCACAGGATGCGCGCACCAGGGCCGCCGGCTCGTGATCGGTGAGCAGTTCACCGCGCTGCGGGCCGTTCGCGTCGCAGGCCCCGGGCGCGAGTTCCTGTTCGACGACGAACCGGTGGACGTGCTGATGCGCGACGGCCTGATCGTGGACATCGCCCCCACCGGTGCGATCGCGCTGCGGGGCCAGGTGCTGGATGTGCAGGGCGCCTGGGTCGTGCCAGGTCTCTGGGACAACCATGTGCACGCCGTGCAGTGGGCTCTGGCCTCGGAGCGGACCTGGCTGGGGGAGGCGGCATCCGCGCGCGCGGCCGCCGCGCTGATGTCCGACGTGCCGGTGCGCCAGGACGGTCGACGGATCGGCACAGGCTTCCGCGACGCGCTCTGGCCGGATGCTCCGGACCTCGAGGTTCTGGATGCCGCGACGCGCGAGATCCCGACGTACCTCATCAACGCCGATGTGCACAGTGTGTGGCTGAACACGGCCGCGCTCGCTCGCGAGGGCTTCCGTGCGCCGGACGGCGTGCTCCGCGAGGAGGATGCGTTCGAGATCTCCCGCCGTCTGAACGCCGTCGATCCGGATCATGCGGATGCTGCGGTGCGCGGGGCCGGCGCCAGAGCGGCGGCGCGCGGCATCACCGGGATCGTGGATTTCGACATGGCCTGGAATGCGGAGGCCTGGGCGCGGCGGAGCGCGGCGGGGTTCGATGCCCATCGCGTCGAGTTCGCGATCTACCCCGCCGATCTGGACCGCGCGATCGGCGCCGGGCTGCGGACCGGAGCTGACCTCGCGAGCGGCGGCCTGATCGAGGTGGGACGGCTCAAGGTCATCAGCGATGGCTCACTGGGCACCAGGACCGCGGCGTGCTCGCACCCGTATCCCGGCGACGGATACGGCGTGATGACCGTGGATCTGCCCGAGCTGATCGAGTTGCTCACCCGCGCGGCCGGCGCGGGGCTGGAAGCATCGGTGCACGCTATCGGGGACCGTGCCGCGGCATCCGCGCTGGATGCCTTCGCGCAGACCGGAAGCACCGGGACGATCGAGCATGCACAGCTCCTGCGTCACGCCGACCTGTCCCGGATGGCGCGGCTGGGGCTGGCCGCGAGCATCCAGCCGCAGCACGCATTGGATGACCGCGATCTCGTGGCGCGGTACTGGGCGGGGCAGACCGGCGTCGCCTACCCGATGGCATCGCTGCTCAGAGCCGGAGTCGAGCTTCGGCTGGGATCGGATGCTCCCGTGTCGCCGTTGGATCCGTGGACCGCGATCGCCGCCGCGGTCACGCGCGCGGACCGGGGCCAGGATCCGTGGCATCCGGATGAGCGGTTGAGCATCGACGAGGCCATCGGCGCGAGCGTTCGGACGGCCGTCCGGCCGGGAGACCCGGCGGACCTCGTAGTGTGCGGTCTCGACCCGCGCTCGGCGGACGGCGACGCGCTGCGCAGGATGCCGGTGCGCGCCACGCTGCTCGGTGGCCGCGTCACTCACGCGTCCTGATCAGCGCCGTCGCGGGGAGACGACGAACGCCCCGGGATCGGATCCCGGGGCGTTCGAGGAATGCCTACGCTGCGACGT
This sequence comes from Microbacterium sp. GXF0217, assembly GCF_054798195.1. Lineage (NCBI taxonomy): Bacteria > Bacillati > Actinomycetota > Actinomycetes > Micrococcales > Microbacteriaceae > Microbacterium > Microbacterium sp. GXF0217. The sequence goes on along the minus strand of NZ_JBSJZG010000001.1, from coordinate 501,824 downwards.
GCGCGACGAGGAACCAGCGGTCCTTCTCGAGACCGCGCATGATCTCGATCGCCACGTCCTGGCTGGTGAGGTCGATCTCGTCGAGGCCATCGATGGCGGCCTTGGCATCGACCAGGATCGCGTCGATGTCTGCGACGATCGTGCGGATGATCTCGTCGGACTGCGCGAAGCCGGCGGGAACGCCGGTGCTCGGAGCCTTCGCGGCGACCGCGCTCACGCGAGCGTCGATCGGCAGGCCGAGAGCGACGATACGCTCCGCGGCGGTGTCGGCGAAGTCGCCGGCGTGGGCGACGATCGTGTCGAGCAGCTCGTGGACACCGATGAAGTTGGCGCCGCGGACGTGCCAGTGCGCCTGCTTTCCGTTGATCGTCAGCGCCTGCAGCCCGAGGACGACCGGCGAGAGGAACTGTGCTGCCGCTGCGGCGACCGTCGGGTCGCTGGCGGTGGTGGAAATGGTCTGTGCCTTGCTCATTCTGGTTCCTCCCGGACGTCTTCTTCGTACCTGATGAACACAACCGTACTCAGCCTCAGACATTCCGCAAGCAAGCTGAGGCTCGGCTTATGAGCGCGAAATCCCGCGGAATTACGCGCTTCTGAGGGTAGTCTCGCCTTATGAGCATCTCGTCATCGGCATCCATCATCGCGCTCGCGGAGCGGGCACCCGCGATCGCCGACGACGTCTTCGTCGCTGACGGCGCGCGCGTGGTTGGCGCCGTGACTCTCGAGGCCGGCGCCAGCGTCTGGTACAACGCCGTCTTGCGTGCCGACTCGGCATCCATCACCATCGGCGCGGAGACCAATCTGCAGGACAACGTCTCCGTGCACGTGGACAGCGGGCACCCGGTCGTGCTCGGGCGCCGGGTGTCGGTCGGGCACAACGCCGTCGTGCACGGATGCACCATCGGCGACGGCTCGCTGGTCGGCATGGGAGCCGTGGTTCTCTCCGGCGCCGTGATCGGAGCCGGATGCCTCGTCGCGGGCGGTGCGGTCGTCCTCGGCGGAACAGAGGTGCCCGATGGCTCGCTCGTCGCCGGTGTTCCGGCGAAGGTGCGCCGCGTCCTCACAGACGAGGAACGTGCGGGGCTGATCGCGAACGCCGAGATCTATCTCGCGCACGTGCAGACGCACGAGTCCGCGACCGCGCGGTAGCGTTCGCGGGCACCGCTAGGCTGGTGTCGTACGGGGCCGTGGCCAAGCTGGTCAAGGCAGCGGGCTCATAACCCGACGATCGTGGGTTCAAGTCCCACCGGCCCCACATGGCTGTCATCGAGAACTCGAAGGTCACCGTCGTCGGAGCGGGCAGCGTCGGATCGAGCGTGGCGTACGCCGCCTTGATCCGGGGCTCCGCCCGCCATGTCGTGCTGTACGACATCGCGACGGAGAAGGTCGAGGCCGAGGTGCTCGATCTCGCCCACGGCACGCAGTTCACCGGGTCGAGCGATATCGTCGGCGGCAGCGACATCTCTCTCGTGGCGGGATCCCACGTCGTCGTGATCACGGCTGGTGCGAAGCAGAACCCCGGGCAGACGCGCATCGAGCTCGCCGCTGTGAACGCCGGCATCATCCGCAGCATGATGCCGCAGCTGCTGGAAGTCGCACCCGATGCCGTCTTCGTCATCGTCACCAATCCCTGTGACGTGCTCACGGTCCTCGCCCACGAGGCGACGGGCCTTCCGCGGGAGCGCATCTTCGCCTCCGGCACTGTCCTCGACACGTCCCGGCTGCGCTGGAAGCTCGCTGAACGGGCCGGAGTGTCGACCTCCAGCGTCCACGCGCACATCGTGGGGGAGCACGGAGACACCGAGTTCCCGCTGTGGTCGAAGGCGACGATCGGGACCGCTCCGATCCTGGAATGGGAGACGCCGACGCACCCGCGCATCAGTCGCGACGAACTCGACGCGATCGCCGTCGACGTCCGTGACGCCGCCTACACGGTCATCCGGGGCAAGGGCGCGACCAATTACGCGATCGGGTTGTCGAGCGCCCGCATCATCGAGGCGATCCTGGGGGATGAGCATGCGGTGATGCCGGTGAGCACGGTGCTGGAGGACTTCCACGGCGTCGACGGCGTCGCGCTCTCTGTTCCCTCCGTGGTCAGTGCGGCAGGTGCCGTGCCGATCCGTGCGACGACCTTCTCAGAGGAAGAGGCGTCCTTGCTGCACCGATCGGCGCAGGCTCTGCGTCAGGTGGCCGATTCGCTGCGCTCCTGAGTCTCCTGGTCTTCTGCTTCCGTTTCGACCTGCGGTCGTCCGACGACGCCGATTCCGACGGCTTCGTGACTCGGCTCCGGTTCGTCACGCGACGGCGCTTCGGGCTCCTCCGCCGGCTCCTTCTCCGTACTCGGCTCCGTCAGTTCGTCGTCCGAGGGCATCGACTCACCGGACTGCTCCTCCGGGGTTCCTGGGTCGCTCACAGATCCTCCTCCTCGGTGCCTCCGGCAGCCAGGCGATCCGCCTCGGCGCTGTCGACGCGGTTCGGGTCGATGTCCTCATCGAGGATCTCGTCGCCGTCGACCTCGCGCGTGACCGGTGCTTCGGCATCCGCATCGTCCGGCGTGATCGGAATCGGGAACGGGGGCGGGTACTGGTTCGACATGATCGGCTCCTCTCGTGGTGGTCTCTCCACAATAGGAAGCGACCGGAGGGCGGCCTAGTGGGTTGACGTGCTCGTCCCGCGGGAGTAAGCCGACGCGAGGCCGCATGCCGCGGCCGTGATCACATCACATCGCCGATGTAGGAGTACTTGACGAAGACCTCGGCCGCGATGCCCGATTCCTCGAGGACGCCCTGCACCGCGTTCATCATGTAGTTCGAGTCCCAGCCCATGTAGAGGAAGTGGGTCTCGTCGAGCTCGTCCCAGTGCCCCTTCCAGGCCATGGCATCGTAGATCGGCCCGCCATGACGGGCGCTGTACGAGAGCGCGGCTGCGCGGTCGTCGGTCCAGGCCCGCCGGAACACGCGATTGAACAGGTACTTCACGTCGCGCACGTCCCAGTGCTCACCCCGGTACTCGACGTAGGAGAACTCGCGATCCCAGCCCGCAGGCCACCCGCGGCGTCGCACGGCGTCCAGGACCGGCGTCAGACCGTCGTCATCGATCTCCGACAGCTCAGGACGCGCCCAGATCCGCACGAACGCCGCGGTCAGCTGGACCGTGCGCTGCGCGATCGCCGCGGTTCCCCAGGAGGCCGCGTCGGCGAGAGCGCGCGTGGCGTCGACACCGCTGCGCGCGTAGGCGTCCCGCTGCTTGGCGGGGAACGACGCACCGAACACGCGTTCCGCGAGCGGCTGCTCCAGGAGCGTGATGTTTCCGAGCGTCGGCGCGAGCGCGCGATGGCTGTTCTGCTCGTCCTCGGTCAGCTCGCTCCACGGACGGATGCCGTCCCCGGACCAGGTGTCGCCGGGCGCGGCGGGAACGATGTGCTCGAGATCGAAGTCCGCGACGTCGTCGACGCCCTCGAGCCTGCCGAGCACGTACGCGGCATGCGGCAGCTCCGCGTACTTCAGCACGGCGCTCACCCGCTCATCGGATGGCGTGATGCGTGCGATCGCGCGTGCGAGCTCATCGTGGCCGGCGGCCCTGGCCCGGCACAGTCGGGCGATCAGACGGTCGGTCGGCAGGTTCACGATCGCGCGGCGCAGGTACATCGCCTGCACCCACTCCAGGGTCTCGATGAACTCCTCGCGCGTGAGGAGCCCGTTGGCGTGGTCGCTGTACGCGCTCATGACCAGCGGATACGCGGCGCGTCCGAACGTGTTCACGAACTGCAGCTGACGGCGGACGTCGGCATCCTGCTCTCGCGACGGATCCAGCAGGATGCCGTAGATCTCGGCGAAATGACGCCACACCGCGGCATCCGCTTCCAGGTGTGCCACGTCGACGCGCGGGAATGAATGCCGGAACGCGCTGTACACGCCGTGTTCGCCGTTCGCTGCGACTTCGCGACCCATGCGCATGACGAGGTAATGGCGCCAGAAGGCGCCGATCGCCTCGCCGGTGTGCTGTTCGATCGGGAGCCAGAACCGTTCCTCCACGTCGAGCTGCTCGGCGTGCGTGAGCCCCATCAGGATGTAGTTGTGGATCAACTCGTGGTCTCGCAGCGGCTCGCCAGTGGAGTTCAGGCTCTCGAAGATCTGCTGCGCGTTCGCTTGGATGCCGAGCGTGATCGACACGTGCTCGAGCTTCTTCAGACCGCGCCAGATGCGGGGCGCCTCGTCCGCGTGCACCTGGCTGCGGAAGAAGGCGTAGTTGTCGTCGAACCGCGACTCGCGATCGGCATCGTCCCGGTGATCGAGTACGACGCTCTCGTAGAGGTCGGCCCAGGCGTGATGAGGGCGCAGCTTCGTCCGTCGTCGGTCGTCCGCGCGGACGAGCACGCGCTCCAACTCGCCGGCCATGACCTCATCGTGACCGCGTACCGCGTGGTGGAGGGCGGCGACGAGCAGCATCAGGGTCGTGACGCGCTGCTGGCCGTCGATGAGGATCAGATCGCGATCCGTCGCATCCTGCGCGGACAGGATCGAACCGATGAAGTGCCGGTGCGCGTCGTCCTCACCGGCGACGGCCCTGACATCGGACAGCAGCCGTTCGCATGCCCCGATATCCCAGCGGTACTGCCGCTGATACACCGGCACGACGATGGTCGTGGCCGGGGCTGCGAGCCATTCGATCGTGTTTACTGCGGTCGCTTCGACGTTGGTGGCCGTTGCCATGACTGAGTGATGCCTCCGGAAAAGCGGGAATCCGAGACCCGCCGGATCGAGTCTAGCCCGCGCGCATTTTGCACGGTCGAGATCCACTGCGCTCCCGAAGCTCGCTGTTAGGCTTGCCTTATCAGGGCCTGTTAAAACGTGCTGGCCCCCGATGAAAGGACATGACTCGATCATGGGATACATCAAGTCCGAAGCCCTCGAAGAGACCGGCTTCGTCGTGCTCGACAGCTACAACCAGGCGCTCGACCCGGCCGAATGGCTCGACATCGAGTACGTCGACTGGAAGTCCTCCGGCGACACCCGCTTCGCGCCGCTCGCCAGCGCCAAGGGCGAGATCGAGTGCAACGGCTTCTGGAACCACAAGCCGCCGCGCACCGACAAGGACGGCGTGTGGATCGACGAGCAGACCGCCAAGGCGCCGAACCTCACGCGCCGCGCGCAGGAGCCGGGTGCCAACGTCGGCCGCTGCCGTGTTATCGAGCTGCAGCCGAACACCTACGGCGAGTGCCTCTACAACCTGCACCAGGATGACAACAACCGACTGAACCCGGACGGCACCGGGTGGGTGGTCCGTGGGTTCTTCAACCTCACGGACGACAAGGACAGCTTCTTCGTGCTGCGTGAGAACCGCACCGACCCTGCCGGTGAGGTGCGCATCGCGCTGCCGGCCGGCGCACAGCTCATCATCGACACGCAGCGTCTCTGGCACGCCGCGACGCACGTCGGCACCGAACCGCGCTACAACCTCATCACCTCGTGGACGTCAGGACCCGAGCTGGACGCCTACATCGAGAAGTACAACGGAACCGGCTCGCACACGCAGTTCGAGCTCCCGCAGGACGTGCTCGAGGCCGGCTACGCAGAGCAGGCCCGCAAGGATGCCGCTCGTGCCGCGTACTACGCCGCGAAGGGTCAGCAGGTCAAGCAGGCCATGAGCGAGGCCTGAGTTTCCCACTCCTCACGCGGAGGCGGGAATCACATGCTTGTGATTTCCGCCTTCGTGCTAGAGAATGGGCGCATAACCGCATATCTCGCCACTTCTTCGTGGGGTTCAGGTCGTTGGGGAAGACGCACCTGATGAAACGGAGAGATCATGGCGACGGCTTACGCACGCGGAGTGGTGTACATCCACTCCGCACCTCGCGCGCTCTGCCCGCACCTCGAGTGGGCGGTGGGACGCGCTATCGGTCGTGCGGTGAACTTCGACTGGGCCGACCAGCCCGTTCTCGAAGGCTCTCGACGTGCCGAGTTCTACTGGGACGGCCCGGTCGGAACCGGTGCCGCTCTCGCCACCGCGATGCGAGGGTGGGAGCACCTGCGCTTCGAGGTGACGGAGGACCCGACCCCGCGCAGCGATGGCGGTCGATGGCTGCACACCCCTGATCTCGGCATCCACTACGCCCAGACGGATGCCGCGGGCAACATGGTGATCGGCGAGGACCGCATCCGGTACGCGATGGAGATCGCGGCGGGGAGCGCCGTCGAACTGCAGCGCGAACTCGATGTCGCCCTCGGTTCGGCGTGGGACGAGGAACTCGAACCGTTCCGCCACGCCAGCGACGATGCGCGAGTCGTCTGGCTGCACAAGGTCGGCTGATCCGGCCGGAGAGACCCGGGGCGCCTGGAGGCGCCGGTATCGGACTCCGGTGAACGAACCCGGATGCTGAGAAAGCGAATCCCGCCCCGCACGACGAAGGCCCCGAACCGGAGAACCGGGTCGGGGCCGACGTCTGCGAGGATCAGCCCTCGTAGTCGGAGAATGCGACGACGGCGTTGTGGCCGCCGAAGCCGAACGAGTTGCTGATCGCGAGCTGCGGGCCATCGCCCAGCGGCTGCGGTTCGCCCGAGACGAGCAGCGGGATCTCCGGATCCTGCGTGGTGAGGTTGATCGTGGGCGGCGCGACGCGGTTCTGGATCGCGAGCACCGTGAAGATCGCCTCCAGCGCTCCGGTGCCGCCGAGAAGATGGCCGGTGGAGGCCTTCGTCGCAGAGACCGGGACCGAGTGCACGCGATCGCCGATGACGTTCTTCAGCGCCGTGTACTCGTTGGGGTCGCCGACCGGCGTCGAGGTGGCGTGCGCGTTGACGTGCGTGATCTCGTCCGGAGTGCGCCCGGCGGCTTCCAGCGCGAGCTTCACGGCGCGCGTCGCACCCTCCGGTGCGTTCGCGGTGATGTGGTAGGCGTCAGCGGTCACACCGCCGCCGACGAGCTCGGCGTAGATCTTGGCCCCACGTGCCTTGGCGTGCTCTTCGGTCTCGAGGATGAGGACGGCAGCGCCCTCACCCATCACGAAGCCGTCGCGGTCGGCGGAGTACGGGCGCGATGCGGTCGACGGGTCGTCGTTGCGGCGCGAGAGCGCCTGCATCGAGGCGAAGGACGCGATCGTGATCGGGTGGATGGCGGATTCGGTGCCGCCCGCGATCACGACATCGGCGAGGCCGGCCTTGAGGTGCTCGTACGCGTTCACGAGCGACTCGGTGCTGGAAGCGCAGGCGGAGGCCACGGTGCGGGCGAAGGCGCGGGCCGTGAAGTGCAGGGAGAGGTTGCCGGCCGCGGAGTTCGGCATGAGCATCGGGACCGTCATAGGCATGACGCGACGCGGGCCCTTCTCGCGCAGTGTGTCCCACGCGTCGAGCAGCGTCCACACGCCGCCGATGCCGGTGGCGAAATCGACGCCGAGGCGCTCAGGATCGACGTCGGGGGACCCGGCATCCTCCCAGGCCTCCATGGCAGCGATCAGCGCGAACTGCGAGGAGGGGTCGAGGCGCTTGGCCACCGGACGGGCGAGCACCTCTTCGGGCCGCACGATCGCTTCCGCGGCGAAGGTGACGGGCAGCTCGAGCTCGGCGACCCATTCGTGCTCGAGGGTGCGGCCTCCGGACATGCCGGCGAGCAGATTGGTCCAGTTCTCGGGAGCCGTGCCGCCGATCGCGGACGTGGCGCCGATGCCGGTGACGACGATGCGCTTGGTCATGGGGTGTGGTTCCTTCGAGCGGGAGTGGAGCAGGAGGCGCGGGAGCGAGCCGGAGGATGCCACGCCCGCATGACGCGGGGGTGGCATCCGTCAGGTCTTACTCCTGGCCGGCGACGATGAAGCTGACTGCGTCACCGACAGTCTTGAGGTTCTTGACCTCGTCGTCCGGAATGGTGACGCCGAACTTCTCCTCGGCGTTGACGACGATCGTCATCATCGAGATCGAGTCGATGTCGAGGTCGTCGGTGAAGGACTTCTCGAGCGCGACCTCGGAGGCGTTGATGCCGGTCTCGTCGGTGATGAGCTCTGCGAGGCCGGCGAGGACCTCATCGTTGGTGAAAGCCATGTGGTCTTCCTCTTTCTTGCGGGTTGTAATCGGAACCGTGGAACAGTCTAGGCAACCACGGGCACGGATCAGGGCAGGACGACGACCTGTGCGGCGAAGACGAGACCGGCACCGAAGCCGATCTGCAGGGCGAGGCCGCCGGACAGCTCGGGGTGCTCGGCCATCAGGCGGTGGCTTGCGAGCGGGATCGAGGCGGCCGAGGTGTTGCCCGTGGTCTCGATGTCGCGCGCGATGACCGTGGTCTCCGGCAGCTTCAGCTGCTTGGCGAACTCGTCGATGATGCGCATGTTCGCCTGGTGGGGGATGAAGGCTGCGAGATCCGCAGCCTCGATGCCGGCGGCGTCGAGCGCCTCGCGGGCGACCTTGGCCATCTCCCAGACGGCCCAGCGGAAGACCGTCGGGCCCTCCTGCCGCAGCGTCGGCCAGGGTGCTGAGCCGTCACGGAACTCGGTGAGGGTGTGGTTCATGCCGACGGCATCCGCCTTGGAGCCGTCGGATCCCCAGACGGCCGGCGCGATGCCGGGGGTCTCGCTCGGTCCGATCAGGGCGGCGCCCGCGCCGTCGCCGAGCAGGAAGGAGATGCTGCGGTCGGCGGGGTCGACGATGTCGGACAGCTTCTCGGTGCCGATCACGAGGGCGTAGCGCGCGGCACCGGATTTGATGAGGGCATCGGCCTGCGCGACCGCGTAGGCGTAGCCCGCGCACGCCGCGTTGATGTCGTACGCCGCCGCAGGGTTGGCGCCGACGCGGTCCGCGACGATCGCGGAGACAGACGGTGACTGCTTCGGGTTGCTGATCGTGGCGACGATGACGAGGTCGACGTCGGCGGCGTCCACACCGCTGCGCTCGATGGCCTCGGCCGCAGCCGTCGTCGCGAGATCGATCGCGTCGGTCTCGGCGACGGCGCGCGCACGGGTGATGATGCCGGTGCGCTGACGAATCCACTCGTCGCTCGAGTTGATCGGCTCGATGAGGTCCTCGTTCGGCACCGCATTCTCACCGCGCGCCGCTCCGTACGCGAAGATCCGGGTGTACGCGGGCCCGGCTGCCTGCTTCAGTGTGACGCTCACGCGGCTGCTCCGTTCAGCAGCGCTGCGGCTGCATCGAGATCTTCGGGGGTCTTGACGGCGACGGTCGGCACTCCGCGCAGGCCGCGCTTGGCGAGCCCGGTGAGGGCGCCAGCCGGCGCCAGCTCGATGAGGCCGGTGATGCCGCGCTCGGCGAAGGAGGCCATGCACAGGTCCCAGCGCACGGGGGACGCCACCTGACCGACGAGGAGATCGAGCGCCTGCGCGCCGCTCGTGACGACCGTGCCGTCGCGGTTGGTCCACAGCGTGAGCGACGGATCGGATGCCTCGACGGCCGCCACGGCATCCCGCAGCGTCTCGACGGCGGACTGCATGTAGGAAGTGTGGAAGGCGCCAGCGACCTGCAGCGGGATCACACGGGTGCCCTTGAGCGGCTCGGCCGCGAGGGCCTCGAGAGCGGGAATGGCCCCGGCGACGACGATCTGACCGCCGCCGTTGTAGTTCGCCGGCGCGAGGTCGAGTTCGGCGAGGCGGCCGAGCAGCGCCTCTTCGTCGCCGCCGAGCACCGCGCTCATGCCGGTCTGGACCTGTGCCGCGGCATCCGCCATGGCACGACCGCGGATGCCGACCAGGCGCATGCCGGTCTCGGCATCGATGACGTCGCCGCCGACGAGGGCGGCGATCTCGCCGACCGAGTGGCCGGCGATGCCGTCCGCGCGCCGACCGGCGCGCTTCTCGAGCTCCTGTCCGGCGATGAGAGAGGCGGCCACGATCAACGGCTGCGCGATGCGCGTGTCACGGATCGTGTCGGCATCCGATACGGTCCCGTGCTGCACGAGATCGACCTGCGCAGCCTCGGAGTACGCCGCGAGACGCTCCGGAACGCCGTCCAATTCGAGCCAGGGGGAGAGGAAGCCGGGGGTCTGAGAGCCCTGTCCAGGGCAGGCGACGACGATCACCAGTCCAGTCTGCCAACGATCCGCGCCGGACAGTGGGGGATCTCTCACAAGATTGCGAAGATCCCTTGTGTGTGGCGCACAGCGGTCAGCGGGGCCGGCGGGGGTTCGAGCGCCGTCTGCTCGGCTCAACCGTGCCGATCGAGCCGAGGATGAGGGCCGTCTGCAGGATCAGTGCCTCGCGCGGACCGGTCGCGTCCCAGCCGATGACCTCGCTGACGCGCTTCAGTCGGTAGCGGACCGTGTTCGGATGGACGAACAGCTCGCGGGCGGTCGCTTCGAGCGATCGGCCGTTGTCGAGGTAGCTCCACAGCGTCGTGACCAGGTCGGTGGAGTGCGCCTGCAGGGGACGGTGGATGCGTTCGACCAGCGTGTGCTTCGCGAGCGGGTCTCCGGCGAGAGCGCGCTCCGGAAGCAGGTCGTCCGCCTCGACGGGGCGCGGGGCACCCCGCCACGCGCGCGCGACGGCGAATCCGGCGAGGGCCGCGCGAGCGCTCTGCCCGGCATCCACCAGCGCTGCGACGGCAGGGCCGACGACGACGTAGCCGGGACCGAACGACGGCTCGAGCCGCGCCGCGATCTCGTCGAAGGCGAGCTCGTCTTCGACGCCTTCGTGGTCCGCGTCGTGCGCACGTCCGACGACGAGCACGAGACGCGACCCCTGCACGCCGACCAGCACGTCGACGGCGAGCTTGCGAGCGGTGCGTCTGACCTGATCGATGTCGAACTGCGCAGGCGTCGTGCCGACGATCACGCTGACCTCACCGTGACCGTGCCATCCGAGCGCGGCGATTCGGCTCGGCAGCTCCTCGTCCGCTTCACCGGTGAGGATCGAGTCGACGACGAGTGCTTCGAGGCGGGCGTCCCACAGGCCGCGCGCCTCGGCGGCACGGGCGTACACATCTGCGGCGGCGAAGGCCACGTCACGGGAGTAGAGCAGGATCGCTTCGCGGAGATGCTCGCCCTTGCCCGCCACGCGTTCCTCGGTGACCTCGACGGTGACGCGGATGAGCTGGAGAGTCTGCTGCAGGCTCACGCTGCGCAGCAGCTCCCGTGGTGCGGCGGCGAAGATATCAGCGGCGATCCACGGCGTCGACGTCGGGTCGTCGTACCACTGGATGAACGACGTGATGCCGGCCTGCGCCACCAGCCCGACCGCGGAGCGGCGGGCCGGTGGCATGTCGGCGTACCAGGGGAGGGTGTCTTCCAGGCGCTTGATCGTCACCGTCGCGATGTCGCCGGAGATCCGGCGCAGCCACGCGAGCGTCGCTGTCTTGTCCATCGAGGAGGGGGACGAGCCTGTCACCGTCGGCTCAGCTCTCGCCGCCGGCGTTCCCGCTCGATCCGGCGTTGACGTTGTGCAGATCGTACTTCGCGATCGCCTGTCCGATGACGGAGCGGTCGAGGCGTCCCTGGTCGGCCAGGCCCTGCAGGGCGCGAACGACCATGGACGGCCCGTCGATCTTGAAGAAGCGACGTGCGGCAGCGCGGGTGTCCGCGAAGCCGAAGCCGTCGGCGCCGAGCGTGTAGTAGTCGCCGGGAACCCACTTGCGGATCTGATCCTGCACGGCGTGCATGAAGTCGCTCGTCGCGACGATCGGACCCTCGGTCGAGGCGAGCTTCTCGGTCAGGTAGGCGACCCGCGGCTCCTCCTCGGGGTGTAGGAAGTTGTGCTCGTCCGCGGCGAGGCCGTCACGGCGCAGCTCGCTCCAGCTGGTTACGGACCAGACATCGGCGACGACGCCCCAGTCGTTGGCGAGCAGCTCCTGAGCCTCGAGGGCCCACGGCAGACCGACGCCGGAGGCGAGCAGCTGGACGCGAGGTCCGTCGCCCTGGCCGACCGAGATGCGGTGGATGCCCTTCAGGATGCCGTCGACATCGACATCCTCCGGCTCGGCGGGCTGCTTCATCGGCTCGTTGTACACCGTGAGGTAGTACATGACGTTCGGGTCGGAGTGCGTCCCGCCGTACATGCGCTCGAGTCCGGCCTGCACGATCTGCGCGACCTCGTACCCGAATGCCGGGTCGTACGTCACGGTCGCCGGGTTCGTCGAGGCGAGCAGCGGCGAGTGGCCGTCGGCGTGCTGGGTGCCCTCACCGGTCAGCGTGGTTCGTCCGGCGGTGGCGCCGATCACGAAGCCGCGTGCCATCTGGTCGGCGGCGGCCCAGAAGGCGTCGCCGGTGCGCTGGTAGCCGAACATCGAGTAGAAGATGTAGATCGGGATGAGCGGCTCGCCGTGCGTCGAGTACGACGTGCCCGTCGCCGTCAGCGCAGCCGTCGCACCGGCCTCGTTGATGCCGACGTGCATGATCTGACCCTGCGGGCTCTCCTTGTACGCGAGGAGCAGTTCGCGGTCGACCGAGGTGTAGTTCTGGCCGTTCGGGTTGTAGATCTTCGCGGTCGGGAAGTACGCGTCCATGCCGAACGTGCGCGCCTCGTCGGGAATGATCGGGACGATGCGCTGACCGAAGCCCTTGACGCGCATGAGGTCCTTGAGCATCCGGACGAACGCCATCGTGGTGGCGACCTCCTGGTTGCCGGAGCCCTTCTTCAGCAGTGCGTAGTCCTTGTCCTCAGGGAGGGCGAGGTCGACGTGCGTGCTGCGGCGCTCGGGGAGGAAGCCGCCAAGATCGCGGCGGCGGTCCAGCATGTACTGGATCGTCTCGTCCTGTGCACCGGGGTGGTAGTACGGCGGACGGTACGGGTCGGCCTCGAGCTGCGCGTCCGTGATCGGGATGTGCATCGTGTCGCGGAAGAGCTTGAGGTCGTCCAGCGTCATCTTCTTCATCTGGTGGGTCGCGTTGCGGCCCTCGAAGTGCGGGCCGAGGCCGTAGCCCTTGACCGTCTTCGCCAGGATGACCGTCGGCTGGCCCTTGTGCTCCATCGCGGCCTTGTACGCGGCGTACACCTTGCGGTAGTCATGACCACCGCGGCGCAGCTTCCAGATGTCGTCGTCGCTGTAGCCCTCGACGAGCTTCAGCGCGCGCTCGTCGCGGCCGAAGAAGTTGTCACGGACGTAGGCGCCGTTCTCGGCCTTGTACGTCTGGAAGTCGCCGTCCGGCGTGACGTTCATGAGGTTGAGCAGCGCGCCGTCGGTGTCGCGGGCGAGCAGATCGTCCCACTCGCGGCCCCAGACGACCTTGATGACGTTCCAGCCGGCGCCGCGGAAGTAGCTCTCCAGCTCCTGCATGATCTTGCCGTTGCCGCGGACAGGGCCGTCCAGACGCTGCAGGTTGCAGTTGATCACGAACGTGAGGTTGTCCAGACCCTCGTTGGCGGCGACCTGCAGCTGGCCGCGGGACTCGACCTCGTCCATCTCGCCGTCGCCGAGGAAGGCCCAGACGTGCGAGTCGGCGACGTCCTTGATGCCGCGGTTGGCGAGGTACTTGTTCGTCATCGCCTGGTAGATCGCGTTGATCGGGCCGAGGCCCATCGACACCGTCGGGAATTGCCAGAACTCCGGCATCATCCGCGGGTGCGGGTAGGACGGCAGCCCATTGGGAGCGCCGGACTTCTCCTGGCGGAAGGCGTCGAGCTGCGATTCGGTGACGCGGCCCTCGAGGAAGGCGCGGGCGTACATGCCGGGGGACGCGTGGCCCTGGTAGAAGATCTGGTCGCCGCCGGAGGGGTGATCCTGCCCGCGGAAGAAGTGGTTGTGACCGACCTCGTACAGCGATGCCGCCGAGGCGTAGGTGGAGATGTGACCGCCGACGCCGATGCCGGGGCGCTGCGCGCGGTGCACCGTGATGGCCGCGTTCCAGCGGATCCAGTGACGGTAGCGGCGCTCGAGCTCCTCATCGCCGGGGAAGGCCGGCTCGTTCTCGGTCGCGATGGTGTTGATGTAGTCCGTGGTGGGCACCATCGGCACACCGAGGTGCAGATCCTTGGAGCGCTTGAGCAGGCTGAGCATGATCTCGCGCCCGCGGCCGTGGCCCTTGGCATCGACGAGTTCGTCGAGAGACTGCTGCCATTCGCCGGTCTCTTCCGGATCGCTGTCGAGAGAGCCCTGGGAGTACGGATCCTGATCGTGGACGGTCACGGTGGAGCCTTTCGTCAAGCTGGCAGGTCTTGCCAATGAAACGGGAAGCGACACGGGGAGCCTTGTCGGCTCTTCACAACGCGCGCCGCCAACAGCCTAGCCCTGTTCCACGACCTCGGCGCACACCGGGGGGCGAGTGCCTGAGTCAGTGTCCGACGACGCCCTGGAGCTCCACCATGACCTGGATCGCGGCGAGGAACCCGGACGCGAACGTCCCGTACCCGTAGCTCTCCCACAACTCGATCACCTCATTAATGAGAAAGCCGACCACTCCGAAACTGCGCCCCCGACAAATGATGACCTGAGGGAGGACGCACTGTCTGAGAAGACTTACTGCCGGGCCATCGCCAGCCGGAAGCGTTGATCAGAAGTGACGACGTGATGGTCGTTGACGGCGGCCGCGTCGACGTCGATCTGGACCCAGGTAACGGTGCCGGTGAACGCGCTCTCGCCGTGGCCGTAGTCTTCCGAGACCGGGGCTCCAGCATCGATGCCAATATCGGCGGTTTCGTCCATCGAGAAGAAGATGCCATGTGTGCGTTCGATCCGCCCCTCCCCAACATGGTCGCCGTCGAGATAGAGAGTCAAAGTTCCACCTTTCCCGATGCCGCCCCCGTCGTACGCAAACTCGACGCGGGCCTGGTGGGTTCCGGCAGCGATCTCGGTTTCGCTCCCGATGCAGGTGCGTTGCACGCCCATGAAGTTGTAGGCGCAGCGCAGTCTGCCTTCGTTCGCGTACAGCGACCAGCCTCCGAAATCACCTCCCTGGGCGATGATCACACCTTGGGCGCCGGCTTCGGGCACCTCGATCTCCGCTGTGACCGAGTGACTGTGGTTCTTGATGTTGATGAATGCGTTCTCCTGGATGCGATGCATCCCCCCGTAGAGCACCTGGGTGTTGCCGATGACGGCCTGAGGGCGTCCTGCCAGCTCGCGATTGAACCGCTCAGCCGCGCGCGGGTCGAGCGGGAGAACGTTGTACTTGGCCGCTTCAGGAACAGTCGCTGCAGATCTGCCAGCTTCTCCGGATGCTCCGCCGCGAGGTCCCTCGCTTGCGACCAGTCCGTGTTGGTGTCATACCGCCAGGGGCGAGATACCTGAAGAACGGCTTGTCCGGAGCGACCGACTTCTGGGTGCGCGTCCACAGGATCGCCTTGTCGGCCAGATCGGACATCAGGTGATACCCCTGCTCCGGAGTCGCGGGGGGTTCGATCGGCGTGGTCTGTTCGTACAGTGCGGGGGACCACTGGTTGTTCTCGCCGCCGATGAAGCCGTAGAGGTACTCGAAACCACCGCCGGGGTTCGGCCAATGATCGAAGGGCTCGATCGGGCTCGCCTCGAACACGGGGACCTCGCGGCACTTGCCGATCTGCGCCGTCGAATAACCGTTCAACCGGAGGATCTCAGCCAACGGCGCGCACGTGTTCGGTCGAAGAGAGTTGTACCCGGGCGCAGAGGTCGCGAACTCGGTGATCGCTCCCATTCCTACCGCGTGATGGTTGCGCCCCGAGAGCATCGCCGCGCGCGTAGGTGAACACAGCGCCGTGGTGTGGAACCGGGTGTACCGCGGACCTTCAGCGGCCAGGCGTTCTGCCGTCGGAGTGCTGCACGGGCCACCGTAGGCACTCGATGCACCGAACCCCACGTCATCCAGCAACACAACCACGACGTTCGGTGCGCCAGCGGGTGGGCGTAACGGCTCGATGGGTGGATAGGAGGTATCCGGATCGGTCGCGGCGAAAGTGGCCACACCGACCGGCTTCCGGTCCGGGATGGGAAGAACCTCTCGGTGCAAATCGTGAGCAGTCATTTCATCTCCGAAGGGCTGACAGCAAAGGCTGCGACCGGCAGCGACCGGGCCAAGGCTTTCGGGAGGTTGCGCCGGTTCACGCCGGACGGATGATGCGTGATCGGCTCAGTCATCGACGCCTCCTCCGGATGGTGACGCATGACCCCGCGCCTTTGCACCGACAGCAAACCGATCGCGGCAAGGTGTCGACACTTCAGGCGTCCGAAATCGCCCCGTCCGGGCGAGGATGCGGCTAACGGCAGGAATGCTCGACATTCCACCGGGGGCCGCCCACAGGTTTCCGCGAACAGTCAGACCCGCGCGAACCCAACACTTTCTCGGTGGGCCCTGCCGGGATCGAACCGACGACATCCACGGTGTAAACGTGGCGCTCTACCAGCTGAGCTAAAGGCCCTGGTTCTGACCAGTCTAGTGGGGGTCAGGACTCCTCGTGCGTGCGCGGATCCGCGTCGAAGAGCCGGCCGTCCTCACGCCCCAGTGCGGTGATGGCGTCGACCTCGGCATCCGCCAGCGCCACGGATGCCGCGGCCAGATTGCTCTGCTGGTGCTCGACGGACGATGCCTTCGGGATCGAGACGACCTCTCGAGCGACGTGCCAGGCGAGGATCGTCTGCACAGGGCTGATGCCGTGCGCGGCAGCGATCTCGGTGATGACGGACTCGTGGACCAGATCGCGTGCGCGGCCCAGCGGGCTCCAGGCCTCGGTGAGGATTCCGTGCTCGCGGTGATAGGCCAGCTGCTCGGTCTGCGGGAAGTACGGGTGCAGCTCGATCTGGTTCACTACCGGGAGCACGCCGGTCTCCCGCTCGAGACGTTCGAGGTGCTCGGGCAGGAAGTTCGACACGCCGATCTGGCGGACCAGGCCGCGCTGCTGCGCGTCCACAAGTGCAGTCCAGGCCTGGACGTATTCGTCCTGGCTCGGGTTCGGCCAGTGGATCAGGTGCAGGTCGATCGCATCGAGCCCGAGGCGATAGCGGCTCTCCTCGATGCTCCACGTCGCCTGTGCCGACGCGTGATGGCGCCCGGGGAGCTTGGACGTCACGATCACATCGGCGCGCGGCGTCTGTGCGTCCGCGACTCCGCGCCCGACGGCGCCCTCGTTCTCGTAGTTGAAGGCGGAATCGACGAGCCGATAGCCGCCATCGATGCCGGCAGCCACGGCCGCAGCCCCGGCTGCGCCCCTCAGCCCGTACGTACCCAGGCCGATCGCCGGCAGAGCGAAGCCGTTGTGGGCGGTGAACGTGGGCAGCGATGTCATCGGGTCTCCTTCGTCGAACGCGTTCATCCAGCCTAATGACGAGAATGGATCCATGCGCTGCCCCTGCCTGTCCGGTGACACGTTCGAGAACTGCTGCGGTCCGCTGCTCGATGGAGCAGCGGCGCCGACCGCTGAACGGTTGATGCGCTCGCGCTTCACGGCGTTCGCCAGAGGCGACGCCGCGCACCTGCTGCGTACATGGCATCCGTCCACGCGACCGGTCGACCTCGACCTCGACGCCGGCATCCGATGGACGCGCCTCGATGTGCTCGAGACGTCGCACGGCGGTCCGTTCGATCGGGGCGGGATCGTCGTGTTCGAGGCCTTCTTCCGTGAGGACGGGGTCGCCGGCTCGATGCGCGAGCGCAGCCGCTTCGTCCGGGAGGGACGCGAATGGTTCTACGTGGACGGCGTACCGGGCTGAACGATGTCGTCGACAGCGACTAGGTTGGGAACGTGAACGCCAGCCCCGAACAGCAGCGCCTCCTTCTCGATGTCGCCGACCTGGATCGTCGCATCCAGCAGACGGAACGCGCCCGTACGCAGCCCGCGAACGCCGCGCGCATCAACGAACTCTCCGCGATCCGTCAGGCGCAGCTGCGAGAGCTCACCGCACTGGCGGGGACGCGCGACGATGCGGCGGCGGAACTGCGCCGTCTCGAAGCCGACGTGGCCGTCGTCGAGCAGCGGCGTGCGCGCGACGCGGAGCGCCTCGCCGCAGCCACGAACCCGAAGGACGCGCAGGCGTATGAGAGCGAGCTCGCCAGCCTCGCGCGGCGCACCAGTGATCTCGAGGATCAGGAGCTCGAGGTCATGGCGCGCGTGGAGGAGGCCGAGACGGCGGTCGCGGCTCAGCAGAAGCTGATCGATGCGACCACCGCGGAGGGCACCGAGCTCACGGCTCAGGCGAAGGCCGGTATCGCCGCGGCCACCACCGAGGGCGAGCACCTCGCACGCGACCGCTCGGCGATCGTCGCCGGCATCGACGCGGCGCTGCTCGCGGATTACACCCGACGCGCCTCTCGGACGATCGGCGCGGCACTTCTGCGCGCCGGCACGTGCGAAGGCTGCCGCATGGTGCTCTCCGGTATCGACCTCACCACCATCCGTCAGGCTCCGGCCGACCAGATCACGTCGTGCCCCGAGTGCGGCTGCATCCTCGTGCGCACCGAGGAATCCGGGCTGTGAAGCTCCTGCGCGCCCCGCACGGTGTCGCGCAGCGCTGAACGACGCATCGCGCTCGTCGAGACGGGCGGAGCGTACACGGCGGTGGAACTGGATGCTCAGGGCGCCGAGCTCGAGCGTCACGTGATCGCCAACGCCGCAGCGCCCGCGTGGATCCGTGCAGCGGACGCGGAATCGAAGCCGCGCTGGGTCATCCGCAGCGCACGGGCGGTCTATCCGGCGCTGCTGAGCGCGGGAGTCGCGCTGACGCGCACGCACGACCTCGTACTGTGCCACGCGATCCTCCGGGACACGGCGCTGCTCTCCGAGCCGCTCGCTCCGTCGCGCGCGTGGATCCCCACCGCGACCGAGATCGAGCCGCCGACGCTCTTCGACGCCTTGGCGGCGGATGCGACGCATGATCCAGTGGGCGAGGTGCTGGAACAGTATCGCGCGCAGCTTCTCGTGCTGTCGGCGGCGCCGGATGGCCGTCTGGCGCTCCTGTGCGCCGCCGAATCCGCGGGCGGCCTCATCGCGGAGGAGATGCGTGCGGGCGGTCTGCCGTGGGACGCGGCGACGCACGAGCGGATCCTCATCGACACGCTCGGCGAACGGCGCG
Source organism: Microbacterium sp. GXF0217 (assembly GCF_054798195.1). Taxonomy (NCBI): domain Bacteria; kingdom Bacillati; phylum Actinomycetota; class Actinomycetes; order Micrococcales; family Microbacteriaceae; genus Microbacterium; species Microbacterium sp. GXF0217. The sequence continues at coordinate 482,916 of NZ_JBSJZG010000001.1, read as the reverse complement.
GAGGTGGCGTGCCGGCGAAGATGGCCGAGCTCGCGCGGCAGGTGCGCACGGAGCTCGGCGACGACCAGCTGAACCTCGACAGCCAGCAGAAGGTGCTGCGCGCGCTGCACAGGGTCGGAGTGCTCGCGGAGTCGACGAGCCGCTGGGAACTGGCGGAGTACGACCACCCCGCTGTCGCGCCGCTGCTGGTCTACAAGAGGCTGTCGCGGCTACTGAGCGCCAACGGATGGACCTGGCTCGCCGATTGGGTGCAGGGCGGCCGGTTCCGTCCCGTCTACATCCCCGGCGGCGTCGTCACTGGCCGATGGGCGTCCGCGGGCGGCGGCGCGCTGCAGCTGCCGCGCATGCTGCGCCCCGCCGTCCGCGCCGACGAGGGGTGGCGACTCGTGGTCGCCGACGTCGCGCAACTGGAGCCGCGGATGCTGGCAGCCATCGCGAGGGACGAGGCGATGGCTCAGGCCGCCAGGGGGCGCGACCTGTACGAGGGCGTCGTCTCATCCGGAGCCGTCGCCAGTCGGGAGGAGGCGAAGTACGCGGTGCTCGGGGCGATGTACGGAGCGACCACCGGCGACAGCGGCCGCCTCGTACCGCGGTTGCGCAAGGTGTACCCGAAGGCGATGCGTCTGGTCGACGATGCGGCGCGCACTGGCGAGGACGGCGGGGTCGTCTCGACCTGGTTGGGGCGTTCCTCGCCGAAGCCTCCCGCAGCCTGGCTGGCGGTCCAAGCCGCAGCGAGCGGTGCCGATGCCACCCCGGCTCTGGTCCGCGAAGCGCGGCGGCGCGCGCGCGAACGCGGACGCTTCACCCGCAACTTCGTCGTGCAGGGCACAGCCGCCGAGTGGTCGCTGATCTGGCTCGCCGAGATCCGGCACCGGCTGCAGGCGCTGCCTGCCGCGCAGGCCCCTGCCGCGGCATCCGGTCCCTTCGCGCAGACCGCGCATCTCGCGTTCTTCCTTCACGACGAGGTGATCCTGCATGTGCCGGCCGAGGCGGCCGAGCAGGCGGCGGATGCCGTGCGCGAAGCCGCGGCGGTGGCGACGGAGCGGCTGTTCGGCTCGTTCCCGCTGGATGTGCCGCTGGACCTGCGTGTAGCCGATACGGCCGAGAAGTAGACTGGTGGCGTGAATGGGCCGGCCGGACGGTCGCGTGGCGGGAGACCGCACCGAGGAACGTCCGGGCTCCGCAGAGCAGGGCGGTGGGTAACACCCACCCGGAGTGATCCGCGAGACAGTGCCACAGAGAGCAGACCGCCCCGCAAGGGGTAAGGGTGAAAGGGTGGTGTAAGAGACCACCGGGGGCCGTGGTGACACGGCCCGCCAGGTAAACCTCGCCCGGAGCAAGGCCAGACAGAGGATGATGACGCGGCTCGCCGAGTCCTCGGGTAGGCCGCTGGAGCGTCACGGCAACGTGCCGCCGAGAGAGATGACCGTCGAAGGGGCGAAGAACCCCGGAACAGAACCCGGCGTACAGGCCGACCCATTCACCTCACAACGACGACGGCCCCGGCATCCGAGACAGGATGCCGGGGCCGTCGTCGCAGGATCTTGCGCGTCCCGCGGCGCGGAGCTTAGTCGCCCGCGAGCGATGCGGCGCCGATGATTCCGGAGTTGTTGCGGTGGATCGCCGGGACGATCGGGGTCTTGAGGTCGAGCAGCGGCAGGAAGTCACTGGCGTTCTTCGACACGCCGCCGCCGACCACGAACAGGTCGGGGCTGAAGAGGAACTCGATGTGCGCGTAGAACTCCTGGAGGCGCTCCGCCCACTGCTCCCAGCTGAGGCCTTCGCGCTCGCGCGCCGATGTGGCCGCCCAGCGCTCGACCGATTCGTACGTTCCGAAGTTGAGGTGTCCGAGCTCGGTGTTCGGGACGAGCACTCCGTTGTAGAGGAACGCCGAGCCGATGCCGGTGCCGAGAGTCGTCATGAGGGTCAGGCCGATGACGTCGCGTGCGGCCCCGTGTCGCGCTTCGGCGACGCCGGCGGCGTCCGCGTCGTTCACGAAGACGATGTTGCGCTGCAGGCCGTCACGGAAGAACTGCTCCGCGTCGAAGTCGATCCACTGCTTGGACACGTTCGCCGCGGACAGGGTCTTGCCGCGCTTCACGATCGCGGGGAACGCGACGCCGAGGGGCAGCGTCGATTCGTGCACGTCGAGCGTCTTGAGGACCGTCTGCACGGCGATCAGAACGTCCTGCGGTGATGCGCCTTCTGGCGTCGGAACGCGCACACGATCGGACGCCATGGTCCCGTGCTCGAGGTCGACGATGCCTGCCTTGATACCTGTGCCGCCGATGTCGACGCCGATCGCTTTTGCCATGAGCAATAGCCTACCCAGCGGGCCGGGCGACAGTAGGATCGTGACAGGAGCTTACGAAGGGATCCGCCATGCCGGACAACGATCACAAGTACTGGTACAACTCCGTGACCGGCGAGGTCGAGTTCGGCATGATTTCGCCGTCGACCGACCGCATCGGACCCTTCGACACGGCGGAGGAGGCTGCCGACGCCACCGAAGTCGTCAAGCGTCGCGCGGCGGCGTGGGCAGAAGAAGAAGCAGCAGAGAACGGGTGGGATTCTTGACGATGAGCATGGACAAGCAGCGGGACTTCGTTCTGCGAACGATCGAAGAACGCGGCGTCAAGTTCGTCCGCCTGTGGTTCACGGATGTCATCGGCACGCTCAAGTCGGTGGCGATCGCTCCGGCCGAGGTCGAGGGCGCGTTCGCGGAGGGCATCGGCTTCGACGGCTCAGCGATCGAGGGCCTCACGCGGACCTCGGAGTCGGACCTGCTCGCTCAGCCCGACCCCACGACGTTCCAGACGCTGCCGTGGCGCGGGGAGATCGATCCGACCGCCCGCATGTTCTGCGATCTGACGACCCCGGACGGCCAGCCGGCCGTCGCCGATCCCCGTCACGTCCTCAAGCGCACTCTCGCCAGGGCGGCGGATGCCGGGTTCACGTTCTATACGCATCCCGAGATCGAGTTCTACCTGCTGAAGTCCTCGAACTACGGTCCCGAGGGTCCCGTCCCCGTCGATTCGGCCGGCTACTTCGACAACGTCCCCGGCGGCACGGCGCACGACTTCCGTCGGCGCTCGGTGCGGATGCTCGAGGACCTCGGCATCTCGGTCGAGTTCAGCCACCACGAAGGCGGCCCAGGGCAGAACGAGATCGACCTGCGCTACGCGGACGCGCTGACGATGGCGGACAACGTGATGACCTTCCGCACGGTCATCAAAGAGGTCGCGATCGAGCAGGGCGTGTACGCCACGTTCATGCCGAAGCCGCTCAGCAACCACCCGGGCAGCGGCATGCACACGCACATGTCGCTGTTCGAAGGCGAGCGCAACGCGTTCTACGAAGAGGGTGCGAAGTACCAGCTCTCCAAGACCGGCAGGCAGTTCATCGCGGGCCTCCTCAAGCACGCGAACGAGATCGCAGCGGTCACCAACCAGTTCGTGAACTCGTACAAGCGGCTCTGGGGCGGCGACGAAGCGCCCAGCTTCGTGACGTGGGGGCACACGAACCGGTCGGCGCTGGTACGCGTTCCGATGTACAAGCCGAACAAGAGCGGCTCGTCGCGCATCGAGTACCGCGGCATCGACTCGGCCGCCAATCCGTACCTCGCCTACGCACTGCTCCTCGCCGCAGGACTCAAGGGCATTGAGGAGGGCTACGAGCTGCCTCCGGAGGCCGAGGACAACGTCTGGGCGCTCAGCGACGCCGAGCGTCGAGCCCTCGGCTACGCCTCGCTTCCTGCCAGCCTGGATCACGCGCTGGAGTACATGGAGGCATCCGAATTGGTCGCCGAGACGCTGGGGGAGCAGGTCTTCAACTACGTCCTGCGCAACAAGCGCAAGGAGTGGGAGGCGTACCGCGGTCAGGTCACGCCGTTCGAGCTGAAGAGCAACCTCGAGCTGCTCTGACGATCCATGGCTCGACCGGATGAGACCGTCTCGCTCTCCGCGCTGGCGCGTCTGGGGTTCACCGAGCTCAGCGCGGCGGCGCTCGCGCTGAGCGAGATCGCGGAGCTCACCGGCATCGCCCGCCGCATCCTGCTGGAGGGGGCCGCGAAGGCGGCGGATCCGGATGCCGCTGCCGCCGGCATCCTGCGCGTCGCGCGCCGTGATGCCGGCGCGATCAGGCGCCTGTTGGGCGATGACGTCCAGCGGCTCACCGTCTGGCGAGTGTTCGGAGCATCGATCGGACTCGCAGACTTCTTCCTGCGGCATCCGGACGCCCTGGAGGTGCTCGCGGAGCCCGCTTTCGCGGTGCCGAGCAGGGCGCAGCTGCATGCACGGATGCTCGCGGCCGTCGGAACCCGCGACGGTTTCGCGGACTCGGGCGAGGACGAGGCCTGGGTGCGTCTGCGCGTCGCCTACCGCCGCGAGCTCGCCCGCATCGCGAACGTCGACGTCTCGCATCCGGAGCCGGCGCGGCTGATCCCCGAGGTCAGCGCCGCGCTCGCGGACGCCGCCGGTGCCGCTCTGGAGGCCGCGCTCGCGGTCGCGCGGACCCGCGTGGCGGCATCGATGCCGCGTGAGGCGGTGGCGGCGACCCAGCTCGCGATCATCGGGATGGGCAAGGCCGGTGCGCGCGAGCTGAACTACGTCAGCGACGTGGATGTGATCTTCGTCGGAGGGACGGCCGACGAGGAGGCCGTCGAGGAGAGCCGCGCGATCGACATCTCGACGCGGCTGGCCCGCGAGACCATGCGCGGCCTGTCCGGCATCGAGGTCGAGCCGCCGCTCTGGGAGGTCGACGCGGCCCTGCGCCCTGAGGGCAAACAGGGCGCCCTGGTGCGGTCGCTGACGTCGCATCTCGCCTATTACGACCGGTGGGCGAAGAGCTGGGAGTTCCAGGCGCTGCTCAAGGCGCGCCCGCTCGCCGGCGATCCGGAGCTCGGAGACGCGTACATTCAGGCCGTTCAGCCCAAGATCTGGTCCAGTGCCGCGCGTGAGAACTTCGTGGACAGCGTGCAGCGCATGCGCGAGCGGGTGACGGAGCACATCGATCCTGCAGACGCCCCGTTCCAGATCAAGCTCGGCGAGGGCGGGCTGCGCGACATCGAGTTCACGGTCCAGCTGCTGCAGCTGGTGCACGGGCTCACGGATCCGAGCATCCGGACGCGGGGGACTCTCGAAAGCCTGGATGCTCTCGTGGCCGGCGGGTACATCGGTCGCGCCGAGGCGGAGACGTTCGCCGAGGACTACTGCACGCTGCGCCTGCTCGAGCATCGTCTGCAGCTGCGGGAGCTCTCGCGCACGCACCTCATGCCGCGCACCGACGAAGGCCTGCGGGTGCTCGCACGCGCCACGGGGCTCGCCGACAGCGGCCCCGCGGTCTGGACGCTCTGGGATCAGGTGCGACGCGAGGTCCGCGACATCCACACCCGGTTGTTCTACCGGCCGCTGCTCAGCGCCGTGGCGTCGCTCCCGGAAGAAGAGCGCAGCCTGTCCACCGAGCAGGCGCACGATCGTCTCTCGGCCATCGGCTTCCGCGACCCGGCCGGCGCGCTGCGTCACATCGGCGCGTTGACGAACGGTCTCAGCCGGAAGGCGACGATCCAGCGGCATCTCATGCCGGTGATGGTGCGCTGGTTCGCGGACGGCACGGATCCCGATTACGGCCTCATCGCCTTCCGCCGGATCAGCGAGCGCCTCGGCGACACGCCGTGGTTCCTGCGCGTGCTCCGCGACTCGGCCGGTGCCGCCGAGAGCCTCACGAGGTTGCTGTCGTCGTCGCGCTACGTCGGTGAGCTGATGGAGTGGATTCCGGAATCCGTGGCGTGGCTGGACAGCGCCGAGTCCCTGCGCCCGCGGGGCGAGGCAGCGCTCGACGAAGAGGCCAGAGCGATCCAGACCCGGCACGAGCAGACGGCGGATGCGCTGCGCGCCGTGCGGGGTCTTCGACGCCGTGAGCTGCTGCGCACGGCGATGGGTGCGGTGCTCGACGTGCTCACGATCGAGGAGATTGCGACCGCGCTCACCGGGATCACGGACGCGACGATCCAGGCCGGGCTCCGAGCGGTCAGGCGCGAGGTCGTTCCCGTCGAGGACGACAGCCTCGATTTCGCCGTGATCGGCATGGGCCGCTTCGGCGGAGCCGAGCTCGGTTTCGGGTCGGATGCCGACATCCTTTACGTCTACGAGGCGAACGACGTCGACCCGCAGCGGGCGCAGCAGCTCGCCGTGAAGCTCGTGAACGGCCTGCGCGAGCACCTCACAGATCAGCGCGTGCCGCTGGATCTGGACGCGGATCTGCGACCGGAAGGCCGCAACGGACCCGTCGTGCGGACGCTCGACGCATACGCGGAGTACTACCGCCGCTGGTCGTTGTCCTGGGAGGCGCAGGCGCTGCTGCGGGCCAGGGGCGTCGCCGGGAGCACCCGGCTGACCGAGCGCTTCATGCGCCTCGCCGACAGCGTCCGCTACCCGGACGAGGTCGACCTGCAGGGTCTGCGTGAGATCAAGCGCATCAAGGCGCGCGTCGAGGGGGAGCGGCTGCCGCAGGGGGCCGATCCGCGCAGGCATCTGAAACTCGGTCCCGGATCGCTGAGCGATGTGGAATGGCTCGTGCAGCTGCTTCAGCTGCAGCACGCGGCCGCGGTGCCTGGTCTGCGCACCACGTCGACCATCCAGGCATTGGATGCCGCCGTCGAGGCGGAGATCGTCGATGCGGAGGATGCCGACCGGCTTCGGGAGGCGTGGCGTCTGGCGAGCCGGCTGCGTTCGGCGATCACGCTGTTGACCGGTCAGACCAGCGACGTGCTCCCGGCGGATCGTCGGCAGCTCGATGGGATCGGCCGCCTGCTCGGCTATCCGGACCGCTCGGCGACGGATGTCGAGGAGGACTATCTCGGCGTCACCCGCCGTGCGCGTCGCGTGTTCGAGGAGCTCTTCTACGGATAGTTGCCATATCGGTCGGGTGCACCCAGGCTGAGATCATGAGCAACTCGATCGGCGTCGTCTGGAATCCGTCCAAGGTGGAAGAAGGCGCGCTGCGATCAGCCGTCGAGGCGGTGTTCGGCGACCAGGTCCAGTGGTGGGAGACCAGCGTCGAGGACCCCGGCCGGGGAATGGCGGAGAAAGCGCTGGCAGCCGGCTGCGACGTCGTCCTCGCGGTCGGCGGTGACGGCACGGTGCGTGCGGTCGCCGAGGCGCTTTCCGAATCGGATGCCGCGCTGGGCATCGTTCCCCGGGGGACGGGCAACCTCCTCGCGCGCAATCTCGATGTGCCCCTCGACGATATCCCGGCGGCACTGGAGCGGATCGCGCAGGGCGGATCGACGACGATCGACCTCGGCTGGGTGGAGCTGGACGGCGTCGAGCGTGCTTTCGCCGTGATGGTGGGCTTCGGAGTGGATGCCCAGATGCTCGTCGAGACCGATGACGACCTGAAGGATCGGGCCGGGTGGCTCGCCTATGTCGAGGCCATGGGCCGGGCGCTCGCCGGTGCGGAGATGACCGGCATCACGATGACGCTGGACGACGAGGATCCGGTCGACGTGCGCGCGCACACGCTGCTCATCGGCAACTGCGGAATGGTGCAGGGCGGCATCCGCCTCCTGCCGGATGCCGTGCTCGATGACGGACGCCTTGACCTGCTGCTCGTGAGCGCAGACGGGGCGCTGCAGTGGATGGACACCGTGCGGTCGGTCGTGTGGGACAACGGCATCCGACGGATCTTCGATCGCGACGCCGCGGCCGTCAGCACGGAGTCGACCAGTCATCTCGCGGCCGAACGGATCCGTGTGCGTCTCGAGAAGCCGCTGGTGTTCGAGATCGACGGCGAGGAGATCGGCGAGGTCTCGGAGTTCGCCGTGCGCGTCCAGGCCGGTGCGCTCACCGTTCGCTGAGGACGCAGGCGCTGAGCGCACGAAAGAGCCCGTCAGGAGGACCTGGCGGGCTCTTTCGCGAACGGCTCTTCGGATCAGACTCCGAAGTACAGCTCGTACTCGAACGGGTGCGGACGCTGCGCGATCGGCAGGATCTCGTTTTCGATCTTGTACGAGATCCAGGTCTCGATGAGCTCAGGCGTGAACACGCCGCCCTCGAGGAGGAACTGGTGGTCCTCACGCAGAGCATCCAGCGAGTCCAGCAGCGAGTTCGGGACCTGCGGGATGTTCTTGGCCTCCTCCGGGGGAAGTTCGTAGAGGTCCTTGTCGACGGGCTCGTGCGGCTCGATGCGGTTCTTGATGCCGTCGAGGCCAGCCATCAGCTGCGCGGCGAAGGCGAGGTACGGGTTGCCGGAGGCATCCGGTGCGCGGAACTCGATGCGCTTGGCCTTCGGGTTCGAGCCCGTGATCGGGATGCGGATCGCGGCGGAACGGTTGCCGGCCGAGTAGACCAGGTTGACCGGAGCCTCGAAGCCCTTGACCAGGCGGTGGTAGCTGTTCAGGGTCGGGTTGGTGAACGCGAGCACGGCCGGCGCGTGCGCCAGCAGGCCGCCGATGTACCAGCGTGCGACATCGCTGAGCTGGCCGTAGCCGGCCTCGTCGTAGAACAGCGGCTTGCCGTCGTTCCACAGCGACTGGTGCGTGTGCATGCCGGAACCGTTGTCGCCGAACAGCGGCTTGGGCATGAAGGTCGCGACCTTGCCCCACTCCTCGGCGGTGTTCTTGACGATGTACTTGAACTTCAGGATGTCGTCGGCCGCGTGCACCATGGTGTCGAAGCGGTAGTTGATCTCCTGCTGCCCGGCGGTGCCGACCTCGTGGTGCGAACGCTCGAGGATGAAGCCCGCGTCGATGAGCTTGAGCGTGATGTCGTCGCGCAGGTCGGCGGTCTTGTCGACGGGGGAGACCGGGAAGTACCCGCCCTTGTAGGGGGTCTTGTTGCCCAGGTTGCCGCCCTCTTCCTCGCGGCCAGTGTTCCACGCGGCCTCTTCGGAGTCGACCTTGTAGAAGCTCTCGCCGGCGGTGACCGAGTAGCGGACGTCGTCGAAGATGTAGAACTCGGCCTCGGGGGCGAAGAACGCGGTGTCGGCGATGCCGGTGGAGGCGAGGTACTTCTCGGCCTTCTTGGCGACCTGACGCGGGTCCTTCGAGTAGATCTCGCCAGTGCGCGGGTTGTAGATGTCGAAGAGCATCACCAGCGTGCTGGCCTCGCGGAACGGGTCGACGTACGCCGTCGAGACGTCAGGGATGAGCTGCATGTCGGACTCGTGGATCGATGCGAAGCCGCGGATCGAGGAGCCGTCGAACAGTTGACCGTTCGTGAAGAAGTCCTCGTCGACCGTCGACGCGGGGATGTTGAAGTGCTGCTGAACGCCGGGCAGATCGGTGAACCGGATGTCAAGGAACTTGACGTCGTTCTCCTTGATGTAGCTCAGCACCTCGGATGAATCAGTGAACATGTATCACTCCTGATGACGCGGGTTGGGGACCAGAGGTCTTCGTGAAGGCTAGGGTGGCGGAGTTTCTCTGCCGTGTCCTGAATGTTTCCGGCATGTTACAGGGCCTCGGTAGAATCGGGGTGTGACGGATGCTGCGAACACCTACCCGGGCGAGCGACTGGGGCTTCCCGAATCGGGATCCCGGAGCATCGGACGCGTCGGCCGCCGCATCGCCGCTCTCGTGATCGATTACGCGGCCGCCACGATCCTCGCGACCGCATTCTTCGGCTACGACCAGTTCGCGCTCCCGGCAGAGGCGGGGGCGACGATGTTCGCGCCCATGATCGTGTTCGCCGTGATGCAGATCGTGTTCATCCCGACCCTCGGCGGCAGCCCTGGCCACCGGATCGTGGGCCTCCGGGTGATGCGCGCGGACGGCGCGTGGCCCGGCCTCTGGCGTCCGATCGTCCGGACGCTCCTGCTGGTGGTCGTCGTTCCCGCCGTCATCTGGGATCAGGATCAGCGGGGGCTCCACGACAAGGCAGCCGGGACAATCCTGCTGCGGGCCTGACACCGGCGCTCAGTTGCGCCCGCGGTTGCGACGGCGCATGTCCTTCGGGGCGCGACCGCCCAGGAACGACCGCGCGGGGTCGATCACGAAACCGCGCCGCAGCGCTTCGCGGCCGATCAGCATCCGGAAGCCCATCTCGTCTCGATTGCTCAACGTGACCTCCGACACGACCAGCCGGTCGACGAGACGGATCGCCAGCAGGACGACGATGCGGTCCTGCTGGTGCCCGGATGAGCTGCGCACCCGACGGCGGTCGTGCACGGGGCATTCCACGATCGTGGCGTCGGCCTGACTCTCCTGCCAGGGCTTCACCCGGAAGCGGACCCAGTCCTCGCCCTCCCGCTGGAACTCCTCGACGTCGTAGGCGTGCAGAGAAGAGGTGCGCGCACCGGTGTCGATCTTGGCCTTGATCCAGTCGACTCCGGCATCCGGAAGGCTGACCCATTCACGCCACCCCGTGAGAGTGTTTGAATGGGGTGTCCGACTCATGATCTACATCCTGGCAGGAAATCTCTGTGAAGCTCGCCGTTCTCTCCCGTGCGCCGCACGCCTACTCGACTCAGCGGCTGCGTACAGCCGCTCTGCAGCGCGGGCATGACGTCAAAGTGCTCAACACGCTGCGGTTCGCGATCGATCTCACCGAGGACGAACCCGACCTGCAGTATCGCGGACGTCCGCTCAGCGACTACGACGCGATCCTTCCGCGCATCGGCAACTCGATCACGTACTTCGGCACCGCTGTCGTCCGCCAGTTCGAGCAGATGGACGTCTACACGCCGAACACCGCGAACGGGATCTCGCAGGCGCGCGACAAGCTGCGGGCGAATCAGATCCTCTCCCGGCACAACATCGCCATGCCCGCGACCGCCTTCGTGCGCAACCGCGCGGACGTGCGGCCGGCCATCGAACTCGTCGGCGGTGCGCCGGTCGTCATCAAGCTCCTCGAGGGCACGCAGGGCATCGGGGTGATCCTGGCGCCGCAGGTCAAGGTCGCCGAAGCGATCATCGAAACGCTGCACTCGACGAAGCAGAACGTGCTGATCCAGAAGTTCATCGCGGAGAGCCGTGGCCGCGACATCCGCGCGCTGGTGGTGGGCGACCGCGTCGTCGCCGCGATGCGCCGTGTCGCAGCCGGCGACGAGTTCCGATCGAACGTCCACCGCGGCGGCACCGTCGAACCGGTCGAGCTCGACCCGCTCTACGAGCAGACGGCCGTCCGCTCCGCGCAGATCATGGGGCTGCGCGTCGCCGGTGTCGACATGCTGGAGGGCGACGACGGCCCGCTCGTCATGGAGGTCAACTCCTCGCCGGGCCTGCAGGGCATCGAGCAGGCGACGAACCTCGATGTCGCCGGCGCGATCATCGACTACATCGCAGGCCAGGTCGCCTTCCCCGAGATCGACGTCCGTCAGCGGCTGAGCGTGTCGACCGGGTACGGCGTGGCCGAGCTGCTGATGCACGCGGGGGCGGAGCAGGTAGGCAAGCAGCTGGGCGAACTCGGGCTCTGGGATCGCGACATCACCGTGCTGACGCTGCACCGCGGCGTCACCGTCATCCCGAACCCGCGCAAGCACGTCGTGCTGGAGGCCGGCGATCGTCTGCTCTGCTTCGGCAAGCTCGAGGAGATGCGCTCCATGATCCCGGAGCGACGGCGTCGGCGCGCGAAGGTGCGGCGTCTGCCGAAGGACGCGCGCGGGTGATGCACAAGCGCCTCTACTCCGGAAGGAGCAGAGGCGCTTCGCGCAAGCCGTCGCAGCTCAGCGCGGACGCTGTGCGCGAGCCTTCATGGGGTCGACGCCCTTCGGGATCGGCAGCGAGGTGACCGACTGGGACACCGAATCGATCCGGCGGATCACCGCGGCCATCGTCGTCTTGTCGATGGCCTTGGGAAGCTTCTTGATGGTCTTGGAGAGATCGGCGATGGCGACCTCGTCTTCGCCGTGACCGACGTACAGGACGGTCACGGGGACGCCGTGCGCGACGCGCTGCGCCTTGGTGCGCTCCTCGTTCACGAGCCGCGTCAGGCGTCCGCGCGCGCCCTCGCCGATGACGACGATGCCGCCGCGGCCGATCGCACGGTAGACGGCCTCCTGCGTCTTGGGGTTGATGCCCACAGGAGTGTCGGAGGCCTGCCAGTTGCGCCCGAGGCTCGTGCTGAGCACATGGCCGGATGCGCCCGGCATGCCGTCGATCTTCGCGTACATGGCCTTCGTGGACATCCGCGTCATGAGCATCAGGGCGCCGAGCACACCGACCATGAGACCCGTGATGGCCCAGAGCACGAGCGTCCACACCTGGAACGGCGGGATCAGGTAGCCGACGACCAGGCCGACCAGGATGCCGGCGACGAGGATCGCGATCTGCGCCCAGGGGAGCCACGAGTACACCTCGCGCGTGAACCGGAAGAGGGACTTGAGCTGGGAGAAGAACCCAGGACGCTTCTCGGGTTCGGGAGCACGCTTTGCCATACGTACAAGACTACCGAGTCGCCGGAGGGGCCTGTGACGCGTTCGCGGCGGGCGCACTCGTCCTGCACAGCACGGATGCCGCGGTGGATTCTCCCCGAGTTCGCGCGTTCCTCGGCTGACGCTCGAGCGTGGGAGCGTCGCTGGGTGTGTGCTCGGTGCATGAGGACCAATCAGGAGGACGGCGTACTGGTTCCCGGCGTGCACCGCGCGATCAGATCGCTCGCGCCGGGTGAATGCCCCTGGCCGGGCACGCTCGTCACGGACGGCACCGAGGTCGGCGTCTGGTGCGATCTCGATCGCGCCGATCTCGGCATCGATTGGCGGTTCGCCGGGGCAGCTCATGTCGCCGCGCCCACGGACGTCGCCCGGTCCGCCGGCGGGCACGGCGCAATCCTGCCGTGGTGCACCACCCGTGTCACCACGTTCCTCGCCAGGCGGACAGCGGCCGAAGCCCCGCTCGAGCCGGGCGAGTGGGGCACGCTCGTGCTGAGCATGCTTCGTGGACTGCGGGAGATCGTCGACTCCGGCGAGCCCGAGCTCGCCGGACAATGGTGGCTGACGGAGGCCGGTCGTCCGCTGTGCGTGCCCGGAGGCAGCGCGACGGCGCGGAGCACTGCGGTCGACATCCTGGCCTGCGCGCAGACCATGTGCCCCGACCGCTCGCTACGGCGCATCCTGGTCGGAATCCAGGAGTCCGTCGCAGACAGCATTCCGACGACGGCGCGCGTGCGCGGGTGGGAGCGCGAACTGCTCGAGTTCGCCGCTCCGCGAGCGCTCCGAGTCGACGATCATGCGCCGCAGTCGGCGCGCGACGCGTCCATCGTGCGGAGTGCCGAAGCACGGGCCCCTTCGCCGCGCCGACGCATGCGATCCCGTACGGCTCCGGTGCGATCGCTGCTCGCTGAGCGTCTCGTGCGGGCGGCGGCCGTGATACCGCGGCGGCGGCCCCGGAGAGCGGCCCCTGCTCGTCCAGGCGGGGCGAAGCAGCACGCACCGCGCCGGCGGATGCTGCTGATCGCGGGTGGAGCGGCCGCTGCGGTGCTGTGCGCTGGAGCGCTCTGGCCGGGGGATGAGCATGCACCGTCACAGGCCGCGGAGTCTGCGCTGGTCGGCGGTGCGAGTCCGGCCGCGGTCACGCCCGGACCGACGGCATCCGCTGCGCCGTCATCGTCGGCCGATCCCGAAGCCGCGACGGACGCAGCGCCGCCCGCTGCGGCCGATCCGGCGGCGACGGCCGTCGCCGTGCTGGCTCAGCTCGATGCGTGCGCCGCCGTGGCGGATGAGGAATGTTCCGACGCGATCGCGTCCGGCTCGAGCGCGCGTTCGTCGCACGTGCTTCGGTCGGAATCCGCCGGCGAGCCGGTGCTCGTGGACGACTACGGCGATCTCGCCGTCATCCGGCTGGGAGTGGATGCCGAGCGCGAACAGATGCTGGTGCTCGTGCGCCAGAACGACGAATGGCTGGTCCGCGACGTGTACGACGTCGCGGACCAGCCAGGTGATGGATGACGCTCAGGCGCCGAGGTTCGCCTCGAACTGGGCGCCCTCCAGGCGTGCCTTCATCGCACCGAGGAAGCGCGCCGCGTCGGCACCGTCGATGATGCGGTGGTCGTACGAGATCGCGAGGAACACGTATGAGCGAACCGCGATCGCGTCGACGCCGTCGACCGTGACCACACCGGGACGCTTGAACACCGTGCCGGTTCCGAGGATCGCCGACTGCGGCAGGAACACGAGCGGGGTGTCGAACAGCGCTCCACGCGAGCCCGTGTTCGTCACCGTGAAGGTGCCGCCGGCGAGCTCATCGGGCTTCAGCTTGTTGTCGCGCGTGCGGGCGGCGAGATCGGCGATCTCGTGCGCGAGCTGTGCGAGGTTCTTCGCGGCGGCATCCCGGACGACCGGCGTGAGCAGGCCGCGCTCGGTGTCGACGGCGATGGAGATGTTCTCCGAAGCCGGGTACACGATGCTGTCGCCGTCCACCGTCGCGTTGATGATGGGGAACGCCTGGAGAGCCTCGGCTGCGGCCAGTGTGAAGAACGGCAGGAACGAGAGCTTGTCGCCGGTCTTCTGCTGGAACGACGCCTTGACCTTGTCGCGGTACGACGCGAGGGCGGTCACGTCGACCTCGACGAAGGTGGTCAGCTGCGCGGTCTGCTGCATCGACGCCACCGCACGCTCGGCGACGACCTTGCGCAGGCGCGACATCTTCTGCGTCGTGCCGCGCAGGGGCGAGACCTCGAGCGGTGCCGCTGCGGGAGCAGGAGCGGCTGCGGGTGCCGCCGTCTTGGCGGACTCGGCGGCGCTGAGGACATCCTCCTTGCGGATGCGTCCACCGACGCCGCTGCCCTTGACGGTGCTGAGGTCGACGCCCTGCTGCGAGGCCAGGCGGCGCACGAGCGGGGTGACGTACAGGCTGTCGGACTCGCCATCGGCGGGCGCCGCGGCAGGAGCTGCGGGAGCGGGAGCGGGAGCAGGAGCTGCGGCAGCCGGTGCCGGAGCTGCGGCAGCCGGTGCCGGAGTTGCGGGTGCCGGAGCAGCGGCAGCAGGAGTCGGCGCAGCAGCGGGAGCAGGAGCAGCGGCAGTCGGAGCCGGCGCAGCGGGTGCCGGAGCGGCCTCCGCGGGGGCGGGTGCAGGTGCGGCAGCGGGAGCGCCGGAACCGACTCGGGCGAGCACGGCGCCGACAGCGACGGTCTCGTCCTCGCCGGCGACGATCTCCTGCAGAACACCGGCGACCGGCGAGGGGATCTCGGTGTCGACCTTGTCGGTCGAGATCTCCAGCAGAGCCTCGTCGACGGCGACCTCTTCGCCGATCTGCTTGAGCCAGCGGGTGACGGTGCCCTCGGTCACGCTCTCACCGAGCTCGGGCAGGACGACATCGGTGCTGTCGCCGCCGGGTGCGGGTGCAGCGGGGGCCTCGGCAACGGGTGCCGGCGCAGCAGGCGCCTCAGCAGCCGGTGCCTCAGCAGCCGGTGCGGGAGCGGCGGGAGCGGCCTCGGCCGGTGCGGTCTCGGGCTCAGCAGGTGCGGCAGCCGGAGCATCCGACGCCGGTGCGGCAGCGGAACCGTCGCCGATGCGCGCCAGCAGTGCGCCGACCTCGACAGTCTCGTCCTCGGCGACCAGGATCTCCTCGATCACGCCGGAAACCGGCGAGGGGATCTCGGTGTCGACCTTGTCGGTCGAGATCTCGAGCAGGCCTTCGTCGGCCTGGACGGTGTCTCCTACCTGCTTGAGCCAGCGGGTGACCGTACCCTCGGTGACGCTCTCTCCGAGAGCGGGGAGGACCACGGATGTGCTCATGACTGAGTCTCCTTAAGGAAGTATGTGACGCATCAAGCTTAGTGACCTGCGCGCCGGTTCGTGCTCAGAGGGCGTGCAGTGGTTTTCCGGCGAGGGCGAGGAAGGCCTCGCCGAGCGCTTCGCTCTGAGTCGGATGGGCATGGATCAGGGGGGCGATGTCTTCGGGGTGCGCCTCCCACGCGACGGCCAGCTGGCCCTCGGTGATGAGCTCGCCGACGCGGTCGCCGAGCAGATGGACGCCGAGAACGGGTCCGTCCTTCCGGCGTACGACCTTCACGAGTCCGCCGGTGCCGATGATCTCGCTCTTGCCGTTACCGGCGAGGTTGTACTCGTAGCTGACGACGCTCTCGCTGCCGTGCTCGGCCACGGCGGCCGCTTCGGTCAGACCGACCGAGGCGACCTCGGGGTTCGAGTAGGTGATCTTGGGGATCTGTGTCTCCGGCACGGGCGCGGGG
This sequence comes from Microbacterium sp. GXF0217, assembly GCF_054798195.1. NCBI lineage: Bacteria > Bacillati > Actinomycetota > Actinomycetes > Micrococcales > Microbacteriaceae > Microbacterium > Microbacterium sp. GXF0217. The sequence goes on along the minus strand of NZ_JBSJZG010000001.1, from coordinate 466,792 downwards.
GAGAACCCGGCGATGCGCTCGGCGACGGCGATTCCCTGGAGGAATCCGCGGTGTGCCAGCTGCAACCCTGGAACGATGTCGCCGACCGCCCAGAGCCCTGGTACCCCGGTGCGGAGCTGCTCATCGACGATCACGAAGCCGCGATCGAGCGTGACGCCCGCCTCCGCGAACCCGAGTCCGTCAGTGGCAGGGCCCCGACCGACGGCGACCAGCAGGTAGTCGCCGGTGAACGTGCGGCCGTCCTCGAGCGTCACCGTGACGCTGTCGTCGCCCTGCGCTGCGTTCTGGAAGCGAGTGCCCAGCGAGTACTGGATGCCGCGGCGACGGAACGCCCGCTCCAACCCCTTGCTGAGGGCGATGTCCTCGTTGGGGACGAGATGCTCCAGCCCCTCGATGATCGTCACCTCGGCACCGAACGATCGCCAGACGCTCGCGAACTCGACGCCGATGACGCCGCCGCCGAGGATGAGCACGCGCTCCGGGACGACATCGAGCGCGAGCGCCTGCTCGCTGGCGAGGATGCGTCCGCCGATCTCGAGGCCGGGAAGGCTGCGGCTGTACGAACCAGTGGCCAGCACGACGTTGCCACCGGTGTAGACGTCGTCGCCGACGGCGATCGTGCGATCCGGGGTGAGACGGCCCTCGCCGGCCACGACAGTGATGCCGCGGGCCTTCACGAGTCCTTCGAGTCCTTTGAACTTCTTGGCGACGATGCCTTCGCGGTATGTGCGCACGCCGGCGGCGTCGACGCCCTGCAGCGTCGCGGTGACGCCGACCGATGCAGCATCGCGCACGTGATCCGCGACCTCGGCCGCGTGCAGGAGCGCCTTGGTCGGGATGCACCCGCGGTGCAGGCACGTTCCGCCGACCTTGTCCTTCTCGATCAGCGCGACGCTCTTGCCCAGTTCGGCTGCGCGCAGGGCTGCCGCATATCCGCCGCTGCCACCGCCGAGGACGACGACGTCGAAGGAGTGCATGCTCATGCGTCTGCCTCCTGTGCCGCCGCCGATGCGGTCGCCTCGGCGAAGGCGACGAGGGATCGCACCGTTGCCGCGGTCGGGCCCTTGTCCACGAAGCCGTACGGGGCGCTGTTGTGCTCACCGGAGCCGGCGATGTCGAGGTGCACCCATGGGATGCGCGGTGCGTCGTCTCCCTCGCCGACGCGACCGATGAAGCGCTGCAGGAAAAGCCCGGCGAACAGCGAACCGCCCGCACGGTCGCCCATGTTCGCGTTGACGAGATCGGCGATGGGGGACTGCAGCGACTCCTCCATGTAGGGCGGCAGCGGCAGCGCCCAGGCGAGTTCGTCCACGCTGCCCGCGGCCGTCAGATAGTCGGCGACGACATCGTCCGATCCCATCACGCCGGTGTGGCGGTGACCCAGCGCGACGAGGATGGCGCCGGTCAGGGTCGCGACGTCGATGATCACGTCCGGATTCTCGCGGCTCGCCGCGACGAGACCGTCGGCGAGGACGAGCCGGCCCTCGGCATCCGTGTTGAGGACCTCGACCGTTGTGCCGTCCAGGATTCGGATCACGTCGCCGGGGCGGGTCGCGCGGCCGGAGGGCATGTTGTCCGCGATGCACATCCATGCGGTCACGCGGACCGGGATGCCCAGCTCCGCGATCGCGCGGATCGTGGCGAGGACGGTCGCCGATCCGGCCATGTCGAACTTCATGCCGACCATGCTCGCCGCGGGCTTCAGTGACAGTCCGCCGGTGTCGAACGTGATGCCCTTTCCGACGAGGGCGATGTGGCGCACGGCGTCAGCGGGGGAGTACTCCAGGCGCACCAGGCGCGGCGGGCGGTCGGACCCCTGACCGACTCCGAGGATGCCGCCGAAGCCCTGCTCCTCGAGCGCTTTCTCGTCGAGCACCTCGACGGTGACGTCCGTGCCGGCGACGCTCTCCACGGCGCTGCGTGCCAGGTCATCAGGGCTCTGCCACTGCGCGGGCACGGCGACGAGATCCTTGACCAGCGCCAGCGCATCGCCCAGCGTCTGAGCGCGAGCGATGTCGGCATCCGTCAGCGCGTCGTCATGCACGACGATCGACTCGGCACGCGGCTTGCCAGCCTCCGAACGGTACCCGTCGAAGCGGTAGCCGCCGAAGACGGCGCCTTCGGCGGCGGCGCCCGCGAACTCCGACAGCCCCTCGGCGAGGCCGAGAGCCAGGGTCGTGAAGCCCGTGAGCACACGGGCGGCGGTTCCTGCGGCATCGCGGACGGACGAGGCCGTCGGGGCGGCGCCAGCGCTCACGACCGCAAACGGCACGGAGGAGACCTCCGGCAGATGCACGCGGGCGAAGGCGTTCGCCGAGCCGGTGAAGCCGACTCCGTCGAGCGCCTCAGCCAGACCCGGATAGGCGGCGAGGGCGTCAGGAGCGGTTTCGGAGATGACGAGCACTGCGGCGTCTGCAGCGCTCCCGGGAAATGCGTCGGTGGTGTGCGAGAGCACGGGATGCGTCATGGTTCCATCCTAGGGATGCCGCGCGCTCAGCACCCGGGGCCGCGACCGCTGTGTTCGCTGACAGCGACACCGACCCGCCGCCGCGGCCCGGCTCGTAGCATTGACCTATGCCCCTTTCCGGTGACCTCTTCGAACGCGTGGCCAACGCGCCGGCTGTTCCGACCGGTCTGCCCCTCGTCATGCTCCTGACCGGCTTCACGGATGCCGGCAGCGCCGTGTCCGGACTCATCGACCACCTGCGCGAGACGGCTGACCCGCAGCCCCTCGTGGCGTTCGACAACGATGTGCTGCTCGACTACCGTGCCCGTCGGCCGATCATCGTCTTCGAGCAGGACCACCTCACCCAGTTCCGTCCGTCGCGCCTCGAGCTCTCGCTCGCGCACGACGCGCTGGGCCAGCCGTTCCTGCTCCTCTCGGGCTACGAGCCGGACTTCGCCTGGAACGCGTTCACCGCCGCGGTGCTCGAGCTCGCCACCGAGTTCGAGGTCGCCAGCGTCAGCTGGGTGCACGCGATCGCGATGCCGGTGCCGCACACCCGCCCGATCGGGACGACCGTCAGCGGCAACCGTGCCGAGCTGATCGCCGCGCAGTCGATCTGGCGCCCCCGCACCCAGGTGCCCGCGACCGCCGGCCATCTGCTGGAGTTCCGCTTCGTGGAGAGCGGATATCGGGTGGCCGGGTTCGTGCTGCTCGTTCCGCACTATCTGGCCGAGACGGAGAACCCGGATGCCGTGATCGCGGCTGCGGATCGGCTCATGAGTGCGACAGGGCTCGTCCTGTCGATGGATGCCGTCCAGGCCGACCGCGAGGCATTCCTCACGAAGGTCGACGACCAGGTCGTCGCGAGCGACGAACTCCGCCAGATGCTCACCACCCTGGAGCACCGGTACGACGCCTACATGGCCGGTTACGACCCGACCGATACGGATCGGACGGACGCCGGCGGGTTCAGCGAACGCGATCTTCCCAGTGCCGACGAGCTCGCCGCGGAGCTCGAGCGATACCTCGCTTCGCGCCCGCCGGGGGAAGACGATCGACACGGTCTGGGCTGACGGCGCGCCGCACCATCGCACATGTGCGATACTGGTAGTCCGACCCGTTGTCAAGACACCGCCTGAGTGCTGTGGACTTGACAAGGGTCTTACTAGTGTCCGAAAAGTTCCGAGCGGGTCGCGCCCGCTCGTGAGAGGCGAAACGTGACTGCTGCCACGACCAAGACATCCCGGACGAAGAAGGCCGCTTCCGACGCTGAGGCGGTCGAGCCCGACGAGACGGCGGCCGCTGCCAAGGCGACCGCTGCCAAGGCTCCTGCCAAGAAGGCGCCCGCGAAGAAGGCGGAGGCGAAGGCCCCCGTCAAGCGACGCAAGAAGGCCGATGAGGATGTCGTCGAGGATGACGACTCCGAGGTCGATGAGTCCGCTGCGGCATCCGACTCCGACGAGGAGGAGGACGGCAAGAAGCCGGCCTTCACCGAGCCGCTGCCGACGGGCGCGATCGTCATCTCGTCGAACGACGACGAGGACGTCCCCGTCTACTCCACCCAGATCACGGGTGCGACGGCCGACCCGGTCAAGGACTACTTGAAGCAGATCGGAAAGGTCGCGCTGCTGAACGCGGCCGAGGAGGTCGAGCTCGCGATGCGGATCGAAGCCGGTCTGTTCGCCGAGGAGAAGCTGTCGGCCATGTCGCCGGCCGAGAAGACCAGCCAGCTCGGGCTCGACCTGCAGTGGGTCGCCCGTGACGGCCAGCGTGCGAAGAGCCACCTGCTGGGCGCCAACCTGCGACTCGTGGTCTCGCTCGCCAAGCGCTACACCGGTCGCGGCATGCAGTTCCTCGACCTCATCCAGGAGGGCAACCTCGGTCTCATCCGTGCGGTCGAGAAGTTCGACTACACCAAGGGCTTCAAGTTCTCGACGTACGCGACCTGGTGGATTCGCCAGGCGATCACGCGTGCGATGGCCGATCAGGCTCGCACCATCCGCATCCCTGTGCACATGGTCGAGGTCATCAACAAGCTCGCCCGCGTGCAGCGCCAGATGCTGCAGGACCTCGGTCGCGAGCCCACCCCCGAGGAGCTCTCCAAGGAGCTCGACATGACCCCTGAGAAGGTCATCGAGGTGCAGAAGTACGGCCGCGAGCCGATCTCGCTGCACACTCCGCTCGGCGAGGACGGCGACAGCGAGTTCGGCGACCTGATCGAGGACACCGAGGCGGTCGTTCCGGCCGACGCGGTGGGCTTCACGATGCTGCAGCGCCAGCTCGAGCAGCTGCTCGATTCGCTGTCGGAGCGTGAGGCCGGCGTGATCCGGATGCGTTTCGGGCTCGGCGACGGTCAGCCGAAGACCCTCGATCAGATCGGCGACACCTTCGGTGTCACGCGCGAGCGCATCCGTCAGATCGAGTCCAAGACGATGGCGAAACTGCGGCACCCCAGCCGCTCGCAGTCGTTGCGGGACTACCTCGAATGATGGGGGCCGCACCTCAGGCGCGCTCCGCAGGCATCCGGTACGTCTTTCCCGTACTGGCGGGAAAGCTCGCCCGCTTCGCCACGCGTCTGCGCGGCGGAGGGTCGGCGTTTCCGGGGTACCTGACCAACAGGCTCGCACCCACGCTGCTGCCGACGCTCGCCGGTCAGTTCCCGTACGGTGTGATCTTCGTCCTCGGCTCCAACGGCAAGACGACGACCACGCACATGGTCAGCGAGGTGCTGCGCGCCCACGGCCTGACGGTGTTCACCAACCCGACCGGCGCGAACCTGCCGCAGGGCGTGACGAGCGCGCTTCTCGCCGACGCCTCGCTCACCGGCAGGATCACAGCGGATGTCGCGGTCCTCGAGATCGATGAGGGCTACGCCGCCGACCTCGCCGATCGGCTCTCGCCGTCGGTCATCCTGTCGTTGAACGTGCAGGTCGATCAGCTGTTCCGGTTCTTCGAGACCGAGCGCGTCGCCGACATGATGCTGGATGCCTCGACGCGGGCGTCCGGTCATGTCGTCGTCAACCGCGACGACCCGTACCTGTCGAAGATCGATGCATCGGCCATGAAGGCTCCGGTGTCGTTCTTCGGCATCGCCGACGACATCGTCGCAGCATCCGCCCACGGCCTGGCCAACGCCGCTGACACGCGCAGCGGCACCGCCGGTACGGCCCCGCAGGACGCCTTCGCCGAGGTGCGTGAGGTGTCGGGGCGCGAGATCGTCGTGAACGTCGGAGGTGCGGATGCCCGCATCACACTGCCCGCTCGAGGGCTGCACTACGCGGCTGACGCCGCTGCGGCGCTGGCCGTCGCCGCGCGAGTGCTGGGAGACGAGTTCGACTCCGGTCGCGCGGCAGCCGGCTTCGCCACCATGGCGCCCGCATACGGTCGAGGCGAGGTCATCCCCCTGCGGGGCGACGCCGCAGGCGAGCAGGTCGAGTTCGTGATGTTCAAGAACGCGCCGAGTCTGCAGATGAACCTGGATGCCCTGGACGGCACCCCGGAGCGTGCGCTCATCGCGATCGACGACGGCACCCCAGACGTCTCCTGGCTGTACGACGTCGATTTCGCCCCGCTGCCCCGGGCCGATGTCGTCACCGGCGAGAAAGCGCATCAGCTCGCCCTCGCCCTCGCCTACGCAGGCGTCGAGATCGGCACCGTCGAACCCGACATGGAGAAGGCCGTGGAGCTCATGCGGTCCTTCCCCGACACGTCGGCCGCCCGCCAGATCTGGTTCGTGAACTACGAGCTCATGATGACCGGCCGCCGCATCCTCGGTCGTGACGAGCAGGAGACGCGCCGATGACTCAGGTCACCATCGCCCAGCTGTACCCGGCCGAACTCGGCGTCACCGGCGACCGCGGCAACGTCCGCGCGATCGAGCGGCGCCTCGGCGCCAGGGGCGTGGAGACGGCGACGGCTCTGGTCGCGCCCGGCGAGGAGCTTCCCGCCGATCTCGATGTCCTGGTGATCGGCAACGGCCCGCTCTCCGCGCTGCGCGGCGTGCACGCGGATCTGACGGCGCGCACGGACCAGCTCGCGGCGTTCGTGTCGGATGGCGGCGTGCTCTTCTCCGTCGGCGGTTCGGCCGAGCTGCTCGGAGAGCGCCTGGACGCACAGGACGGCGAGAAGCTGGACGGGATCGGCGTGCTGCCGTACCGCGTCGCGCGTGTGAGCGACCGCCGCGTCGGCTACATCATCGTCGACACTTCGGACGGGCCGGTGGTCGGCTTCGAGGACCACGCCTCGGAGTGGACGCTGACCGATGCCGCAACCGCGTACGGCACTGTGCGCGACGGTCACGGCAGCTTCGCGCGGGGCGAAGGGCGCGGCGAGTTCGTGCGTGCGGGCAACGCGTTCGCGTGCAACGTCCAGGGTCCCGTCCTGCCGCTGAATCCGGCGCTCACCGATGTGCTGATCGACGCCGTCGCAGAACGCCGCGGATTCACGGCGCCTGCGGCCGAGCGCAGCGAGCTCGACGAGTACGCCGAAGCCGCCCGCACGAAGATCCTGATGCGCCCCACCCGCGACAAGGGCTTCAAGACGATCAAGGTGTGAGGGAGGCGCCCCGGTGACATCCGATGCGAGCAGCGCGCTGCCGCGCGCCGTCCTGTCCCGCGGTGCCCTCGACTCCGCCGTCCGTGCGGCAGTCGATGCCGGCGGGACCGTCGCCGATCTGCGACGGGATGCCTGGGGGCATGGCCTGTCTGAGGTCGCCGAGGCCGCTCGTGAAGCCGGAGTACGACGAGCCATCGTCGATGACGAGGGCGCGGTGCGGATGCTGCGCGGTCTCGACATCGAGGCAGCGACCACCGGCACAGCGGACATCGATCCCTTCCTGCTGTACGGGCTGCCGAATGATGAGGGCATGCTGCGCACCGATCCCGTCCTGCGGCTGACCGGACGGGTGATGTCGACCAAGCCGCTGCGCATCGGCGAAGCGGTGTCCTACGGCTACACGTTCCGCGCGACCGCCGACACGACCGTCGCCCTCGTGACCGGGGGATACGCGCAGGGGATCGTTCGGGCTCTGGGCAACGCATCAGACGTCGAGGTCGCTGGGGTCCGCCGACCGATCGTCGGGCGCGTTGCGATGGACGTCTGCGTCGTCGACCTCGGCGACGTCCGCGTTCCGCCGGGCGCGGAGGTCGTCTTCTTCGGCGGCCGCGGAGCCGTCGCCGGTGAACTCGCCCGCTGGCGGGCAACGACAGGACTCGGCATCCCGGAACTCGTGACAGTCGCGGGTCTGCATGCCGCGCGCGTATGGGAGGCCTGATGCGACCGGTCCTGGAGATCTCCCGAGGCGCGTTCCTCGCCAATGTCGCCGCCGTGCAGGCGCGCATCGCTCCGTCCGAACTCATGCTGGTCATGAAGGACGACGCCTACGGCCACGGCCTCGGCTGGTCGGCCACGGCCGCCGCGGATGCTGGTGTGCACTGGTTCGGAGCATATGACGTGCCCACAGGGCTGCGACTGCGGAATGCACTGGGGGAGCACGGTCGCATCTTCGCCTGGGCGACGTCCGAGGACGACGAGATCGCGGAGGCACTGGCTGCGGACATCGATCTCGGCGTCGGCACGATCGAGTACCTCGAGCGCATCCGCTCGGTCGCCGGAAGCGCGGCGCGCACGGCACGCGTGCACCTGAAGATCGACACAGGGCTGCATCGCAACGGCGTGCGACCGGAGGGCTGGACGGATGCCGTCGCGAAGGCCCGCGCGGGGGAGGCGGATGGCTCGCTGCAACTGGCCGGCGTCTGGAGCCACATCGCCGAAGCCAGCGATGCCGACGATGATGAGGCGCGCGCTGTGTTCCTCTCCGCCGTCGCCCAGGTCGAAGCGACCGGCGCCGCGCCTGAGGCGCTCCACCTCACGGCGTCGGCGGCCTCCTGGTGGCGGCCGGAGCTGCGCGAGTCGCTGTCGCGCATCGGAGCGTTCTGCTACGGCATCCGGTCGGCGGACGGACCAGCGCTCGACGGCATCCGTCCGATCGCGACCTTGACGGCATCCGTCGTCGAGGTGACTCCCGGCGGCGTGCGGGTCGGGCTCGGCGCGCTCGACGGCTATCCGTCGACGCTCGTCGGAGTACGGATCGGGACGGCGGCAGGGCCGGTGCAGGTGCGGGAGATCGGCCTCGACACGATTCTGGTCGATGGCTGGCCGGGAGCCGTGGTGGGAGAGCGTGTGCGCGTGTTCGGGCCCGGAGATCAGGGGGAGCCGAGCGCGACCGATCTCGCCGAGCACATCGACACGGTAGGAGAGGAGATCCTCACGCGGCTGTCGCCGCTGGTACGCCGCGACGTGGACTGATCCGCTCTCGGCGCCGGGAACCTCAGGCCTCGATGAGGCGAGCGGTCTCGTCGTGCCAGCTGGTCGCGATGCTGCGGAGCTTCTCTTCGTACTTGCGACCGTGGTGGGCGCAGAACAGCAGCTCGGAGCCGTTGACCTCGGCGGCGATGTAGGCCTGCGCGCCGCACGAATCGCAGCGATCCATGGCGGTCAGGCGGTACTCCACCGTGGAGGTCTCACGTTCAGTCGTTGCATTCATCTCGGTGCCTCCTCGGTAGTCGGGTTCGCTGGGGAGCGTGCTCAATACAACCACGCCCCGGCTGTGCGCATGCCCGGATCGCGGCGTGTTTCGCTCAGCGCGTACGCGGAAGGCGTCGACCGGGGATGCATGGGGAGTGTCGTCGGCTCACCGGACGGCACCGCACGTAAACTTGAAGACTGTGACCTCCGAGTATTCCGCCCATCATCTTCAGGTTCTGGAAGGACTCGAAGCGGTCCGCAAGCGCCCGGGCATGTACATCGGGTCGAACGGCTCGCCCGGCCTCATGCACTGCCTGTGGGAGATCATCGACAACTCCGTCGATGAGGCCGTCGGCGGCAACGGCTCCAAGATCGCCGTCGTCCTTCATGACGACGGCAGCGTCGAGGTGCGCGACCGCGGTCGCGGCGTGCCCGTCGATGTGGAGCCGCGGACCGGACTCACCGGCGTCGAGGTGGTCTACACCAAGCTGCATGCCGGTGGGAAGTTCGGCGGAGGGTCGTACGCGGCCTCCGGCGGCCTGCACGGCGTCGGCGCGTCTGTCGTGAACGCGCTCTCGGAGCGGTTGGACGTCGAGGTGGACCGCGGCGGCAAGACCTACGCCATGAGCTTCCACCGCGGAGAGCCGGGCATCTTCAAGGACGACGGCGCTCCGCGTCCGGATGCCGTCTTCACCCCGTTCGAGGAGAAGAGCGAGCTGCGCGTGGTCGGGAAGGTTGCCAAGGGCGTCACCGGCACACGGGTCCGATACTGGGCGGACCGTCAGATCTTCACGAAGGACGCGGCGTTCCAGCTCGCCGAGCTCGAGACCCGCGCCCGTCAGACCGCATTCCTCGTGCCGGGGCTGGAGATCCTCGTCCGCGACCAGCGCGCCGCGACGGACGACGGAGTCAACGAGACCTCCTACCACTACGAGGGCGGCATCTCCGAGTTCGTCGAGTACCTGGCGACGGATGCTCCGGTCACCGACACCTGGCGCATCCAGGGCGACGGCACGTTCACCGAGACGGTTCCGGTCCTGCAGGCGAACGGGACCATGGCGTCCCAGGAGGTCCAGCGCGACTGCCGCGTCGACATCGCGCTGCGCTGGGGGACCGGCTACGAGACGACCACGCGGTCCTTCGTGAACATCATCGCGACGCCCAAGGGCGGAACGCATCAGCAGGGCTTCGAGCAGGAGCTCCTGAAGGTGCTGCGCTCCCAGGTCGAGCAGAACGCGCGGCGGCTCAAGGTCGGCAACGACAAGCTCGAGAAGGACGACGTCCTCGCCGGCCTCACGGCCGTGCTGACGGTCGAGGTCCCCGAGCCGCAGTTCGAGGGCCAGACCAAGGAAGTGCTCGGCACCCCCGCTGTGCGCCAGATCGTCGCACAGGTGGTGCGCCGAGAGCTCGGCGCTCGCTTCTCGTCCACCAAGCGCGACGACAAGAACCAGGCGACGCAGCTGCTCGACAAGATCGTCGCCGAGATGAAGGCGCGCGTCTCCGCCCGCGCGCACAAGGAGACGCAGCGCCGCAAGAGCGCACTGGAGTCCTCCACGCTCCCCGCGAAGCTCGTCGACTGCCGCACCAAGGACGTCGACCGCAGCGAGCTCTTCATCGTCGAGGGCGATTCCGCGCTCGGCACCGCGAAGGACGCCCGCAGCAGTGAGTTCCAGGCGCTGCTGCCGATCCGCGGCAAGATCCTCAACGTGCAGAAGGCATCCATCGGCGACATGCTGTCCAATGCCGAGTGCGCGTCGATCATCCAGGTCATCGGCGCCGGCTCAGGGCGCAGCTTCGACATCGAGGCGGCGCGCTACGGCAAAGTGATCCTCATGAGCGATGCCGACGTCGACGGCGCGCACATCCGCACGCTGCTTCTCACGCTGTTCTTCCGCTACATGCGACCGCTGATCGAGGCGGGGCGCGTGTTCGCGGCCGTACCGCCGCTGCACCGCGTGATCGTGATGAACCCGGGGTCGAAGCCGAACGAGACGATCTACACTTACAGCGAGCAGGAGCTGCACGCCCTCCTCGCGAAGCTGCGCAAGCAGAACAAGCGGTGGCACGAGCCGATTCAGCGCTACAAGGGCCTGGGGGAGATGGATGCGGATCAACTCGCATCCACGACTATGGATCGGTCGGGTCGCCTTCTCCGTCGTGTCCGCATGGAGGATGCCGAGGCCGCCGGACGGGTGTTCGAGCTGCTGATGGGCAACGAGGTCGCCCCGCGTCGCGAGTTCATCATCGAGTCGTCTGACCGGCTGTCGCGCGAGGCGATCGACGCCTGAGCGCGCTCTGACGGAGCACGCCGTGGGACGCTCGCGGCGCAGAGCACCGCGAACGGATCAGACAACCGGGCGGCCGATCGACCCGATGACGCCGTCGATGGGCTGGCCTGAGGCATCGCGCTTGGCGCCGGGCACCGGAAGAGCCCGCACCGCGCCGTCTGTACCCACCGCGTACGCCGGCTCGTCGCCGACCCATGCCACGGTCAGACGGTCCTCGCCCTTCAGGAAGGCGTGCGCGCGCACACCGCCCGTGGCGCGGCCCTTGGCCGGGTACTCGGAGAAGAACGAGACCTTCGCACGACCGGGGTCGGTGCCGGGAATCATCCCCTCGGCGCCGGAGACGGTCGCCACGACGGCCTCTTCGTCCGTCGTGACAACGCCGAAGTGCAGCACGGTCGCACCAGCGCCGAGCTTGATGCCCGCCATGCCACCGGCCGGTGCGCCCTGCGGGCGGACGGAGGCGGCGGCGAAGTGCAGCAGCTGCGCGTCGGTCGTCACGAAGACGAGTTCGGCTTCGTCGGTCGCGGATGCCGCGCCGACGACCGAGTCGCCGGGCTTCAGCCCGATGACCTCGAGCTCAGGACGCACGGGGAGCGTCGACGGCACGATCCGCTTGACGGTGCCCTGGGTGGTGCCGATCGCGAAGGGCGTCTCCGTTCCGAGCGGAACGAGGGCGACCACCCGCTCGGTGCGCGCGGTGATGTTGAGATAGTCGCGCAGCGGCGTCCCCGCACCGAGCTGGACCGAGCTCGCCGGAACCGACGGCAGGTCGACGGGGGAGAAGCGCAGCAGCCGTCCGGTCGAGGTCAGCGCGCCGATCTCCCCGCGCACCGTCCCCTCGACGGTCGATGCGATCGCATCGTGCTTGCTGCGCCGAGGCGGCCTGCTGATCTCCTGCCCGTCGAGGACATCGACGCGCACGGCGCGACCGGTCGTCGACAGCGCCACGAGGGTCGGCGCGTCGGCGATCTGCAGATCGGTCTCTCCGGCCTTCGCCCGGCGCGGAGCCGCCGGCTTGGCGTTCATCAGCAGGGTGCGGCGCGGAGTGCCGTACGCGTCGGCCGCGGCATCCAGTTCCTTCGCGACCTGTGCCCGCAGCAGAGCGTCGCTGCCGAGCAGCTCCTGCAGCGCGGCGATCTCGGCGCGCAGGGCATCCCGCTCGGACTCGAGCTCGATGCGCGAGAACCGGGTGAGACGGCGCAGGCGCAGTTCCAGGATGTACTCGGCCTGTGGCTCGGACAGGTCGAACACGGTGCGCAGCCGCGTGCGGGCCTGCTCGCTGTCGTCCGACGACCGGATGACCTGAATGACCTCGTCGATGTCGAGGATCGCGATGAGCAGGCCCTCCACGAGGTGCAGGCGCTCCTCGCGGCGGGCGAGGCGGTACCGGCTGCGTCGGGTGATGACCTCGATGCGGTGGCCGACGTAGACGCTCAGCAGCTCCTTGAGACCGAGCGTGCGCGGCTGGCCCTGGACGAGCGCGACGTTGTTGATGCTGAAGGAGTCCTCCAGCGGCGTGAGCCGGTAGAGCTGCTCGAGGATCGCGTTCGGGTCGAACCCTGTCTTGACCGTGATCGCGACCCTGAGACCGTGATGGCGGTCGGTGAGGTCGGTGACGTCGCTGATGCCCTGCAGCTTCTTGGACTGCACGGCATCGCGGATCTTCTCGATCAGGCGCTCGGGCCCGACCATGTACGGCAGCTCAGTGACGACGATGCCGGTGCGCCGCGGCCCCAGCGATTCGATCGACACCTTGCCGCGCACCTTCAGCGCGCCACGGCCGTTGGCATAGGCATCCCTGATGCCGTCCAGGCCCATGACGATGCCGCCGGAGGGGAAGTCAGGGCCGGGGACGAACTCCATGAGCTCCTCGGTCGTCGCATCCGGATTCTCGAGCAGGTAGGTGGCGGCGGCCACGACCTCGATGAGGTTGTGCGGTGCCATGTTCGTCGCCATGCCGACGGCGATGCCGCTAGCCCCGTTGACCAGAAGGTTCGGGAATGCTGCGGGCAGGACGGACGGCTGCTGGAACTGGCCGTCGTAGTTCGGGATGAAATCGACGACGTCCTCGTCGAGGTCGTCCGTCAGCGCCAGCGCCGATCCGGCGAGCCGTGCTTCGGTGTATCGAGCGGCAGCGGGGCCGTCGTCCAACGAGCCGAAGTTGCCGTGGCCGTCGACGAGCGGCAGACGGAGCGCCCACTTCTGCGCGAGGCGGACGAGCGCGTCGTAGATCGCGGTGTCTCCGTGCGGGTGGAGCTTTCCCATCACTTCGCCGACCACGCGGGCGCTCTTCACATGTCCGCGGTCGGGGCGCAGCCCCATCTCCGCCATCTGGAACAGGATGCGGCGCTGCACGGGCTTGAGACCGTCGCGCGCATCCGGGAGGGCGCGCGAATAGATCACGGAGTACGCGTACTCCAGGAACGACCCCTGCATCTCGCTTTCGAGGTCGATGTCCTGGATGCGTTCCTCGACGGGTTCAGCGGACGAGGTTTTGGGCATGACGGACCTTCGGGCGTTGCACGGGGCTGTGAAAGACTGGCTCGGATATGCCTCTCATGCTACCGTCCGAGTCCGCCGCAGCCCGGAGCATCGTCGGGGTGGCGGACGACCTGTTCGCCACCGTCCGCGGCTCGGGAGACACCCGCATCCGTTCCGGAGTGCTCGTCATCGTGGACGGTCTCGGCGCGATCGATCTGCGCGCCCACGCCGGGCACGCGCGTCACCTCGCCGGACGCATGGCGAAGCGGGACACGGCGACCTCGGTCTTCCCCTCGACGACCGCCGCCGCCCTGACGAGCATCCTGACCGGCGCCTGGCCAGGCGAGCACGGACTCGTCGGCTACCGCGTGCTGGATCGCGCACGCGACCGGCTGGTGAATCAGCTCTCCGAGTGGGAGTCCGCCGGAATCGATCCGCGCACGTGGCAGGCCGAGCGGACGATCTTCGAGCGAGCCGGCGATGCAGGTCATCCCGCGTACGCGCTCGGAGTCGCGGCCTATGCGCACAGCGGCTTCACGCATGCGACGCTGCGCGGCGCGGAGTTCGTGGCCGTGGCGTCGGCCGCCGAGCGCGTCGAGGCCGCCTACGCTCTCGCGGCGGCGCACGACGGCGCGATCGTGTACTGCTATCTCGCGGACGTCGACAAGGCCGGCCACAAGCACGGAGTCGACTCCTCGGAGTGGATCGCCGCGCTCGAGGGCGTGGATGCCGCTCTCGCGCACCCGGTGCCGGACGGCGTCGGCGTTGTCGTCACCGCCGATCACGGGATGATCGACGTCCCGTCCCATCGTCAGAGCGTGTTCGACGAGACGAGTCCTGGGATGGACCGGGTCCGTCATTTCGGCGGCGAGCCGCGCATGGTGCACCTGTACCTCGAAGCGGACGCCGACCACGACCGGGCCGCCGAGCTCTGGCGGTCGGGCACGGACGGTGTCGCGGACGTGGCGACGCGTGCTGAGGCGATCGCCTCCGGGCTGTTCGGCCCGCGGGTGACCGAGGCCGCGGCATCGCGCATCGGCGACCTCGTGCTGGCAGCTCGTGGCAACCGGGCGCTGTACGACGGAACAGCGGCTGATCAGCGCAGCCGGGGGATGATCGGCCAGCACGGCTCGCTCACGCCGGAGGAGCGGCAGGTCCCGTTGATCCGCCTGGGCGCGCTCGCGCGCTGACCGCTACTCGTCGGTGCGTGCGCCGAAGACGATCTCGTCCCACGACGGCATCGCGTTGCGCCGACGCTTGCGCGACGAGGAATCCGTGCCGTTCGCGTCGCTCTCGGGCTCGGAGGCGCGCTCGACGTCGTCGTGGACGCTCTCCGGAGTGTCGAACAGGGCGATGGGACTCGGCGGCGCGACATCCTCGTGCTCATCGATCACAAGCGGTGCGCTCTCGCGCTGACCTCGACGCCGACGCAGGGCCTCGAGCAGATCCGCGGTCTCCGGGCTGGTGTTCGACTCGTCCGGGGCGCGCTTGATCGCGGCATCCTGAGCGGCGGAGCGCTCCGGTGCTGCCGAATCGACGTGCTCGGGCTCGGACTCCGCCACCAGACGAGGACCGAATGCTCCGGAATCGAATCGCGTGTCGTCCTTGTAGGGCGATTGCTGACGCTCCCTCTCCACGGCGCGCAGCCGGGGGATGAGCCCGTCGGGCAGCGAGCCCTGGCGCGACAGCTGCGTGGCATCGCCGTTCAGCGGGGCCAGCGTGCTGCGGCGGGGGTCGAAGCTCCAGCGGGCGTCGTGATCGACGTCGTTCGCCGTGAACTCGAGCTTGATGATCCAGCCGGAGTCCTCCTTCCAGCTGGCCCAGCGCTCGGCCTCTGCGGCGACATCGGCGAGCTTCGCGCGGATCGCGGTTCCGAACGTCGGCTGCGCATCGGGCTCGACCTCGCTGCCGATCAGCACGGGGACGGCGAGCGCCTGGCCGACGATGTGCTCGCGCTCGGCGAGTACCGGGCCCTCGAAGCGCTCGACATCGGAGCGCTCGATGCCGAGCAGCTCTGCGACCTCGGCCGCCGACATCCCGGACCGGATGTGCGCCTGGATCTCGCGCGGACTCGCGGCGAGCTTCGGGGCCGCCGGCGCAGCCTGGGCGCCTGCGCGTCGGATCTCGGCGCGGAGAAGGTCGTCGATGGGCAGCGCGAAGCGCTGGCCGTTCTCGGTGGCGAGCACGAGGACACCGGCTTCGGTGCCCACGATCGTGACGTTTTCCATTCGAATGCCCCTCTGATGGGTGTCAGATCATCGTGTCACGCGGGCCCTTCGGAGGCCGGGAATAGCCTGGGCGTGCCGTGAGTTTGATCGGGTGCGATGATCGGCATTTGCGTAATCCGCTCCGGTCGTGCAAACTATGGCCGCCGATTACCCGACGGCGCCCCGCCCACTAGCACCATGAAAGTGGAGATCTACCGCATGGCAACCGACTACGACGCCCCTCGAAAGAGCGAAGACGACTCCGAGTCGATCGAAGCCCTCAAGGAGCGTGTGCCGGACAAGCTCTCCGGCTCGACCGGGGACGAAGACTCCGACAACCCGTCGAGCTTCGACCTCCCAGGGGCCGACCTGTCCGACCTCGAGCTCGACGTCGTCGTGCTGCCCGCGCAGCAGGACGAGTTCACCTGCATGAACTGCTTCCTCGTGAAGCATCGCTCGCAGCTCGACCACGAGGGTCCGGATGGACCCATCTGCAAGGAATGCGCGGCCTGACCGCAGCAGAACCGAACGCGCCCCGACCGATCAGGTCCGGGGCGCGTCGTCGTTCCTGGGCGCTCAGGCGCCGGCGTTCCTGATGGCCGCGGCCAGTCGGTCGGGCGTGCGCGTCGAGATCGTCCACTCGGAAACCGGGTCATCCGGGTCCGTGTTCGGGACGACGACGACGCCGTCGATGCCCCCGCGGATGAGGTGCCAGCCGGATGCCGCCAGTGCGGGCCCTCTGGCCGCGCGGGCCTCCTCGCCGACGAGTGCCACCGGCTCTCCGAGCCAGCGGACGTCGATGTGCGCGCGTCCGGCGCGCAGGACGCCGTCCTGGACGGCGACGACCGGCGCGGCGACGACGAGCAGTGCGATCACCGTCAGGCCGACGAGGACGCCGATCGCAAGTCCCAGCGCCGAGCTCACCGGCACGAGGGTGAGCGCGACCATGGGCGCGAGGACCGCAGCGGACACCAGCAGCCAGAGGCTCGGTGCGAGGCGCTCCCGATAGCGCGGGCGAGTAGCGGGGACCGTGTTCTGCATTAGCCTCTTGGGGTGAGCGATTCCATCGACCTTCCCATTATCGCCTCCGTGGTCCCGCACTACGCGCATCCAGGGGACGCGGGCGCCGATCTCGTCGCCGCCGAGGCCGTGCATCTCGAACCGGGGGAGCGTGCTCTCGTCGCGACCGGTGTGCGCCTTGCGCTGCCGGAGGGATACGCGGCGTTCGTCGTCCCGCGCAGCGGTCTCGCCGCCAAGCACGGCATCTCGATCGTGAACGCGCCGGGCACCGTCGATGCGGGGTACCGCGGCGAGATCAAGGTGAGCCTGATAAACACGGACACCCGCAGCGCGTACGATGTGGCGATCGGCGATCGCATCGCCCAGCTGATCATCATGCCCGTCACCCGGGCCGTGTTCCTCCCCGTCGACGAACTCCCAGAGAGCGCACGGGGCGAAGGCGGATTCGGTTCGACGGGATACCAGGCAGGAAAGAACTCATGACCGACAACAACGCCAGCGGATCGAAGTCGGCGCCCGTGGACCGTGCCGTCGACGGCCCGTTCGACGAGTCCGAAGTGAATCCGGTCCGCCCGTACATCGACCTCGGCGGAATCAAGATCCTCCCTCGGGACGGACTCAATCTTCGCCTCGAGGTCGAGGAGCAGACCAAGCGCATCGTCGCTGTCGGCCTCGACTACGCGGAATCGTCGCTTCAGGTCCAGCCCTTCGCCGCGCCCCGGTCGGGCGGCCTGTGGGACGAGACCCGGGTGCAGCTCAAGGATCAGGTGCGCTCGCAGGGCGGTCGTGTGGAGGAGCGCGAAGGGCCTCTCGGCAAGGAACTGCTCGCGGAGGTCCCCGCGACGGCAGCCGAAGGATCGGGCCTGCGGCTCGCGCGCTTCGTCGGCGTCGACGGGCCGCGGTGGTTCCTGCGCGGCGTGATCGGCGGAGCGGCGGCGTCCGATCTGGACGCGGCGGCGAAGATCGAGGATCTCTTCCGCTCGCTCGTCGTGGTCCGCGGCGGATCGCCGATGCCGCCGCGCGATCTGATCCCGCTCAAGATGCCCGCGTCCCCCGGCTCGGCGTGAGCGAGAACCTCTCGCGTCCGGATGACGAGCGCGATCAGGATGCTGAACCCCGGGTCTCTGAGGTGCTCGGCGCCGCACTGGGCGGCGCTGCGCGCAAGGCCGGTCTGGATCCGGACGCTCGGTCAGGCACGCACCGGGTCGTGTGGTCCGCGATCGGCGGATGGCGCGGCATCTTGGAATCCGTCCTGCCGAGCCTCGCGTTCGTCATCATCTTCACCATCCGCCCAGAGCCGCTTGTGCTCTCGCTCGGTGTCTCGGTCGGTCTGGCCGCTGTCTTCACGGTCATCCGGCTGATCCAGAAGTCGCCGCCCTCGGCCGCGATCGGCGGCCTCGTCGCGGCGGGAGCCGCGGCGGCGCTGGCGTTGTTCACCGGCCGGGGGGAGGACAACTTCGTCCCCGGATTCCTCACGAACACGCTGTACGGCAGCGCGCTGCTGATCTCCGCGCTCGTCGGCTGGTCGTTGATCGGACTCGCCGCCGGATTCCTCATGGGCGAGGGGACCGCATGGCGACAGGATCGCCGCAAGAAGCGCGCGTTCTTCTGGCTCGGCATCGCCTGGGCCGCCCTCTTCTTCGCGCGTCTCGCCGTGCAGCTGCCGCTGTACTTCGCGGGCGACGTCACCGCGCTGGGGACGTTGAAGCTCATCATGGGTCTGCCGCTGTTCGCTCCGATGATCGCTGTGACCTGGCTCGTCGTCCGTGCGCTCTACCCGCGTGACTTGCCGAAGGAAGACGCCGCCGACTCGTGATAGATTTATCTTGACATCAAGATAAATTGAAGGCTTTCGCACACGGCTTCGGCGGAGCAGACTGGTTAGGTCCGCCTTGCTGGCAGTGCGGGCTCGCTGGCGAGCAAGATGGAGTCGCCAGTTGCCTCCATCCGAGTAGAAGGAGACGTATTCGTGTCCACGGTGAACAGCTTCGGTGCCCAGAGCACCCTGACGGTCGGCAGCACCGACTACGAGATCTTCCGTGTGGACACCGTTCCCGGTTACGAGAAGCTCCCGTTCAGCCTCAAGGTCCTCCTGGAGAACCTGCTTCGCACCGAGGATGGCGCGAACGTCACCAAGGCGCAGATCGAGGCGCTCGGTTCGTGGGATGCCTCGGCCGAGCCGAACACGGAGATCCAGTTCACGCCGGCGCGCGTGGTCATGCAGGACTTCACCGGTGTGCCGTGCATCGTCGACCTCGCCACCATGCGCGAGGCTGTGACGGCACTCGGCGGCGACGCCAGCCGGATCAACCCGCTCTCGCCCGCTGAGATGGTCATCGACCACTCGGTCATCGCCGATCTCTTCGGCAGCGACAACGCCCTCGAGCGCAACGTCGAGATCGAGTACGAGCGCAACGGCGAGCGCTACCAGTTCCTGCGCTGGGGCCAGACCGCCTTCCAGGACTTCAAGGTCGTCCCGCCGGGGACCGGCATCGTCCACCAGGTCAACATCGAGCACCTCGCCAAGGTCATCTACGACCGCGACGTCAACGGCGTCCTGCGCGCGTACCCGGACACCTGCGTCGGCACCGACTCGCACACCACCATGGTCAACGGCCTCGGGGTTCTGGGTTGGGGCGTCGGCGGTATCGAGGCCGAGGCCGCTATGCTCGGCCAGCCGGTCTCGATGCTCATCCCGCGCGTCGTCGGCTTCAAGCTCACGGGTGAGATCCCCGCCGGCGTCACCGCCACCGACGTGGTGCTCACGATCACCGACATGCTGCGCAAGCACGGTGTGGTCGGCAAGTTCGTCGAGTTCTACGGTGCCGGAGTCGCATCGGTGCCGCTCGCCAACCGCGCCACCATCGGAAACATGTCGCCGGAGTTCGGTTCGACCGCCGCGATCTTCCCGATCGACGACGTCACGACCGACTACCTGCGCCTGACCGGTCGCGACGAGCAGACGGTCGCGCTCGTCGAGGCGTATGCGAAGGAGCAGCGCCTCTGGCACGATGCGGACAACGAGCCCGTGTTCAGCGAGTACATGGAGCTCGACCTCGGCACGGTCGTCCCCTCGATCGCCGGCCCGAAGCGCCCGCAGGACCGCATTCTGCTCTCGGAGGCCAAGGGCCAGTTCGAGCAGGACATCCTGAACTACGCCACCGCCTCGACGACCGAGGACGTCGTCGACCTGGAGTCGAAGCACTCGTTCCCGGCATCCGACCCTGGATCCGTCCCCGGCGAAGAGGACACCCACACCCGGCCGGTGCACATCTCCAGCGGTGTGAAGGGCGCATCCAAGCCGGTGCCGGTCACGACGCCGAACGGGGAGAAGTACATCCTCGACAACGGCGCCGTCACGCTCGCGGCGATCACGTCGTGCACCAACACCTCGAACCCCTCCGTGATGATCGCGGCCGGGCTCGTGGCGCGCAAGGCGCTCGAGAAGGGCCTCAAGCAGAAGCCCTGGGTCAAGACGACGCTCGGCCCCGGCTCCAAGGTCGTCACCGACTACTACGAGAAGTCCGGTCTCGACAAGGATCTCGAGGGTCTCGGCTTCTACACGGTCGGCTACGGCTGCACGATCTGCATCGGAAACTCCGGCCCCCTGATCGAAGAGGTCTCGGCCGCGATCAACGACAACGACCTGGCCGTCACCGCGGTGCTGTCCGGCAACCGCAACTTCGAGGGTCGCATCAGCCCCGATGTGAAGATGAACTACCTGGCTTCGCCCCCGCTGGTCATCGCGTACGCGCTCGCCGGATCCATGCACTTCGACTTCGAGAACGACGCGCTCGGACAGGGCGCCGACGGTCAGGACGTCTTCCTCAAGGACATCTGGCCCACGCCGGACGAGGTCCAGGAGATCGTGGACTCGTCGATCTCGCGCGAGCAGTTCATCAAGCAGTACGCCACCGTCTTCGACGGCGACGAGCGCTGGACGAGCCTGCCCACGCCGACCGGTCCCGTTTTCGAGTGGGACGAGGACTCGACCTACGTCCGCAAGGCGCCGTACTTCGACGGCATGACCATGGAGCTGACTCCGGTCGCCGACATCTCCGGCGCCCGCGTGCTGGCGACCCTCGGCGACTCGGTCACGACCGACCACATCAGCCCGGCCGGGAACATCAAGGCCGGCACGCCGGCCGCTCAGTACCTCACCGAGCACGGCGTCGCTCAGAAGGACTTCAACTCCTACGGTTCCCGCCGAGGCAACCACGAGGTGATGATCCGCGGCACCTTCGCGAACATCCGCCTGAAGAACCAGCTCGTCAGGGCGGTCAACGACGGCGCTGAGGTCGAGGGCGGCTACACCCGCGACTTCACGCAGCCCGGCGCTCCGCAGTCGTTCATCTACGACGCCAGCCAGAACTACCAGGAGCAGGGAACACCGCTGGTGATCTTCGGCGGCAAGGAGTACGGCTCAGGGTCGTCGCGCGACTGGGCCGCCAAGGGCACGAGCCTGCTGGGCGTCAAGGCCGTCATCACCGAGAGCTTCGAGCGCATCCACCGCTCGAACCTCATCGGCATGGGCGTCGTGCCGCTGCAGTTCCCGGCAGGCGAGAGCTGGGAGTCCCTCGGACTCGACGGCACCGAGGTCGTCTCGATCTCGGGTCTCGAAGAGCTCAACAACGGTGTCACACCGAAGACGGTCCGCGTCACGGCCACCCCGAGCGCGCAGTCGCCCGAGGGCAAGCAGGCAGTCGAATTCGACGCGGTCGTCCGCATCGACACCCCCGGTGAAGCGGACTACTACCGCAACGGCGGAATCCTGCAGTACGTGCTGCGCTCGCTGGTCTGATCCCGCGTTCGCTGAGGGCCCGGATGCTTCGGCATCCGGGCCCTCAGCGATGACGCGGGTGGGTGCATGCAGCATCCGACTGCGGGTTTCCCGGAAGTGCACACGGGGGATTCCCGGAGCCCGGCGGTAAGATCGATGAAGACTTCAGGAGGTGCGGATGCCCATTCTTCCCGGCATCACGGGGCCGCGGGATCTCGACGGACTCAGCTCGAAGCAGCTGGGACAGCTCGCCGACGAGATCCGGTCGTTCCTGATCGAGAACGTGTCCCGCACCGGCGGGCATCTGGGGCCGAACCTCGGCGTCGTTGAGCTCACGCTCGCGCTGCACCGGGTGTTCCAGTCACCGGCGGACCCGATCATCTTCGACACCGGTCATCAGTCCTACGTGCACAAGCTGCTCACCGGCCGTCAGGACTTCTCGCAGCTGCGGCTGCGCGGGGGACTGGCCGGATATCCGCAGCGCTCCGAGAGCACGCACGACGTCGTGGAATCGTCGCACGCCTCGAGCTCACTGAGCTGGGCGGACGGGGTGTCTCGGGCTCTGACCGCCACAGGTCGCTCCGACCGGCACGTGGTGGCCGTGGTCGGCGACGGCGCACTCACGGGCGGGATGACCTGGGAGGCGCTCAACAACATCACGGACGACAACGATCGGAATCTGGTCATCGTCGTCAACGACAACGGACGTTCCTACGCGCCGACGATCGGCGGGATGTCACGGTATCTGAACCGCGTGCGCACGGCGGCCGCGTACAAGGATCTGCACCGCAGATCCGACCGGCTGTTCCGGTCGTTCGGCGCGTTCGGCCGGGCGATGTTCCGCGGCGTCCGCGGCGGTACGCACGGGTTCCTGTCCCGCTTCACGAACAACGCAGCGCTGTACTCCAACCTCGACATCAAGTACCTCGGGCCGGTGGACGGGCACGACCTGAACGCGCTGATCGAGACGCTCGAACTCGCGAAGTCGTACGGCGCACCGGTGATCGTCCACGCGATCACCGAGAAGGGACGCGGCTATCAGCCCGCGCGCGATGACGTCGCCGATCAGTTCCATGCCGTGAACCGCATCGATCCGTCGACCGGTGAGCCGCTCTCGAGCAGCGGCACCGGCTGGACCGACGTGTTCTCCGAGTCGCTCGTACAGGCGGGGGAGCGCGACCCGAAGGTCATCGCGATGACCGCGGCGATGCTGCGCCCGACCGGGCTCGCCCCTTTCGCCGAGCGGTTCCCCGAGCGCGTCTACGACGTCGGCATCGCCGAGCAGCACGCGGTCACGGCCGCCGCAGGCCTCGCCTACGGCGGCCTGCACCCCGTCGTCGCGCTGTATGCGACCTTCATCAACCGGGCGTTCGATCAGGTGCTCATGGATGTCGGCCTGCACAAGGCCGGCGTCACGTTCGTGCTCGATCGAGCCGGTGTGACGGGACCCGACGGGCCGAGCCACCACGGTATGTGGGATCTGGCCATGCTCCAGATCGTGCCGCACATCCGCATCGCCGCCCCCCGCGACGGGGCGAGACTGCGCGAGGCACTGGATGAGGCCGTACTCGTGGATGACGCACCGACCGTGATCCGGTTCCCCAAGGGCGAGGTCGCCCCCGACCTTCCTGCTCTGGAACGTCTGCAGGACGGCGTGGACGTGCTGGCGCGCGGTGAGTCGGAGGACGTGCTGCTGGTCGGAATCGGCCCGTTCGCCGCGCTGGCGGTGGATGTCGCGACGCGCCTGCGTGCGCAGGGGATCGGCGCGACCGTGATCGACCCGCGGTGGGCGATTCCGGTTCAGCCGTCGGTCATCGACCTCGCACGCCGCCATCGGCTCGTCATCACGCTCGAGGACGGCATCCGGGTGGGAGGAATCGGGACGCGGGTGCGTCAGGTGCTCCGCGAAGCGGGGATCGACACCGCGGTCGACGAGCTCGGCCTCCCCGACGAGTTCATCGATCATGCCTCACGCGACCAAATCCTCGCCGATGCGGGCCTGACCGCTCCCAAGATCGCGCAGGACGTCGTCTCGCAGGTGCTCGGCATCCGCATCCCGGTGGCGCGCAACGCCGGCGAGACCGGCGCGATCGACCTGCCGCTGCACGAGAAGCGCTGACCCCGCCGCGCGTTCAGTTCAGAGCGTGCAGCGCCGCGACAGCGGCCTCGGCATCCCGATCCCCGGCGCGCAGCGCCTGCGACAGCAGGTAGCCGTCCGTCAGGGCGTCGCCGGTGATCATGACGCGCACGACCTCGACGCCGCAGTCGCGGAGAGCCGTCTGGGCGCAGGCCGAGAGCACCTGAGCGCCGAGATCGGCGTTCTCCGGCAGGACGTCGCCCGGCAGACCCCGGATCACGTCGCGCATCGCCGAGCCGACGATGTTGGCCGTGCGTTCGGTGACATTCACGACGTCGAGCTCGAACACGCGCAGCTCGCGTCCTGTCGCCACGGGGCGCCATTCGAACGAGGCGTGCACCAGATGCTGGTGGCCGGAGGCGCCGGTGAGCTGACGGGCAGGCAGATCCGTGGCGCGGCAGCGGACGTCGATCAGCTTGTACCAGTAGAACATCGGGAACGCGCCGTGCGTGCCTGGCGGGAGGACCACGACTTCGCCCGGTGCACCGGGAACGCCCTTGGGCTTTCGGACGATGGGTTTGCCGTTCCGCGTGCGGATCGCGGCCCACCCCTCGTCGATCGTCACGAGGAAGAGTTTCAGCAGGGCCGGAACCACAAGCAGCACGGTCAGGATGGCCGTGCCCGTCTTCAGAAGGCTGCTCATGCCGGGAACGCTGAAGAACGAGAGGAACGTGTCCATGGGTCCACTTTCACGGATGCGCGAGTGCGCGGAGGCCGATCAGGGCCCGTGGACCGAGAAGTTCACCGAGCCTTCGCCGGCTGTTCGCGGATCCGCCGCCTGGGACGCCGAAGGCGGGGCGGTCACGAGGACCGTCCCGCCTTCGACGCTGAGATCAACGGTGTGCGATGCCGCGAATCGGCGGCGTGTGGAACGCGCCGCCGAAGACCCGCTCCGACGCGCCTTCACGGTCGAGATACGGCGATGCGCCGCCATCGATGAACGGCCAGCCCGCGCCGAGGATGAGGCACAGGTCGATGTCTTCGACTTCGGGCACGACGCTCTCGTCGAGCATGAGGCGGATCTCCTGCGCGAGACCGTCCTGCACCCGGGTGAGGATCGTGGCGGCGTCGGCGGGGGTCGTCCCGACGGCGCCCTTGATCGCCTTCTCTGCCGCCTTCGTCCAGCCGGTCACGCGACCGCCCTTGTCCTTCTCCACGACCTGATCGAGCTCGGCGAGAGCGTGGAAGTTCTCGTTCGCGTAGAAACGGTCGGGGAAGGCGTGCACCATGGTGTCCTGGACGTGAGCTGCGACCTTCCAGCCGACCAGATCGATGAGCTGGAACGGCCCCATAGGCAGTCCGAGCGGCGCGAACGCCTTCTCGACGTCCTGCACCGGTGTGCCCTCGTACACGGCTCTGGCCGCCTCGCCCATGACCTTGGCGAGGAGCCGGTTCACGACGAATCCCGGCGCGTCCGCGGTGAGCACCGCGTTCTTGCCGAGGGCCTTCGCGACCACGAACGCCGTCGACAGCGTCTGCTCGTTCGTCACCGGCGTCTTGACGACCTCGATCAGCGGCATGACCGCGACCGGGTTGAAGAAGTGGAAGCCGACGAGTCGCTCGGGATGCGCGAGGTTCGCGCCGATCTCCTCCACCGACAGCGATGATGTGTTCGTCGCGAGGATCGCGTCCTCGGCGACGATCTTCTCGATCTCGGCGAACACCTGCTGCTTGACGCCGACCTCTTCGAAGACGGCTTCGATCACGAAGTCGGCATCCGCGTACTCCGACTTGTCCACCGTGCCGTGGACGAGCGCGCGCAGCTTGTTCGCGGTGTCGGCGTCGAGACGGCCCTTCGCCTCGAGCGTGTCGATCTCTCCGTGGATGTAGGCCACGCCCTTGTCGACTCTGGCCTGGTCGATGTCGGTGATGAGCACCGGCACCTGCAGCTTGCGCACGAACAGGAGCGCGAACTGGCTCGCCATGAGACCGGCGCCGATGATGCCGACCTTGGTCACCTTCTTCGCGAGCGCCTTGTCCGGTGCTCCGACCGGGCGCTTGGCCCGCTTCTGCACCAGATCGAAGGCGTACATGGATGCCGCGAACTGGTCACCCGTGACGAGCTCGGCCAGGGCTTCGTCCTCACGGGCGAATCCCTCGGCCTTGGTGCCTCCGCGTGCCTTGTCGAGCAGGTCGAGCGCGGCATAGGGCGACCGCGGAACGGTGCCGATCTTCGACTCCAGCATTCCGCGGGCCATCTTGATCGCGATCGGCCACTTCGTGAGTCGCTCCAGCTTGCCGGGCTCGTTCTTCCGCTCGACCTTGACCGTACCGGTGAGAACAGCATCCGCCCAGGCGAGCGAGCTCTCCAGGTAGGTCGCCGCCGGGAAGATCGCGTCGAAGATGCCGTACTCGAACGCCTGCTGCGGCTTCAGCATCCGGTTCTGCTTGAGCGGGTTCGAGATGACCACTTCGAGCGCGTTCTCGATGCCGATGAGGTTCGGCAGCAGATAGGCGCCGCCCCAGCCGGGGATGATGCCGAGGAACACCTCGGGCAGCGCAACCGCGGCGGCGGAAGCATCCACCGTGCGGTACGTGCTGTTCAGCGCGATCTCGAGGCCACCGCCGAGCGCGAGGCCGTTCACGAAGGCGAAGGACGGCACGCCGAGCTCGCCGAGCGAGCCGAGGACCTTGTGCCCGAGTTGCGCGATCAGGCGCGCGTTGTCCTTCGACCCGACCTTGCTGATGTCGGAGAGATCGGCGCCGGCGGCCATGATGTACTGCTTGCCGGTGATGCCGACCGCTTGGATCTCTCCGGCCGCTGCCCGGCTCTTCAGCTGTGCGAGCGTCTCGCCGAGCTGGGTGAGCGTGGCCGGTCCCAGAGTGTTCGGGCGCGTGTGATCCCGCCCGTTGTCGAGCGTGATGAGGGCCAGCGTCCTGCCCGAGGCGAGCCGGACGTCGCGCACAGGGGAGTGCGTGACGACTTCGCCGTCGGTGAGCGCCAGGATCGGGGAGAAGTCGACGTCGTCGTAGTTCGTCATGCCTTCGCTCACTTCCGCTTCTTCTTGCCGTCGTAGTAAGGGTTCTCCCAGATCACGGAGCCGCCCTGGCCAAGACCGACGCACATCGCCGTGAGGCCGTAACGGACATCAGGCCGCTCGGCGAACTGAGCCGCGAGCTGGATCATCAGGCGGACACCGGATGCCGCGAGCGGGTGGCCGACCGCGATCGCGCCGCCCCACTGGTTGACACGGGGATCGTCATCGGCGATGCCGAAGTGATCGAGCAGCGAGATCACCTGGATGGCGAACGCCTCGTTCAGTTCGAACAGGCCGATGTCCGAGATGGTGAGCCCGGCCTTCTTGAGCGCCTTCTCGGTGGACGGGATCGGTCCGATGCCCATGATCTCGGGCTGCACCCCCGCGAACGCGAACGAGACCAGCTTCATCTTCGGACGCAGACCGAACTCCTTCACGGCGCCACCGCCGGCCAGCAGCGACATCGTGGCCCCGTCGGTCAGAGGAGAGGACGTGCCGGCGGTCACGCGTCCGTGTGGACGGAACGGGGTCTTCAGGCTCGCGAGGTCCTCCATCGTGGTCTGGGGGCGACGGCCCTCGTCCTCGGTGGCCAGGCCCCAGGCGCCATCCGCTCCCTTGATCGCGACGGATACGAGGTCGGGCTGGATCCTGCCGGCGTCATAGGCGGCCTGCACCTTGTGCTGGCTCAGCATCCCGTAGCGGTCGGAGCGCTCCTTGGTCAGGTGCGGGAAGCGGTCGAAGATGCGCTCGGCCGTGACGCCCATGTTGAGTGCGCCGGGGTCGACCATCTTCTCCGCGACGAACCGAGGGTTCGGATCGGCGTTGCCGCCGATCGGGTGGTGCCCCATGTGCTCGACGCCGCCGGCGAGGGCGAAGTCGTACATGCCGACGCCGATGGATGCCGCCATCGTGGTCACGCTCGTCATGGCGCCCGCGCACATGCGCTCGACGGCGAGACCGGGGACGGTCTGCGGCAACCCGGCGAGGATCGCAACAGAGCGTCCGAGCGTGAGGCCCTGGTCGCCGGTCTGGGATGTCGCGGCGATCGCCACGTCATCGATGCGATCCGCCGGGACGGAGCCGTTGCGCTCCATCAGACCGATCGTCGCCTTGACGGCGAGGTCGTCTGCGCGGGTGTTCCAGTACATGCCTTTTTCGCCGGCGCGCCCGAACGGGGTGCGCACTCCATCGACGAAGAAGACGTCCGAGATCTCGGCCACTCTGCCTCCTGGGTTGGGTATGACCTCAGCCTAGGAGTGGGGGTGGACGGGAGGGAATCGGTTGGACCGACTCTACGAACCGGCTTCCTCGGCCACTCCGGGCGATTGCGCGGCTTCTACAAAGGCATCCGCGATCCTCTGTGCAGTCTCCGCAATCTGCCAGGGCCGCGCGCCGAGCTCTTCGAGCGCGGTGCCGATGGTCTCCGCGGTCGCCGGCACCGGCGGCTCCCACGCGACACGACGCAGGTGATCCGGTGTCAGGAGGTTCTCCGTCGGCATGGTCATCTCCACCGCGCGGGCTTCGATGACGGGGCGCGCCGCTTTCAAGCGCGCATCGGCCTCCGGGTTGCGGTCGCTCCAGGCCCGCGGCGGAGGCAGCGTGTCGCTGGGGACGCGCTCCTTCGGCAGGTCGGCGGTCGTTCGCCCCGCTTCGATCGCGCTCCACCAGCGATCCAGCTGGGTGCGACTTGCGCGCCCGGTGAAATCGGACAGCGAGGCGAGGGCGTGCTTGTTGGACGGCATGGTCAGGACAGCGGCGATGAGCGAACGGTCCGGGACGAGCCGGCCGGGGGAGACATCCTGCTCCTGGGCGTACTGCTCGCGCGCTTCCCAGAGCGCTCGGGCGATGGCGAGGTTGCGCGCTCCGCGCACGCGGTGCAGGCCGCTCAGACGGCGCCAGGGCTCGGTCCGCGGCGGCTTCGGCACGCGCGTGAGCGTCGCCGCGAACTCTTCGGCGGCGATCTCGACCTTGTCCTGAGCGACGATCTCGGCCGCGAGCACGTCGCGGACGTCGACGAGATGCAGCACGTCGAGGGCCGCATAGTCGAGCCACGCGTCCGGGAGCGGCCTGGTCGACCAGTCCGCGGCAGAATGCTCCTTCTTCAGCGTGATGCCCAGCGTGTCTTCGACGACGGCGGCGAGGCCGACGTGCTCGTGTCCGAGGAGTCGGGACACGAGTTCCGTGTCGAACAGGGACGCCGGCTCGAGCGCCAGTTCGCGCAGCGACGGCAGATCCTGGCTGGCCGCGTGCAGCACCCACTCCTCGTCGCCGATGGCCTCCTGGAGGGCACGAAAATCGCCGATCGCCGGAGGATCGAACAGGAACACTCCGGCATCCCGCCGGTAGACCTGCACCAGATACGCGCGCTGCGAATAGCGGAATCCCGAGGCCCGCTCCACATCGACCGCCGCGGGCCCTGAGCCTGCGGCCAGCTGCGCGCACGCGCGCTCGAACTCATCCCGATCATCGATCACGGAATACTCAGTCACGGGCCGCCTTTCGCGCACCGAACACGGCGATGTCCTCAGAACCGGGCGGAAGCCCGGCGAGCATCCCCACCAGCTCTGCCCATGCTTCCACATGCGGGCGCAGACTGCCCTCCGGCGTCCACGACGCGCGCAGTTCTATCTGGGCTCCGTCGCCCTCGGACGCCAGGCCGCCGAAGCCTTTGGACAGCGTCTTGGTCGAGGTCCCGGATGCCGAGTGGTACACGGCATCCCGAGACTCGAGCGCATCCACGAGCCAGGACCAGGTCACGTCGGCAAGCAGAGGGTCCGTGCCGATCTCGGGTTCCAGGGGAGCCTGGGCGAACGCGACGATGCGCCATTGGCCGGACCACGCATCCGGAGCATCCGGATCGTGCAGCAGGACGAACCGAGCGGTTCCGTAGATCGAGTCGCCGTGATCGTCCGGGCGGACGTCGGCCGCGAACGCGATCGAGAACGGGGCGAGGCCCTGCGGAGAGGGGATCTCGCGCACGGTGATGTCCGAGCGGAATCGCGTCTCACGCAGTTCGGCTGCGGCATGCTCGAAGCGCGCCCCGGCATCGGAATGTGCGTCCACGCTGACAGGCTAGAGTCAGGAGGCGATGAAGAGTATCAGGCACGCCGTCACGGCCCTCGTCCTCACCCTGCTCGCTCTGGTCACGGCGGGCGGCCTGCTCGTGCTCGCCGTCGCCCGACGTGTCGTCACGCCCGAGAAGCGCGGGATGGACACCGAGATCCTCGCGGTCGACACCGGCGCGCAGACCATCGAACTGAGCCGCACGCTCGACACCGAGCTCCCGGGCCGCTATGGGCTCTTCACGACCGGCACGTACGGCTACGTGAAGCTCGGTGCGGTGCTGAGCGCGGATGCTGCGAGCGTGCGTCGCAAGCTGCTCACGCAGATCGACCCCGGCGCGCGCATTGATCGGGTGGCGGCGTTCAGCGGCTGGTATTACAGCTCGCCCCGCGAACTGCATCTGCGGTGGGAGAACGTGCTGGTCGGGTCGCCGAGCGGACCGTGCCCCGCCTGGCTGTTCCCGGCGGCTCCGGATGCCCCGGCATCCGACGTCTGGGTCATCCAGATCCACGGGCGGGGCGGCAACAGGGCCGAGTGCCTGCGTGCGGTCCCGATCTTCCACTCGTTGGGCATGGCGAACCTCGTCGTGTCCTATCGCAACGACGGCGAGGCGCCCCGCACGCAGGGCGGCGCGTATGCGCTGGGGGCATCCGAGTGGCGCGACGTCGACGGCGCGATCGAGTACGCGCTGCGACACGGAGCGCGACGGATCCTCCTGATGGGATGGTCCATGGGTGGGGCGATCGCGCTGCAGACCGTGGTCTCCTCCGAGCACCGTGCGGCGGTCATCGGCCTCGTGCTCGAGTCGCCCGTGATCGACTGGCGCTCGGTGCTGCGGTTCCAGGCACGCGAGCAGGGTGTTCGCGATCCTCTGCCCGAGTTGGCGATGACCGTGCTGTCCTCACCGGTGACGGCGCGGTGGGGCGGTGCGGACGAGGCGATCTCCTTCGACCGGCTCGACATGCTCGCGAGAGCAGAGGAGCTCGACATCCCCATCCTCATCCTGCACAGCGACGACGACGGCTTCGTTCCCGCTGATGCGTCGCACGCTCTCGCCCAAGCGCGGCCGGACATCGTGACGATGCCGCATTTCGCCGGAGCCAGGCACACCAAGCTCTGGAACTACGATCAGACCGGCTGGACGGGCGCGATCACGGAATGGGTCGCAACGCAGAGCTTCAGCGCTTCTGCCTGACCTGGTTCTTCGCGCGCAGCAGCATCCCGGTCATCCCGGAGATCCGCAGGGGAGAGACGACGCGGGTCAGCCCGATCGATTGAGGGTAGTCGTCCGGGATCGCCAGGACCTCATCGGCCGTCAGGCCCGTGATCCCCTGCGTCAGGATGCTGGCGAAGCCACGTGTGGTCGGCGCCTCCGGCGGCGCGGTGGCGTGCATCGTGACCACATCGTCGTGCACCTCGACATGGATGTAGACGGGGGATTGGCACTCGGCGACGCGTTCCGTCATCTCGGGGTGTGCGGCGACCTCGGCGGACACCGGCGGCAGTTCGTTCGAGAACTCCAGCAGCAGCTGCAGCCGCTCGGATTCGTCGAGCGCCAGGAAGTCGTCGCGGAATTCGGCGAGAGTGGCGGGAACGTGCGTAGTGCTCATCCCCGACATTCTCCCACGGTCAGATCGATCCAGGCTCGGCACCGGTCGCGATCGGCACGCGGACGGCACTGCCCCACTCGGTCCATGAACCGTCGTAGTTGCGCACGTTGTCGAAACCGAGCAGGTGCTTGAGGACGAACCAGGTGTGGCTGGAACGCTCGCCGATGCGGCAGTACGCGACGACCTCGTCGCCGTCCTGCAGTCCAGCGTCGCCGCGGTAGATGGCGTCGAGCTCTGCCCGGGTGCGGAAGCCGCCGTCCTCGGCAACAGCCCTGGCCCATGGCACGCTCTGCGCCGTCGGGATGTGGCCGGCGCGCAACGCGCCCTCCTCCGGATAGGCGGGCGCGCTCGTGCGCTCTCCGCTGTACTCCTCGGGGGAGCGCACGTCGATGAGCGGCTTGCCGATGTGGGCGAGCACGTCGTCCTTGTACGCGCGCAGGATCGTGTCGTCGCGCTCGACCACCGGGTACTCGGTCGGCGCCGCAGCACTCGCTTCCGTTGTCAGTTCGCGTCCCTCGGCGATCCACCGGTCGCGTCCGCCGTCCAGCAAGCGCACGTCCTCGTGGCCGAACAGGGAGAAGACCCACAGGGCGTACGCCGCCCACCAGTTGTTCTTGTCGCCGTAGATGACGACCGTGTCCGAGCGGGAGATGCCCTTGCGACTGAGCAGTGTCGCGAAGCCTTCCCCGTCGACGTAATCGCGGACCACCGGATCGTTGAGCTCGGTGTGCCAGTCGACCTTCACCGCGCCGGGGATGTGCCCGGTCTCGTACAGGAGCACGTCCTCGTCGGACTCCACGACGACGAGACCAGGGGAGCCGAGGTGCGCGGCGAGCCACTCTGTCGTGACGAGGCGTCCCGGTTCCGCGTACTCGGCGAACTTCTCAGATGTGGTGTCGAACTCGATGGTCACAGCGCGCTCCTCGATGGTGTGCGAGCGAAGGCTCAGGCGTCGACGGCGTAGTGTTGTGCCGTCCCCTTCGACGATAGATCCATTCGGTGCGCCCGGCGCCCGATCCGTAAGACTCCGACACAGGACCTCATGACCGAATCGACGCCCCGCGCCGGCACCGTGCGCCTCTCCGACCGGCAGCCCGTGGTCACGGGTCCCGAGATGCTCGCCGGGCTCGTTCCGCCGCCGCAGTTCGACGACGCGACGTTCGAGAGCTACCGCGCCGATCCGGAGTATCCGTCGCAGGAGCAGGCCAAGGACCTGCTGCAGCGATTCGCGGGGCGCACGGCAGCAGTGAAGCGCGGTGGGTTCTTCCGACGGGCGCCGAAGGAACCGGACCTCAAGCCGGGCTTCTACCTCGACGGCGGCTTCGGCGTCGGCAAGACCCACCTGCTCGCGTCGATCTATCACGCCATGCCGGCGAGACGGAAGTACTTCGGCTCGTTCATCGAGTACACCGCACTCGTCGGAGCGCTCGGATACAAGAACACCGTCGATCTGCTCCGCGGCGCCGATCTGCTTTGCATCGACGAGTTCGAGCTGGATGATCCGGGCGACACCATGGTGATGACCCGCCTGCTGGGCGAGCTGGTCATCTCGGGCACGCGCCTCGCCGCTACCTCGAACACGCCGCCGAACGCACTGGGCGAGGGGCGGTTCGCCGCGCAGGACTTCCTGCGCGAGATCCACCAGATGTCGGACAGCTTCCAGACGCTGCGCATCGACGGCGTCGACTTCCGTCAGCGCGCAATCGACGGGCACGCGATCGTGCTGGACGATGCGGCCTACGGCGTGCGGGTGGATGCTGCGACGGCGGCGGGCGCGGCATCCGACGACGAGTTCGACGAACTGATCCGGCACTTGGCGCGCGTGCACCCGTCGCGCTACATCCGCCTGATCGACGGCGTCGACCTGATCGGCCTGCGCGGCGTCCGCGAACTGACGGACCAGTCCGAGGCGCTGCGGTTCGTCGCCTTCGTCGATCGCGTCTACGACGCGCAGATCCCGATCGCGGCGACGGGGCGGGCTCTGGATGCCGTCTTCTCCGAGGAGATGCTGGCCGGCGGCTACCGCAAGAAGTATCTGAGGGCCATCTCCCGACTCAACGCGCTCACGCATTCTGTGTGAGCGCGCAGGTCTGCGTAACGCGATGTTCACGGACAAAGCCCTGGTGTAACCGCGGCGAAACAAATCACACGCATTTCCGAAATCGGGCCTCGCCACACTGAAGCTCTCAATTACTTCGGATGTGAGGTTTTCCTATGGATGCTCCCGGCAACATCTCGTGGGGTATTACCGCGACGGCGCTGGTCCTGCTGATGACGCCAGGCGTCGCGTTCTTCTACGGCGGTCTCGTGAAGGCCAAGAGCGTCGTCAGCATGATGATGATGAGCTTCGGCTCGATCGGACTCGTCGCCGTGCTGTGGATTCTCTTCGGCTTCTCGATGAGCGCCGTCGATTCTCCGACGGCGTTCGCCGGCAACCCCTTCGCCGATTTCGGTCTGGGCGGCCTGGCTTCCGGTGAGGGCTCGAACGTCGCGCTCATCGGCGTCGCCTACGGCGCCACGTTCGCGATCATCACCATCGCGCTGATCTCGGGTGCGATCGCGGACCGCGCCAAGTTCGGCAGCTGGCTGATCTTCGCCGGCATCTTCGCCACGGTCGGCTACTTCCCGATCGCCGCCTGGGTATGGGGCGGCGGCTGGATCATGAACCTCGGCGCCACCATGTTCGGTGAGGACAGCGGTATCGCCGTGATCGACTACGCCGGTGGCACCGCGGTGCACATCAACGCCGGCGCGGCTGCCCTGGCGCTCGCGCTCGTGCTCGGCAAGCGCATCGGCTTCCAGAAGGGCATCCTCAAGCCGCACAACGTGCCGCTCACCCTGCTGGGTGCGGCCCTGCTCTGGTTCGGCTGGTTCGGCTTCAACGCCGGTGCCGAGTGGCTCGCGGAGGACATGGGCGGCGTCGGCCTGATCGGTCTGAACACGCTGGGCGCCACCGCTGCGGCCATCCTCGGCTGGATCCTCATCGAGCGCATCAAGGACGGCAAGGCGACTTCGGTCGGCGCCGCCTCCGGTGCGGTCGCAGGTCTCGTCGCCATCACCCCGGCCTGCGCCGCGCTGACGCCCGGATGGTCGCTCCTGCTCGGCGCTCTCGCCGGAATCCTCTGCGCGCTGGCCGTCGAGCTGAAGTTCCGCCTCGGCTTCGACGACTCGCTCGACGTCGTCGGCATCCACCTCGTCGGTGGCCTGTTCGGCACCCTGTACCTCGGCTTCTTCGCCACCGGAACCGGACTCTTCGTCGGAGGCGACTTCCGCCAGCTGGCCGTCCAGGCGATCGCCGCGATCGGTGTGCTGATCTACTCGTTCGTCGTCGCGTTCATCATCGGCTTCGCGATTGAGAAGACGATCGGCTTCCGCATCACCAACGAGGACGAGATCGCCGGTGTCGACTCGGTCGTCCACGGCGAAGAGGGCTACGCACTCGTCGACGCCTGATCGGTCGATAGGGTGACGGGGTGAGTTCGTCTCGAAGCCTTTTCACCCGGATCGCCGCAACGGTGATCGATGTTCTGACCAGCCGTACGTCCCGGACTCCTGCGAAGGGGCCGGGACGTACGGCTGTTCCTGTTCCGGGGCAGGCGAAGGGGCGACAGACCACGCGCGTGGATCCGAGCAGTATCCGGCGGCTGACGCTCGCGTATTCCCCTGCGCTGGACGGTGCTCCGGATGCCGGGGAGATCATCTGGACCTGGGTGCCGTACGACGAGAACGACGGGCGCGGCAAGGATCGCCCTGTACTCGTGCTCGGCCCTCAGTCGACGGATCGCGTCTACGCGGTCCGTATGACGAGCAAGCCGCACGACGGGCGCCGCGACTACCTCTCGATTGGATCGGGATCATGGGATCGCGAAGGCCGAGAGTCGTGGGTCGACATCGAGGAACTGTACAGCGTGCACCATCAGGGGATGCGTCGCGAGGCGGCCATCCTGGACAGGGAACGCTATCGACGCGTGACGTCGGCGCTCGCGCACAGGTACGGGTGGCTGGCGAGCTGATCCGTGCGACCCGGTGCGACGCGAGGCGACGTGCTGAGCAACCCCTATGCGGCGCGAGCCGCCACCGCATTGCTGCGTTGGCGGAACGCCGAGACGAAGGGAGCGTTCGGTATAGGCATGTGGCCGCTCCTCATCGACGACACGACGGGGTGCCTTGTCCGGATCACCGAGCGGCCGGTTCGCGGACCGGCGACACTCTTGCCTGCGGCTCTGTCCACCGCATTGCTGCGTTGGCGGAACGCCGAGACGCTGCATCGTCTCGCCTACCTCGCCGAAGGCGGGGCAGGAGGCAGCGCTGCGGGACTCGAACACCGCGAACGAAGCGCTTCGGGGGTTGATCGGCCGATCGCCTCTGCGGCCGTTCACCTCACCACCCACTCGGCGGCAGATGCAAGCATCGACCAGCGGCGGAGCGCCGCAGGCCGTCGCATCAACGATGCGCTGGGCAGCGTGTTGCGCCGCGCGTCGCGCGGACAAGCGCTCCCGACGCGGGCATCGTCGGCAGGCGTCGACGGTTCACGTCGAGTCGCGCGCCCAGAATGGTCACCCGCGAGTCGCTCAAGGCCGAAACTGCCGTGGCGAGTCCGGCGATCGCGAGTTTTTCCCCCGGGCAGCGGTGCCCGATGGGGACGGACCCGCCTCCGTGTGGGATGAACTCCTCGATCGCCTCGTAGTCGTCCTGCCCGATGAATCGCTCTGGCGCGAACCGCTGCGCGTCGGCCCACGATGCCGCGTCGAGATTCGTCCCCAGGATGTCCAGCACGACGCGACCGCCCTCGGAGACCCGCTGACCGTCGAGTTCGACATCGGCCACCGCGCGCCCCGGAAGCATCGGTACGAACGGCGCTGTGCGGCGGATCTCCTGCGCGAATGCGGTCGCGATGGGTCCGCCGGTGAGCGCACCGCGCGCGGCGCTCTCCTCAGCGATACGGGCCCGCCACTGCGGATGAGTGTGCAGACGAAGGCCGGCGAAGGCGGTGAAGCGGGCGACGGCGACCATCGGACGGATGCTGTTCTGCAGTTCGACACTCGTAGGCGGAGCGTCGACCGCCTCCGATCCAGGCCGTCAGTTCCCTCTGCCATTCCTGTTCGAGAAGAGGTGCGAGCCTGGCGGCCTGGGCGTCCTCGTACGCGGCTGCGACGAAAGCGGACTTGCGATGGTGCTGCTGGTCGCCGTCGAGGCCGTGCACGGATCCATGACCGAAGAGAGTCTCCTGGACGATGCGAGGCATCGCTCCCTGCCGAGCGATGG
Organism: Microbacterium sp. GXF0217; assembly: GCF_054798195.1. Taxonomy (NCBI): domain Bacteria; kingdom Bacillati; phylum Actinomycetota; class Actinomycetes; order Micrococcales; family Microbacteriaceae; genus Microbacterium; species Microbacterium sp. GXF0217. The sequence goes on along the minus strand of NZ_JBSJZG010000001.1, from coordinate 429,992 downwards.
CTGTCTCGTCGTAGAACAGGCGAACACCCTCGGCGCCGCGCACGAGCAGCGCATCATCGCCGAGGAGCCGCATGGGCGCCGCGCGGGAACCGGGGGAGACGCGCTCCCAGATCCGTTCCGCGAAGTCGTAACCGCGCAGGAGGAGGAAGAGCGAATCATCGTGGAGCAGGTTCCTCATGCCGCCACAGTGACACGGCGCCTCGCCCCTGCGAAGGGGGAGGCGCCGTGGCAGCACGTGTGCGAAATGCGCTCAGTCCTCGAAAGCGCGACGCACCTCGTCCTCCTCGCCGGACACGAGGTTGCTGGCGATGAGCGTGCCGTTCAGGCCGTGGAAGCGCTCGGCGAGGCGGTCGCGGTCGCTGTCGTGATTCACGACGAACAGCGCCGACGTCCCGGGGATGACTGCCTTGCCGATGGTGTCGAGCTGGTCCTTGGTGATGCCGACGGCATCCATCTTCTTCGCCAGCACGCCGATGGCGGCTCCCGCCGCGGCCCCGATCAGGGGCAGGAAGAACAGGGCGCCGATCAGGACGCCGAGGAGCGCGCCCCAGCCGGCGCTGCGCGCTTCGTCGCGATTCTCGTACTTGACCTTCGGACGGTCGGCACCGGGCTCCCACTCGATGACCGCGTAGTCCTCGATCTTGATGAGGCCCTCGCTGGCAGCCTCGCGCAGAACAGCAGTGGCGTTCTCGGCTCCCTCAACGGTCTCGAACTTCCAAGCGGTGAATGTCGTCATTGTGATCCCTTCGTCGGGGTGGTGGTCGCGCAACCATTATGTCTATGGCGCGGTCGCTTCGCCGGGAGGATCGAAAGCGCGTCGCGCCCGCGCAGGGTGACCCACAATGGGAAAGCAAGCGAAACGGAGTCCTGATGGTCGAGACCGCGTCGGAACGTCCTCTCGGACGCACCTTGCTGGTCGGTTACGGCAAGCTCGGGCGTCGGGTCGCGTCACTGCTCAGTGCGGATGCCGAGCTGCTGTACGCCCTGCGCCGAACAGCAGTCGACCTGCCGCCCGGTGTCGAGGGCATCACCGCGGATGTGTCGTATGCGATCGAGCGGCTTCCGTCCATCGATTCGATGCTCGTCACGTTGCCGCCTGGCGATTCCCGCAGCAGTTACCGGACCGCGCTCTCGAACATCGCCGCCGCGCTGCCGAGCAGTCCCGCTCGCACAGTCTTCGTCTCCTCCACGGCCGTCTTCGAAGGCGCCGGTCCCCATCGTGTTCTGACCGAGGACGATGAACCGATCGCGGTGTCCGACCGCTCGCACCGGCTGATCGAGGGCGAACGCGCGGCGGTCGATTTCTTTGGCGCGACCATCCTGCGCCCTGCCGGGATCTACGGCCCCGGGCGCGAGTTCATGCTGCGCCGAGTCCGCGCGCAGACTCCTGCGGATCACTCTCGATGGACGAATCGCATCCACCAGGATGACCTGGTGTCGGCGCTTGCGGTTCTTCTGCGCGCACAGGAGGCGCCCTCGCTGCTGCACGCCGTCGACGGACACCCTGCACAACTGGGGGAGGTGCTGGAGTACGTCGCGACGATGCTGGGTCTGCCCGTCCCGCACGACGAGGGAACGGGACTCGCGAGCGGCCACATCCTCGACGGGACGCGCCTGCGCGGCTGGATCGGAGAACTGCAGCATCCGTCGTATCGCTCGGGATACGCCGAGATGAATCGGCCTGCTGAATGATTGCGGTGGTGGGCGATGCCGGACTCGAACCGACGACCTCTTCCGTGTGAAGGAAGCGCGCTACCAACTGCGCCAATCGCCCATGACCTGTGTGGTCGAGAACCGATACTACCGGACGCCGCAGGGGCATCTTGACCATTTGATCGGACACACCCGAGATCCCGTGTCGGTTTGGCGTCGCGCAGAACGTCGGCTATTGTTTTACAAGTGCCCGGTCAGCCGGAACACAACGCGGATGTAGCGCAGTTGGTAGCGCACAACCTTGCCAAGGTTGGGGTCGCGAGTTCGAGTCTCGTCATCCGCTCGAGTGCAGGGACTCCTTCGGGAGTTTCGGCATGTGGGTTCGAATCCACCTCCTGGTGGCGTGGCCGAGAGGCTAGGCACCGGCCTGCAAAGCCGTTTACACGGGTTCGAATCCCGTCGCCACCTCTCTGCACAACTGAATAGCCCGAACGGGCGCGATTGGCGCAGCGGTAGCGCGCTTCCCTGACACGGAAGAGGTCACTGGTTCGATCCCAGTATCGCGCACAGATAAAACCCCCGGATCTCCGGGGGTTTTTGCGTTTCCGGGAAGAGCGGGTCGTCCAGCGCCGCCGACGTGCGACCGGCGGGAAACTCGTCCCCCTTTCGGCCTACAGACAGCCGCGCACATCTCCGCAAGGCTGGGTGAGTACACCCACGAACGGAGCGACATGGTCAGCGAAGGCCTGATGATCGGATACGTCCTGCTCGGCTGCGGAGTCGTCGGCGCGGTGCTGGCGACGGTGCAGGCGGTGCGCAGCACGCGACGCGGAGCACGCGACCACGCCGTATCACGATGACGATCGACACCGACGCGGTAGAGCCGCAGACTTCGGATGCCGTGCGGGCCGAGCGGCCGGCATTGATCGGCGGGGGACTGCTCTCGCTCATGCTCGCGGTCGTCGGATCCGTGACCTCGTGGTCGGCCGTCGGATCGGCCAGCGCAGACGGCGTCCGCTATCTCACCGTCAACATCGGCCTGGGGGTGCTGGGCGCGGTGCTGCTGCTGACAGCCTGGCGACGACGACGTCGCGAGTCGGACCCCATCGCCGACGCGCAGGTCTGAGCGCACGCGACGGACCAGCGGCGGGCCGGAACGCATCGCACACGAAGACCGATCAGCCTCGGTTCTCAGCCATCCAATCGGCGGCGTGAGCGACGGCATCCGACATCGGAAGCAGCCGAGCATCCGCCGCACCGACCATTCCCGAGCTGACCGCACCCGTGCGGTCGAAAGCGGCGCCGATCGCCTCGAAGTCGTCGTCATCGAGCGCGACGTCGGCCCACGTCTGCCACGTTCGCACCCCTCGTGCATCACGCGTCGCGGCGCTGACGCGCTCCATCGGCGGCGCGTCCTGTCGGTACTCGGCGAGGTGGAACGCCGTGCAGCTGCCGTATCCGACGCCGAGCAGCAGGACGACCGCATCAGCACGCTCCAACGCGCCCAAGGGCGAGTCCGGCCCCAGGGAGCACTCGAGCGGATGCCGGGTTACGAGACTCCCCGACTGAGCGCCGACCGCGGCGAACGAGGTCTGTGGATGGACGCTGCGCTCCGCCGCCGGCCACGTGCGCACCTGCTCGGCGATGGCTCCCATGCCGCGACTCGGCGTGATCGCGGGGTCGAACGCGGGCATCTCGTCGCGGATGATCGGCCACCAGGACGCCGGAACAGGTGGGTGCGCCCAACCATCGGGGTCGGAGTTGTCGTTCGTCTGGGTCGGTACGACGATCGTGCCCTCGGTACCCAGCACGTCGAGCAGGGCTTCGACGACAGTCTGGCTGCCGCCGCACACCCAGCCGAGGGAGCGCAACGAGCTGTGCACGAGCAGGGTCTGTCCGGCCCGCAGGCCGAGTCTGTCGAAGTCCGCCGCGAGCGAGGTGCGCGTCTGCGGGGCATCCGTATCCATGGCGGCAGTCAACCGCGACGCGCAACGAGGGTCAATACGGCGAGTAATCTTGAACACGACCCAGATGGAGTGTTCTGTGCCTGAAAACGCCCAGCCGCAAGACGGCTTCGCCCTGTTCACCGACCGATCCGTCGTCGCCATGCGCGTCAACGGCACGCTCAAGGATCTCGCAGCGACCGTGACCGATGCCGACGAGGTCGAACCGGTGACGATCGACAGCCCCGATGGCCTGAACATCCTGCGCCACTCCACCGCGCACGTGCTCGCGCAGGCCGTCCAGCGCCTGCGCCCCGAGGCGAACCTCGGCATCGGCCCGTTCATCACCGATGGCTTCTACTACGACTTCGGCACCGAGACGCCGTTCACGCCCGAAGACCTGAAAGCCGTCTCCAAGGAGATGCAGCGGATCGTCCGCGAGGGCCAGCGCTTCACTCGCCGCGTCGTGTCGGCAGATGAGGCGCGGGCCGAGCTGTCGAACGAGCCGTTCAAGCTCGAGCTGATCGATCTCGCCGGAGGGCCCGGATCCGGTGCGGATGCCGCTGAGGGCGCCTCCGTGGAGGTCGGAGCCGGCGAGCTCACGATTTACGACAACGTCACGCGTGACGGCGAGACCGCCTGGAAGGATCTCTGCCGGGGTCCGCACGTGCCGAGCACCCGAATGGTCGGCAACGGCTGGGATCTGACCCGCGTCGCCGCCGCCTACTGGCGCGGCAGTGAGAAGAACCCGCAGCTGCAGCGCATCTACGGCACCGCATGGCCGTCTAAGGACGAGCTGCGGGCCTACCAGGAGCGTCTGGCCGAAGCCGAGCGCCGCGATCACCGCAAGCTCGGCGCGGAGATGGACCTGTTCTCGTTCCCGGACGAGATCGGATCGGGGCTGGCGGTGTTCCACCCCAAAGGCGGAATCATCCGATACGAGATCGAGGAGAACCTCCGTCGCCACCTGCTGCGCAACGGGTACGACGTGGTCAACAGCCCGCACATCACGAAGAAGGATCTGTTCCAGACTTCGGGGCACCTGCAGACGTATGCCGACGGGATGTTCCCGCCGATGCACCTCGACGAGCTGCGCGATGAGGACGGCAACGTCACCCGTCAGGGCCAGGACTACTACCTGAAGCCGATGAACTGCCCGTTCCACAACCTCATCTACCGTTCGCGCGGGCGCTCGTACCGCGAGCTGCCACTGCGGTTGGCCGAGTTCGGCACCGTGTACCGCTACGAGAAGAGCGGCACGCTCTCCGGCCTCACCCGCGTGCGCGGACTGACTCAGGACGACGCGCACATCTACGTCGCCCAGGAGCAGGTGAAGGAAGAGCTCACCACCAACCTCAACCTCGTCCTCGAGCTGCTGCGCGACTACGGGCTGAACGACTTCTACCTCGAGCTGTCGACGAACGAGGAGGGCAACCCGAAGTTCCTCGGTGCCCCCGAGCAGTGGACCGAAGCCATCGACACGCTGCGCGAAGTGGCCGAAGCATCCGGTCTGGAACTCGTCGCAGACCCCGGAGGGGCCGCGTTCTACGGCCCCAAGATCTCGGTGCAGGCGCGCGACGCGATCGGGCGCACCTGGCAGATGTCGACCATTCAGCTGGACTTCAACCAGCCGGAGCGCTTCGAGCTGGAGTACACCGGATCCGACGGGCAGAAGCATCGTCCGGTGATGATCCACCGCGCGCTGCTCGGCTCGGTCGAGCGGTTCTTCGCGATCCTGCTCGAGCACTACGCCGGCGATTTCCCGCTCTGGCTCGCGCCGGCGCAGGTCGTCGCGGTCCCCGTCGCCGAGCAGTACGCCGGCTATCTCGAGGAGGTCGTCGGCCAGCTGCGCTCGGTCGGCGTCCGGGCCGAGGTCGATCATTCGGATGATCGGATGCAGAAGAAGATCCGCAATCACACCACGGCCAAGGTGCCGCTCATCCTCATCGCGGGGGAGCAGGACAGCGCGGCGGGCACCGTCTCGTTCCGCTTCCGTGACGGCACCCAGGAGAACGGCGTGCCCATCGCGGATGCGGTCGCCCGGATCCGCACGGCGATCGAGGGGCACACACTCGTGCTGAAGGCAGGGGATCTGGCGTGACCGGCCAGGACCCGGCATCCGGTGCGGCGGTGTTCCCCGAGGACGCCGCACACCTCGCCGGCGTCCCCGACGAGTTCCAGCGGCTGTGGACTCCGCATCGGATGGCCTACATCCAGGCCGGTCCGGAGCCGCTGCGCGAGGAATGCCCGTTCTGCGAGGCCCCGAAGCACGCGGACGAGGAGCGCCTCATCGTCGCCAGAGGTCGAACGTCCTACGTGCTGCTGAACCTGTTCCCGTACAACTCTGGTCATCTGCTCGTCTGCCCGTACCGGCACATCGCCACGTACGATCAGGCGACGCCGGAGGAGGTCGCCGAGATCGGGGCGCTCACGCAGATCGGCATGCGCGTTCTGCGCGAGGTGTCGAACTGCCACGGGTTCAACCTGGGGATGAACCAGGGAGCCGTCGCCGGGGCCGGCATCGACGCGCACCTGCACCAGCACATCGTTCCTCGGTGGAACTCCGACGCGAACTTCTTCCCGATCATCGCGAAGACGAAGGCTCTGCCGCAGCTGCTCGGCGAGGTGCGGCACGCCGTCGCCGCCGCGTGGCCGGAGGGCTGACCGTCAGCGGACCTGTTCTGCGGTGAACTGCATGCGGGGGTTCGCGTAGTACTCCTGCGACTCGATGAGCTGCAGCTCGCGATCGCCCGAATCCAAGGTCGCCTGAAGCAGGTCGAAGACACTCGACACGGTCCGCTCGAGCGCGAGCTTCGCGTCCTTCGTGGCGACGTAGTGCGCAGTGAACAGCGCTGCCGTGACATCGCCAGAGCCGTTCGCCTTCATCGGCAGGTGCGGCGTGGCGACCAGCCAGGCGCCCTGGTCGTCCACCGCGAGCATCTCGATCGTGCCCTCGGCGCGATCGGGGCGCTCGACGCTCGTCACCAGCACGATCGACGGTCCCATAGCACGCGCCGCGTCGACCGACGCGAGCGTGGACTCGAGCGTCGACGGCTCGGTCCCGGTGAGGAAGCCGAGCTCGAACTGGTTGGGCGTGATGATGTCCGCGACGGGGACGACCTTCTCGCGCAGCAGCTCGGGGATCGCCGGCGCGACGAAGCATCCGCTCTTGGCATTGCCCATCACCGGGTCGCACGCGTACAACGCGGCCGGGTTGGCTGTCTTCACGCGAGCGACGGCGTCGATGATGACCTCTCCGATGCCCTCGCCGCCCTGGTATCCGCTCAGCACGGCGTCGACGTGGGCGAAGGCGCCCCGCTCCTCGATGCCGGTGATGACGTCGCGGACGTCGGACGGATCGATGAGCGGCCCGCGCCAGGAGCCGTACCCGGTGTGGTTGGAGAAGTTCACCGTGTACACCGGCAGCACATCGACGCCGATGCGCTGCAGGGGGAACACGGCCGCGGAGTTGCCGACGTGGCCGTAGGCGACGGCGGACTGGATCGACAGGATCTTCATGGGTGCGCTTCTTTCGGGATCAACGGGTGGCGGAGACGAGGTCGGCGAGCAGAGCATCGCCCTCCTCGGCGGTGAGATCGTGGACGGTGAGTCGCAGATGATGCGACGGGGCGGCCTTGTCGGACAGCCGGAACGCGTCCCCGGTGCGGACGAGCCAGCCGCGGCGCATCATGCGCTCGGACACGACGGATGCCTGTTCGGGCAGCTCGACCCAGAGGTTCATGCCGTCGCCCTGGGTGGCGTGCAGACCGTGCTCGCGGAGTCGATCGGCGAACTCGCCGTTGCGCGTCGTGTAATGGCGGCCGGCCTCGGCGATCTGCTTCTGCACTGCGGCATCCGTGACGAGACCGAGCACGAGCCGCTGCAGCAGATGGCTGACCCAGGTCGTCCCAGGGCTGAGGCGCTCTGCCAGGCGGGCCGACGTCTCCGGGTCTGTGGCGGCGACCGCGAGGCACATGTCCGGACCCAGGAACTTCGACACGCTGCGGATCAGAGCGAAGCGCTGGTGATCGGCGCTGATGAGCGACTCGTACGGGTGCGGCGAGAGCATCGAGAAGTGGTCGTCCTCGATGAGCAGGACGTACGGGTGATCGGCCAGCACAGCGCGAAGAGCCGCCGCGCGCGCAGGACTCAGGCGAGCGCCCGTCGGGTTCTGAGCTCTCGGGGTGCAGATCACGGCGCGCACTCCGGCGTCGAGCGCGGCTCGCAGACCGTCGACCGTCATGCCCTCGTCGTCCACCGGCACGGGGACCGCCCGGTACCCGCCGAGACGGACGGTGTGGATGCTGGCGAGGAAGCACGGGTCCTCCAGCGCCACCGCGTCATCGCGCGTCAGAGCCTGAGCGAGCAGTCGCTCGACGGCATCCACGGCCCCGCTGGTGATGGTGATGCGGAACTCGGCGCCCGGGAGAGCCGCGCCCATCCATTCGCGTGCCCAGGCATCCAGCCCTGGGTCGATCACGGGCTCGCCGTACAGCACGGGACGTCCGCCGAACGATGCGAGCACGGGGGAGGGATCGGGGATGAGAGCCGGATCGGGGTTGCCGGTGCCGACGTCCCTGAGCACCGTGTCAGCCGCGTAGCCGTCCTGCGCGGCGGGTGCGCGCCCGGTGATCACCGTCCCGGCGCGCCCTCTGGTCTGAACGAGACCGGCCTGGGAGAGCTGGCGGTACGCGGCGACCGCGGTGTTGCGGTTGATGCCGAGGCGCTCGGCGAGCTCGCGGACGGGAGGCAGCACGTCGCCGCCGCGAAGCACGCCGCGATCGCGCATCCCTCGCACGCTGGCGGCGATCTCGGCGGCCGTCGCGCCGGTGATCTGTTCGTTCGTGTCACCCATCGACACATGAGTCTAGTTCGTCCTGCGACAGTGCTATCTTTTGGCATAGATCAAACGGATCATTGACCTCATCGAAGGGAAACCCGATGTCCCAGCCAGTCGCCAGCGGAACCGGGCGCGTCAAGCGCGGCCTCGCAGAGATGCTGAAGGGCGGCGTCATCATGGACGTCGTCACGGCGGAGCAGGCCAAGATCGCCGAGGACGCCGGCGCGGTGGCCGTCATGGCCCTCGAGCGCGTGCCGGCGGACATCCGCGCTCAGGGCGGCGTCTCGCGCATGAGCGACCCCGACATGATCGACAGCATCATCGACGCCGTCTCGATCCCCGTGATGGCGAAAGCGCGGATCGGACACTTCGTCGAGGCGCAGGTGCTGCAGGAGCTCGGTGTCGACTACATCGACGAATCCGAGGTCCTGTCGCCCGCCGACTACGTCAACCACATCGACAAGTACGGCTTCACGGTGCCGTTCGTCTGCGGCGCGACCCACCTCGGTGAGGCGCTCCGCCGCATCACCGAGGGGGCGGCGATGATCCGCTCCAAGGGCGAAGCGGGCACGGGCGACGTGTCCGAGGCCATGAAGCACATCCGCAGGATCCGCGGTGAGATCGCGGGCCTCACGGCTCTGCCCAAGGACGAGCTGTTCGTCGCCGCGAAAGAGCTGCAGGCGCCGTACGAGCTGGTCGCCGAGATCGCTGAGACCGGCAAGCTCCCGGTCGTCCTGTTCGTCGCCGGCGGCGTCGCCACCCCCGCGGACGCCGCGATGATGATGCAGCTCGGAGCAGACGGGGTGTTCGTCGGCTCCGGCATCTTCAAGTCCGGCAACCCGGCCGAGCGCGCCAAGGCGATCGTGAAGGCGACGACCTTCTTCGACGACCCGAAGGTCATCGCCGAGGTCTCCCGTGGACTCGGCGAGGCGATGGTCGGCATCAACGTGTCCGACTTGCCGGCGCCGCACCGCCTGGCCGAGCGTGGCTGGTAGCCGCCGCGTCGGCGTCCTCGCCCTCCAGGGCGACGTGCGCGAGCACGTGCAAGTCCTGGAGAGCCTGGGCGCTCTGGTGACGCCGGTGCGCCGGCCGGAAGAGCTCGCCGCCGTCGACGGAATCGTCCTCCCCGGCGGCGAGTCGACCGTGATCGACAAGCTCGCGCGCGCCTTCGGGCTCGCGGACCCGCTGCGTGCGCGCATCGCCGACGGGATGCCGGTCTACGGCACGTGCGCCGGGTTGATCCTGCTCGCGGACGCCGTGCTGGACGGCACGGAGGATCAGCAGACGTTCGGCGGGCTTGACATCGTCGTGCGCCGGAACGCCTTCGGGCGGCAGAGCGAGTCCTTCGAGACCTCCCTCGACATCGACGGATTCGACGCGCCGGTGGAGGCGACGTTCATCCGGGCACCCGTGATCGACAGTATCGGTGCGCACGCACGCGCGATCGGCGTGCTGCCGGACGGCGCAGTCGTGGCGGTCGAGCAGGGAGTTCTGCTCGGCACCTCGTTCCACCCCGAGATGACCGGCGAGGATCGGTTCCACCGGCGGTTCCTCGCGCACGTCCGCGCACGCCGCGCATAGTCTGGCCGGCATGCGTCTGCCGATCGGGTCCAGAGATGTCAGCACCAGCGGCGGCAACGCCGTTCTCATCGGCCGGCGCGGCGAGGGATGGCAGCCGATCTCGACCAGCGGATCGTCGCTGGAGGACGCGGTCGCGCTGCTCGAGACGGCTGGCATCCGGGACGCCCACATCGATCCGGCGTTCGCCGACGCAGTAGTCGCCGGAGAAGATGCACCCGTGTTCACGGCCGGCGATCCGATCCTCTGGCGCTACGGCCGCTATGTCGAGACCGCACGCGTGATCCGCGATGACGAGCGCGGTCTCGTCGTGTGGATCGCCTCCGGCTCCGCTCGCCTCGAGTCCGTCCCGGCCGACGGGCGGAGCACGCGCGAGGTGCCGCTGGACGAGAGGTTCAGCGTGCCCTGGGTCACCAGGGAGTCCACCTGGCGCGGCCAGGGCATCGTGAGAGTGGCTCCCGCCGGGCGGCCGTGGTCGATCTGGTACTTCCGCAACCCGGACGGCACCCCCGCCGGCGCGTACGTGAACATCGAGCTTCCGCACCGACGGGTCGCGGGCGACCTGCCCGGCGTCTTCACCCGAGACCTCGTGCTCGATCTCGTGATCGATCTCGAGCATCCTGGTTCGGAGGACATCTGGTTGAAGGATGCCGATGAGCTCGAAGCCGCCGTGACGCAGGGGCGCTTCACCGCGGAGCAGGCCGATGCCGTGCGCGTGCTCGCCGAGCACGCCTGCCGCGACTTCACCACCGACGGATTCTGGCTGCACGATGAGGGCTGGGATCGATGGAAACCGGATGCCGCCATGGACGAGCCGCTGCAGCTGCCCGCGGACCCGGTGATCGACCTCATGCGACAGAGATCAGGGCGATCCAGCATCCACGGCTGATCGGCGCAGTGCCGAACGCGTAGACTGAGGCGCGCGAAACGCGAGAACGAGCGGGAGTCATATGTCCGGGCATTCCAAATGGGCCACCACGAAGCACAAGAAGGCTGCGATCGACGCCAAGCGCGCGAAGTCGTGGGCGAAGCTCATCAAGAACATCGAGGTCGCCGCGAAGCTGGGCGGTGCTGACCTTCAGGGCAACCCGACCCTGTTCGATGCGGTGCTGAAGGCGAAGAAGACCTCGGTTCCGAAGGACAACATCGATCGCGCCATCAAGCGCGGCGCCGGCATCGGCGGCGAAGCCGTCGAGTACACCTCGATCATGTACGAAGGCTACGGACCCAATGGTGTCGCCCTCATGATCGAGTGTCTGACGGACAACAAGAACCGCGCCGCCGCCGAGGTGCGCACCGCGCTGAGCCGTAACGGCGGCACGCTCGCCGACCCGGGCAGCGTCGCCTACAACTTCAGCCGCAAGGGCGTCATCGTGGTCAGCTCCGAAGGCGCCACCGAGGACGACGTGATGATGGCGGCGCTGGAGGCGGGTGCCGAGGAGATCGAGCCGCACGCCGAGGGCTTCGAGATCGTCACGGAGGCCACCGACCTCGTCTCGGTCCGCAGCGCGCTCGTCGATGCAGGCATCGAATACGAATCCGCCGACGTCGAGTTCGTCCCGAACCTCAAGGTCGAGATCGACGCGGACACGGCCCGCAAGATCTTCCGTCTGATCGACGCGCTCGAGGACAGCGAGGACGTCCAGAACGTGTTCAGCAACTTCGACCTGACGGCGGATGTTCAGGCCGAGCTCGCGAACGACGACGAGTAAGCACGCGTGACGGCGCCGCAGATCGTCGCCTACGATCCGTCGTGGCCCGCGCTCGCGGACGAGTGGATGGTGCGGGTGAGCGCCGCGGTCTCGTCTGCGGCCGGGCCGACCACGATCGAGCACATCGGCTCCACATCGGTGCCGGGGCTCGCAGCGAAGCCGTTCCTTGATCTGCAACTGCTCGTGACCGAGCTCCCGGCGCCGTCGGCGCTCGAGGCGGCGCTGCGCGGATCCGGTTTCGTCAGGGCCCTCGGCTCGCGGCCCGACTCTCCGGGGGTGCATGCCGACGTCCCGCGTCCCGGATGCTCGAGCGATCGGCACGAGAAGATCCTGTTCTACGCCGACCTCACTGATTCCTCCGCCGGTGTCGACGGGGTGATCCTGCACGTGCGGCGAGCGGATTCGCCCTTCGCCGATTTCGTCCGGTCGTTCCGGGACTGGCTGCGTTCGGATGTCGCGGCGCGCGGGGAGTACGAGACGATCAAGCGCGAACTCGCCGCCGACTACGCCGATGCGCCGGACTACGACGACTACACCCGCGCGAAGTCGGCGTTCATGGATCGCGCCCAATCGGCGATTGGCTGGGGCGCTTAGTAGGGCGCGCCGCCGCGGTCGGCGTCTGCGGCGCGCATAGCCTGGGGCAGTGACCTCCTCGACGATTCGCGTACTCGGGATCGACCCCGGCCTCACCCGCTGCGGTGTCGGTGTCGTCGACGTGTCCCGATCGCGCCGCGCGAGCCTCGTCCATGTCGGTGTCGTCCGCACTCCGCCCGACGCGCCGATCGGCGAACGCCTCGCGGCCGTGGCCGCCGGCATCCGCGAGGTCGTCGCGACCTACGGGCCGGACGCCGTGGCGGTCGAGCGGGTGTTCGCTCAGCACAACAGTCACACCGTGATGGGCACGGCTCAGGCGAGCGGCGTCGCCCTGCTCATCGCCGCCGAGGCGGGGCTTCCGGCGGCGACGCACACGCCGAGCGAGGTCAAGGCGGCGGTGACCGGGTACGGGTCAGCGGACAAGAGACAGGTCCAGTCGATGATCGCGCGCATCCTGCGGCTGGATGCGCCGCCGCAGCCCGCCGATGCCGCGGATGCTCTCGCCATCGCTCTCTGTCACGCCTGGCGCCGCGACGTCGGAGCCGGGGCGGGGCGGGGCGATCTCACGCCGGCTCAGCGCGCGTGGGCGGAGGCCGAGCGTGTCGCTCGAACATAACTACGATGTCTCTCGTAGGCTGGACGCATGATCTCCTCCCTGCATGGCGTCGTCCTGCATGCCGCATCCGATCAGGTCGTCATCGAGGTCGGGGGAGTCGGCTTCTCCGTTGCCGTGCCGGCTGATGTCGCCCACACGGCGCGTGTCGGGGAACGGCTGCAGCTGCACACCAGCCTGATCGTGCGCGAGGACTCGCTGAGCCTGTTCGGCTTCGCCGAGCGCGACGAACTGGAGATCTTCGGTCTGCTGCTCGGCGTCACCGGCGTCGGACCCAAGTCCGCTCTCGGGGTACTCTCGCACCTCACCGTCGACCAGATCGCCGTTGCCGTGACGGCCGAGGACGACGCGCCCTTCCGACGAGTCTCCGGCATCGGGCAGAAGACGGCGAAGCTCATCGTCCTGCAGCTCGCCGGCAAGGTGCACGCACCGGCCCCTGGGGCGCGCGCGACGACGGCCGCCCCGGATGTCGCCGATCAGGTGACCGCAGCGCTGGTGGGTCTCGGGTGGTCGGAGAAGGTCGCCGTCGAAGCGGCCGCGAAGACGATCGAGGAGGCCAGCGAAGCGGAGCGGACGTCGGTGCCGGCTCTCCTGCGCCGCACGCTCGCCCTGCTCGGACCGGCTCAGGGCGGATCCCGTGGCTGACGCCGGAGACGCCCGCGACGCCGCAGAACCGCAGGACGAGATCGAGCTCGCGATCGAGGGTGCGCTGCGCCCCACGAGCCTCGGCGAGTTCGTCGGCCAGCCGAAGGTGAGAGGGCAGCTGCAGCTGCTGCTGGAGGCGGCGCGCATCCAGCAGCGCCCGGCAGACCACATCCTGCTCGCCGGGCCCCCTGGCCTCGGCAAGACGACACTGGCGATGATCGTGGCGCACGAGAGCGATCGCCCGCTGCGGCTGAGCAGCGGACCGGCGATCCAGCACGCCGGCGACCTCGCGGCGCTGCTGTCGAGTCTCGTCCCCGGCGAGGTGCTCTTCATCGACGAGATCCACCGCATGGCGCGCTCCGCCGAGGAGATGCTCTACCTCGCGATGGAGGACTTCCGCATCGACATCATGGTCGGCAAGGGTGCTGGAGCCACCAGCATCCCTCTGGATCTGGCGCCGTTCACGCTCGTCGGCGCGACGACCAGATCCGGGCTGCTGCCCAACCCGCTGCGCGACCGCTTCGGATTCACCGGCCACCTCGAGTTCTACGACGAGTCCGATCTGGAGCGGGTCATCGCCCGGTCGGCCCTCGTGCTGGATGTCCGCCTCCCGGATGACGCCCTCGCCGAGATCGCCCGTCGCTCCCGCGGCACGCCCCGGATCGCGAACCGGCTGCTGCGCCGCGTCCGCGACTACGCACTCGTGCACGGTGCCGGAAACCAGGCGTCGCTGGCGGATGTGCGCGCTGCGCTCGAGCTCTACGACGTCGACCCCATCGGACTCGATCGGCTGGACCGCGCTGTCCTGGACACGCTCGTCCGTCGTTTCCGCGGGGGACCGGTCGGCCTCAGCACGCTCGCGGTCGCGGTCGGCGAGGAGGCCGAGACCGTCGAAAGCGTCGTCGAACCGTACCTGGTGCGCATCGGATTCCTGGGACGGACACCACGCGGTCGCGTGGCGATGCCCGAGGCGTATGCGCACCTCGGCATCGTTCACCCGGACGGGTCCGCATTGTTCGATGACTTATAATCGCTGGAGACTTCACCCGATCCCCCCACTTCTGCACGCTCTGGCGCGTGCGCCCCGGAAAGGTTCCTCCTGATGGAAATCATGCTGTTCGGTCTTCTTGCTGTTCTCGTCATCTTCATGGTGATCAACACGCGCAAGCGCAACAAGCAGATGAAGGCCGAGCAGGAGGAGAAGGCGCAGAAGACGGTTCCCGGCGCCAAGGTTCTGCTGCAGGGCGGTCTGTACGGCACGGTGGTCTCGTTCGACCCTGAGAACCTCGACCAGCCGGCGCAGATCGAGCTGGCCCCCGGTGCGGTCGTCGAGGTGCACAGCCAGGCGATCCTGCGGGTCGTCGACCCGACGGACGATGCTGAGGACGACGTCGAGGACGAGTCCGAGTCCGAGACCGCGGATGAGGACGTCACGACGGATGCCCTCTCCGATGAGCTCCCACCGCTCACGGTCGAGACGCCCGAGCAGACGCGCGCGCGCCTCGAGGGCGACGCCGACGCCAAGTAGCATCGCAGCGAGCACGCACACCCTCCCCGCCGGCCTTCTCAGAAAGCGCGACCCACGTGGCATCCTCCACTCCGACTCGTCATGCATGGCGAGTCCTTCTCGGCCTGCTCCTGGTGACGGCCGCCCTCTTCGGAATCAACGCGATCGGCGTCTACGGGGTCAAGCAGAGCTCGTGGACGCCTGAGCTCGCGCTCGACCTCCAGGGCGGGACGCAGATCATCCTGAGCGCGGTCACGGAGGACGGCTCCGATCCGACGCAGGAGCAGCTCGACCAGGCGGCGGACATCATCCGCCAGCGTGTCGACGCGTCCGGCGTCGCCGAGTCGGACATCACGACCGAGGGCGGCCGCAACATCGTCGTCCAGATCCCCGGCGAGGCCGACGCGGAGACGCGCGAGCGCATCCAGTCCGCAGCCCAGCTCGAGCTACGCCCCGTGATCTACACCAGCGCGGCAGCGACGGAGTTCACCGGCGAGGACGGCAACGCGACCCCGTACCCGTCGCCCGATCCCGCGGCGAACGCCACACCGAGCGTCGAGCCGACAGACTCCAGCGATCTGTCCTGGGTCACCGAGAGGCTCCAGCAGGAGTTCCTGGCCTACGACTGCGCGAACCCCCAGAACGACCCGGCCAACGCGCCGTCGGATCAGCCTCTGATCACCTGCGACGACCTCGGTTCGGTGAAGTACATCCTCGGTCCGCAGGAGCTCGACGGCACCGCGATCGACGATGCGACCAGCGGCCGCGACCCGCAGAGCGGCGCGTGGCTCGTGCAGCTCGACCTCGACGACGACGGCGCGAGCGTCTTCGGCGAGATCAGCCAGCGCCTCTACCAGAACAAGCTCGACAACCTGTCGCCGCGCGACCAGTTCGCGTTCGTGCTGGATGGCAAGGTCATCTCCGCTCCGCAGATGAACGGCGTGATCCTCGACGGGCGGCCCAGCATCTCCGGCAGCTTCGATCAGGAGAGCGCACAGGCACTCGCCGATCAGCTCAAGTACGGCGCGCTGCCGCTGAGCTTCACGGTCGAGAGCACCGACACCGTCTCCGCCACGCTCGGCACCCAGCAGCTGCAGATCGGTCTCATCGCCGGCCTCATCGGCCTCGTCCTGGTCGCGCTCTACTCGCTGCTCAGCTACCGCGCCCTCGGCTGGGTGATCATCGCGTCGATCGCCGTCATGGCGGTGCTGACGTACATCATCATCTGCATCCTGGCGTGGCGCATCGGCTACCGCCTTTCGCTCGCCGGCGTCGCGGGTCTGATCGTGTCCATCGGCTTCACCGCCGACTCGTTCATCGTCTACTTCGAACGCATCAGAGACGAGCTCAGAGACGGCAAATCCGTCACCTCGGCGGTCGAGGACGGCTGGGGCCGCGCGAAGCGCACCATCTACATCTCGAAGTCGATCAACATCCTCGCCGCCGTCGTGCTGTACATCCTCGCGGATGCCACGGTGAAGGGCTTCGCGTTCACGCTCGGCCTCACGACACTCATCGACGTGTTCATCTTCGTGATCTTCACGCACCCCGTCATGCAGCTGCTGGCGCGCACGAAGTTCTTCGGCGAGGGCCACAAGCTGTCCGGGCTCGACCCGGAGAGCCTCGGCGCTGTCTACCGCACCCGTGTGCAGTACCGCGAGGTATCCACCGCGAGCACCGGTCGAGCCGCCAAGAACGCTCGTTCGCGCTCCGAGGCGGATCGCCGTCAGACGATCGCCGAACGCAAGCGCGCCGAGGCGCTGTCCGCCACCGATTCGACGAGCACGACCGGAAACGAGGGCGAGCACTGATGTTCTCCATGAATGAGTTCGGAAACAACCTCTACACGGGCAAGACGTCGTTCCCCTTCGTGGGAAGGCGCGTGCTCTGGTTCTGGATCGCCATCGCCCTCGTGGTCGGATCCATCCTCGTGCTGTTCATCCGCCCGCCGCAGTTCTCGATCGAGTTCACCGGTGGGTCGCAGTTCACGGTGGCCGCCCCCGAGTCCACGGACCAGGGCCTCGCTACCGACGCCGTGCACGAGATCGTCCCCGAGGCGACGACGAAGGTGGCGGTCATCGGCGGCACGGACGTCCGTGTCCAGACCTCACAGATGAGCTCAGAGGAGACCCAGCAGGTCGCCGGCGCTCTCGCCGATGCCTACGGCGTCGAGCCGAGCGAGGTCACGTCCTCGTTCATCGGTCCGGCCTGGGGCGAGAACGTCACGCGGCAGTCGCTGTGGGGTCTGGCGATCTTCCTCGCGCTGACCTTCCTGATCCTCGCGATCTACTTCCGCACCTGGAAGATGTCCGCCGCAGCCATCCTGGGCCTCGTCGATGTGCTGATCATCACGGTCGGGATCTACTCGCTCGCCGGCTTCGAGATCTCTCCTGCCGCGGTGATCGGCTTCCTCACGATCCTGGCGTACTCGCTGTACGACACGACCGTCGTGTTCGACAAGATCAGGGAGAACACCACAGAGGACGGCGAGAAATCGGCTCGCACGTTCGGAGAGTCGGTGAACCTCGCGGTGAACCAGACGCTGGTCCGCTCGATCAACACGTCCATCGTCGCGGCGCTGCCGGTCGGTGCGATCCTCTTCATCGGCGCCTTCTGGCTCGGCGCGGAGACGCTCACGGACATCTCGCTGTCGATCTTCATCGGCATCCTGGTGGCGACATACTCCACGCTGTTCGTGGCAGCTCCGCTGTACTCGCTGTTCCGCGAGAAGGAGCCGGCGCTCGCTGAGCGCGACGCCCGCATCCTCGACGCACGCGAGCGCGCTGTCGAGAGTGTCTGACGCATCACGGTGGGGCCGGGGTCGCTCCCGGGCGCGTAGGATTGCAGAGCCCAGGAGGTAGGCCATGGCGGAGGCGAACACGCAGGCGCAGGGATCCAGTCTGAGACGACTCGTGCCCCGCATCTTCTCGCGCGCGCCTCGCGTCGACGATCTCGACATGCTCAACCGCACGGTGCGGGCGAACCACCCCAAGGGCGACCTCGCGATCATCGATCGCGCGTACGCGGTGGCGAAGGAGAAGCACACCGGGCAGAAGCGGCAGAGCGGTGAGCCGTACATCACGCATCCGCTCGCCGTCGCCCAGATCCTGGCCGAACTCGGCCTCGGGCCTCGGGCGATCGCGGCAGCGCTGCTGCACGACACGGTCGAGGACACTGGCTACGCCCTGAGCGAGCTGACCGCCGAGTTCGGCGACGAGGTCGCGATGCTCGTCGACGGCGTGACCAAGCTCGACAAGGTCAAGTACGGCGAGAGCGCTCAGGCCGAGACCGTGCGCAAGATGATCGTGGCGATGTCGAAGGACATCCGCGTGCTGCTCATCAAGCTCGCCGACCGCCTGCACAACGCGCGCACGTGGGGCTTCGTCCCGCCGGAGAAGGCTGCGAAGAAGGCCAAGGAGACGCTCGAGATCTATGCGCCGCTGGCGCACCGCCTCGGAATCCAGGCGATCAAGAGCGAGCTCGAGGATCTCTCGTTCGCCGTACTGCACCCGAAGATCTACGCCGAGATCAACAGCCTGATCGCTCAGCGCACTCCGCAGCGCGAGAAGTACCTGGGTCAGGTGATCGAGGCGATCGACCAGGATCTGCGGGATCTCCGCATCCGGGGCAAGGTCGTCGGCCGCCCGAAGCAGCTGTACTCGGTGTACCAGAAGATGGTCATCCGCGGCCGCGAGTTCGACGACATCTACGACCTCATCGGCATCCGCGTCCTCGTGAACTCCGTGCGCGACTGCTACGCCGTGCTCGGTGCGATCCACGCGCGCTGGACGCCGCTGCCCGGGCGCTTCAAGGATTACATCGCCACGCCCAAGTTCAATCTCTATCAGTCGTTGCACACGACCGTGATCGGCCCGAGCGGCCGTACCGTGGAGATCCAGATCCGTACGCACGAGATGCACCAGCAGGCCGAGTTCGGCGTCGCGGCCCACTGGATGTACAAGGAGCGTATGAACGGCGGCAAGGCCGAGCTGCGCGCCTCCGACACCGACATGGCGTGGCTCGCGCACATCTCGGACTGGCAGGCGGAGACCGCCGACCCCGGCGAGTTCCTGGATTCGCTCCGGTTCGAGATCGGCGCCAAGGAGGTCTACGTCTTCACGCCCAAGGGCCGCGTGATCGGACTGCCCGCCGGTGCGACGCCCGTGGACTTCGCGTACGCCGTGCATACCGAGATCGGCCACCGCACGATGGGCGCCAAGGTCAACGGCCGCCTCGTCCCGCTGGAGTCGGTGCTGACGAGCGGTGATGTGGTCGAGGTCTTCACATCCAAGAATCCGGATGCCGGGCCCAGCCAGGACTGGCTCAGCTTCGTCAAGAGCACCCGCGCCCGCAACAAGATCCGCGGCTGGTTCACGAAGGAGCGCCGGGAAGAGGCGATCGAACAGGGCAAGGAGGCCATCGCCCGCGCGATGCGTCGTCAGAACCTGCCGCTGCAGCGTCTGATGAGCCAGGAGTCGTTCTCCGAGCTCGCCCGTCAGCTGCACTTCGAGGACGTCTCGGCGCTGTACGCCGCGGTCGGCGAGGGGCACGTCTCCACGCAGTCCGTGATCGAGAAGGTCACGGCGCTGGTCGCCGCTGCCGATACGAGCACGGGTGCGATCACGATCCCGGTCGTCCCGTCCCGAGAGCCGCGGGCGGGGGACTCCGGCGTGCTCGTTCGCGGCGCCTCCGACATCCTGGTCAAGCTCGCGAAGTGCTGCACCCCCGTGCCGGGCGACGCGATCGTCGGCTTCGTCACCCGCGGAAGCGGCGTGTCCGTGCACCGCACCGACTGCGTGAACGTGAAGGCGCTCAGCGGAGACGAGCAGCGCTTCGTCGAGGTCGAGTGGGGCCCGACCTCGAAGAGCGTGTTCCGCGTGCAGATCCAGGTCGAGGCGCTCGATCGCTCCGGTCTTCTGTCCGACGTCACTCGCGTGCTCAGCGAGCACCACGTCAACATCCTGTCTGCGACCGTGCAGACGACCGACGAGCGCCTCGCGCTCAGCCGGTTCGTGTTCGAGATGGGGGACGCCGTGCATCTGGATCGCGTCCTCAACGCCGTGCGTCGCATCGACGCGGTCTACGACGTCTACCGCGTCACCTCTTCGTAAGCCGACTCGATCGCTGCGATCGCCTGCCGCTTTCCGGGCAGACGATCCCGCGCACGCAGCAGTTCGACTGCGGGCGAGGCCTGGCTCGGATCGAGGGCTAGCAGTCCGGTCAGCCACCCGTCGGCTGGTCCCGCCCCGCGCACCCGCGCGAGGTCGACGAGGGCGGCCGGCACGGTGAGGACCCGGACGCCGACGAAGAGCTGGATCTCGGATGCCGGGACCACCCCGTCGTGCAGCACGACATCGGTGTCGGCTGACGCGCGCAGTCGACGCGCGACGTGCGGCCGCACATGGCAGCGTCGCGGCCGCGCATCGCCCGCCCCGTGCACCCATGCAGCGGTGGCTCCGGACACCACGTACTCGTCGCGCAGATGGACAGCGAGCGACAGCGCGCGCACCTCGGCCGTTTCAGGGACATCGGCGGGAAGAAACGCGCCGCCGACGTCGAACAGCAGCCCGTCCAGGCGCAGGGCGCGCAGCTCCGCTTCGGAGAGGGGACCGTCCGCTCCGTAGATCAGTGTCGGGTGCATGTCCCACAGCATGCACGAAGCCGCCCTCCGGAATCATCGGAGGGCGGCTTCTGTGGATAACGCGGTGGTCCGGTCAGCCGCCGAGCGCGTTGAGCCAGGTGCGACGTGCCTCGAGGGCCTCAGCAGCCTCGGCCGCCGCCTTCTTGTTGCCGGCCTTCTCGGCTGCGGCCTTCTCGGCTTCGAGCTTCTCGATCGCGTCGACCAGCTGCTGGCTCATGTCGCCGACGCGCGCCTTCGTCTCCGGATCGTTCTTCTTCCAGTCGACGTCCTCGCGGGCCTTCAGCGCCTGCTCGATGACGCGCAGCTTGTCATCCAGTGCGCGTTCCTTATCGCGCGGGAAGATCCGCCCGACCTCATCCCACTGCCGCTGGATGTTCGTGAGCAGGGCCCGAGCACGCTTGATGTTCGGCTCATCGGCGACGGCCTTGGCCTCCACGAGCAGCGCGGTGCGGGCCTCGATCTTGGGTGCGGAGTCGGCCTCATCGGCTGCGCTCTGCTCTGCACGGGCGGCGTAGAGCGCGTCGCCTGCGGCCTTGAACCGAGCCCACAGCGCGTCGTCGACCTTGCGGCCGGCGCGACCCGCAGCCTTCCACTCGTCGAGCAGGGCGCGGTACGAAGGGATGCCGTCGACACCCCGCGGCGCGAGTGCCTCGGCACGCTCGACCAGCCGTGCCTTGACGTCGCGAGCGGCCTTGTGCGTCTCATCCAGCTCGGCGTAGAACGCGCGACGCTGGCGGTCGATCGTCGCCCTGGCATCGCGGAATCGCTTCCACAGCTGCTGCGAGACGGACTTCGGCAGACGCGGGCCGTTCTGCTGCTGCGCCTGCCATGCGTCGAAGAGCTCGGTCACCTCGGCGGTGACCTGCTTCCAGTGCGCCTTGGTCAGGTCGCCGGCGGCGATGGCTTCGATGCGCTCCACCAGAACGGTGCGCTCGGCGATCGCCTGGTCGAGAAGCTCCTTGGCCTGCTCGGCCTCCTGTGCGGTGGCCTCGGCCAGCGACGCCGTCAGCACGTCGAGGCGCTCGCGCAGGCCGGCGAGATCGCCGACGGCCGCGGCATCCGTCACCTCTGCGACGAGATGCGACGCCTGTGCGGTCAGTTCGCCCGCTGCGGCGCCACCGGCCGCGTGCCGCTGCTCGAGCGTGGTGATCTTGAAGGCGATGTCCTCGAACTTGCGGACGAAGTAGGCGATCGCCTCATCGCCGGACGCATCCGGGTACTGCCCGACGACGCGCCAGTCTTCGCCTTCGCGCACTTCGACGGTGCCGTCCTCGGTGACGCGACCCCAATCGGCTGCGCCGGCGATCGTCGGCGCAGAGGGCGCGGCGGGCGCGACAGCGACGCGCGGCGGACCGGGCACGCGCGGCGGGGCGGGGACAGGGGGAGTCGGCTTCGGCGATTCCGATTCGGTGGCAGACACGATGGTGCTCCTTGCGCGGTCATCCCGCGGGAGGTGGAAGGGACGGTGTTCAGCCTAGTATGCGCGGCGCCGCCGCTCGGCTTCCGGCTCAGCCTGCCGGCCTCACATGTTCGTTACGGATTTGTGAGCGGATCGTTCGAAGCGCGTAACGGGCATCGAACACTGCGCGAAACACCGCCGATCTAGCTTCGGGAGCACCGAACACAGGAGGCACCGTGAGAGACCGAACAGCATCATCGTCCGATGTGCTCGTCGTGGGCGCAGGCATGGTCGCGCACCGCTTCGTGGAGAGCCTGCTCACCCGCACCGATGAGAACCTCACGGTCACCGTCATCGGCGACGAGGGGCGCGCCCCGTACGACCGGGTCGGTCTCACGTCGTTCTTCGCCGGCGCGACGCCGGAGGACCTCACGCTCGACCCCCAGGTGCTCGACGACGAGCGCGTGCGGCTGATCGGCGGCGACCGCGTGACCGGCATCGACCGTCGCGCCCGCACCGTCCGGACGCGCTCCGGTCTCGACTACGGCTACGGCACCCTGGTGCTCGCGACCGGTTCGTACGCGGCGCGCGTCGCCGTCGACGGCTCCGACCTGCCCGGATGCTTCGTCTATCGCACCCTCGACGACGTCACCCGGATGCGCGAATTCGTCGCCCGCCGGACGGCCGAGCTCGGTCGCCCCCTACGCGGCGCCGTGATCGGCGGCGGGCTGCTCGGATTGGAAGCCGCCGGCGCACTGCAGGGCCTGGAGGTCGAGTGCACCGTCGTGCAGTCCTCCGACCGGCTGATGTCCGCGCAGCTCGATCTCGCCGGCGGCACGATGCTCCGTCGGCTCATCGAGTCCCGCGGCATCGCTGTGCGCACGCAGAGCCGCACGACGCGCCTGGACCCCGATGCCTCAGGTTCCGTCACTCAGCTGCAGTTCCAGGACGGCAGCATGCACGCCGCGGACATCGTCGTCTTCACAGTCGGTGTGCGCCCCCGTGACGAACTCGCCCGCATCGCGCAACTGGCCGTCCACCCGACCGGCGGCGTGCTGATCGATGATCGCTGCCGGACGGCGGATGAGCACATCCTCGCGATCGGAGAGGTCGCGAACTACGACGGGCGCTCGGTCGGACTCGTCGCTCCCGGCTACGCCATGGCGGAGGTGGCCGCGACCCGACTGCTCGGAGGCGATGCGACCTTCCCCGGCTACGACGAGTCGGCGAAGCTCAAGCTCTCGGGCGTCGACGTCGCGAGCTTCGGCGACGCCATGGCGACGACCCCGAATGCGCTCGACGTGGTCTACGCCGACCCGGTCGCCGGTGTGTACAAGAAGCTCGTTCTCTCCGATGACGCGAAGACGCTGCTCGGCGGCATCCTCGTGGGCGACGCCTCCGCCTACGGCTCGCTGCGCCCGCTCGTCGGCGCACCCCTCGGAGCAGACCCTGCGGCGTACCTGATGCCCGAGGGCGGTGTGGAAGCTCCCACCGGCGAGCTGCCGGATGCCGCGGTGGTGTGCTCCTGCTCCAACGTGTCGGCCGGGCGCATCCGGCAGGCGGTGCATGAGGAGGGCTGCGCGGATGCCGGGGCCGTCAAAGCCTGCACCAAGGCCGGCGCGACCTGCGGCTCGTGCATCTTCAGCGTCAAGAAGATCGTCGGGCAGGAGCTCGCGAAGCTCGGTCAGACCGCGTCCAACGCTCTGTGCGAGCACTTCGACATGTCGCGTCGTCAGTTGTTCGACGCGGTCCGCGTCTCCGGCCTCACGACGTTCAGCACGGTCATCGCGCGCTTCGGCCGAGGCCGCGGCTGCGATGTCTGCAAGCCGGCACTCGCCAGCATCCTCGCGGTGCTCGTGGGCGAACATGTGCTCGCCGGCGAGAACGCGGCGCTGCAGGACACCAACGACCACGTGATGGCCAACATGCAGAAGGACGGCACTTACTCCGTCGTGCCGCGCATGCCCGGTGGCGAGGTCACCCCGCAGGGTCTCATCGCGATCGGGCGCATCGCCGACGACTACGGGCTCTACACGAAGCTCACCGGCGGGCAGCGCATCGACATGTTCGGGGCGCGACTGGAGCAGCTGCCCGAGATCTGGCAGCGCCTGGTGGATGCCGGCTTCGAGTCCGGCCAGGCCTACGGCAAGGCGCTGCGAACCGTGAAGTCCTGCGTCGGCTCGACGTGGTGCCGCTACGGAGTGCTCGATTCGGTCGGCATGGCCGTCCGCCTCGAGCTGCGCTACCGCGGCCTTCGCTCACCGCACAAGCTGAAGATCGGCGTCTCGGGCTGTGCACGAGAGTGCGCCGAGGCCAGGGGCAAGGATGTCGGCGTGATCGCCACGGAGACCGGCTGGAACATGTACGTCGGCGGCAACGGCGGGTTCTCGCCGCGTCACGCTGAACTGCTCGCGTCCGATCTGGACGATGAGGGCCTTATCCGCGCCATCGACCGGTTCTTCATGTACTACATCCGCACCGCCGATCGTCTGCAGCGCACTGCGGGCTGGTGCGAGGAGCTCGAGGGCGGTCTGGACGGACTCCGCGAGGTCATCTTCGACGACAGCCTCGGCATCTGCGCCGACCTGGACGCCGCGATGACGTCGCACGTCGACCGGTACGAGGACGAGTGGGCCGCGACGCTGAAGGACCCGGAGAAGCTGCGGCGGTTCGAGTCCTTCGTGAACGCGTCGGACACGCCTGATCCGTCGCTCGCCTACGTCCCGGAGCGCGGTCAGGTCCGCCCCGCGACCGCACAGGAGCGCGCCGAGGGCGGCGTGCTCATCGCAGGAACGACTCTGGAGGTGCGTCGATGACCATCGCAGCAGACCAGCAGACACTGATCCGTGTGTGCGGCGTCTCGGATCTCGAGGTGGAGAGAGGGAGGGCTGCCCTGTTCGGGACCACGCAGATCGCACTGTTCCTGCTCGCCGACGGGAGCGTGCACGCCCTCGACAACTTCGATCCGTTCAGCGGCGCGAACGTCATGTCGCGCGGGATCGTGGGTTCGAAGGGCGAGGCCCCCACGGTCGCCTCGCCCATGCACAAGCAGATCTTCGATCTGCGCACCGGCGAGTGCCTCGAGGCGCAGGGCAAAACGCCGGTCGCACTGCGCGTCTGGCCCGTCACGGTGGTGGACGGCACCGTCTACATCGACTCCGAGGAGCTGCGATGACGCTCATGCTCGGGGTGACGCTCGCCGGACGCGATGTCCTGCTCGTCGGCGGCGGCGCTGTGACGGCACGTCGCCTGCGCCGGTTCCTCGCCGAGGGCGCGCTGGTGCGGATCGTGGCGCCGGGGCTGAGCCCGGAGACCGCAGCTCTCATCGAGGCCCATGACCTCCCGTGGAGGCAGGGACGATTCCGGCCCGCGGATCTCCGCGGCGCCTGGCTCGTCCATGCCGCCACGGGCGACCAGCGCGTCGACCGCGACATCGCGGCGCGCTGCGACCGGCTCCGTGTCCTGTGCGTGAACGCGAGCGACGGGGGGCACGGCTCGGCGAGGCTGACCGCACAGGTGGATGCCGGTGACATCACGGTCGCGGTCACGAGCGCCGTGGGCGCTGATCCACGTCGTTCGGTCACGCTGCGCGATGCGATCGGGGACCTCCTGGCGAACGGCAGGCTGCCTCTTCGTCGTCGCCGCAGCGGCGGTGCAGGACGCGTCGATCTCGTCGGCGGTGGCCCGGGTCCTGCCGACCTCATGACGGTGCGCGCTCGACGACTCATCGCCGAGGCCGACGTGATCGTCGCCGACCGGCTGGGCCCGACCGCCGAGGTGCTTGAGGGTCTCGATCCGGACGTCGAGGTGATCGACGTGGGCAAGCGCCCTGGCAACCACACGGTCCCGCAGGAGGAGATCAATCGCATCCTCGTCGCGCACGCGGCCGCTGGTCGGCGTGTCGTGCGTCTCAAGGGCGGCGACCCCTTCGTTTTCGGTCGTGGTGGTGAGGAGATGCAGGCGTGCCATGCGGCCGGCATCCCCGTCGACGTCGTGCCTGCTCCGTCCAGCGCGATCGCGGTCCCGCAGGCGGCGGGAATCCCCGTGACCCATCGCGGCACGGCGTCGGCTTTCCACGTCGTGAACGGGCAGGGACCCATCACGGCCAGTACGCTGGATTCGATGGCGGATGACTCTGTGACCACAGTCGTGCTGATGGGCGTCGCAGCCCTCGGCGGGATCGTCGACGCCGCGCTGCGCCACGGCATCCCGTCCGACCGTCCCGTGGCGTTCGTGGAGAGCGGGCACACGCCGCAGCAGCGCACGACGCGGACGACTCTCGGACTCGCGGTGCGGGATGCCGAGGCGATCGCGCTCCGCAACCCCGCGGTGATCGTGATCGGCGACGTGGCACGGGCGGACCTGCTCATGCCGGCACCCGAGCGGATCGGGGCATCCCTGGCGTGACCGAACGACCCACGCTCGATGCTGTACTGACCGGCTGCACGATGGTGATCGCCGCCGATCGGCGCTCCGGCGACCTCGCGACCGCGCTCGAACGCCGCGGCGCCCAGGTCTACCGCGCCCCGGCTCTGACCATCCTGCCCAACGCCGACGACGATCTGCTGCTCCAGCGCACGCGCGAGCTCATCGATCAGCCGCCAGACATCGTGATCGTCACTACCGGAGTCGGATTCCGCGGGTGGATGGATGCCGCGCACGAGAACGGGCTCGTGGACGACCTCACGGAGGCCTTCCGAGGCACGCAGTTCGTGGCCAGAGGCCCCAAGGCGCACGGCGCTATCCAGCAGGCCGGTTTCGTGGCCGACTGGGTCGCCGAGACCGAGACGGCGGCCGAGGTGGGGGAGTACCTCACCCAGGCCGGAGTCGCCGGCAAGCGCATCGCGATCCAGCATCACGGTGCCGGATCCGACGGTTTGGACGAGCTCATGACCGCGCACGGAGCGGATGCCGTGAACATCACGGTGTACCGCTGGGGGCCGCCACCGGATCCCAAGATCGTCAGCCGTTCGGCGATGCAGGCGGCGACCGGCGAAGTCGACGCGGTGCTGTTCACCTCCGCCCCGGGAGCTGCGGAATGGATCAGGGCCGCTGAGCGCGGCGGGCGACTCGACGCGATCCGTCATCGCGCGGCAACCGGACGCCTCCTGCTCGCCTCCGTCGGCCCAGTCACCGCCACGCCGCTCGTCGAGGCAGGGCTGAGCACCACGCTGGCGGTCCGCGGCCGCCTCGGCTCGCTGGTGCGCTGCGTCGTCGACCACTACGCGAACGGTGCGGCACCGACCCTGGTGACCGTGGCGGGCACGATCGAGGTCCGAAGCGGCGGCGCCGTGCTGGACGGGCGGTTCATCCCCCTGTCCCGCGCATCGGCCAACGTGCTCGGAGCGCTCTTCGACGCGGGCGGACGCGTGCTCTCGCGCGAAGAACTCGGCCGTGTGCTGCCGCGCGGAGGAGAGAACGCGCACGCCGTGGAGATGTCCATCGCACGCCTGCGCGAGGCTCTCGGCTGCCCCGAGGCCGTCAAGACCGTGATCAAGCGAGGCTACCGGCTCGCCGTCCAGGAGGAGTGACACTCATGACCACACTCATCGCCTGCTCGCACGGCACGGATTCGCCCGAAGGTCGCCGCACCGTCGAAGAGATCGTCGAGCTGGTCCGCGCACGGAGTCCGCAGACGCGAGTCGTCCAGGCGTTCGTCGACGTGCAGGAGCCGGACATCGTGACGGTCGTTGACGAGGAGATCGCCCACGATGACGTGGTCGTCGTCCCGCTGCTCCTCTCCGTCGGCTTCCACACCGCTGTCGACATCGCCGGTGCCGTGCGCCGCCATGCCGGAGCGCGCCAGGGCGATCCGCTCGGCACGCATCCGCTCATCGCGCAGATCCTCGCGACGCGCCTGCGCGCGTCGATCGGCGGCACCTGGCTCGACGGCGACGCCGTCGTCCTCGCCGCCGCAGGTTCCAGCAACCCGGCCGCCGTCGCGGACGTCGAGGCCGCAGCCCATCGGCTCGCGACCCTGATTCCCGCACCGGTGACGATCGGCTACGCCTCGGCCATCGAGCCCCGCATCCCACAGGCGGTGCAGACCGCACGGGATGCCGGAGCGCGCCGGGTCATCGCAGCGAGCCACGTGCTGGCACCGGGTTACTTCGCGGGTCTCGTCGAGGCGGCCGGCGCGGATGTAGTGTCGGCACCGTTGGGCGCGGACCCTCGGATGGCCGACGTCATCATCGATCGGTTCCGCGCGACCTGATCGAGTACGCAGAAGAGCCGGGGCGCCCATGGCGCCCCGGCCCTTTGTGCACTCCGGGATCAGGAGACCTTGACCGGCTCCCGGTCGATCACGGGAGCGGTCGCCTCGGCATCCGTGCGCACAGGCTCCTGCGGAGCGGCCGCGGCGACGCGGCTCGCGCGCTTGGCCGCACGAGCCTTGCGCGCCTTCGGACGACCGTGCGTGAAGTACAGCGGGAGTCCGACGAAGAGCAGTCCGCCGACGAGGTTTCCGAAGACCGTGGGGATCTCGTTCCAGACCAGGTAGTCCCACAGGGTGAAGTCAGCGCCGAGCAGCAGGCCGGACGGGAACAGGAACATGTTGACGATCGAGTGCTCGAAGCCCATGTAGAAGAAGAGCATGATCGGCATCCACATCGCGACGATCTTGCCGATGGTCGAATCCGAGACCATCGCGAGGACGACGCCGGTGGAGACCATCCAGTTGCACAGGACGCCGCGGATGAACAGCGTCAGCATTCCGGCTGCGCCGTGATCGGCGTACCCGACCGTACGGCCGTGGCCGATCTCGCTGATCGCGTTTCCGACGGCACTCGGCTCGGTGGAGAACCCGTAGGTGAAGTAGATCGCCATGAGGATCGCGACCAGGAAGGCACCGCCGAAGTTGCCGAGGAAGACGAGCCCCCAGTTGCGCATGAGAGCGCCGAAGGTCGCTCCCGGCCTGCGGTCGATGACGGCGAGCGGCCCGAGCGTGAACACACCGGTCAGCAGGTCGTAGCCGAGCAGGTAGAGCATGACGAACCCGACGGGGAACAGGAGCGCTCCGAGAAGCGGCTGCCCGGTCTGGGTCGAGACGGTCACGGCGAACGCGGCCGCGATCGTCAGCATCGCCGCGCCCATGAACGCGCGGATCAGCGTGTCGCGGGTGGACAGCTGCATCTTGTAGGCGCCGGCGTCGACCATGCGGGTGACGAGCTCGGCAGGTTTGATGTAGGACACGGGACCTCCACGGGGGACGGGAGCACTCTGGCGAGGCTGCGTCCAGCGTGGCGGAGGCGCGTTTCGGCGGCCGACCGCAGAAGTTACGACTGTGGTGCGAAGTTCTCACATCGTCGGATGGCGACGGTGAGCATCACTCCGCTGCGGGTGCCGTTGGCGTCGGTGTGGGGACCGTGCTGGGCAGCAGCGGATCCAGCGGCGCGGTGGACTGCGTCGGGCTTGGAGTGGGCGTCGGCTCGGGCGTCGTGACCTGCGCATGCGCGAACTGGCTCGCCATCGCGCCGACGACGATGAGGCCGCCGGCGATGCCCGCGATCGTGTTGTCGCGCACGCGCCGACGGATCTGGCCCTCGTGCCACTGGGAGCGGGCGGCATACAGGCGGGCGCGCTCGTGATCGGCGCGCTGGGCGTTCTTGCGTCCGGCCATCGGTGACCTCTTCTCCGTCGTGGCAGCACCTGCGAGCCTACCGGCCGCGGCGGCGCGTGCTCATCGCACAGGGGCTGCGTGTCCGCCGCCCGCATTAGCCTGGAGTCATGAGCTCATCCGCGTCCCTGATGTCAGGGCAGACCCCGCTTGCGGTGCGGATGCGTCCGGTCTCACTCGACGAGGTCGCCGGGCAGAAGCATCTGCTGCGTGCCGGATCCCCGATCCTCGCGCTGGCCGACCCCGATGCGACGTCTCCCGGAGCCGTGTCGATCATCCTGTGGGGGCCGCCCGGCACGGGGAAGACGACTCTCGCCCAGGCGATCGCACGCTCCTCGGGGCGGCGGTTCGTGGAGCTCTCCGCGATCACCGCGGGAGTGAAGGACGTGCGGGAGGTCATGCAGGAAGCCGTGACCCAGCGCGACCTCTACGGCCAGACGACGATCCTGTTCCTCGACGAGATCCACCGGTTCACCAAGGCCCAGCAGGATGCGCTGCTGCCCGGTGTCGAGAACGGCTGGGTCATTCTCATCGCCGCCACGACCGAGAACCCGTCGTTCTCGGTCATCTCGCCGCTGCTGTCCCGGTCGCTGCTGCTGACGCTGCAGCCCCTCACGGACGACGAGGTCGGCGAACTCGTCGACCGCGCGGTCGCCGACGCCCGCGGTCTGCGCGGCGCGGTGATCCTGAGCGACCCCGCTCGTGCCGCGCTCATCCGTCTCGCCTCCGGCGATGCGAGACGCGCGCTCACCGGTCTCGAAGCCGCGGCGGCGGTCGCGGCATCCGGATCGCAGGACGAGTCCCCGACCCTCACAGACGACGACGTCGCGCAGGCCGTCGACCGTGCGCTGCTGCGCTACGACCGCCAGGGCGACGAGCACTACGACGTCATCAGCGCCTTCATCAAATCGATCCGTGGATCGGACCCCGACGCCGCACTGCACTACCTCGCGCGCATGATCGAAGCGGGGGAGGACCCGCGCTTCATCGCCCGGCGGCTGGTGATCTCGGCGGCGGAGGACATCGGACTGGCGGATCCCCAGGGGCTCGTCATCGCCACGGCCGCAGCGGACGCGGTGGCCTTCATCGGGATGCCGGAGGGACGCATCCCGCTCGCCGAGGCGACGGTGTATCTCGCGACGACGGCGAAGTCGAACGCCGCGTACGTCGGCATCGATGCCGCGATCGCGGACATTCGCGCCGGCGGCTTCGGTCGCGTGCCCGTTCATCTGCGGGATGCGCACTATCCCGGTGCGAAACGGCTCGGCCACGGCAAGGGCTATCGATACCCGCACGACAGCGAGCACGGCGTCGTTCCCCAGCAGTATCTGCCGGATGAGCTCGACGGGCGGCGCTACTACAACCCCAAGACGCTCGGAGCCGAGCGCGATGTCGCGGCGCGCCTGGAGCGGATCCGGCGCATCCTCGGCGATCGCTGATCCACTGCGGGCGATCTGTTAGACTTGATCGGCTCGAAACCGTGTTTTCGGGCATCCCCGTGTTCATCCCCACCTTCTCAGCGCCCCGGCGTGCGCGAGCAGGCAGAGCGCGGGAGATACGCCCGTGCGACGTGAAAGACACGTCCACGTCATCGGAAGGAAGTACTTCGTGGTTACGAAGTCCCAGGACCGCCGCAAGGTCCGTCTGAGCCGTGCCCTCGGCATCCCGCTCACCCCGAAGGCCGCCCGCTACCTCGAGAAGCGTCCCTACGCTCCCGGCGAGCACGGCCGCACCAAGCGCAAGACCGACAGCGACTACGCCGTCCGTCTGCGTGAGAAGCAGCGTCTGCGCGAGCAGTACGGCATCCGCGAGAAGCAGATGCGCAACACCTTCAACGAGGCTCGTCGTCGCGACGGCCTGACCGGTGAGAACCTGGTCGAGCTGCTCGAGATGCGTCTGGATGCCCTCGTGCTCCGTGCCGGCTTCGCCCGCACCACGGCACAGGCGCGCCAGATGGTCGTGCACCGTCACATCCTCGTCGACGGCCAGCTCGTCGACCGCCCGTCCTTCCGCGTGAAGCCGGGCCAGCTCATCCACGTCAAGGCCAAGAGCGAGGGCACCGAGCCCTTCCAGGTGGCGGCAGCCGGCGGTCACGCCGAGGTGCTTCCCCCGGTTCCGGGCTACCTCGAGGTCGAGCTCGACAAGCTGCAGGCACGCCTGGTCCGTCGTCCGAAGCGCGTCGAGGTCCCCGTGACCTGTGAAGTGCAGCTCGTCGTCGAGTACTACGCGGCTCGCTGATCCGCTTCACTGCGAAACAGCTTCAGAGAGGCGTCGGGGATACCCGACGCCTCTCGTCGTTTCCGCATACGATGGAACCACCGCGCCTGGGCGGATTGAGGGCAAGGACATCGTCATGAAGAAGCTGCTGTGGTTCCTGATCGGAGTGATCGGCGGATTCGTCGCTGCCCACTTCATGAACAAGGACCCTCGCGGTCACGACATGCTCGCCGAGATGGATGCCCGCATCAATGGGTTCACCGCCATCCTCAGTGAGTCGTACCGGGCGCAGGAAGCCCGCCTCACTCAGCCAGACGAGAACTGATCTCCGATCGGCCCCGCGACCGGGGAGCCGATTCCCATCCACACGAGGACAGCCGTACCCCTATGAAAACTGCGGACATCGCGCAGCGCTATCTCGCTTACTTCGAGAAGAACGACCACACCATCGTCCCTTCGGCGTCGCTCGTCAGCGATGACCCGACGGTGATGTTCACGATCGCCGGAATGGTGCCCTTCGTGCCGTACCTGACCGGTGTCGTCCCCGCGCCGTTCTCCCGCGCAGCCGACGTGCAGAAGTGCATCCGCACCAACGACATCGAAGAGGTCGGCAAGACCGCGCGTCACGGCACGTTCTTCCAGATGCTCGGCAACTGGTCCTTCGGCGACTACTTCAAGGAAGGCGCCATCAGCTACGCCTGGGAGCTGCTGACCACGCCAGAGCGCGACGGCGGACTCGGCTTCGCGGAGAAGGACATCTGGGTCACGGTCTACGAGACCGACGACGAGGCAGCAGCACTTTGGCAGAAGATCGCAGGCCTCCCGGCCGAGCGCATCCAGCGCATGGGCAAGGAGGACAACTACTGGCACACCGGCCAGCCCGGTCCCGCCGGCCCCTGCTCCGAGATCTACATCGACCGCGGACCCGCATACGGCCGCGACGGCGGACCGATCGTCGACGACAACCGGTTCACCGAGATCTGGAACCTCGTCTTCATGCAGGAGCTGCTGAGCGAGGTCCGCTCGAAGGTGGACTTCGACATCGCCGGCCCGCTGCCGAAGAAGAACATCGACACCGGCATGGGCCTCGAGCGCGTCGCGATGTTCAAGCAGGGCGTCGAGAACATGTACGAGACCGACCAGGTGCGCCCTGTGCTCGATCGCGCCGAGCAGATCTCCGGCCGTGCCTACGGCAAGGTCCACGAGGACGACGTGCGCTTCCGCGTGATCGCCGACCACGTGCGCTCTTCCCTCATGCTGCTCTCCGACGGCGTGAAGCCGTCCAACGAGGGGCGCGGCTACATCCTGCGTCGCCTGATGCGCCGTACGGTGCGCGCCATGCGCCTGCTGGGCGTCGACGCTCCCGTCTTCCCCGAGCTGTTCGAGGCCTCCCGCGACGCCATGAAGAGCGCTTATCCGGTGCTCGACACCGACTGGGCTCGTCTCTCCGCCACGGCGAACGCCGAGGAGGAAACCTTCCTGCGCACCCTCGCCCAGGGCTCCACCATCCTCGACCTCGCCCTGACCGAGACCAAGAAGACCGGCGCCTCGACGCTGGCGGGTTCCGAGGCGTTCCTGCTGCACGACACCTACGGCTTCCCGATCGATCTCACGCTCGAGGTCGCTGAAGAAGCCGGTCTGTCCGTGGATCGAAGCGCGTTCGACGAGCTGATGCGCGAGCAGCGCACCCGCGCCAAGGAGGATGCGAAGAGCCGCCGCCGCCAGCTGGCCGACGTCTCCGTCTACCGCGAGCTGCGCGGCCTCGGGGAAACCGGCTTCGACGGTTACAGCGAGCTCGAGACCGATTCGACCGTGCTCGGCATCCTCGTCGACGGCGTGCCGGTAACGAGCGCGACCGAAGGCCAGGTCGCCGAGGTGATCCTCGCCGAGACGACGCTCTACGCCGAGTCCGGCGGCCAGGTCGCCGACAAGGGCACGATTACCGGCCCCGGGTTCTCACTCGAGGTCCTGGACGTGCAGAAGCCCGTCCCAGGGCTCATCAGCCACACCGTCGAGGTGACGACCGGCACCGTTGCGGTCGACGATCGCGCGACCACCGTCGTGGACGCGGCCAACCGCCGCGCCGCTCGCCAGGCGCACTCCGCGACCCACCTCGTACACGCCGCGCTCCGCGACACGCTGGGTCAGAACGCCACGCAGGCGGGTTCGCTCAACCGCGCCGGCTACCTGCGCTTCGACTTCTCCTGGAGCCAGGCGCTCTCGTCCGAGACGCGCACCGAGATCGAGGAGATCACCAATCGCGCCGTCCACGACGCTCTCGAGGTCACGACGCGCGTCATGACGCTCGACGAGGCGAAGGAAGCCGGCGCCATGGCGCTGTTCGGCGAGAAGTACGGCGAGGTCGTCCGCATGGTCGACATCGGCGGTCCGTGGTCGCGCGAGCTGTGCGCCGGTACGCACGTGTCGTCGAGCGCCGAGATCGGTCTGGTGAGCATCACCGGCGAATCGTCGGTCGGCGCATCGAACCGGCGCATCGAGGCGCTCGTCGGACAGGATGCCTTCCGCGAGCTCGCTGCGGAGCGCACACTCGTCTCGCAGCTGACCTCGACGCTGAAGACGCCGCGTGATCAGCTCGCCGAGCGCATCGCCGAGATCGCCGCGAACCTGAAGACCGCCGAGAAGCGCATCGCGCAGTTCGAAGCCAAGGAGCGCGAGGGCCGCGTGCCCGCGATCGCCGAATCCGCTGAGCGCGTCGGCGCCTACCGTGTCGCTGCGCAGTCGCTGGGCGAAGTCGGCTCGGCCGACGACATCCGCGGCGTGGCACTGAGCGTGCGCGACCGCCTGGGCGCGGACGCGGCTGTCGTCGCCCTCGGCGGCGTCGTGTCCGGACGGCCGATCGTCGTGGTCGCCACGAACGACGCGGCGCGGTCCGCGGGTGCGAAGGCCGGATCGCTGGCCAAGATCGCCGCCGGCGCTCTCGGCGGCGGTGGCGGTGGCCGTGATGACGTCGCCCAGGGCGGCGGCGCGGACGCATCGGCTCTTCCGGCTGCCCTCGACGGCATCGTCACGGAGCTGCGCAGCGCGTGAGCGGCTTCCGTCGCGGCATCCGCCTCGGGATCGACGTCGGAAAGGCGCGGGTCGGGGTCGCCAGGTGCGACCCCGACGGGATGCTGGCGATCCCCGTCGAGACAGTGAAGCGCGACGACGCCTCGATCGAACGCCTCACGCAGCTGGCGGGGGAGTACGAGCCGCTGGAATTCGTCGTGGGGCTCCCCGTCAACATGCAGGGCGCGGACACGGCTTCGACGACGGACGCCCGCGAGTTCGCGACGGCTCTCGCGCGCCGCACCGGTCTGCCGGTGCGGCTCATCGACGAGCGACTGAGCACGGTCTCCGCACATCAGGCGCTGCGCGCTTCGGGGAGATCCCAGAAGAACTCTCGTAGCATTGTCGATCAGGTTGCGGCAGTGGTCCTGCTGCAGCAGGCGATCGACATGGAGAAGAGCTCCGGAATCCCGGCCGGAGCGTCCGTCGATCTCGATGAGGAGACCCACTGACATGCCCCAGGGAGACCTGTTCGACAACCTCCCCGATCCGTCGACCGAGCATCCGACGATCGACCAGGCACCCCCGCCGCCCGGATCCCGCAGAGCCGCTCGCGAGGCTGCTCAGCGCACCGGCGAGACGGGCGCCATCGCGACCGACGCCGCCGAGCTGTCCGGCTCTGCCAGGGCTGAAGCGCCCGCGGCACCAGCATCCGCTCCGGTCACCGGCGGAACCCTCGACGATCTGTTCGCTCCGCATGCCGACGACCACCACACCGTGCCGAAGCGCAAGCGTCGCGCCGGCTGCTTGGTCGCACTGATCATCGTGCTCCTGCTGCTCGGCGGCATCGCCGCCGGCGGGGTCTGGGTCATGAACACCTACGGCGACCGGATCAACGAGGCGATGGGGTGGGGCGAGCCCAAGGACTACGAAGAGGGTCAGACCGGCGCGGATGTCCTCATCACGATCGAAGAGGGCGACACCGGGCAGCCGATCTCGCAGGCCCTGTACGCGGGCGGCGTCACGAAGACCGAGGACGTCTTCTACGACATGCTCATCGACGAGGGGCTGAACCCGAACTTCCAGCCGGGGGTCTACCAGCTTCAGGAGCGGATGACGGCTGCCGCCGCTCTGGAAGCGATCGAGAACCCAGAGAACCGCATGGAGCACTCCGTCGGCTTCGCCGAAGGCGCATCGCTCAAGGTCATCGTCCCGACGATCGCCGAAGCCCTGGAGCTCCCGGTGGAGGACGTCCAGGCCGCCGTGGCCGACCCGGCAGCGTACGGCGTCGCGGCAGACACGCTCGAGGGATGGCTGTTCCCGGCCGTCTACACGTTCGATCCGGACGTCACGCCCGCCCAGGCCATCCAGACCATGGTCGACCGCACGCGCGAGTCCTTGGCCGCCGCTGGCGTTCCGGATGCGGATGCGCAGCGCATCCTCACGATCGCATCGGTCATCCAGCGGGAGGGACGCACCGCCGATTTCTCGAAGGTCTCGCGGGTGATCGAGAACCGTCTGCAGGAGGGGAACCAGGAGACCCACGGGCTGCTCCAGATGGATTCCACCGCGCAGTACGGGTACGGGCTCACGCACGACGGCCCCGTGTCCGAGTGGCCGTGGAAGGACGTCGTCGGCGACCAGAACCCCTGGAACACCTACCAGCACGTCGGGCTCCCGGCCGGTCCCATCTCCGCCCCGAGCGCCGCCGCGATCGACGCGGCGATGCATCCGGCCGACGGCCCGTGGTTCTACTTCGTGACGGTGAACCTGGACACCGGAGAGACGGTGTTCTCGGCGACGTACGCGGAGCAGCAGCAGGCCGAGCAGCAGTACCAGCAGTGGTGCGACGACAACCCGGATGGCGGCTGCTATTGACGCGGTGACCCGTGGATCGCGGCTCGCCGTCTGGGGCGACCCGATCGCGCATTCGAAATCGCCGGCGCTGCACGCCGCCGCGTACGCGGTGCTCGGGCTGGACTGGACGTACGACCGCCGCCAGGTGACGGAAGCGGCTTTCGCGCAGACCGTCTCGTCACTGGACGAGTCCTGGCGCGGGCTGTCGCTCACCATGCCGCTCAAGGACG
Organism: Microbacterium sp. GXF0217; assembly: GCF_054798195.1. NCBI lineage: Bacteria > Bacillati > Actinomycetota > Actinomycetes > Micrococcales > Microbacteriaceae > Microbacterium > Microbacterium sp. GXF0217. The sequence goes on along the minus strand of NZ_JBSJZG010000001.1, from coordinate 392,942 downwards.
AGGCGTTCCGCATCTCGGACACGCACGACCGGCACGCCGAGCTCACCGGCGTGGTCAACACGCTGATGCTCGGCGACAGCATCCACGGATTCAACACCGACGTCGGCGGCATCGTCGACGCGCTCGGCGAGAACGGCATCACCGCGCTCGAACACGTGCGCCTGCTCGGTGCCGGAGCGACCACGTCCTCCGCCCTGGTCGCGGTCGCCGACCTCGGAGCGACCAGCGTGGATGTGCGTGCGCGCCGTCCGGAGCGTGCGGCATCCGTGGTCGCACTCGGTGCGCGTCTGGGCGTGGACGTGCGGGTGTCGACGTTCACGTCGGCGGCCGACGACGTCGACCTGACGATCGCATCGCTGCCGGGCGGCACCGTGCTCGCCCCGGACATCGTCGTTCCGCTCGCGGACACCGGGGGCGCGCTCTTCGACGTCGCGTACTCGCCGTGGCCGTCCGCACTGGCCTCGTCCTGGTCGGATGCCCCGGCGATCTCCGGCCTGGGCATGCTTCTGCACCAGGCGATCCGCCAGATCCGGATCTTCCGGCACGGCGATCCTGCGGTCGTCCTGCCGGACGAGGCAGCGGTTCTCGCCGCGATGCGCACCGCACTCGCGTCGTAGGACGACACGCGGCGCATCCGGGTCCGGAACACGTGGGAGACTGGAGCAATGCTCCGCGTGCTCACGGCCGGCGAATCGCACGGCCCCGAACTCATCGCCGTCATGGAGGGACTGCCCTCCGGCGTCCCCATCTCTCCCGACCAGATCCAGGCGGATCTCGCGCGCCGCAAGCTCGGCTACGGCCGCGGCTCGCGGATGAAGTTCGAGCAGGACGAGCTGACGCTGTCCTCCGGCATCCGGCACGGCAAGACCCTCGGCAGCCCGATCGCGCTGCGCATCGGCAACACCGAGTGGCCGAAGTGGACCGAGGTCATGAGCCCGGAGCCGGTCGAACTCACCGAGAAGTCCCGCGGTCGCGGGGCTCCGCTCACGCGCCCGCGCCCCGGCCACGCCGATCTGGTCGGCATGCAGAAGTACGACTTCGACGAGGCCCGACCGATCCTCGAGCGCGCCAGCGCGCGTGAGACCGCTGCCCGCGTCGCCCTCGGTGCCGTCGCCCGCGCTTTCCTCTCCGAGCTCGGCATCTCTCTCGTCAGCCACACCCTCTCGATCGGCCCCGTGCAGGTGCCGGCCGACGCTCCGCTGCCCGTCCCGGACGATGTGGACACGCTGGATGCCGATCCGTTGCGGTGCTTCCACTCGGAGACCTCCGCGCGGATGGTGGCCGAGGTCGACGACGCGAAGAAGGACGGCGACACGCTCGGCGGCATCGTCGAGGTCCTCGCGTACGGTCTGCCGCCTGGACTGGGATCCCACGTGCAGTGGGACCGCCGCCTCGACGCGCGTCTCGCCCAGGCGCTCATGAGCATCCAGGCGATCAAGGGCGTCGAGGTCGGCGACGGCTTCGAGACGACCCGCCGTCGCGGTTCCGCGGCGCACGATGAGCTGTTCACCGCGGATGCCGGGATCACCCGATCGTCCGACAAGGCCGGCGGCACCGAAGGCGGCATGTCCACGGGCACCGTGCTGCGGGTCCGCGCAGGCATGAAGCCGATCGCCACGGTGCCGCACGCGCTGCGCACGATCGATGTCGCGACCGGTGCCGAGGCGACCGCCCACCACCAGCGCTCCGACGTCTGCGCGGTCCCCGCCGCCGGCGTCGTGGCCGAGGCGATGGTCGCGATCGAGCTGGCCGGCGCCGTACTGGAGAAGTTCGGCGGCGACAGCGTCGGCGAGACCCGTCGCAACCTGCAGGGCTACCTGGACGCGATCCCTGCGGAGCTCCGCACCGCGGCCGCGTCGGAGGCAGGCCTCGCCGTCGGCGATGTCTGACGACCGGCCGTTGACAGTCGTGCTCGTCGGTCCGATGGGCGCGGGCAAGACCAGCGTGGGGCGCCGCGTCGCGAAGCACCTCGGTGTGCCGTTCATCGACACCGACAAGCGCGTGGTGGTCCAGCACGGGCCGATCCCCGACATCTTCGCCGCGCACGGCGAGGCGCACTTCCGAGAACTCGAGCGCGTCGCCGTCGCGGAGGCCGTCCGTAAGGGCGGCGTCGTCTCGCTCGGCGGCGGTGCTGTCACGGACGACGGCACGAGGAAACTGCTGCAGGAGGAGCCCGTCGTGTTCCTCTCGGTGAGCCGGGAGGCGGTCGCCGAGCGCATCCGCGGGACCGGTCGTCCGCTGCTGGCCGGCGACGAGGATCCGCTGGATCGCTGGGAGCGCATCATGCAGGCGCGACAGGAACTGTACGAACAGGTCGCGACCGTCGAGTTCGACACGTCGCGCCGACCGATGGCGCGCATCGCGCGGGAGATCGCCGATTGGCGGAGAGGACTGGCATGAGCATCACGACCATCAGCGTCACGGGGCAGAGCGCGTACGACATCACGGTGGGGCGCGGCATCCTGGACCAGGTCTCGCGAGCGCTGGATCCGGCCGTCCGCAAGGTACTCGTCGTGCACCCGCCGACGCTCGGCGCCCGCGCGGCCGAGCTGCGCGATCGGCTGCTCGCCGACACGGCCGAGGGCCCGCGGGAGGTGCTGCTCGCCGAGATCCCGGATGCCGAGCAGGGCAAGCGCATCGAAGTCGCCGCGTTCTGCTGGCAGATCATGGGGCAGGCGGACTTCACCCGTACGGATGCCGTCGTCGGCTACGGCGGGGGAGCGGTGACCGACGTCGCCGGCTTCGTCGCGGCCACCTGGCTGCGCGGCATCCAGGTCGTGCAGGTCCCCACCACCGTGCTCGGCCTCGTCGACGCGTCCGTGGGCGGCAAGACCGGCGTGAACACGGCCGAGGGCAAGAACCTCGTGGGTGCGTTCTGGGCGCCGCGCGCCGTGATCGGTGACCTGGACGAGCTCGCGAGCCTCAGTGCGCACGAGGCCACCGCCGGGTACGCCGAGGTCGTCAAGGCCGGCTTCATCTGGGCGCCGGAGATCCTGGACATCGTCGAGGCCGATCCGCAGCGCGCGGTCGACACCACGACGGACGAGTTCCGGCGGACGATCGAGCTCGCGATCGGCATGAAGGCCACGGTCGTCTCCGAGGACTTCCGCGAAGCCGGCCAGCGCGAGATCCTCAACTACGGTCACACCCTCGGACACGCCATCGAGCACGCGGAGCGGTACCGCTGGCGTCACGGCGCGGCGATCTCGGTCGGGATGCTGTTCGCCGCCGAGCTCTCGCGGCTCGCCGGACGACTTCCGGATGCCGCTGCCGAACGCCACCGCGCCATCCTGGAGTCCCTCGGTCTGCCGACGAGCTACCGGGCCGGCGCCTGGAAGACGCTGCTCGCCACCATGCAGCGCGACAAGAAGTCCCGCGGCGGGATGCTGCGATTCATCGTCCTCGACGACATCGCCAAGCCCACCGTGCTGCAGGCCCCGGATGAGTCGCTGCTGTTCGCTGCTTACCAGGAGGTGAGTGAGTGAGCGTCGAGATCCGCCGTGTGCACGCGCACGAATGGCACGCCGTGCGGGAACTGCGCCTGCGCGCGCTGGCCGACGACGCGGCACCCATCGCGTTCCTGGACACCCTGCAGAACGCGTCGGTGCGTCCGGACGAGTTCTGGCAGGAGCGCACATCCCGCGCCGCGGACACGGATGAGAGTGCACAGTTCGTCGCGGTCGAGGGCGCCGATTGGATCGGCTCGGTCTCAGTGATCCGGCGTGCGGCGGGGGAGTCGGACCATCACGGCACCTGCCTCACCGAGGCGCGGGCCGACGTCGTCGGCGTCTTCCTGGATCCTGCTCACCGCGGGAGGGGCCTCATCGACGCCCTGCTCGAAGCGGCCGCCGCATGGGCGAGCGCTCGGGGCGACGCTGCGCTGTGGCTCGACGTGCACGCCGACAACGCGCGGGCGCAGGCGGCCTATGCGCGCTGCGGATTCGCGCCGACCGGCCACCGCTTCACCGGCCCCATCGGAGCGGAGGTCGAGATGGCCCGCCCGCTCACCGACGGCGATAGGGTGCCAGCGTGACCTCCCGCCGCCTGCTGCTCGTCAACGGACCGAACCTCAACCTGCTGGGAACGCGTGAGCCGGACGTCTACGGCACCGCCACCCTCGCGGACGTGGAGCGCATCACGGCGGCGGCCGCGGCATCCGTCGGGTTCGAGATCCAGTCGATCCAGAGCAATCACGAGGGTGTGCTCATCGATGCGATCCATGCCGCACGCGAAGACTGCGCCGGCATCGTGATCAATCCGGGTGGACTGACGCACACGTCGGTGTCGCTGCGCGATGCGCTCACCGGTGTGACGCTGCCCTTCGCCGAGGTGCACATCTCCGACGTGCACGCGCGCGAGTCCTTCCGGCACTTCTCCTACCTCGAAGATGTCGCTGCGGTCCGCGTGATCGGTGAGGGCGTCGACGGGTACGCGACCGCGGTGCGGCAGCTGACCGCCCTCATCCCGTAGAATCGACTGTCGGCCGTCCGCGCGGCCGCGCACCCCTCGAAACGAAACGGAACCCGCTCCTCATGGCATCCACCGCAGACATCAAGAACGGCGTCGTCATCAACATCGATGGCCAGCTCTGGAGCGTGGTGGAGTTCCAGCACGTCAAGCCGGGCAAGGGCGGCGCCTTCGTGCGCACCAAGCTGAAGAACGTCATGACCGGCAAGGTCGTCGACAAGACCTACAACGCCGGCACGAAGATCGAGCTCGAGAACGTCGATCGCCGCGACTTCACCTACCTGTACACCGACGGCGACGGCTTCGTTTTCATGGATGTCGCGGACTACGACCAGATCACGGTCGGCGCCGCCACCGTCGGCGACGCGAAGAACTTCCTCCTGGAGAACCAGCAGGTCACGATCGCGACCAACAACGGCAACCCGCTCTACATCGACCTCCCGGCATCCGTGACCCTCGAGGTCACGTACACCGAACCCGGCCTGCAGGGCGACCGTTCGTCCGCCGGCACGAAGCCCGCCACCGTCGAGACCGGCTACGAGATGCAGGTTCCGCTGTTCGTCGAGACCGGCACCAAGATCAAGGTCGACACCCGTACGGGTGAGTACCTGGGCCGCGAGAAGTAAGGCGTGGGCGCACGTACGAAGGCGCGCAAGCGCGCTCTCGACATCCTGTTCTCGTCCGACGTCCGCGGCGACACGATCGGCGTGACGCTGGCCGCTGAGGCCAAGCGCGCTGCCGGTGAACCGGCCCGCGAGGCCAGCTGGCTGTATGCCCGCGAGATCGCGGACGGGATCGTCGACCACCAGGACGAGATCGACGAGCACATCACGACCCACAGCCGGGACTGGAAGCTCGAGCGGATGCCCGCAGTCGATCGTGCCCTGCTGCGCATCGCGGTGTGGGAGATCCTCTACAACGACGAGATCCCGACGGCTGTCGCGATCGACGAGGCGGTCGAACTCGCCAAGGAGTTCTCCACGGACGACTCCGGTGCGTTCGTGCACGGTGTCCTCGCTCGCGTGGCGCGCGCGAGCTGACGCACGCGCACGCCGCTGAATCCCGGCCGATGTCGGATGCCGAGAAGATGACGGACATGACCGCGCCGTATGTCCTCGAGGAGGACATCCTCGCGCATACGGATCCGGGCAGTTTCGAGCGCGGATTCGCGTACGCACGCGACGGCAAGGTGCTGTACGCGATCTGGAACTCCGAACGCCGCCGTCTGAACGGACAGGTATCAGGCTCCGGCGGCCGGCCGTACAGCTGCGCGATCGAGTTCGCCGACGACGGGTCCATCGCCGTGAGCCGGTGCGCGTGCCCCGTACGTTCGCAGTGCAAGCACGTCGTCGCTGTGCTCCTGGTGAGCAACGAGAAGCAGGATCGGCCCGCATCGACGCGGGCGACGTCGTCACGCACGCAGGTCCCCGCATGGCGCACGCTGCTGGCGGAATCCGCGCGCTCGGAGGATCCGGTGCCTCTGGCGCTCGGCGTCGAGGTGCGCCAGCGCGCTGCGCGCGGCGCCCATCAGTGGGCACCGCGTCCGGTGACCGCAGCGCACCCGCGCGAACTCGCCCGCGAGGGCGGCGATGTGCTGCTGGCGGTTCGGCCGCTCATGCGCAGCGCATCGACCGGCAACTGGATCCAGGGCGACGCTGGTTGGGATTCGATCCGCCGCTCGTTCGGCCGGTTCGCCCCCGATCAGGTGCGCTGGTTCGGCGATCTGCTCAGCATCGCACGCGAATCGTTGACCTCCGGCACGGCGGGGGAATGGATACTTCTCGATCTCGTCGCCTCGCGCCTGCTGTGGAGCCACCTGAGCGGGGCGCGCGACCTCGGCATCGAGCTCGTCGCGACGCAGAAGCACACTGATCTCCGATTCGCCGACCACGCATCGGTAACCGCCGCGATCAGCGCCGCGGACGACGGACTGCTGCTGTCGTCGCAGGTCGAGATCGACTCGACCCCGCACGCGTCGAGCCGGGTGCGCCCGCTCGGCCGTTCCGGCATCTACGCGTGGGACGTGCAGGGCTCCCGCATCCAGGTGATCCTGGCTCCGGTCGAACTCCAGCCGATGGAGTACGCGCTGCTCACCGGGCCGGGAACGATCGAGATTCCCGAGGCGGAGCGCGACGCCTTCCTCGCCGAGGCCTACCCGCAGCTGGTCCGCCAGACCGACGTGCGCGTCGCGCCGGGCATCGAGCTCCCGGAGCCGAGCGAACCGCGAGCCGTCGTCACGGTCGCGTATCGGGCAGGGCACGTGATCGAGCATTCGCTGCAGTGGGAGTATCCGGGATTCGGACGCTTCGGCGTCCAGCCGACGAGCGATGCCGTGCGCGATCCAGCGCAGGAGTCCGAGATCCTCCGCGCCCTGCGCGCGATCTGGGACCTGGTGCTCCCCGAGACGTACGAGGGCGGTGGCGCTCTGCTCGACACGGATGCCGCCGAGTTCGTTTCGCACATCGTCCCGCAGTGGGAGTCGATCGGCGTGATCGTCGAGACCCGGGGCACGCCGCAGGCCTATCGCGAACTCACCGGAGACCCGCTCATCACGGTGTCGACCGTCGAGACGACCTCGACGGACTGGTTCGATCTCGGCATCCTCGTGACGATCGACGGACGCACCATCCCGTTCCAGCCGTTGTTCACCGCCCTGGCCATGCGCCGGACGAAGCTGCTGCTCGTGGACGGAAGCTACTTCTCGCTCGCACATCCTGCGCTGCAGCGCCTGCGCGATCTGCTCGATGAAGCGGCGGAGCTCGCGGAATGGGAGGCGGGACCGAAGATCAGCCGCCATCAGGTCGCGCTCTGGGAGGAGTTCGAGGACCTCGCCGACGAGGCGCAGCCGGCGGTCGCCTGGCGGGAGACCGTCGCGGGGCTGCGCGGCGCGGAGGGCGTACCGACCACGGACGTTCCGGCACGGCTGCGAGCGGAGCTGCGTCCGTACCAGAAGGCCGGGTTCGACTGGCTCGCGTTCCTCTGGCGCCATCGCCTGGGCGGTATCCTCGCCGACGACATGGGCCTCGGGAAGACGCTGCAGCTGCTCACGCTCATCCTGTACGTCCGCGAGACGGACGAACAGCGGCCGATTCTCGTGGTCGCTCCCACCTCGGTCCTCGGCACCTGGCAGGACGAGGCGGCGCGTTTCGCTCCGGACCTTGACGTGCGGATCATCGACGGCACCCGCGCGAAGAGCGGGCGCCGAATGGCGGATGCCGTCGCCGGCGCCGATCTCGTCGTCACGAGCTACACCGTGGCCCGACTCGACCAGGACGAGTTCCAGACCGTCGAGTGGGCAGCGCTCATCCTCGACGAGGCGCAGTTCGTCAAGAACCCGGCGACGCTTCAGCATCGGGCCATCGCGGCTCTGCGCGCGGACGTGACCTTCGCCGTCACCGGAACCCCGATGGAGAACAGCCTCAGCGAGCTCTGGGCTCTGCTGCGCCTGGCGGCCCCCGGCCTCTTCCCGTCAGCGCGCAAGTTCCGGCAGGAGTACATCCAGCCGATCGAGCAGGGCAAGGTGCCGGAGAACGAAGAGGGCGCACCGTACCGCCAGCGGCGTCTGGAACGGCTGCGCCGTCGCATCCGCCCGCTCATGCTGCGTCGCACCAAGGACCTGGTCGCCGCCGATCTGCCGCCCAAGCAGGAGCAGCTGCTGCACGTGGATCTCACCCCTGCGCATCGCGCGCGCTACGACACCGTGCTGCAGCGCGAGCGGCAGAAGGTGCTCGGTCTGCTGCAGGATCTCGATCGCAACCGCTTCATCGTGTTCCGCTCGCTCACGATGCTGCGCATGCTGAGTCTCTCGCCCGCGCTCATCGACGGCGAGGATGCGCGGATCGGCTCCGCGAAGCTCGACGTGCTGCTCGAGCGCGTGCAGGAACTGCAGGCCGAGGGGCACCGTGCGCTGGTGTTCAGTCAGTTCACCTCGTTCCTCGCCCTCGCCGCCGAGCGGCTGGACGCTGCCGGCGTTCCGCACGCCTACCTCGACGGCTCCACACGCAACCGCCGGGCCGTGATCGACGGATTCCGCTCCGGCGAGCAGCCGGTGTTCCTCATCAGTCTGAAGGCCGGCGGGTTCGGGCTGACGCTCACCGAGGCCGACTACGTGTTCCTGCTGGATCCGTGGTGGAACCCGGCCGCCGAGGCGCAGGCCGTCGATCGCACCCACCGGATCGGCCAGACCGAGCAGGTGTTCGTGTACCGGATGATCGCATCAGGAACCATCGAGGAGAAGGTGCTCGCGCTTCAGCAGCGCAAGGCACGGCTGTTCACCGCGGTCATGGACGACGAGCAGCTGTTCGCCCAGTCGCTGACGGCCGATGACATCCGCGGATTGTTCGAGTCCTGACGCCGCTCGGTCGATTGTTTCCAGCACATGACGACGCCCTCACCGCGCGCGCGACGGCGGGTGACACAGAAGTGACCATGCGGTAATCCGCGGCGACGTCGGATGAAACACCGTGCTCCTATCTTCAGTGGCATGAGCACATCTGACGTCGCCATCGCGCAGCCCGACACCGCCGTCGTCCTCACCCGCCGTCCCGGTCGCTGGGTCGACGGCTTCGACCCCGAGAACAAGACCTTCTGGGAGGCGGAGGGCCGCTCGATCGCCCGCCGCAACCTCGGCTGGTCGATCTACGCCGAGTTCCTCGGCTTCATCGTCTGGCAGCTGTGGAGCATCGTCGTCGTCATGCTTCCCGCCGCAGGATTCACCTTCACCAGTTCCGAGATCTTCTGGCTCATCTCGCTGCCGAGCCTCGTGGGCGCGACGCTCCGCTTCCCGTACACGTTCATGGTGCCCCGCTTCGGCGGCCGCAACTGGACCATCGTGTCCGCCCTGCTCCTGCTGATCCCGGCGGTCCTGCTCGGTTTCGCCGTCGGCAACCCGGAGACTCCGTTCTGGATGATGCTCTGCATCGCCGCACTGGCCGGCTTCGGCGGCGGCAACTTCGCCAGCTCGATGTCGAACATCACCTACTTCTTCCCGCAGCGCGAAAAGGGCTGGGCGCTCGGCCTGAACGCCGCAGGCGGCAACCTCGGAACGTCGGTCGCCCAGTTCCTCGTGCCGATCGTCGTGTCCCTGACCGCCGGAATCGGACTCGGCCTGCCCCTGGCAGGCTGGATGTGGGTGCCGTTCATCCTCGTCGCAGCCTGGGGCGCCTGGCGCTACATGGACAACCTGTCCTCCGCGAAGGCGGACTTCGCCGGCTCCGCCGCCGCACTGCGCGAAGGGCACCTATGGCTGCTCTCGTTCCTCTACATCGGCACCTTCGGATCGTTCATCGGCTTCGCGAGCGTCTTCCCGAAGCTCATCGCCGACCAGTTCCCGGAGTTCTCGGCGCTGCACATCGGCACGGCATCCGTCACGCTCGCGTTCCTCGGTGCGCTGGTCGGCTCGCTCTTCCGGCCGTTCGGCGGGCGGCTGGCTGATCGCTTCGGCGGTTCGCGTGTGACGATCGCGGCCTTCGCCGTCATGGCGCTGGGCGCCTTCGGAATCCTCGCCGTCCTCGCGGTCGGACAGTTCTGGGCGTTCCTGCTCTGCTTCCTCGTGCTGTTCGCGGCCACAGGGGTCGGCAACGGGTCGACCTACCGCATGATCCCGATCGTCTTCACCGCCCGTGCGGTGGCGCGCAGGGAAGGCGACGCCGCCGCCGTTCAGCGCCGCGCAGCAGCCGCGCTCGGGATCATCTCCGGCATCGGCGCCTACGGCGGATTCCTCGTGCCCCAGGTCCTCAACGCCTCGCAGCTCGCCTCCGGAGGCTACGAAGGGGCCTTCATCGGCTTCGGCATCGTCTACGTCGTGATGCTCGCCATCACGCTGTTCGTCTACGGCGTTCCGCGCGCCGCCCTCGACGGACGGCGGATCTGACCGTGCCGACGCCCCTCCGCGTCGTGGTCGTCGGGTTCGGTCCCGTCGGAGCGCGCCTGTGCGAGGACCTCCTTCCCGCGGTCCAGGACGGCACGATCGACCTGTCGGTCATCGGGGCGGAGGAGCACGCCCCGTACAACCGCGTCCTCATCGCCGAACTCGCCGCTGACAGGGCCGATCGGGAGGGCATCGTCCTGCACGACCCGGCAGACAGCGAAGCCGCCGGCGCACGGGTGATCCTCGGAACGCGCGTCGTCGGCATCCATCGCGACGTCAAGGCGGTCGAGCTCGAGACCGGAGAGCGGATCGCGTACGACCGGCTCGTGATGGCCACGGGGGCACGGGCGAACGTCCCGACGCTCGCCGGGCTCGAGCGCCCGCGCTACGACGAGGCCTCCCTGGTCCGCGCCGGCACCGCGGTCGTCGGAGCGGAGCCGGCGCTTCCCGCCGGTGTGACAGTGCTGCGCGATCTCGCCGACGCGGAGCGCGTGCGACAGGCCGTCGAGGCGAAGGCGCGGATCATCGTGCTCGGCGCCGGCGTGCTCGGTCTCGAGTTCGCCCTGCTCGCCGCCGACGCCGGTGCCGAGGTGAGCGTCCTGCATCACGGACCGACGCCGATGCCCCGGAACCTCGACCGGGGGGCAGGCACCGTGCTCGCCAGGGCTCTGAGGGCCAGGGGAATCACGGTCTTCGCGCACAGCCGCGCCGAGGCGATCGCCTTGCGCACCGTCGTCGACGGCGAACGCGCTTTCGACGCGGTCGTGACCGCCGACGGCAACTACGTCCGCGGCGACCTGCTCGTGCTCTCCTGCGGTGTCGGCGCGCGCACCGAGCTGGCGACGCTCGCCGGCATCCGCGCGGGCGCAGGAATCATCGTCGACGAGCAGTTGCGCTCGTGGACCGATGCGGACGTCTACGCGATCGGCGACTGCGCGCACATCGTCGCGCGCACCCCGGAGAACGAAGCGCTCTCGCGCCTGCCCGGCGCACCGGCTGGGCTCATCGGTCCAGGGTGGCGCCAGGCGTCCTGGCTGGCCGGACGCCTCGTCGCGGAGGCCGGCGGCGACGCGCACGCTGAGCCGGCCCCGGGGGAGAAGGACGCCGTGGTGATGCTCAAGGACCAGGGAATCGACGTCGTCGCGGTCGGCGATCTCGACATCGACATCTGGGACCAGCCGCACGGCGATGATCCGCACCGTCATGTGGCGCAGTGGGCTGACCCGCAGCACGGTCGCTACGTGAAGATGGTCACGGTCGACGGCGTGCTCGACGCCTTCGCCTGCGTCGGGATGCCGCGGACGGCGGCCGAGCTGACCCTGCTGTACGACCGTCAGGGCGAACTGCCCTCGGACCGTTCCCTGCTGCTGCGCCTGGACGGCGCGGACGACGTCGGTACCGGGGAGGACGCCTTCGCACCGACCTCAACGGTGTGCTCCTGCAACGGCGTCAGCGTGCAGCAGATCACGGATTCCATCGCCGACGGCAACGACACGGTCGCCTGTCTCGGGCGCGACACCAGAGCCGGGACCGGCTGCGGCGGATGCAAGCCGCGCCTGACCGAACTAATCGAGCGGTTCGCGCTCGTGGAAGCAGCACGCGCATGACCAGCACCCACTGCCCGTACTGCGCGCTCCAGTGCGCGATGACGCTCACGCCTCGCGCTGCGGATGCCGCGGCATCCGATCCGACCATGACCGTCGCCGGACGCGATTTCCCGACGAACCGCGGAGGTCTGTGCAAGAAGGGCTGGACGTCATCGACACTGCTCGATGCGCCCGACCGCCTCACGCAGCCGCTCATCCGGCGGGCGGACGGTGCGCTGACGGAGGCGAGCTGGGACGAGGCGCTGGATCTGCTGGTGTCCCGGATCCGGAGTCTGCAAGCCGAGTCGGGCCGGGATGCGATCGGGGTGTTCGGCGGCGGCGGACTCACCAACGAGAAGGCCTACCAGCTCGGCAAGTTCGCTCGGATCGCGCTCGGGACGTCGCGGATCGACTACAACGGCCGGTTCTGCATGTCGTCGGCCGCGGCCGCCGCGAACAGGGCCTTCGGGATCGACCGCGGCCTGCCGTTCCCGTTGACCGATCTCGACGATGCGCACACCGTGCTGCTGCTCGGTTCGAACGTCGCCGACACGATGCCCCCGTTCCTGTCGCATCTGGCGGGTGTCCGCGAAGCCGGCGGCCTGATCGTCGCGGACCCACGACGCAGCTCGACGGTGCGTCTGACCGACGACGGCCAGGGGATCCACCTCGCCCCAGCCCCGGGAACGGATCTCGAACTGCTCCTCGGGCTCACGCACATCGTGATCGCCGACGGACTGCACGATGCCGCCTCCGTCGAGCGGTGGACGACCGGTTTCGACGCGCTGCGCCGCAGCGTGTCCGCCTGGTGGCCGGCCCGCGTGCAGCAGGTCACGGGCGTCCCCGTCGAGCTTCTCCGCCGCGTCGCACGCCGGCTCGCTTCCGGCGAGAACACGTTCATCCTGACCGGACGCGGCGTGGAGCAGCATTCGAACGGCACCGACACCGCGACCGCGGCGATCAATCTCGCCCTCATCCTCGGCCTGCCCACGCGCGAGGGCAGCGGCTACGGCACGCTCACCGGGCAGGGCAACGGCCAGGGCGGACGCGAGCACGGTCAGAAGTGCGACCAGCTCCCGGGCTATCGCAAGATCACCGATCCGGATGCCAGGGCGCACGTCGCCGCGGTGTGGGGCGTGTCGCCCGACGACATCCCCGGTGCAGGCCTTCCCGCCGTGCAGCTGCTGCAATCGATCGGCGAGGACGACGGCATCCGTGCGCTGCTCGTGCACGGATCGAACCCCGTGATCTCAGCGCCGGACGCCGGAGCCGTGCGCGCGCGCCTGGCCCGGCTGGATCTGCTGGTCGTGTGCGACATCTTCCTCTCCGAGACCGCCGCGATCGCGGACATCGTCCTTCCCGTCACGCAGTGGGCGGAGGAGGAGGGCACGATGACGAACCTCGAAGGTCGTGTCATCCGGCGCCGCCACGCACTGACCGCGCCGGACGGAGTCCGCAGCGAGCTGTGGATCCTCGCCGAGCTCGCTCGACGCCTGGACGCCCCTGGGCGCTTCGATCTGGACCCTGCGGCGGTGTTCGACGAGCTGGCCCGTGCCTCGGCCGGCGGGATCGCAGACTACTCCGGGCTCAGCCACGCGGTTCTGGATGCCGAGATCGACGCCTTCTGGCCGTACCCGACGGGTTCCCGCGGCACGGCGCGGCCGCTGCTCGGCGGCTACCGGCATCCGGATGGCCGCGCTCGGATCGTGCCTGTCGCGGTGCGGCCGAGACCGGAGGCTCTGGCGGTGGGCGACGAACTCACCCTGATCACGGGGCGCCTGCTCGAGCACTACCAGTCCGGCGCTCAGACGCGGCGCGTCGACGAACTGGTGACCGCGCGTCCGGGGCTCGAGGCGACGGTTCATCCCACGACCGCGGCCGACCGGGGGATGCGGGACGGCGACCGCGTCGTGCTGGTCAACGCTCGGGGTTCCGTGAGTGCCGAGATCGTCACCGACACCGGCATCCGACCGGACACGGTTTTCCTCCCGTTCCACTATTCGGATGAGCATTCGGCCAACCTGCTGACGATCGCGGCGACCGATCCGATCTCGGCCATGCCGGAGTTCAAGCGCTCGGTGGTTCGGGTGCTGTCGGCGCCCTGACGCCGGTTTTGCCCGGCTCCGCTTCGGCGGCCTTCCTGCGCGCGCCGGGTAGACTCGGTCGGTCCAGTTCGGGAGGAATCAGCATGCGGATCACGGGACTCGGCCACGCCGGGATGTTCATCGAGACGGCCAGCGGGAACATCATCTGCGACCCCGTCCTCGGTCCCTCGTTCTTCGGATCCTGGTTTCCGTTCCCCGACAACCGCGGTCTCGACTGGGAGAAGTTCGGCCGCGAGGCCGACTTCCTGTACATCTCGCATCGGCACAGGGATCACTTCGACCCCCGACTGCTCGAGCGGTACATCCGCAAGGACATCGAAGTGCTGCTGCCGGAGTACCCGACCGACGAGCTCGAGCAGGACATCCGTGCCCTCGGCTACACGAACATCACGTACGCACCGGCCGGTGAGATCATCCATCGCGGCGAGCTGAAGATCATGATCACCCCGCTGCGCGCGCCCAGCGACGGCCCGATCGGCGACTCGTCGCTGAGCGTCGACGACGGCACCGGATCCGTGCTCAACCAGAACGATTCGCATCCCCTCGACCTCGAGAAGCTCCTCGGGTTCGGCAAGCCGGATGCCTACTTCACCCAGGTCTCCGGAGCCATCTGGTGGCCCATGGTCTACGACCTGCCCCTGGACGCGAAGCAGAACTTCGCCCAGCTCAAGCGGGACGCGCAGAACAAGCGCGCGATGTACTACATCGAGAAGGTCGACGCGCCGCACGTGTTCCCGATGGCGGGCCCGCCGATGTTCCTCCGTGACGATCTGTTCGACTTCAACGGCCTCGGCCGCAACGGACAATCGATCTTCACGGACCAGAAGCAGTTCCTCGAGCATCTCTCGGAGAAGGCGCCGCAGTACGACGGCCGGCTGTTCATCCCCGGCACCGTGGTCACGGTGTCGGGCGGCGACGTCTCGACCGAGCAGACGCTGTACACGGATGCCGAGATCGCGCACATCTTCGACGAGAAGTGGGACTACCTCGAGTCCCAGCGCGCATCGCGACAGCAGGAGATCCGCGACGAGGAGGCCTCGCGCGCCGAGGTCATCGCGCCGGCGGAGATGCTCCAGGCGATCAAGGAGTGGTGGGAGCCGCTGCTGAAGAAGTCGCGCACGATCCGGCTCGGCGTGGGCGGGTGCGTCCGCTTCCGTATCGGCGATCTGGACATGGTCGTCGACTTCCCGAAGGCGAAGGTCCGCGAGTACGCGGGGGAGGAGTGCATCTACTGGTACACGATCCCCGCCGACCTCGTCTCGACGAACATCCGCGACCACGAGATCGACTGGTCGAACTCGATCTTCCTGTCGATGCAGTTCTCGGTCGGTCGCAGCGGCAAGTTCAACGAGTTCCTCACCACCTTCCTCAAGTGCCTGTCCGTCGACCGGATCGAGTACGTCGAGAACTGGTATCAGGAGCAGACCGACCAGACCGAGGATGCCGAGATCGGCGACTGGGTCGTGCAGCGCCGATGCCCGCATCTGCGTGCCGACCTGACGCGCACAGGCAAGATCGACGACGACGGCGTCCTGACGTGCAGCATGCACGACTGGAAGTGGGACCTGAAGACCGGCAAGTGCCTCTCGACCGCCGGCCACGAGATCCGCGCGGCGAAGGTCGACGACGTCACGGATGAAGTGCTCCGCCTGGGCGCATAGACGATCGCCGTCGCGCCAGACGGAGGTGCCGACGACACCCGCTAGACTGGAACCACTGAGCAACCTTTAACACCGTCCTGTGAGGCGGAGAAGGGAGCGGCGGATGAGCACGCGCACCGTGCTGCAGCAAGCCGATATCTCGCGGGCACTGACCCGCATCGCCCACGAGATCCTGGAATCCAATCGTGGAGCGACCGATCTGGTCCTCCTGGGAATCCCCACTCGCGGCGTCGCCCTCTCCGAACGACTCGGCGCCCTCATCAGCGACATCTCGCAGCAGCCTGTCCCGGTCGGCGCGCTCGATGTCACCCTGTTCCGGGATGACCTCGCCAAGCACCCGACCCGCTCGCCGCGGCCGACCGAGATCCCGGCGGGCGGCATCGACGGGAAGACGGTCGTGCTCGTCGACGACGTGCTGTTCTCCGGCCGAAGCATCCGCGCGGCGCTGGACGCGATCCAGTCGATCGGCCGTCCGTCGGTCGTGCGACTCGCGATCCTCGTCGATCGCGGCCACCGCGAACTGCCGATCCGGCCGGACTTCGTCGGCAAGAACATCCCGTCGTCCCGCCAGGAGCGCGTGAACGTGCGCCTGTTCGAGTACGACGGCGCTGAAGAGGTGACGATCGAAGCATGAGGCACCTGCTCGACACCCAGACGCTCGACCGGGAGACGGCGCTGCGCATCCTCGATGTCGCCGAAGACATGTCGGACACGCAGTCGCGCGAGGTCAAGAAGCTCCCGACGCTGCGCGGCAAGACGGTCGTGAACCTCTTCTTCGAGGACTCGACCCGCACGCGCATCTCGTTCGAGGCAGCGGCCAAGCGCCTGTCGGCCGACGTCATCAACTTCGCTGCGAAGGGATCCAGCGTCTCGAAGGGCGAGAGCCTGAAGGACACGGCCCAGACGCTGCAGGCGATGGGCGCGGATGCCGTTGTCATCCGCCACGGGGCCTCCGGCGCCCCGCGGACGCTCGCCACGAGCGGCTGGATCAGCGCCGGCGTCGTGAATGCGGGCGATGGGACGCACGAGCACCCGACGCAGGCGCTGCTGGACGCCTTCACGATCCGCAAGCGCCGGTTCGGCGCCGACAGCCGCGGGCGCGATCTGTCCGGCATCCGCGTCGTGATCGTCGGCGACGTGCTGCATTCGCGGGTCGCGCGATCGAACGTCTGGCTGCTGACAACGCTCGGTGCCGAGGTCACGCTCGTGACCCCGCCGACCCTGATCCCGCAGAACGTCTCGCTCTGGCCGGTGCAGGTCCGGTACGACCTCGACGAGGCGCTGGCTGACGGCCCGGATGCCGTGATGATGCTGCGCATCCAGCTGGAGCGCATGAGTGCTGCGTATTTCCCCAGTGAGCGGGAGTATTCCCGACGCTGGGGGCTCGACGCAGTGCGCGCAGCAGGCCTCCCGGACGGTAGCATTGTGATGCACCCTGGCCCGATGAACCGGGGCCTGGAGATCTCCTCCGAGGCAGCCGATTCGCCTCGCTCCACCGTGCTGGAGCAGGTCACGAACGGCGTCTCGGTGCGAATGGCCGTGCTCTACCTGCTGCTGGCAGGAGAACGCGAAGACGAACGAGGGGAAGTGAAATGAGCCAGACCCTCGTCATCGAAGGCGTCCAGCTGCTCGGGCGCGACAGCGCCGACATCGTGATCGAGAACGGCGTCATCGCCGAGATCGGCTCCGGCCTCAGCCGCGCCGGTGCGCAGAAGGTCGATGCCGCCGGCCTCGTCGCGCTCCCCGGCCTGGTCGACCTGCACACGCATCTGCGCGAGCCGGGCTACGAGGCATCCGAGACGGTGCTCTCCGGAACCCGCGCCGCCGCCGCGGGCGGATTCACCGCGGTGTTCGCGATGCCCAACACGTCGCCGGTCGCCGACTCGGCCGGTGTCGTCGAGCAGGAACTCGCGCTCGGCGAAGCGGCGGGCTACGCCACCGTGCAGCCGATCGGCGCGGTGACGGTCGGGCAGAAGGGCGAACGCCTCGCCGAACTCGGTGCGATGGCCTCCTCCCGTGCCCAGGTGCGCGTGTTCAGCGACGACGGCTTCTGCGTCTGGGACTCGCTGATCATGCGCCGCGCGCTCGAGTACGTGAAGAGCTTCGGCGGCGTGATCGCGCAGCACGCGCAGGATCCCCGGCTGACCGAGGGCGCCCAGATGAACGAGGGCACCGTGTCGGCCGAGCTCGGTCTCGCCGGCTGGCCGGCCGTGGCCGAGGAGTCGATCATCGCGCGCGACGTCCTGCTCGCCGAGCACGTCGGATCCCGCCTGCACGTCTGCCACCTCTCCACCGCCGGCTCTGTCGACATCATCCGCTGGGCCAAGAAGCGCGGGATCGCGGTCACCGCTGAGGTCACTCCGCACCACCTTCTGCTGACCGACGAACTGGTGCGCGGCTACGACGCGCGCTACAAGGTCAACCCTCCGCTGCGCCGCGAAGAGGACGTCCTCGCCGTGCGCGAGGGGCTGGCCGACGGCACGATCGACATCGTCGCGACCGACCACGCACCGCACCCCAGTGAGAACAAGGCCTGCGAGTGGCAGGCGGCGGCCAACGGCATGGTGGGGCTTGAGAGCGCCCTGCGCGTCGTCCACCAGTCGATGGTCGAGACCGGACTGCTCGACTGGGCCGATGTCGCGCGGGTCATGAGCGCGAACCCGGCACGCATCGGCCGCCTGGACGGCTTCGGCACGCTCGAGGTCGGCGCGCCGGCCAACGTCACCGTGTACGACCCGTCCGTCCCCGGCGTGTTCACCGAAGCCGACCTGCACGGTCGGAGCACGAACTCGCCGTACCTCGGCCGCGAGCTGCCAGGACGCGTGCAGTGGACGATCCACCGCGGCCGCGCGACCGTCGCCGACGGCATCCTGGTCGAAGGGCTGAACGAGCGGAGCGCGTCGAAGTGACCAGGGAGCTCCTGTTCCTCGTCACCGGGCTCGTCGCGCTCGGCATCCTGCTGGCGATGTTCTTCGCCTGGCGTCGGCGCCTGCGCAGGGATGCCGGGCTGTCCGCTCCGCTCGGAGTTCCCGAGCACGCCGAGGTGCACGCCCGCTACGAAGTCCTGTACGTCTCGACGACCAGGCATGACGAGCCGCTCGAGCGCCTCACGATCTCGCCGCTCGCGTATCGCGCCCGCGGCGAGCTCGCGGTGACGGACCGCGGTGTCGCCCTGTGCCTGGACGGCGCACCGACCGTGTTCCTGAGCCGCAGCCGACTCCAGGCCGTCGACAGCGCGACCGTCACCATCGACCGGGTCGTCGAACCGGGCGGCTTGATCAAGATCGTGTGGGACGTCGCCGACGCCCACCCGGTCGACTCCTACCTCCGCGTCGCCACCGGCGACCCGGCGCACCTCATCTCCGAACTGCGGCCGCTCATCGCGGCCCCCAAGACGGGAGCCACCTCATGACTCACCTTCCCGAACCGGCCGTCCTCGTCCTCGAAGACGGATCACGCCACCGCGGCCGCGCATACGGCGCCCGGGGCACGACCCTCGGCGAGGTCGTCTTCGCCACCGGCATGTCCGGCTACCAGGAGACGCTCACCGATCCCTCCTACGCGGGCCAGATCGTTCTGCAGACCGCGCCGCACATCGGCAACACGGGCATGAACGATGAGGACACCGAGTCCCGTCGGATCTGGGTCGCCGGATACATCGTGCGCGACCCCTCGCGCGTCGTGTCGAACTGGCGCGCGAAGAGCTCGCTCGACGACACGCTCGAACGCGACGGCATCGTCGGCATCAGCGGCGTCGACACCCGCGCGATCACCCGCCACATTCGCTCCGCCGGTTCCATGCGCGGCGGTATCTTCTCGGGAGACGCCGCCGGCCTGGATGCAGAGGAGCAGCTGCGCATCGTGCAGGAGGCGCCGCAGATGGCCGGCCAGAACCTTTCCGCTCAGGTCTCGGTCGAGGTCGCAGAGGTGACGCCCGCAGTGGGGGAGCGCATCGGCAACCTCGCCGTTCTCGACCTCGGCGTCAAGCAGGCCACCCTCGACAACCTCGCCGCGCGGGGCTTCGACGTGCACGTGCTGCCGCAGTCGTCGACGTTCGCAGACATCCAGGCCATCGATCCGGTGGCGGTGTTCTACTCGAACGGTCCCGGTGACCCCGCAGCCTCCGATTCCCAGGTCGCCGTGCTCCGCGAGGTCCTCGACGCGAAGCTGCCCTACTTCGGCATCTGCTTCGGCAACCAGCTGTTCGGCCGTGCGCTCGGTCTCGGCACGTACAAGCTGCCGTTCGGACACCGCGGCATCAACCAGCCGGTGCGCGACAAGTCCACCGGCAAGGTGGAGATCACGGCCCACAACCACGGCTTCGCGGTCGACGCCCCCATCGAGGGCACGTTTGCGAGCCCCGCGGGCTACGGCACCGTCGAGGTCAGCCACGTGGGTCTCAACGACAACGTCGTGGAGGGCCTGCGCGCCCTCGACATCCCGGCCTTCTCGGTGCAGTACCACCCGGAGGCCGCGGCCGGACCGCACGACGCCAACTACCTCTTCGATCGCTTCCGCGACCTCGTCATCGCAACCAAGAAGGACTCCGAGTAATGCCCAAGCGCGACGACATCACCTCCGTCCTCGTCATCGGCTCCGGCCCGATCGTCATCGGTCAGGCCTGCGAGTTCGACTACTCCGGCACCCAGGCCTGCCGCGTGCTGCGCGAAGAGGGCGTCCGCGTCATCCTCGTCAACTCCAACCCGGCGACGATCATGACCGACCCCGACTTCGCGGACGCGACGTACATCGAGCCGATCACCCCCGAGGTGATCGAGACGATCATCGCCAAGGAGCGCCCGGATGCCATCTTGCCGACGCTCGGCGGCCAGACGGCCCTGAACGCCGCCATGGCCCTCGACGAGCGCGGCATCCTCGCCAAGTACGACGTCGAGCTGATCGGCGCGAAGGTCGACGCCATCAAGAAGGGCGAGGACCGCCAGATCTTCAAGCAGCTCGTCCTGGATGCCGGGGCGGATGTCGCGGCATCCGTCATCTGCCACACCATGGACGAGCTGATCGCCGGCGCGGAACAGCTCGGCTACCCGCTCGTCGTCCGCCCGAGCTTCACCATGGGCGGCCTCGGGTCAGGCTTCGCGTACGACGAGGCCGATCTGCGCCGCATCGGCGGCGCCGGCCTGCACGACTCGCCCACCAACGAGGTGCTCCTGGAGGAGTCCATCCTCGGTTGGAAGGAGTACGAGCTCGAGCTCATGCGCGACACGGCCGACAACACCGTTGTCGTCTGCTCGATCGAGAACGTCGACCCGGTCGGCGTGCACACCGGTGACTCCATCACGGTCGCCCCGGCGCTGACCCTCACCGACCGTGAGTACCAGAAGCTGCGCGACATCGGCATCGACATCATCCGCGCGGTCGGCGTGGACACCGGCGGCTGCAACATCCAGTTCGCGGTGGACCCGTCGAACGGGCGCATCATCGTCATCGAGATGAACCCGCGGGTGTCGCGCTCGAGCGCGCTGGCCTCGAAGGCCACCGGCTTCCCGATCGCGAAGCTGGCAGCCAAGCTGGCGCTCGGCTACCGCCTGGATGAGATCCCGAACGACATCACCGGTGTGACGCCCGCGAGCTTCGAGCCCACGCTCGACTACGTCGTCGTGAAGGTGCCGCGCTTCGCGTTCGAGAAGTTCCCTGCCGCCGACCCGACCCTCACGACGACCATGAAGTCGGTGGGCGAGGCGATGGCGATCGGCCGCAACTACGCCACGGCGCTGCAGAAGGCGCTCCGCTCGCTCGAGAAGCGCGGTTCCAGCTTCCACTGGGGCGCCGAGGACCGGAGCGTCGCGGAGCTCCTCGAGATCTCCCAGACCCCGACCGACGGTCGCATCGTCACCGTGCAGCAGGCGCTGCGCAAGGGTGCGACGGTCGAGCAGGCGTTCGAGGCCACCGCGATCGATCCCTGGTTCCTCGACCAGATCGTCCTGATCAACGAGGTCGCCGAGGTCGTGCGCACCGCGGCGGAGCTGGATGCCGAGACGCTCCGCTACGCCAAGGAGCACGGCTTCTCGGACGCGCAGATCGCTGAGCTCCGCGGCGACTCTGAGGCTGAGGTCCGCGGCGTCCGCCACGGTCTCGGCATCCGCCCGGTGTACAAGACGGTCGACACCTGCGCCGGCGAGTTCCCCGCCCTCACGCCGTACCACTACTCGAGCTACGACTTCGAGACCGAGGTGGCCCCGTCCGAGCGGACCAAGGTCGTCATCATCGGCTCCGGCCCGAACCGCATCGGCCAGGGCGTCGAGTTCGACTACTCGTGCGTGCACGCATCCTTCGCGCTGTCGGATGCCGGATACGAGACGATCATGGTCAACTGCAACCCCGAGACCGTCTCGACGGACTACGACACGAGTGACCGGCTCTACTTCGAGCCACTCACGCTCGAGGACGTTCTCGAGGTGCTGGATGCCGAGGCCGCCAGCGGCACCATTCTCGGCGTCGTGTGCCAGCTCGGCGGCCAGACCCCCCTGGGTCTCGCGAAGGGCATCGAGGCAGCCGGCTACACCGTGCTGGGCACGAGCCCCGCGGCGATCGACATCGCCGAGGAGCGCGAGCTGTTCTCGCAACTGCTGGACAACGCCGAGCTCGTGGCGCCACGCCACGGCACGGCCACCGACGCCGACGGCGCGGTCGTCATCGCCGAAGAGATCGGCTACCCGGTGCTGGTGCGTCCGAGCTTCGTGCTCGGCGGTCGCGGCATGGAGATCGTCTACGACACCGCGAGCCTCCGCGACTACTTCGTGCGCACCGCAGGCGAGGTCGTCATCGAGCAGGGCAAGCCGCTGCTGGTCGACCGCTTCCTCGATGACGCGATCGAGCTCGACGTCGATGCGCTGTACGACGGTCACGAGCTGTACGTCGGCGGCGTCATGGAGCACCTCGAGGAGGCCGGCATCCACTCCGGCGACTCGAGCTGCACCCTGCCGCCGGTGTCCCTCGGACGCAGCGACATCGATCGCGTGCGCAAGGCGACGCTCGCGATCGCCGAAGGCGTCGGCGTGCGCGGCCTGCTCAACGTGCAGTTCGCGATCAGTGCCGGCGTGCTCTACGTCATCGAGGCCAACCCTCGTGCAAGCCGCACGGTGCCGTTCGTCTCGAAGGCGCTGGGCATCCCGCTCGCCAAGGCGGCGAGCCGCATCATGGTCGGCGCGACGATCGACGAGCTGAAGAACGAGGGCATGCTGCCCGTCCAGGATGGCTCGCAGGTGCCGCTGGACGCACCGGTCGCCGTCAAGGAGGCTGTGCTGCCGTTCAAGCGCTTCCGCACCCGCGACGGACGAACCGTCGACTCCGTCCTGGGCCCTGAGATGCGCTCCACCGGCGAGGTCATGGGCATCGACAAGGACTTCCCGACCGCGTTCGCGAAGAGCCAGGCCGCGGCCTACGGCGGTCTGCCGACCTCTGGCACCGTGTTCATCTCGGTCGCCGATGCCGACAAGCGCGCCGTGATCCTGCCGGCGCACCGCCTCCACCAGCTCGGGTTCACGCTCGTCGCGACCGAGGGCACGGCCGAGATCCTCTCGCGCAACGGCATCCCGGTGACCGTCGTCGCGAAGTACAGCGAGACGCAGGACAGCGGAGGCCGCAACATCGTCGACCTGATCAACGACGGTGAGATCGACATCGTCGTGAACACCCCGTCCGGGGGAGCGGCGCGCGCAGACGGCTACGAGATCCGTGCCGCGGCGGTCGCCGCCGACAAGGCGCTGTTCACGACCATGGCAGTGCTGGGCGCCGCCGTCAGCGGAATGGATGCCGCGGACGAGGGCTTCGAGGTCAAGAGCCTGCAGGAGTATGCGATCGACAGGAAGAACGCGCTGTGACGACGAGCTTCGGAGAGCGCACCAGGGCGGCGCTGGCCCAGTACGGCCCGCTGTGCGTGGGGATCGACCCCCACGCCGCTCTGCTGGATGCCTGGGGCCTGCCGCAGAGCGGTGACGGCGTTCGCGAGTTCGGTCTCCGCGCGGTCGAGGCCGCGCGAGGCCGTGCCGGCGTCGTGAAGCCCCAGGTGTCGTTCTTCGAACGCTTCGGCTCTCCCGGCATCGCCGCTCTCGAGGACGTGCTCGCCGCCGCGCGCACGGCCGGTCTGCTCGTGATCGCGGACGCCAAGCGCGGCGACATCGGCACCACCATGGACGCCTATGCCGAAGCCTGGTTCACGCCGGGCTCGCCACTCGAGGCCGACGCGCTCACCGTCAACCCGTTCCTGGGCGTCGGTGCGCTGGACAGCACGTTCGCGCTGGCTGCTGCGCACGGCAAGGGCACGTTCGTGCTCGTCGCGACCAGCAATCCGGACGCGGCGCCTGTCCAGCGCTCGATCGACGCGGACGGACGCACCGTCTCCGCCGCCGTGATCGCGGCCGTGTCCGCGCGCAACGCCGCCGTGACGCCGACCGGCGAGTGGGGGAGCAACGGCTTCGTCATCGGGTCGACCGTCGACTGGGCGGATGCCGGTCTTTCCGCGTTCACCCCTGAGGCACCGATCCTCGGACCGGGATTCGGCGCTCAGGGGGCGGGTCCTGCAGACCTTCGCGCGCGCTACGGTGCGCAGGCCGAGCTCGTGCTGGCGAGCGAGAGCCGCAGCATCCTCTCCGCCGGTCCTGAGGGCGTCGCGGACGCGATCGACAGCGCGGCCGAGTCGTATCGGAGGGCGCTCCGTGACTGAGCAGCGCACCGTCCCCGACGTCGACCGCGTCGCCGCCGCACGCCGCGCGGTGGAACGACGCCGAGCGCGCGCCGCCCTCAAGCGCGACCTGACCACTCGGGTCGCGGCCCCGCAGCGGGTGCTGGAAGAAGCGATCGCCGACCCGGATTCCGTGCCCGGGTCGTTCCGGGTCACCGACTTCCTGATGGCGCTGCCGGCGATCGGCGTCGGCAAGAAGGACCGCGTTCTCGAAGAGCTGCACATCTCTCCCGTGAAGAGGCTCGGTGGGCTCGGCATCCGTCAGCGCGAAGTCCTCGCCGCCTGGCTCGACGAGCGCTTTCCCCCGCACACTCCGCGCGCAGGGCGCAGTCGTCTGCTCGTGCTCGCCGGCCCCACGGCGGTGGGCAAGGGCACGGTCGCCGCGCACATCCGCGAGGCGCATCCGGAGATCCATCTGTCGGTCTCGGCGACGACGAGGCCCGCTCGGCCCGGCGAGATCGACGGCGTGCACTACTACTTCGTCGACGATGCCGAATTCGATCGGCTGATCGCCGACGGCGAGCTGCTCGAGTACGCGGTCGTGCACAACAAGAGCCGCTACGGCACGCCGCGCGCTCCGATCGACGCCGCTCTGGCCGCAGGAAAGACCGTCCTGCTCGAGATCGATCTGCAGGGCGCGCGCCAGGTCAGGGCGGCCGAACCGTCCGCGACGCTGATCTTCCTGCTCCCGCCGTCCTGGGACGAACTCGTGCAACGGCTCGTCGGCCGCGGCACCGAGAACGAGGAGGAGCGCGCCAGACGACTGCGCACGGCGAAGGTGGAACTGGCCGCTCAGAGCGAGTTCGATTACCTCATCGTGAACGAGGATGTCTCCTCGGCGGCCCGCGAGGTCGTAGAATTGTCTGAGGCGACTGCGCGCTGACCGATATCGCGCGCCCGCCGATTCGACTTCGCGACGATCCCGTCGCCTGATCTGGAGGTCCCACCATGGCCGGACACCACACCAACGGAATCATCGACCCGCCCATCGACAACCTGCTCGACCGCGTCGAGTCGAAGTACGAGCTGGTCATCTACGCGTCCAAGCGTGCACGTCAGATCAACGACTACTACTCCGATCTGCACGAGGGCAACCTCTTCGACAACGTCGGCCCGCTCGTGGACTCGTCCGTCGAGGACAAGCCCCTCACGATCGCGCTCCACGAGATCAACGAGGACAAGCTGCGCATCCGTCACGCCGAGTAAGAGCGCGACAGCCTTCATGACCGCACTGCGTCTGTTCACGTCCGAATCCGTCACCGAGGGCCACCCCGACAAGATCTGCGACCAGATCTCGGACAGCATCCTCGACAGTCTGATCTCCCAGGACACCGGCTCCCGCGTCGCCGTCGAGACCCTCGTCACGACCGGCCTCGTCCACGTCGCCGGTGAGATCCGCACCGAGGCGTACGCCGACATCCCCACGATCGTCCGCGACGTCGTCAACGGGATCGGGTACACCTCGAGCGACACCGGCTTCGACGGCTCGTCGTGCGGTGTGAGCGTGTCCGTCGGGGAGCAGTCCAGTGACATCGCGCACGGCGTGGACCAGGCGCAGGAGCATCGAGACGGCAGCTCGACGGACGCGCGTGACGCGCTCGGCGCCGGCGATCAGGGCATCATGTTCGGCTTCGCGACCAACGAGACGCCGCAGCTCATGCCGATGGCCGGCTGGACGGCGCACCGGATCGCGGAGCGCCTCACCGAGGTCCGCCGGTCCGGGCTGCTGCCGTTCCTGCGCCCGGACGGCAAGACGCAGGTCACACTCGGCTACGACGGCTTCACGCCGAAGACGGTGGATGCCGTGGTCGTCTCGACCCAGCATCACCCCGACATCTCCCAGGAGGACCTGCAGTCGCAGGTCCGCGAGCACGTCATCGATCCCGTTCTCGCGTCGACCGGACTCGACATTCCGTCGGACCTCACGTACTACATCAACCCTGCCGGCCCGTTCGTCACGGGCGGGCCCAAGGGGGATGCCGGTCTCACCGGTCGCAAGATCATCATCGACACCTACGGCGGCGCCGCCCGTCACGGCGGTGGTGCGTTCAGCGGGAAGGACCCGTCCAAGGTCGACCGCTCCGGCGCCTATGCGATGCGCTGGGTCGCGAAGAACGCCGTCGCCGCCGGACTCGCGGATCGGATCGAGGTGCAGGTGGCGTACGCGATCGGCGTCGCGCGGCCGGTCGGCCTGTACGTCGAGACGTTCGGCACCGGCCGTGTCGCCGACGACGTGATCACGCGGGCGATCACCGAGGTGTTCGACCTGCGCCCGCAGGCCATCATCGAGGAGCTCGACCTGCTGCGCCCGATCTACGCGCAGACCGCCGCGTACGGGCACTTCGGTCGCGAGCTGCCCGACTTCACGTGGGAGCGGACAGACCGCGCCGAGCAGCTGCGCCGCGCCGCCGGCGTCTGAGGCACGTCCTGTCCACGCTCCCCGAGCCTGTCGAAGGGCGGCGCGTCGCGCGCGTTCTCCTGGACTCGCCGCTGCCGCAGCTGGACAGGCTGTTCGACTACGCGCTCCCCGAGCAGCTGGGGGAGGTCGTGCCGGGCATCAGGGTCAAGGTCCCGTTGCGGACCGCAGGGCGCGTCGTCGACGGGTACGTCGTCGAGATCGACGTCGAGAGCGACGCGGACCGCCCGCTGTCCGAGGTCGACAGCGTCGTCTCGTCGGTTCCCGTCCTGACCGATGCCGTATACCGGCTCGCGCGGCGCACCGCCGATCGCGCCGCCGGCTCGGCATCCGACATCCTGCGCCTGGTGATCCCGAAACGGCAGGTGCGGGTCGAGAAGGCCTGGACGGCGGATGCCGAGACACCGGTGCCCTCGCCGGAGGTGCTCGAGAGCGCGTCCGCCGTGATCGACCGCTACGACGGGCTCGGCGAAGTCCTCGACGACGCAGGGCGGGCCTCCGTCGAGGCGATCCCGGTTCTCGACCAGGGGCTCCCCGGCTGGACGGCTCTCGTCGCCGCGGCCGCCGTGCGCACGCTGGCCGCCGGGCGCTCCACCGTGGTCGTCGTCCCCGACCATCGGGACCTCGATCAGGCGATCACCGCGCTCGAGGCCTTCCTCCCGACTGAGGCGATCGTGCGCCACGATGCGCGTCAGTCGAATCCCGATCGCTACCGGGCGTTCCTGCGGACCCTCGAAGACGCGCCGTGCGTCGTGATCGGCAACCGCTCCGCGGTGTACTCGCCGGCGCGCGCAGGTCTCGTGATCGTCTGGGACGACGGCGATCCGCTGCTCTCCGAGCCGCTCGCCCCGTATGTGCACGCGCGAGACGCCGCGCTGCTGCGGCAGGAGCAGGAGGGCAGCGCGCTCCTCTTCGCCGGGCACACCCGCACCACCGATGTCGAGCGTCTCGTCCAGCTCGGCTGGCTCCAGGACGTCCGGGCGACGAGACGCGTGCTGCCGCGCGTGCAGCTGAGCACTCCGCAGGAGCTCGAACAGGGTGCGGCGCGCATGCCGTCCAGCGCGTTCCGGTCGGCTCGGGATGCCGCAGCGGAAGGGCCGGTCCTCGTCCAGGTGGCCCGCCCCGGATTCGCTCCGTCGCTGGTGTGCGCCGACTGCCGTCGCCCCGCCCGCTGCCCGCAGTGCGCCGGACCGCTCGGGGCCCGCAACCGCGGCGCCGTGCCGGTGTGCGGCTGGTGCGGCCGCGCGGCGCGGACCTGGACCTGCCCCGAGTGCTCATCCACGCGGCTGCGCCTGGCGTCGTCCGGCAGCGAGCGGACCGCCGATGAGCTCGGTCGCGCGTTCCCCGGCATCCGCGTCATCGTGGCGGACGGAACACATCCGATCACGCGCGTCGACGACAAGCCGAGCCTCGTCGTGGCGACTCGCGGAGCCGAACCACTCGCCGACGGCGGGTACCGCGCCGTGATCCTGCTCGACGGTGCACGGATGCTGCAGGCGCCGGATCTGCGGATCGGCGAGTCCTGCCTGCGCTGGTGGTCGAACGCGGCGGCACTGGCCGCTCCAGGCGCGCCCGTGCATCTCGTCGGCATCCAGGGACCGGCGGCCATGGCGCTGGCGACCTGGAATCATGCCGGCTACGCCCGCAGCGAGCTCGAGACACGCGCACCCCTGCACATGCCGCCGACCGTGCGCGTCGCCCAGGTCGAGGGCACCTCGGCATCGGTGCGGTCGGCGATCGAGGCCGTCCGCGCGCTCGGGCTCCCCGCCGAGGCGGTACTCGGTCCTGTACCGCTGGCCGACGAAGACGACGGGCGCGTGCGTGCGCTCATCCGCTTCGACTACGGCGCGGGGACTGCCGTCGCGACCACTCTGCGCGCGCAGACGATCGCCGATGGCGTGCAGCGCCGACGCGGCAAGGGACGGCCGACCAGGGCCTCTCTCGCACTGCGGCTCGATATCCTCGAACCTGAGATCTGATCCCACCGGAGAACCTTCATGCGCCTCGTCTTCGCCGGCACACCCGCTGTCGCCGTCCCCACCCTGCGGCTCCTGGCCGCCCGTCATGAGATCGCGGCGGTCGTCACCCGCCCTGATGCACCCCTGGGCCGGAAGCGGATTCTCACGCCGTCGCCGGTCGCCCTCGCGGCGGAGGAGCTCGGTCTGCCCGTCATCAAGGCCGCGCGGCTGGATGCCGAGGCGACCGAACGGATCGCCGCCGTGCAACCCGAGCTGGGCGTCATCGTCGCGTACGGCGGACTCGTCAGGGAACCGCTGCTCTCGACGCCTGTGCACGGCTGGATCAACCTGCATTTCTCGCTGCTTCCCGCCTGGCGCGGCGCCGCGCCGGTGCAACGCGCGCTGATCGCCGGCGACGCCGAACTCGGCGCGAGCGTCTTCCAGCTCGTCGAGGCGCTGGACGCCGGCGACGTCTACGCGGCACGCGTGTTCGACGTGCCCGCTGACGCCACGGCCGACATCGCACTCGAGACTCTGGCTGCGGCAGGTGCGCCGCTGACCGTCGAGGTGGTCGACGCGATCGCGGAGGGATCCGCTCAGGCGCAGCCGCAGACCGGCACGGTCACCCTGGCGGCCAAGCTGACGCTCGAGGACGGGCTGCTCGACTTCACGAAGCCGTTGGACGAGGTGTACGCGCGGTTCCGAGGTGTCACGGGCGAGCCAGGCGCGCACACGAGCGTCGACGGAGCGCGGCTGAAGATCCTGGCGGCCGAACCGGGCGACGACACCCCTCTCGCGCCCGGCGTCATGCACGGGACCAAGAACGCCGTGCTCATCGGAACCGCGACGTCGCCGCTCGCCGTCACGCGCGTGCAGCCGGCGGGCAAGGCCGCGATGGCGGCCGCCGACTGGTGGCGGGGCCGCCGAGAGGGCGAGGGCGCGGTGGCCGGATCATGAGCGGTCAGCAGCGTTCGTCCCGTCGTCCCTCCCGCCCCGGTGGCAATGCGCGTCCTGATCGCACCGTGCAGGCCGCTCGTCGTGTCGCATACGACGTGATCCGTGCCGTGAGCGAGTCCGACGCGTACGCCAATCTGCTGCTCCCAGGCGCGATCACCGACGCGGGGCTCTCCCCGCAGGATGCCGGGCTCGCGACCGAGCTCACCTACGGCACGCTGCGGCGGCGGGGCACCTATGACGCGATCATCTCGTCGGCCGCC
The DNA here is from genome assembly GCF_054798195.1 of Microbacterium sp. GXF0217. Taxonomy (NCBI): domain Bacteria; kingdom Bacillati; phylum Actinomycetota; class Actinomycetes; order Micrococcales; family Microbacteriaceae; genus Microbacterium; species Microbacterium sp. GXF0217. Next base: position 362,962 of record NZ_JBSJZG010000001.1, on the reverse strand, counting down.
GGCCGGGATGCCGCCGAGATCGATGCACCAGTGCTCGACGCGCTGCGCCTCGGCGCGCACCAGCTTCTCGCCACCCGCGTCGCCTCGCACGCGGCCGTCAACGAGTCGGTGAACCTCGCCGCCGCCCACAGCCGGGGCGCTGCCGGATTCGCCAACGCGGTGCTGCGGCGGATCGCGCGCGACACACCGGGGGAGTGGGACGAGAGGATCGCGGCCGGTGCGCGCTCCGACGATGAGCGCCTCGGGCTGCAGACCGCGCATCCGGTCTGGGTGATCCGAGCGCTGCGTCGCGCACTGACCGCTGAGGATCGCGCGGACGAACTCGAAGCGCTCCTGGAGTCCGACAACGTCTCGCCCGAGGTGACGCTGGCCGCACTCCCTGGCCTGGCCCAGCCCTCGGACCCGCGGCGCCCCTACGCCCCGACCGCCTTCGGCGCGCCAGGCGGCGACCCGCACCGCTATCTCGGAGATGCCGCAGGCGCGGTACGCGTGCAGGACGAAGGCTCTCAGCTCGTCGCCCTGGCTCTCACCGCGGTGACCCCGATCGACGAGGGCGAACGCTGGCTCGACCTGTGCGCCGGCCCGGGGGGCAAGACGGCCCTGCTCGCAGCGATCGCGCACATGCACGGCGCCCGGCTCGAGGCGAACGAGGTCATTCCGGCCCGTGCCGGCCTCGTGCGCAAGGCGCTCCGTCCGATCCCCGGCGACGTCCCGGTGCATGAGGAGGACGGTCGTGCTCTGGCCTCCGCCCGCCCAGGGGAGTTCGATCGGATCCTCGTCGACGCGCCCTGCACCGGCCTCGGCGCTCTCCGTCGCCGCCCGGAGGCGCGCTGGCGCAAGACGCCGGCGGACGTCGCCGATCTCACCGGGCTCCAGGCCGAGCTGCTCGACGCTGCGGCCGATGCGCTCCGTCCGGGCGGCATCGTCGCGTATGTGACGTGCTCACCGCATCTCGCCGAGACCACCGGTGTGGTGTCCGAGGTCCTGCGCGGCCGCACTGATCTCGTCGAGCTCGACGCGCGCGCCGTGATCGCGCAGCTGAGCCGCTCTCCGATCGACCTCGCCTCCGACGGCTCAGGCCGTGTCCAGCTGTGGCCGCATCGCCACGGCACCGACGCCATGTTCCTCGCGCTGCTCCAGCGCACCGAGAAGGGATCCCGATGACCACGCTGCCCGACGCACCGCGCATCAACCCCAGCATCCTCGCGGCCGACTTCGTGAACATGCAGGCCGAACTCGCCCGTATCGCGACAGCCGACTTCGTGCACGTCGACGTCATGGACAACCATTTCGTCCCCAACCTCACATTCGGCCCGCAGATGGTCGAGCGCATCCAGGCGACGAGTCCGGTGCCGCTCGATGTTCACCTGATGATCAGCGATCCCGATCTGTGGGCACCGGGGTACGCCGAGCTGGGCGCTGCGAGCGTGACATTCCACCTCGAGGCGGCGCACGAGCCGATCGCGCTCGCACGCCGGCTGCGCAGCATCGGTGCCCGCGCCGGCGTGGCCATCAAGCCGGGGACGTCGGGCGAGGCCCTCTACGAGATCCTCGACGAGTTCGATCAGATCCTCGTGATGACGGTCGAGCCCGGGTTCGGCGGCCAGGGCTTCATGCCCGAGACGATGCCGAAGCTGCGTGCACTCGCCGACGAGGCTCGGCGTCGCGGATCGAACGTCTGGTTCCAGGTGGACGGCGGAATCTCCGCTGCCACGATCGAGCAGGCGGCAGCGGCCGGGGCCGACACGTTCGTCGCCGGTTCCGCTGTGTACGGCGCCGAGAACGTCGAAGCGGCCGTCATCGGGCTGAGGGACCTCGCGCGAGCGGCTAGCCTGGGATCGTGAAGACTTTCGACGAGCTGTTCGCCGAGCTCCGTACCAAGGCAGAGACCCGTCCTGAAGGGTCTGGCACCGTCGCGGAGCTCGATGCCGGAGTGCACACCATCGGAAAGAAGATCGTCGAAGAGGCCGCCGAGGTCTGGATGGCCGCGGAGTACGAGTCCGACGATGCCGCTGCCGAGGAGATCTCGCAGCTGCTCTACCACCTGCAGGTCATGATGATCGCCAAGGGGCTGAGCCTCCAGGACGTGTACCGACATCTCTGATGCGCTCCGCCCTGTCGCTCTCCTGAACTGAAAGACCCCCATGCTGCGCATCGCTGTTCCCAACAAGGGTTCGCTGTCCGAAACGGCCGCTGAGATGCTCGCCGAGGCCGGTTACGCCGGTCGCCGCGACTCCAAGACCCTGCACGTCATCGACGCCGACAACGACGTCGAATTCTTCTTCCTCCGTCCGCGCGACATCGCGACCTACGTCGCCTCGGGCGCGCTGGACGTCGGCATCACCGGTCGCGACCTGCTGCGGGACGTTCCCCAGCAGGCGCGCGAGATCCAGGCGCTCGGCTTCGCGCACTCCACGTTCCGCTTCGCGGCGCCCCCAGGGGCGTTCTCGAGCATCGGGGATCTCGCCGGCGTCCGGGTCGCGTCCGCGTACCCGGGTCTCGTGGATGCCTATCTGCGCGAACACGGCGTCGAGGCCGAGCTCGTGCCGCTCGATGGTGCCGTCGAATCCGCCGTCCGGCTCGGAGTCGCGGATGCCATCGCCGACGTCGTGGAGACCGGGACGACGCTGCGCCAGGCAGGGCTCGAGATCTTCGGCCCCGTCATCATCGAGTCCGAGGCCGTGCTGATCAGCCGGCCGGGGGATGCCGATGGCACCGAGACCCTCCTGCGGCGTCTGCGCGGCGTGATCGTCGCGCGCCGGTACGTGCTGCTGGACTACGACCTGCCGGCCGACCTCGTCGACCAGGCCGTCGCCATCACCCCGGGTCGCGAATCGCCGACCATCTCGCCGCTGAAGGACCCCAGCTGGGTCGCGGTGCGCGTGATGATCCCGCGCAAGGGCGTCAACCAGGTGATGGATGCCCTCTATGCGCTGGGGGCGCGCGCGCTGCTGGTCACCGCGATCCACGCCGCGAGGCTCTGATGGCTCTCGCGAGCAGGGTCATCCCATGCCTCGACGTGGCCGCTGGTCGCGTCGTCAAGGGAGTGAACTTCGAGAACCTGCGCGACATGGGCGACCCGGTCGAACTCGCGGCGCACTACGCCGCGCAGGGTGCGGATGAGATCACCTTCCTGGATGTCACGGCCACCGTCGACGAGCGTGCAACAACCTACGACGTCGTGCAGCGCACCGCCGAGCAGGTCTTCGTTCCGCTGACGGTCGGCGGGGGAGTGCGCAGCGTCGACGACGTCGCGCGCCTGCTCTCCGTCGGAGCGGACAAGGTCGGCGTGAACTCCGCAGCGATCGCCCGCCCCGCCCTGCTCGGCGAGATCGCCGACCGCTTCGGTGCGCAGGTCCTCGTGCTCTCGCTCGACGTCAAGCGCGCGGCAGGCACCGAATCGGGCTTCGTCGTCACCACGCACGGCGGCCGCAGCGAGACCGCATTGGATGCGCTCGACTGGGCGCGCGAGGCGACCGAACGCGGCGCCGGCGAGCTGCTCGTGAACTCGATCGACGCCGACGGAACGCGCGACGGATTCGACCTCGAACTCGTGCGCCTCATGCGCGAGGTCGCATCGGTTCCGGTCATCGCCTCCGGCGGTGCGGGCAGGGCATCCGACTTCGCACCGGCGATCAAAGCCGGAGCGGATGCCGTCCTCGCAGCGAGCGTGTTCCACACCGGGGCGCTCACGGTGGGCGATGTCAAAGAGGCGCTGCGCGCCGAGGGGGTGCTGGTCCGGTGACTCGTATCGAGGAGCGCATCGCCCAGGTCGCGTTCAACGCCGACGGCCTCGCACCCGTCATCGTGCAGCAGTGGGACACGCTCGAAGTGCTCATGCTCGCGTGGATGGATGCCGAGGCGCTGCGGCGGACGCTCACGGAGGGCCGCGCGACCTACTGGTCCCGGTCGCGTCAGGAGTACTGGCGCAAGGGCGACACCTCCGGCAACACCCAGCTCGTCCACGGCGCGCGTCTGGACTGCGACGGCGACGCCATCCTGCTCCAGGTGCATCAGAACGGCCCGGCCTGCCACACCGGCACCCGCACGTGCTTCGACACGACCGATCTGGAGGCCGCTCCGGCGGCGGACGCATGACCGCAGCCGCACGCGGACGATCCATCGCCGTCCTCGGGTTCCTCGCCGCCGGGGGAATCGGGGTGCTTTCGGCGACGCAGACCTGGCTCATCGCCACGCGGCACGACGCTGCGGAGCCGATCCTCGTGACCGGTTCCCAGGCGCTTCCGCTGCTCACGCCGCTCAGCCTGGCTGTGCTGGCGCTGGCGGCGGTGCTCGCGATCGTCGGGCCGGTGCTGCGCTACATCCTGGCCGTGCTGGGCGCGTCGATCGCCGTACTGCTGGGCTGGTCCACCCTCGACCTGCTGCTGAACCATCCGCTGAGCGCCGTGGCCGCCACCGTCACCGAGGTGACGGGACTCGCCGGCGACGCCGGCATCGCAGACCTGGTCGACTCCGTGCAGACGACCGCCTGGCCGTCCGTGGCGCTGGTCGGGTGGGTGCTGCTGCTCGCCGCCGCCGTGTTCGCGATCGTGACCGCGCGCCAATGGAAGGCGGGCGGCAAGCGCTTTCGCACTGATGCGGAGGCGAGCCCGGCATCCGGCCCCGTCGACGCGATCGATTCCTGGGACGAGCTGTCCCGCGGAACCGACCCGACGCGCTGAGCCGATAGACTGACGACGCCCATCACCGACCCGGAGGAATCCCCATGAGCAACGCCATCGCAGACCCCGGCCACGGACACTCGCCTGCCGCCTGGACCGCTGTCGTGGTCATGCTGGTCGGTGTCGCCGCCGGTACTGTCGCCTACTGCTTCGAACAGCCCCTGTTCGTCTGGATCTCGGTCGGGATCATCGTCATCGGCGCGCTGCTGGGGTGGATCCTCGCGAAGGCCGGTTACGGCGTGAAGGGCCCCAAGTACTCGCCGAAGGCGCACTAGTGGTTCTCGCCGACCTCACGGCCGGCGCTGTCGAAGACGCCGAGCGTCGTGCGCTGACGCGCCCGCTCGCCGACGTCGAGAAGGCGGCCCTGGCCCGTCCGGCCGCGAAGGATGCCCGTGCGGCGCTCGCCCCGGCATCCCGCGTCAAGATCATCGCCGAGGTCAAGCGGGCGAGCCCGTCCCGCGGTGCTCTCGCCGAGATCCCCGACCCCGCGCACCAGGCGTCGCTGTACGAGACCGGCGGTGCCTCCGCGATCAGCGTGCTGACCGAGGAGCGCCGTTTCGGCGGCAGCCTCGCCGACCTCGAGGCGGTCACGAACCGCGTCTCCGTGCCGGTGCTGCGCAAGGACTTCATCGCTACGCCTTACCAGGTGTTCGAGGCGCGCGCTGCGGGTGCGGATCTCGCCCTGCTGATCGTCGCCGGCCTCGAACGGCCCGTACTGGCCGAGCTCTTCGACCTCATCACCCAGCTCGGGATGACCCCGCTGGTCGAGACGCACTCCGCCGATGAGATCGCCGTGGCCGCGGACCTCGGAGCTCCTCTGATCGGCGTCAACGCCCGCGATCTGAAGACCCTCGAGCTCGATCGCGCCCTGTTCAGCCGGATCGGGCACCTGATTCCGGACGGCGCGACGAAGATCGCCGAGTCCGCTGTGCTCGCGCCGGAGGATGTCGCGCACTACCGCGCTGCGGGTGCGGATGCCGTGCTGATCGGCGAAGCCCTCGTCACCGGTGACCCCGTCGCCACTCTGCATCGTTTCCTGGAGGTCGGATAAGTGAGTCTGCGTGATCAGCCAGGACCGTTCTTCGGAGACTTCGGCGGCCGCTACATGCCGGAGTCGCTCATCGCCGCGATCGACGAACTGACCGTCGCCTACGAGCAGGCCATCGCAGATCCGGCCTTCCGCGCCGAGCTGGCTGAGCTGCTCAGCAGCTACGCCGGTCGCCCGTCCGCTCTGACCGAGGTTCCGCGCTTCGCCGAGCACGCCGGGGGAGCACGGATCTTCCTCAAGCGGGAGGACCTCAACCACACCGGCAGTCACAAGATCAACAACGTGCTCGGGCAGGCGCTGCTGACCAAGCGGCTCGGCAAGACGCGTGTGATCGCCGAGACCGGCGCCGGCCAGCACGGCGTGGCGACCGCGACGGCCGCTGCGCTGTTCGGTCTGGACTGCACGATCTACATGGGCGAGGTCGACACCGAGCGGCAGGCGCTGAACGTCGCACGCATGCGCCTGCTGGGGGCAGAGGTCGTCCCTGTCAGGACCGGGTCGCGCACCCTGAAGGACGCGATCAACGACGCGTACCGCGACTGGGTCGCCACCGTCGAGACGACGAACTACATCTTCGGCACCGCGGCCGGTCCGCACCCGTTCCCCGCCATGGTGCGCGACTTCCAGAAGATCATCGGCGAAGAGGCGCGCGAGCAGCTGCTGGCCACGGCGGGTCGTCTGCCGGATGCCGTGGTCGCCTGCGTCGGCGGCGGATCCAACGCGATCGGGATGTTCGACGCGTTCCTCGACGATGAGGCCGTCGCGCTGTATGGCGTCGAGGCGGCCGGCGACGGGGTCGACACCCCGCGCCATGCGGCATCCATCGAACGCGGACGCCCAGGCGTGCTGCACGGTGCGCGCACGTACGTGCTCCAGGACGAGGACGGCCAGACCATCGAATCGCATTCGATCTCGGCCGGACTCGACTACCCGGGAGTAGGACCAGAGCACTCCTGGCTCGCCGACATCGGCCGGGCAGAGTACATCCCCGCCTCAGACGACGAAGCGATGCAGGCGCTGCGGCTGCTGAGCCGGACCGAAGGCATCATCCCCGCGATCGAATCGGCGCACGCGCTGGCCGGAGCCATCCGGATCGGGCGGGAGCTCGGCCAGGACGGCATGATCGCCGTCTGCCTGTCCGGCCGCGGCGACAAGGACATGGACACCGCAGCGCAGTACTTCCACCTGTACGACGAGGAGCCCGGCGCATGAGTCGTGTCGAGGACGCCATCCGCCGGGCGAACGAACAGGGCCGCGGCGCCTTCGTCGGATATCTGCCCGTCGGCTACCCGGACCTGGACACGAGCATCAGAGCGGCGATCACCCTCGCCGAGAACGGCGCGGATGTCATCGAGCTGGGCCCGCCGTACAGCGACCCGGTGATGGACGGTCCGCTCATCCAGGAGGCCACGCAGGCCGCGCTGGCGGCCGGCTACCGCACGAAGGATCTCTTCACGGCGCTGCGCGCGATCACCGCGGCGACCGACGTTCCCGTCGTCGTCATGACCTACTGGAATCCCGTCGTGCAGTACGGCGTCGACCGTTACGCCGACGACCTCCTGGCCGCAGGCGCGGCCGGGCTCATCACGCCGGACATCACCCCGGAGTCCGCGGCCGACTGGATCGCCGCGAGCGGGCGGACGGGCCTCGACCGCATCTTCCTCGCCGCTCCGACGTCCACGGATGAGCGGCTCGACCTCGTGTCGTCATCGTCGACGGGCTTCATCTACACCGTGTCGACCATGGGCATCACGGGGGAGCGCGCCGAGCTCGACAAGGCCGCTCGTACGCTCGTCGGGCGTCTCCGCGAACACGGCGACAACCGCGCCTGCGTGGGCATCGGCATCTCCACCGCCGAGCAGATCGCCGCCGTCCTCGAGTACGCGGATGGCGCGATCGTCGGCACGGCCCTCGTCCGCGCTCTCCGCGACGGCGGCATCGACGGCCTCGCCGCCGCGACACGCACCCTGGCAGCCGGTACGGCGCTGTCCGCTCGCTCCGACCAGAGAAACTAGAATCGCACTCATGTCCCTCGCGCTCTCCAGCACCCTGAACGGTGTGCTCACCAGCATCCCGAGCCCGCCCGAGAACACTTTCACGCTGTGGCCCGGCGGTCCGACGATCTACTACTACGCGCTCTGCATCATCGCCGGCATCATCGTCGCCACACTGATGACCAACCACCGCCTCACGAAGCGCGGCGCCGAGCCCTGGATCGTCATCGACATCGTGATCATCGCGGTGCCGCTCGCGATCATCGCGGCCCGGTTCTACCACGTGTTCACCCACCCGAACGATTACTTCGGCGAGGGGATCAACACCTGGAATCCCTTCCAGCCCGGTTCGATCTGGGCGATCTGGGAGGGCGGAATCGCCATCTACGGCGCGCTCATCGGCGGTGCGGTCGGCGCATGGCTAGGCTGCCGCTGGGCGAAGATCCGATTCTGGAGCTTCGCGGACGCACTGGCGCCCGGCCTGCTGCTCGCTCAGGCGCTCGGCCGCTTCGGCAACTGGTTCAACCACGAGCTGTTCGGTCTGCCGACCGACGTCCCGTGGGGACTGGAGATCGAGTCCGACAACGCGGCGTTCCCCCCGGGGCTCGCCGACGGCACGCTGTTCCACCCGACGTTCCTCTACGAGGTCATCTGGAACGGTCTTGGAGTGCTCGTCCTGCTCTGGCTCGGTCGCAACCTCTACTTCCAGTGGGGCCGGCTCTTCGCGGTCTACCTCATCTGGTACAGCGCCGGGCGCATCGTCTGGGAATCGATCCGGATCGACCCGAGCGAGATCATCCTCGGCCTGCGCAGCAACGTCTGGGCAGCCATCTTCGGCGTCGTCGTCGGCATCATCATCCTCATCGTCCAGACGCGCCGTCACCCCGGCCGCGAGACGTCGGTGTACCAGCCCGGCTACAGCCGGAAGGATGTCGACGCTGATGTACAATCGCAGGACAATCCCTCTGACTTCGTCGACGTGAGCGAGCCTCCGGCCGGAGAGGTCACCGCAGGAGCCACCGCCACAAGCACCGCTCCCACGAACGGGGCTGGCACCCGATAAAGCCGCCTCGTAGCGGGAGATCCATTGCACTGAACGAGCGGGCCGACGTCGTCCCCGGTGTCACTTGAATATCTGAGGACGGTAACTGGTGTACTTCCAGCCTCCCTACGGCGCCTCCGGCGCCTACCCCCCGAAGCAGGGCATGTACAACCCGGCGTTCGAGAAGGACGCCTGTGGCCTCGCCATGGTCGCGACTCTCCGCGGTACGCCTGGGCACGACATCATCCAGCAGGCTCTCGAAGCACTGCGCAACCTCGAGCACCGCGGCGCCATCGGCTCGGATGCCGGCACCGGTGACGGCGCGGGCATCCTGACCCAGATGCCGGACGAGTTCCTTCGGGCGGTGGCCGGATTCGAACTGCCTCCGGTCGGCGAGTACGCCGTCGGACTCGCCTTCCTCCCGCTGCACGCGGGGGAGCGCCGCACCCAGAAGGCGGGCGTCGAGAAGATCGCTCGCGAAGAGGGACTCACGGTTCTCGGCTGGCGTGTCGTCCCCACCGTCAACGAGCACCTCGGCAAGCTCGCGGACGAGGCCCGTCCCGCGTTCGAGCAGCTCTTCGTCGCCCGACCGGCGAAGGGCGATGTCCCTGCGCTGTCGGGGATCGAGCTCGACCGCGTCGCCTACCGGCTCCGCAAGCGCGCAGGGCACGAGATCGGCGCCTACTTCGTCTCGCTGTCCAGCCGCACCCTCGGCTACAAGGGCATGGTCACCACGCTGCAGCTCGAGCCGTTCTACCCCGATCTGCAGGATGAGCGCTTCGCCAGCGAACTCGCCGTCGTGCACTCGCGCTACTCCACCAACACCTTCCCGTCCTGGCCGCTCGCGCAGCCGCTGCGGATGCTCGCGCACAACGGTGAGATCAACACCGTCGGCGGCAACCGCAACTGGATGCGCGCCCGCCAGTCGCAGCTCGAATCCGAGCTGCTCGGCGACATCCGCCCGCTGCTGCCCATCTGCACAGACGGCGCCAGCGACTCGGCATCCTTCGACGAGGTGCTCGAGCTGCTCACCCTCACCGGACGCAGCCTTCCGCACGCCATCATGATGATGGTTCCCGAAGCGTACGAGAAGCAGGCCGACATCTCGCCGGAGCTGCGCGCCTTCTACGAGTACCACTCGAACCAGATGGAGCCGTGGGACGGGCCCGCCGCGCTCATCTTCACCGACGGCACGCTCGTCGGTGCGACGCTCGACCGCAACGGTCTGCGCCCCGGACGCTGGACGGAGACCACCGACGGGCTCGTCGTGATCGGATCCGAGACCGGTGTGCTCGAGTTCGAGCCGGAGCGCATCAAGCGCCGCGGCCGACTGCAGCCCGGCAAGATGTTCGTCGTCGACACGGCCGCAGGCCGCATCGTCGAGGATGCCGAGATCAAGCAGCACCTCGCAACGCTGCACCCCTGGCAGGAGTGGCTCGACGAGGGTTCGGTGCGTCTGGCAGATCTGCCGGAGCGCGAGCACATCGTGCATCCGCCGGCATCCATCACGCGCCGCCAGCGCACCTTCGGCTACACCGAGGAAGAGGTGCGCATCCTGCTGACCCCGATGGGTCAGAACGGTGCGGAGCCGCTCGGCGCCATGGGATCGGACACACCCATCGCCGTCCTCAGCGAGCGTCCTCGTCTGCTGTTCGACTACTTCACGCAGCAGTTCGCTCAGGTGACCAACCCGCCGCTGGACTCGATCCGCGAAGAGGTCGTCACGAGCCTCAAGCTCGGACTCGGACCGGAGCGCAACCTGCTCAGCTGGGGTCCGGACCACGCGCACACCGTGACGCTCGATTTCCCGGTCATCGACAACGACGAGCTGGCGAAGATCCGGCACATCGACAAGGCGATGCCGGCACGGCGTTCCGTCACGATCCGCGGTCTCTACCACTTCGATGCGGGCCCGCAGTCGATGCCCGACCGCATCGAGGAGATGTGCGCCGAGGTGGATGCCGCGATCGAGGACGGCGCCGAGTTCGTCATCCTCTCGGACCGCGACTCCAACAAGGACCTCGTTCCGATCCCGTCCCTGCTGATGGTGTCGGCGATCCACCACCACCTCATCCGCCGTGAGAACCGCATGAAGGTCGGTCTCATCGTGGAGGCGGGCGATGTCCGCGAGGTGCACCACGTCGCGACGCTGATCGGCTACGGCGCTTCGGCGGTGAACCCGTACCTGGCGATGGAGACGGTCGAGCACCTGGTGCGCACCGGCTTCATCACCGGCATCTCGCCCGAGAAGGCCGTCCGCAACCTGATCTACGCGCTGGGCAAGGGCGTGCTGAAGATCATGTCGAAGATGGGCATCTCCACGGTGTCGTCGTACGCCGGCGCCCAGGTGTTCGAGGCCGTCGGCCTGAGCCAGGAGATCGTCGACGCCTACTTCACGGGCACCGAGACCAAGCTCGGCGGCATCGGCGTCGACGAGGTCTACGCCGAGAACCAGGCGCGTCACGACTACGCCTACCCCGAGGATGCCGCGGCACGCGCTCATGAGCGGCTGTGGACCGGCGGCGAGTACCAGTGGCGTCGCGACGGCTCGCCGCACCTGTTCAACCCGGAGACCGTCTTCCGGCTGCAGCATTCGACCCGCACCCGTCGATACGACATCTTCCGCGAGTACACGAAGCTCGTGGACGACCAGGCCTCCGAGCTGAAGACGCTCCGCGGACTGTTCTCGCTGCGCACCGGGCACCGCAAGCCGGTGCCGCTCGACGAGGTCGAGCCGGTCAGCGAGATCGTGAAGCGGTTCTCCACCGGCGCGATGAGCTACGGCTCGATCTCCCGCGAGGCCCACGAGACGCTCGCGATCGCGATGAACCGCATCGGCGGCAAGTCGAACACCGGCGAGGGCGGCGAAGAGCCGGATCGTCTGATCGACCCCGAACGCCGCAGCTCGATCAAGCAGGTGGCATCCGGCCGATTCGGCGTGACCAGCCAGTACCTCACCGAGGCCGACGACATCCAGATCAAGCTCGCGCAGGGCGCCAAGCCAGGTGAGGGCGGCCAGCTGCCCCCCGGCAAGGTCTACCCGTGGGTGGCTCGGACGCGTCACGCCACGGCTGGTGTCGGTCTGATCTCGCCCCCGCCCCACCACGACATCTACTCGATCGAAGACCTCAAGCAGCTGATCTTCGACCTGAAGCGCGCGAACCCCGAGGCCCGCATCCACACCAAGCTGGTGAGCCAGTCCGGTATCGGCGCGGTGTCCGCCGGCGTCGCGAAGGCGCTCAGCGACGTCATCCTGGTCTCCGGACACGATGGTGGCACCGGTGCGAGCCCGTTGAACTCGCTCAAGCACGCGGGCACCCCGTGGGAGCTCGGTCTCGCCGAGACGCAGCAGACGCTCATGCTCAACGGCATGCGCGACCGCGTCGTCGTCCAGGTGGACGGTCAGCTCAAGACCGGGCGCGACGTCATCATCGGCGCGCTGCTGGGCGCCGAGGAGTTCGGCTTCGCGACGGCTCCGCTCGTCGTGAGCGGATGCATCATGATGCGCGTCTGCCACCTCGACACCTGCCCCGTGGGCGTCGCGACGCAGAACCCGGTGCTCCGCGAGCGCTTCACCGGAAAGCCCGAGTTCGTCGTGAACTTCATGGAGTTCATCGCCGAAGAGGTGCGCGAGATCCTCGCCGAGCTGGGGTACCGCTCGCTGGACGAGATCATCGGCCGCAGCGACCTCATCGAGACCAACGCGGCGATCGCGCACTGGAAGACCGACGGACTGGATCTGTCGCCGATCCTCGAGGGACCGGTTTTCCCGGCATCCGAGCCCCGCCGCAGCGGCCGCGAGCAGAACCATGAACTGGACGAGCACTTCGACGTCCAACTGATCGAGATGGCGCAGGAGGCGCTCGCGGACGGTTCACCCGTCCTCGTCGAGCTGCCGATCCGCAACACCGAGCGCGCTGTCGGCACGATGCTCGGCCACGAGGTCACATCGCGCTACGGCGCGGCAGGTCTGGCGCGCGAGACGATCGACGTGACGCTCACCGGCACCGCAGGACAGTCGCTGGGCGCGTTCATGCCCGCCGGCATCGCCCTGCGTCTGGAGGGCGACGCGAACGACTACGTCGGCAAGGGTCTCTCCGGTGGCGACATCACGATCCGTCCGCCTCGCGGAGCGACGATCGTGCCGCAGGAGAACGTCATCGCCGGCAACGTGATCGGCTACGGCGCGACCGGCGGGACGATCTTCATCTCCGGTGTCGTCGGCGAACGGTTCCTGGTGCGCAACTCGGGTGCCACGGCCGTCGTCGAGGGCGTGGGCGACCACGCGCTGGAGTACATGACCGGTGGCCTCGCCGTGATCCTCGGGACGACGGGCCGCAACCTCGGCGCCGGGATGTCGGGCGGCATCGCGTACATCCACGCGCTGCGCACGGACAAGATCAACGCGCAGTCCCTGGACAGCGGCGAGCTGCGTCTCGAGCAGCTCGATCGCGCCGACCTCGAGGTGCTCCGGAGCCTTCTCACGGAGCACGTCGAGCGCACGGCATCCCCGTTGGCGGCAGACATGCTCGCCGATTTCGACAACGTGGCGAATGAGTTCGTCAAGGTGCTTCCGCGCGACTTCGCCGCGGTGCAGAACATGCGCCAGGAGGCGGAACAGGCCGGGCTCGACCCGGACGGCGACGTCATCTGGAACCGGATCCTGGAGGTGACCGGTGGCTGACCCCAAGGGCTTTCTGAAGGTGACGGAGCGCGAGCTTCCCGCCCGCCGCCCCGTCCCGGTTCGCATCATGGACTGGAAAGAGGTCTACGAGGCGGGTGACCAGGCGGTGCTGCGCCGCCAGGCCGGCCGCTGCATGGACTGCGGCGTCCCGTTCTGCCATTCCGGCTGCCCGCTGGGCAACCTGATCCCGGAGTGGAACGATCTCACCTGGCGCGGCGAGGGCCGCTCGGCGATCGAACGTCTGCACGCGACGAACAACTTCCCGGAGTTCACCGGTCGGCTGTGCCCAGCGCCGTGCGAGAGCTCGTGCGTACTCGGCATCAACCAGCCTGCGGTGACCATCAAGCAGATCGAGGTCTCGATCGTCGACGAGGCGTTCTCGCACGGCTGGGTCGAGGCCGAGCCGCCGGAGCGGCTCACCGGCAAGACCGTCGCGGTCGTCGGCTCGGGTCCTGCAGGACTCGCCGCGGCCCAGCAGCTGACACGTGCAGGGCACACCGTCGCCGTGTTCGAGCGCGACGACCGCATCGGCGGCCTGCTGCGCTACGGCATCCCCGACTTCAAGATGGAGAAGAGCCACGTCGAGACGCGCCTTCGCCAGATGCAGGAGGAGGGCACGCGCTTCCGCGCCGGCGTCGAGATCGGCAAGGACATCAGCTGGGCCGACCTGCGCGCCCGGTACGACGCGGTCGTCATCGCGACCGGATCGACCGTTCCGCGCGACCTGGCGATTCCGGGTCGCGACCTGGACGGCGTGCACTTCGCGATGGAGTACCTCGTCGAATCGAACCATGCGGTCGCCGGCGACAAGGTCGCCAACCAGATCACGGCCGAAGGCAAGCACGTCGTCGTGATCGGCGGCGGTGACACCGGAGCCGACTGCATCGGCACCGCCCACCGCCAGGGTGCGCTCAGCGTCACGAACCTCGCGATCGGCCGTCAGCCGGGCGACACCCGGCCGGATCACCAGCCGTGGCCCATGATGCCGACCGTGTTCGAGGTGTCCTCGGCGCACGAGGAGGGCGGCGAGCGGATGTATCTCGCGTCGACCGTCGAGTTCCTCTCCAACGACGCCGGTGAGGTGCGCGCGCTGCGCGTCGCCGAAACCGAGTTCGTGGACGGCCGTCGTGTGCCCAAGAGCGGCACAGAGCGCGAGATCCCCGCCGACCTCATCCTGATCGCGATGGGCTTCACCGGCCCCGAGCAGGACGGGTACACCGAGGAGACGCTGCCCCAGGTCACCGACCGCGGCAACTTCCAGCGCGACGACGCCTATGAGTCGACGATCCCCGGCGTGTTCGTGGCCGGAGACGCCGGCCGCGGGCAGTCGCTCATCGTGTGGGCGATCGCCGAGGGGCGTGCCGCCGCGGCGAGCGTTGACCGCTTCCTGATGGGCGAGACGGTGCTGCCTGCACCGGTGCGTCCGACGGATGTCGCGATCGGTCTGCAGCCCGCGTAGGCTGACTGCGGCACCGTCGCCAGTTCCATTCATCTTCTACCCTGGAGACTTCTGTTGAGACGCGCGAAAATCGTCGCCACCCTCGGCCCCGCAACGAGTTCCTATGAGAACGTGCGGGCCATCATCGAAGCCGGAGTGGATGTCGCCCGACTGAACCTCAGCCACGGCGACTACTCCGTCCACGACGCCAACTACGCCAACGTGCGCCGCGCCGCCGACGACGCAGGCAAGGCCGTGGCCGTGCTCGTCGATCTGCAGGGCCCGAAGATCCGTCTCGGCAAGTTCGAGGCCGGCCCCTACGAGCTCGAGGTCGGTGACATCTTCAAGATCACCATCGAGGACATCATCGGCAACCGCGAGATCTGCGGAACCACGTTCAAGGGCCTGCCGCAGGACGTCAAGCCCGGTGACTTCCTGCTCATCGACGACGGCAAGGTCCGAGTCGAGGTCGTCGAAACCGACGGCACTGTCGTCACGACCAAGGTCATCGTCGCCGGTGCCGTGTCGAACAACAAGGGAATCAACCTGCCCGGTGTCGCCGTCAACGTGCCCGCGCTGAGCGAGAAGGACGAAGCGGACCTCCGCTGGGGTCTGAAGATCGGTGCCGACCTCATCGCGCTGTCGTTCGTCCGCAACGCCTCGGATGTCGTCCGCGTGCACGAGATCATGGCCGAAGAGGGCGTCAAGGTCCCCGTCATCGCCAAGATCGAGAAGCCGCAGGCCGTCGACGCGCTCGAAGAGATCGTCGACGCGTTCGACGGCATCATGGTCGCCCGTGGCGATCTCGGCGTCGAGCTGCCGCTCGAGGCGGTCCCGATCGTGCAGAAGCGCGCTATCGAGCTGGCCCGTCGCAACGCGAAGCCTGTCATCGTCGCCACGCAGATGCTCGAGTCGATGATCTCCAGCCCGGTTCCGACGCGCGCCGAGACCAGCGACGTCGCCAACGCCGTCCTGGACGGCGCCGACGCGGTCATGCTGTCCGGCGAAACGAGCGTGGGGGAGTACCCCATCGTGGTCGTCGAGACCATGGCGCGCATCGTCGAGTCCACGGAGGAGCACGGCCTGGAGCGCATCGGTCGTCTCACGAACAAGCCGAAGACGCAGGGCGGGGCCATCACGCTCGCGGCCCTCGAGGTCGCCGAGTTCGTCGACGCGAAGTTCCTGTGCGTGTTCACGCAGTCCGGCGATTCGGCACGCCGCCTGTCGCGACTGCGCTCGCGCATTCCGATGATCGCGTTCACGCCGGAGCCCGGCATCCGTCGCCGCATGGCGCTCACCTGGGGCATCCGATCGAACCTCGTCGAGGTCGTGCAGCACACCGACCTGATGTTCCACCAGGTCGACGACTACCTGCTCGGCAACGGCCTCGCCACCGAAGGCGACAAGGTCGTCGTGATCTCCGGATCCCCTCCCGGAATCGTCGGCTCGACGAACGACATCCGCGTCCACAAGGTCGGGGATGCCGTCGGCGGCGCCGCTCCGATCTACAAGGCCGCAGGGGTCTGATGCGCGGCGTCGAGGGGAGCGGGTCCGCGATCTCGCTCCCCTCGACGTTCCTGCGATGACGAACCTGCTGCGCCGCGCGGGGTGGTGGGTCCGCGACTACGCCTACGCGCTCGCGTGGCAGGCGCGGGCCTACGTCGATCGGACGGACCCCGAGTCCTACGCCTCGGGCTCGCGGCTTCCCGTCATCGTGCTTCCCGGCGTGTACGAGACCTGGCAGTTCATGCGGCCTCTCGTGACGGCGATGCACGAGAGCGGTCACCCCGTGCATATCGTGCGGGCGCTGCACCGCAACCGACGTCCGATCCTGGAGATCGCGGCAGATGTGACGGAGTTCCTCGAGAGCGCCGATCTGCAGGACGTGATCATCGTCGCCCACAGCAAGGGCGGTCTGGCGGGAAAGCTCGCCATGACGGGAACGGCCGGCGGCCGCATCCGCGCCATGCTGGCGATCGCGACGCCCTTCCAGGGGTCCGCGTGGGGACGGATCATGCCGTGGCGCACACTGCGGGCGTTCTCTCCGCTGGATCCCGCGATCGTCGAGCTCGCCAGGGAGCTGGACGCGAACACCCGGATCGTGTCGATCTATCCGCGGTTCGATCCCCACATTCCCGAGGGCAGCGAACTGTCCGGCGCGAAGAACGTGCCGCTCGACACCGGCGGCCACTTCTGGGTGCTCACGCATCCCCGCATCCTCGACGAGCTCGAAGAACTCGCGGACTGATCGGAGCGGGCCGCGTTTCGACGCGGCATCCGTCTCGATTCGGATGCTCGGGGGGAGACTTGGCTCATGGCGTTCACGCCGGACCCGATGATCTCGTCGATTCGCGAAGACTCGCCGGCTCGCTCTCGGACGAGCACGCGTCGAATCGGCCTCGTGATACGTCTGGGGCGCCGTGTCCGCCGGCCTGCTTGCGGTGCTCAGGGAGCTGTTCCACCCGCGTCAGCGGTCGTTCTTCCGGCAGGTGTCGAACTTCTCCGGGAGAGCAGTGACTGCGCGAGCGGCGGATGCTGGACCGAACTCACGCTCCAACCCCGCGACGGGCAGACGCTCCCGAGGAACTCGCTGCGGAGATGGGTGTGACCCGTCAGCGTGAGCGTTCTGAACGCAGGCGTCAGTACCACGAGCACTACCGCCGGGTCGCGATGAGGGTCAGCGACGCCCCCATGAGATCAGGTTCCGACCTCGACAGAAACCACTACGCCCCGAAGATGCCGAGGGCCTCGATGCTAATCGCGCTGGCGACAGAAGCCAGGGCTCGCCTCTTGCTCGACGTCTCGAGGTGACGAACGACAGGGTTGGTCATCGGTTCCCACTCTGGTGAAGTGATCCGGGCGCGGTGCCCCCGGGCACACGCAGAACGCTGACGCTCGCGATGCTGCGTCTCAGTTCTTCGATGTTCTGGTGCCGGCGGTGGGACTCGAACCCACACGCCCTTTCGGACAAAGCATTTTGAGTGCTCCGCGTCTGCCATTCCGCCACGCCGGCCTGTATCGCGTCTACGACTGTAGCGCAGGATCATGCGCTCTCCGCCGTCGCCGCCGCGCCTGCGTCCGGAGAACGCCCGCTCTCCCGTAGAATGAACGGGTGACCGAAGAACAGGCTGAACAGTCCACGGCATCCGCTCCGCGACGGGTCGTCGTCGCTGAAGACGAATCGCTGATCCGTCTCGACATCGTCGAGATCCTGCGAGACAACGGATTCGATGTGGTCGGAGAGGCCGGAGATGGCGAGACCGCCGTCGCGCTCGCGACCGAGCTCCGCCCCGATCTGGTCATCATGGATGTCAAGATGCCGCAGCTAGACGGCATCAGCGCCGCCGAGAAGCTGCACAAGGGAAACATCGCTCCCGTCGTGCTACTGACTGCATTCAGCCAGAAGGAGCTCGTCGAGCGCGCAAGCGAAGCCGGCGCCCTGGCGTATGTCGTCAAGCCGTTCACGCCGAACGACCTGCTTCCCGCGATCGAGATCGCGCTGGCCCGCCACGAGCAGATCATCACGCTCGAGGCCGAGGTCGCCGACATGGTCGAGCGCTTCGAGACTCGCAAGCTCGTGGATCGCGCCAAGGGCCTGCTGAACGAGAAGATGGGCCTGAGTGAGCCCGAGGCCTTCCGGTGGATCCAGAAGGCATCCATGGACCGCCGTCTCACGATGCAGGATGTCGCGAAGGCGATCATCGAGCAGCTCGCTCCGAAGAAGGCCTGATAGACCTCGCGTCAGGCATCCGCCTCCGTCTGCTGGAACCCGGCGACGGGGAGATGCTCGCTGCTGCATACCAGCGCAACAGTCAGCATCTGGCGCCGTGGGATCCGCTCCGTGAGGACGACTTCTTCACGTCGGACTGGCAGGAGGCGCACGTCGCGACTTCACTCGTCGAAGCGGATGCCGGGCGAAGCGCTCGTTTCGTCCTGGTCGACGACGCCGAACACACCATCGTCGGTCGCGTCAACGTCAACAACATCGTGCGCGGTGCGTTCTGGAGCGCGGACCTCGGCTACTGGATCGACGGCGCACTGTCCGGTCGAGGGCTGATGACGCGTGCGGTCGCCGCAGCGCGCGCGCACGCGGCATCCGTTCTGCAGCTGCACCGGCTGCAGGCGGCGACGCTGCTGCACAACACGGCGTCGCAGCGCGTGCTCGCGGCCAACGGCTTCGAACGGATCGGCGTCGCCCCGAAGTACCTGCACATCGCGGGGGAGTGGCAGGATCACATCCTGCTCCAGCGCATCCTCACGCCCTGAGCACGCTCAGGCGGGCAGATCCTTGATCAGGTTCGTGATGCGGACCGTCGAGCAGCGGCGCCCCTGATCATCGGAGATCGCGATCTCGTGCACGGTCATGCTGCGACCCAGGTGGATCGGCGTGCACACACCGGTGACGGTTCCCGAGGTGGCCGAGCGCGTGTGCGTGGCGTTGATGTCGATGCCCACGGCAAGGCGCCCCGGTCCCGCATGCAGATTCGCGGCCATCGAGCCCAGCGACTCGCCCAGGACGACGTACGCACCGCCGTGCAGGAGCCCGACCGGCTGCGTGTTGCCCTCGACGGGCATCGTCGCGACCGCGCGGTCGACGGCAAACTCGGTGAACTCGATGCCCATCTTCTCGGCCAGGGCTCCCATGCCCCGTGCGGTCGCCCACTCCAGGCCGGTCATCTGGATGCTGTCGCTCACTGATCCTCCTCAGCGCGTGTCTGTCGTCCTCGTTAGGCTGACAGGGTGACGGACTCCGCAAAGCCTACCCTCATGGTCGTCGACGGCCATTCGCTCGCCTATCGTGCTTTCTTCGCGCTCCCGGTCGAGAACTTCACGACGAAGGACAACCAGCACACGAACGCCATCTACGGCTTCCTGTCCATGCTGGTCAACCTCATCAAGGCCGAGAAGCCGACGCACATGGCGATCGCGTTCGACACGTCACGGCACTCGTTCCGCACCGACGAGTACCCCGAGTACAAGGCCACCCGCTCCGAGACGCCGCAGGAGTTCCGCGGCCAGATTCCGCTCCTGCAGGACTGCCTCGCGGCGATGTCGATCCCGGTGCTCACGAAAGAGGGCATCGAGGCCGATGACATCCTCGCGACGCTGGCGCAGCAGGGCTCGGCACAGGGGTACGACGTGCTGGTCGTCTCTGGCGACCGCGACACGATCCAGCTGGTGAACGACGAGGTGACCCTGCTGTATCCGTCCGTGCAGGGCGTGTCTCAGCTGAAGCGCTACGACCCGGCCGCGGTCCAGGAGCGCTACGGCGTTCGACCGGAGCAGTACCCCGACATCGCCGCTCTCGTCGGCGAGACCAGCGACAACCTTCCCGGGGTGCCGAAGGTGGGCGAGAAGACCGCCGTGAAGTGGCTGACACAGTTCGGCAGCCTCGACGAGCTCATCGAACGCGCGGACGAGATCAAGGGCGTGGTCGGCGGCAACCTGCGCGATCACATTGATGACGTGCGCCGCAACCGCCGACTGAACCGTCTGCTCACCGACGTCGAGCTGCCCCTCGCCCCCGGCGACCTCATCGTCACTCCGATCGACGCACAGGCCGTGCGCGACATCTTCGCGCGACTGGAGTTCCGCACACTGCTGCCACGCGTGTTCGAGGCGGTCGGCGCGGAAGCGGTCGAGGACGACGCTCCGGCCGTCGCGATCCCCGCGCCGGCCGGAGCGTCGGCCGGCGACATCGCCGCGTGGCTGTCCGAGCAGAGCGATGAGCTCGCTGTCACGCTGGTGCTCGCCGGCGGGCTTCCCATCCGCATCGGCGTCGCCGGAAGCGCGGGCCTGCACGAGGTCGACTGGAATGCTGAGACGGCAGAGGCTCTGCGCGCCTGGCTCGAGTCGACGGCACCGAAGGCCATGCACGATGCCAAGCCGCAGGTGAAGGCGCTGCTGCGCGCCGGCATCCGCATCGGCGGCCTCGCGTACGACACGAGCCTCGCCGGCTGGCTCCTGCGCCCGAGCTTCCCGGACAAGACGCTCGGGAACCTCGTCGAACGCTACCTCGGCGAGAAGCTCCCCGAGGCGGACCCCACCCAACTCGTCCCCGAGACCGACGGCGCGACCCCGGCGCAGGAGGCCTGGTTCACCCTGCGGACCGCAACGGCGCTGCGCTCCGACCTTCCGGAGTCCGTCGCGGCCGTGCTCACCGACATCGAGCTGCCCACGCTCCTCGCACTCGCCGACATGGAGATCGCCGGCGTGGCCGTATCGCACGATGTCCTCTCGGCGTTCTCGGGAGAGCTCGGCTCGCGCGCAGATGCGATCGCTCAGGATGCCTTCGCCACGATCGGGCGCGAGGTCAACCTCGGTTCGCCGAAGCAGCTGCAGGAGGTGCTGTTCGAAGAGCTGCAGCTCCCGAAGACACGCAAGACGAAAACCGGCTACTCCACGGATGCCGCGTCGCTGGCCGACATCCAGGAGAAGAGCCCGCACCCGTTCCTCGAGCAGCTGTCCCAGCACCGCGAGGCGACAAAGCTGCGGCAGATCATCGAGTCGCTCGACACCGCGATCAAGGACGACCACCGCATCCACACCACGTACGTGCAGACCGGCAGCCAGACCGGTCGGCTGTCCAGCACCGATCCGAACCTGCAGAACATTCCCGTGCGCACTGAGGAGTCGCGGCGCATCCGCAGCGCGTTCCAGGTCGGCGAGGGCTACGAGACCCTGCTCACCGCGGACTACTCGCAGATCGAGATGCGCATCATGGCGCACCTGTCCGGCGACGAGGGGCTCATCGAGGCGTTCAACAGCGGCGAGGACCTGCACCGCTTCGTCGGGGCCAGAGTGTTCGGCGTCGACCCGGCGGATGTGACGTCAGCGATGCGCACCAAGGTCAAGGCGATGTCGTACGGTCTCGTCTATGGTCTCAGCGCCTTCGGGCTCTCCAAGCAGCTGCGCATCGAACAGGCCGAGGCCAAGCAGCTCATGCTCGAGTACTTCGCGCGGTTCGGTGCCGTGCGCGATTACCTGCGCGCGTCGGTGCTCGCGGCCAAGGAGGTCGGGTACACCGAGACGATCTTCGGCCGTCGCCGACCGTTCCCCGACCTCACCAGCCCCAACCGTGTCCTCAGGGAGAACGCGGAGCGGGCGGCGCTCAATGCACCGATCCAAGGGAGCGCGGCCGACATCATGAAAATCGCGCTGTTCCGCATTCACGAGGATCTGGTCTCGGCAGGGCTGCGTTCGCGCGTGCTCCTGCAGATCCACGACGAACTCGTGGTCGAGGTCGGGCCGGGGGAGTGGGACGCCGCCGAGCAGATCGTGCGCACCCGCATGGCGGATGCCGCGGATCTCTCCGTCCCGCTGGACGTCCAGGTCGGTCGAGGGCACGACTGGAACGAGGCAGCGCACTAGGTGGCGGCGGGGGTGCGCGCAGTACGCTGGACGGATGACCACAACTCCGCGCACCCCCACCGCGATCGATCAGGTCGCCGAGGAATGGGTCGATGATCTCGCCGTCCTCGCGCCGACTCTGGGCACGTACATCGGCCGCAACGAGGCGAACGACCGCTATGCCGATCTGAGCCCGGAGGGCCAGGAGCATTACGCATCCGAAGTCCGCCGCACATTGGCGAAGCTCGATGCCCTGCAGCCCGCCGACGCGATCGACGAGGTCACCAAGGCGGATCTGAGCAGCGAACTGCGGCTCGAGCTCGAACTGCACGATGCGCAGTGGCACCTGCGCGATCTCAATGTGATCGCTTCGGCACCGCAGGACATCCGTTCGGTCTTCGATCTGATGCCGATCGCGACGACCGACGATTGGGACATCGTCTCCGCGCGTCTGGGCGCGATCCCGGCGGCGCTGCGCGGCTACACCGCCACTCTGCGCGAGGGCATCTCCCGCGGCGTCACTCCGGCCAGGCGTCAGGCGGTCGAGGTGGCGAAGCAGATCGAGCGCTACACGGCCGACGACGGCTTCTTCGCCGCGTTCGTCGCGGAAGCAGCTCCCGCGGAAGGCGAGCTGCCGGCGTCACTCGCGCGCACGCTCGCCGACAACGCTTCAGCAGCGCGCGTCGCCTACGACGAACTGCGCACATTCCTCGCGACGACCATGGCCGATGCCGCCGGCGAAGTGGATGCCGTCGGGCGCGACCTCTACGCCCTGAACTCGCGGCGATTCCTCGGCGCGACGATCGACCTCGATGAGACGTACGAGTGGGGCATCGAGGAGCTGAAGCGCATGGTCGCCGAGCAGACGGCGATCGCGAACGAGATCCTGCCGGGGTCCACGGTCGAGGAGGCCGTCGCGCACCTCGAATCGGATCAGGCGCGCAAGCTCCACGGCACGGAGGCGCTGCAGCAGTGGATGCAGGCGACGAGCGATCGCGCCGTCGCCGAGTTGGGGGCCACGCACTTCGACATCCCGGAGGAGATCCGCACGCTGGAGTGCATGATCGCGCCGACCCAGGAGGGCGGGATCTACTACACCGGCCCGACGGACGACTTCTCCCGCCCAGGGCGCATGTGGTGGTCGGTTCCGGAGGGCGTGACCGAGTTCGACACCTGGCGTGAGCTCACCACGGTCTACCACGAGGGCGTTCCCGGCCATCACCTGCAGATCGCCCAGGCGGTCTACAACCGCTCGGAGCTGAACTCCTGGCGACGCCTGCTCGCCGGCACATCGGGGCACGCCGAGGGCTGGGCCCTGTACGCGGAACGGCTCATGCAGCAACTCGGTTACCTGGACGATCCCGCCGACCGGCTCGGGATGCTGGACGGACAGCGCATGCGCGCCGCCCGCGTCGTGCTCGACATCGGCGTGCACCTCAACAAGCCGCGCCTCGACGGCCAGGGCGTCTGGGATGCGGACTACGCGCTCGACTTCATGCGCAAGAACGTGAACATGTCCGACGAGTTCGTCCAGTTCGAGGTCAATCGCTACCTCGGCTGGCCCGGGCAAGCACCGTCGTACAAGGTCGGGCAGCGGATCTGGGAGCAGGTGCGCGCCGAGTATCAGGCACGCCAGGGCGACAGGTTCGACGTCAAGGACTTCCACAAGCGCGCCCTCGACATGGGCGGCGTCGGACTCGACACGCTGCGAACCGCCCTGCTGCGCTGAACTCCGGTTGGGGGAATGCCACGGCGACCGCCATGGTTCATTCACCTGAATAGGAAAGGGTTGACATGGACATCGAGTTCGGGCTGGACACCTTCGGCGACATCACGCGGGGCGCGGATGGCATGCTGATCACGGCATCGCAGACAATCCGCAATATCGTCGAGCAGGCCGAGCTCGCCGACAAGGTCGGCGTCGACTTCTTCGGCGTGGGGGAGCACCACCGGGCCGAGTTCGCCGTGTCGGCGCCGGAGATGGTGTTGGCCGCGATCGCTTCGCGCACCGAGCGCATCCGGCTCGGCACCGCCGTCACGGTGCTGTCCTCCGACGATCCGGTGCGCGTGTACGAGCGCTTCGCGACGCTGGATGCCGTCTCGAACGGCCGCGCGGAGGTCGTCCTCGGGCGCGGATCGTTCATCGAGTCCTTTCCCCTCTTCGGCTTCGACCTGCGCGACTACGATGCGCTGTTCGAGGAGAAGCTCGACCTGTTCGTCGAACTGCTGAAGGAGAAGCCAGTCACGTGGTCGGGCACCATGCGGCCTGCGCTCGACGCCGCCGATGTGTTCCCCAAGACCGAGCACGGGCTGCGCACGTGGGTCGGTGTCGGAGGAAGCCCGGAGTCCGTCGTGCGGGTCGCCCGTCACGGCCTGGGTCTCATGCTCGCCATCATCGGCGGTCCGGCCGCGCGCTTCGCCCCGTTCGTCGATCTCTACCACCGCTCGGTGGCCAGCTTCGGCACCACATCACACCCGGTCGCGGTGCACTCGCCCGGCCACATCGCGCAAACGGATGACGAAGCGTGGGATGCCGCCTACGAAGGCTTCGAGGCGATGAACAACACGATCGGTGCCGAGCGAGGCTGGCCGCCCTACAGCCGCGCGCGTTTCCAGAACGATGTCGGTCCAGCAGGTGCGATCTACTCGGGTTCACCCGAACGCGTCGCCCAGAAGATCGCGGAGACCGTCCGCACGCTCGGCCTCGGACGCTTCGATCTGAAATACGCCACCGGCACGCTCTCGCACGAGCAGATGATGCAGAGCATCGAGCTGTACGGCACCGAGGTGATCCCGCGGGTTCGCGAGCTCCTCGCCGGCTGATGCACGCCGCGAGCCCTGCTCGGCTCTACGATGAGGGACATGGCTGACACTCTGCCGAGCCGGGCATCTCTCGCCGGTCGGCTCGACGATCTCCCGTTCACGCGGCGCCACCTGAAGGTGCTGACCGGCTCCGGCATCGGCTGGGCCCTGGATGCGATGGATGTCGGGCTCATCTCGTTCATCATCGCGGTGCTCGCACAGCAGTGGGATCTGACCAAGACCGAGTCGGGCTGGATCGCCTCCGTCGGATTCATCGGCATGGCGATCGGCGCGAGCGTCGGCGGGTTGCTCGCCGATCGCCTCGGTCGGCGGCAGGTCTTCGCGCTGACGCTGCTGATCTACGGTGCCGCCACCGGCGCGAGCGCCCTCGTGGGCGGCGTCGCCGCCCTTCTCGTGCTGCGGTTCTTCGTCGGCCTCGGGCTCGGCGCCGAGTTGCCGGTAGCCTCGACCTACGTCAGCGAGTTCGCGCCGAGCCGGATCCGCGGACGCCTGATCGTCATCCTCGAGGCGTTCTGGGCGGTCGGGTGGACGGCGGCGGCGCTCATCGGATACTTCGTCATCCCGGCATCCGACGATGGCTGGCGCTGGGCCTTCGCCCTCGGTGCCGTTCCCGCGATCTACGCGATCGTCGTTCGGTGGGGTCTGCCCGAGTCGCCGCGCTGGCTCGCCGGGCGCGGCCGCATCGCGGAAGCCGAGCGGATCGTCTCGACCTTCGAAGCGGATGCCGGAATCATCACGGGCCCAGCGATCCGCAAGGAGCCGCCGTCCCGCGCGCTGGCCGTCACGACCCGCGCACGGCTCACCAGCCTGTGGAACGCGGAGTTCCGCGTGCGCACGATCTGCATCTGGCTGGTCTGGTTCTGCGTCAACTTCGCCTACTACGGTGCCTTCATCTGGATCCCCAGCATCCTCGTGGATGCCGGGTACGACCTGGTGCGCTCCTTCGGCTTCACACTGTTGATCACGCTCGCCCAGTTGCCCGGCTACGCTGTCGCGGCGTGGCTGATCGAGGTGTGGGGCCGGCGGCTCACGCTCTCCGTGTTCCTCGCGGGTTCGGCGATCTCGGCCGTGCTGTTCGGCACCGCGACCGGCGAGGTCTCGATCATTGCAACAGGCATGGCACTGTCGTTCTTCAATCTCGGCGCCTGGGGCGCTCTCTACGCCGTCACGCCCGAGATCTATCCGACATCGCTGCGGGGGACCGGCACCGGATGGGCCGCTGGTGTCGGCCGGATCGCGTCGATCATCGCACCGCTGCTCGTGCCGGTGCTGCTCGCCGCTGGGGGCGCTCCACTGCTCTTCGTCATCTTCGCTGCGGTGTTCGTCGTCGCCGCGGTCGCCGTGTGGGGGCTCGTCGACCGCAGGGGGAAGGCACTCGACGACCGCTGACGCGCTCCGGAACGCCCGCGCGCAATAGGCTGGAGGGCGTGAGTGCAGTGAGATTCGTGGCGATCGGCGATTCGTTCACCGAGGGCGTCGGCGACGAGCTTCCGGACGGTCGCGTGCGCGGCTGGGCCGACATCGCAGCGCAGGGCTGGGCGGATGCCGCAGGCCATCCCATTCAGTACGCGAATCTCGCGATCCGCGGAAAACTGGCTTGGCCGATCGTCGAGCAGCAGCTCGAGCCGGCGCTCGCGCTGCATCCGACGCATCTGTCGTTCAACGGGGGCGGCAATGACATGCTGCGACCCCGGAGCGATATCGAGCACATCGCCGATGCGTTCTCGCGCGTGCTCCGGCGCTGCGATGAGGAGGGCGTCACGCTGATTCTGCTGTCCGGCGCCAATCCCTCGGGTCAGCTGCCGCTCGGGGCTCTCGTGCAGCGCAGGGGAGATGAGCTGTCGGATGCTGTGATCCGCCGCGTGGAGAATCGCTCAGACGTCGTGCGCGCCTTGAACTGGCAGGATGCCGAGCTGTCGACGACGCCGTACTGGTCGGAGGACCGGCTCCACATGAACGCGGCCGGGCACCACCGCGTCGCGGCGCGCGTCCTGCACGGTCTCGGGCAGGAGCCGCCCGCAGCGTGGTGGTCGCCCACCGCGTACCCGCCGGCGGGTCCGAGCGGCTTCGCGTACTATCGCCAGCATGTGGGTCCGTGGGTGAAGCGTCGCGTCACCCGGACCTCATCCGGCGACGGGCGCGAGCCCAAGTTCCCGACCTGGGTCGAACTGGCCCCCCGATGACGACGGCGCGGAGCCGACGGCTGCCACGCCGGATCACGCAGCTGCTCGTCGGACTGTTCCTGTACGGCATCGGGATCGCCTTCATCGTGCGCGGCGAGATCGGCGCGTCCCCGTGGGACGTGCTGACGCAGGGGATCGCGAATCACGTCCCGCTCACCTTCGGGACGATCACCGTGTTCACCAGTGTGGTGGTGCTGCTGTTCTGGATTCCGTTGCGGCAGAAGCCCGGAGTCGGAACGCTGCTGAACGCGCTGCTCGTCGGTCCGGCTGCGGATGTCGGGCTCGCGCTGATCCCGCCTGGTCAGGCTCTCTGGTTGCGGATCGTCTTCTTCGTGGTCGGCCTCGTGATGCTGTCCGCCGCGACCGGTCTGTACATCGGAGCGCATTTCGGTCCAGGCCCCCGCGACGGCCTGATGACGGGACTGCACCGCGTCACCGGGTGGCGGATCTGGATCGTGAGGACCGCGATCGAGGTCACGGTCGTGCTGGTCGGCTGGGTGCTGGGTGGCAACGTGGGCATCGGCACGTTGGCGTTCGCGCTGCTCGTGGGCCCGCTGTGCCAGTACTTCATGCGGATCTTCGCCATCCGTCTGCCCGAGCGAGACATGGCGCCGACGACGTGAGCGACTTCGAGCTCGCCCGGATCCCCGCGGGGACCGTCACTCTGCACGACGCGCGACGCAATGAGCACCGGCGCGTCGTGCTCGAGGAGTTCGAGATCGGCGTGTTCGCGGTGACAGAGGAGCAGTTCGCCGAGGTCCTCGGCATCGCATCCCGGCATCCGAGGCGGCCGGCGGCTGACCTCAGCTGGCTGCGCGCGGTGCGGTTCTGCAACGCGGCATCCGAGTGGGAGGGCCTGGACCCGGCATACACATTCGACGGCGAAGACGTGACGTGGCACGTGGACAGCGACGGCTATCGTCTGCCGACCGAGGCCGAATGGGAGTACGCGTGCCGGGCAGGGTCGACGGGTCCGCACTACGGTCCACTCGCGGACGTCGCCTGGACGAGCGCGGACGGTGTCCGGCACCCTCAGGACGTCGGCGGCCGGCTGCCGAATCTGAACGGGCTGTTCGACACACTCGGGAACGTGTGGGAGTGGTGCTGGGATCTGCTGGATCCGGCGCGCTACGACGACTACCGAGTGTTCCGAGGCGGCGGATTCGACGACGACGCCTGGAGCGTCAGGGCCTCCGTCCGTCGCGGCGGAGCACCGCGCATGTCGCATGCCGACGTCGGCATGCGACTCGCCCGCGGCGGGTTCGACGCCGTGGATGCTGCGCAGGGCTGGTCCGCGCGCACAGACCGGGAGCGCGCGTTCGTGGACGGAGCCCGACCGATCGGCTGGACGCCGCGGCGCTGATCCGGACCGTGTGTCAACCCCCTGGTGGCAGGGAACAGGCTTCGAGAGAATGGGAAACCCCTGGCGCACCTGCGCCCGACCGGACCTTGGTCCCGGAAGGAGTTCTCATGAGCATCGGAACCGGAGTCGTTCTGTTCGTCATCGGCGCCATCCTCGCGTTCGCGGTGAACGTCGACGTCGAGTGGGCCGACCTCGACATGATCGGTTACATCCTGATGGGCGCCGGAGCCGTCGTCTTCATCATCGGGCTGATCATGCTGGCGAAGCGGCGCCGCACCGACGTCGTGACGCGCACGGAGACCGATCCGGTCGCCGGCGAGCAGGTCTCTCGACGCTCGACGCGGGCGGACGATCCTGGCACGCTCTGATCGTCACGCCGGCTCAGGGCATCGGGCGGATCATGTAGCGCGTCGGGTCATCCGGATTCTCGAAGCCGTACTGCGCGTACAGCCCCTGTGCGTCGGTGGTCGCGAGCAGAATCCGGGTGATCCCGAACGGGCGGAGGTCGTCGATCACGCCCTTCACGAGCATCTTTCCGATGCCGTTTCCTCGTGCCGCTTCATCCACGAACACATCGCACAGCCACGCGAAGGTGACCCGATCGGTGACGACCCTCGCGTACGCGACCTGTGCGCCGGAGGCGTCGTCCCAGACGCCGTAATTGCGCGAGGCATCGATCGCGGCATCCTGCTTCTGACGCGGACGTCCTTTCGCCCAGTAGGACTGCTCGCTGAGCCAGGCGTGCACGCGTGCACGGTCGACCCGGTCGTCGTCCTGCGCGAATGTGAAGCTCATGGGCGTCTCCGATCCGGGTCCAGGCCGATGCGGATGCGGGTGCGCTTCCGCTCGATGATGATGAAGATCGCACCCAGCAGCCACAGCGGCACTTGGGCGAGGAAGGCGATGCGGAAGGCATCCAGCGCGTAGGTGTCCGGCGTCCCGGCACCCTGCAGATCGAGGGCGAGCCCGATCAGGAAGATCGCGACCAGCGCGGCGATGAAGCCGCCGGCGTTCGTGACGCCCGTGGCGGTGCTGAGCCGGTGCGATGGGTTGTGCGTGCGGGCGTGATCGAAGGCGATCATGGACGCCGGCCCACCCGTCGCGAGGGCGATCGCGAGGCCGTACAGCAACCAGATCGGCGCCTGACCCGGCCAGAGGATCACGGTGAGCCAGGCGACCATCTGGATGATCACCGCAGGCAGCACGAGTCCGACGGAGCGATAGTTCGGCATCCGTCGGGAGAGGTCTCCGATAAGCGGTCCGAGAAGCATGCCGGAAACGACATATACCGAGATGATAGCCGCCGCCTGCGCGGTCGAGAGGCCTTCGCCCGCCGTGAGGAACGGCATGCCCCAGAGGATCACGAATGCGGTTCCGGCGAAGGGTGTCGTGAAATGCGACCAGAAGGCGAGACGGGTTCCCGGGTGCGCCCATGCCGCGCGAATGCCCACGCCCGTGTCGATGGCGCTCGTCACGACCCGCACGACGCCGGTGTCGGTATTCACGGTGACATCGGCATCCCGCTCAGGGGGATGATTGCGGATCACAGCGAACACGAGGACCGCGAACAGGATGCCGAGGCCGGCGATGCTTCCGAAGGTGATGGTCCAGCTCGTCGCGTGCAGCAGTGCCGCGAGCGGGATGAGTGCGACGAGCTGCCCGGTCTGCCCGATTAGTCCGGTGAACTGCACCATCACCGGACCGCGTTGGGCGGGGAACCAGGTCGCGACCAGGCGCAGCACGGCGGGGAACACCGCGGCGTCGCCGGCGCCGAGCAGGATGCGAGCGACGAGCGCGATGCCGATGCTGGGGGAGAGCGCCATCACGAGCTGCCCGGCCGCCATCAGCACCATGCCGATCGTGATGATCGGACGCGAGCCGAACTTGTCCAGCAGAACGCCGATCGGGATCTGCATACCGCCGTAGACGGCGAGCTGAACGACGGCGAACAGCGAGAGGGTGGACGCATCCGCCTGGAATCGCTCAGCCGCATCGACGCCGACGGCACCGAGCGAGGTGCGATTGGTGATCGCGAGCGTGTAGGCCGCGACGCCGACGGACCAGATCAGCCAGGCCCGCCACCCCGGCGTGGAAACGGGGGAGAGGGGAGCTGACTGCACCCCTCTACGCTACTCCCGGTTCACGGCAGGTCCCGCGCGAGCACGCACAGAGCAGGCGAGTCGCCGAACCGGATTCCGGAGGCGATCTCGTGCCATCCCCGCGCCGCGTAGAACTCGCCGGCCGCGTGCGCAGCCTCGTAGCGGCTGAGCACTGCGGTCGCGTATGGCAGGTCGTCAAGAAGGGCGTTCAGCAGGCTCGATGCGACACTCGATCGGCGGAACGCGCGGTCGACGGCGAGCTCCTGCACGCAGAAGCACGATTCACGCAGCCAGCGCGCCCGTGTCTCTTCATCGAGAAGCGGCACGATCCGATCGCGCCACCAGTCGCCGTCGACGATGCCCGTGCCGAGTGCCAGACCGCGGACGCCCGCGTCGTCCCGGGCGAGCATCAGACGGAAGTCCGGTTTCGAATCCGCATAGCGCGCGATGCGCTCCAGGAACGATGCCCGGCTCGCCCCGGCATCCTCCGCGTACGGCTCCTCGGCGAACGTCCGCGCGTAGAGCTCGGCGGCGGACGCGAGCTGCGCGTCGCCGCCGTCCCACGGCGAGATCGCCAGCGGCGTCATGGGGCGCTCGCCTCCATCATGGAGTCGACCAGATCACCGGATGTGCTGGATGCCGACGCGGAAGCGCCGCAGCTGATAACGCCACGGGGCCAGCCGCGGCTCGGTCAGTACCAGTCCGGCATCCTGGGCGATCCATTCGACGACTTCGTCGGTCGTGCGGAGATCGGTGGCCACGTGCGTGCCGTACCGTTCCCGCGCGAGCGCGCCCACGCAGCGCGGAATCTGCTCCATCGCCCACGTCTCGCGGTGAAGACCGGAGGCGACGAAGGCGATGCGCGTGCTGAGGCGCGTGCGGAGCGTCTCCGGGCTGGCGACGAGAGCGTAGTGGCGGATGTCCACCCCGCGCCCGCGCAGCCCGCCGATGATCTCGTCGAAGTAGTCGTCGCGCACGATCGTCATCGGCACGAGCACGGGTCCGACGTGCGACAGCTCGGCGCGCTCCAGCGTGTCGACGATCGAGGTCCTCCACTGCGGCAGATCCTGAAAGTCGCCGCGCTCCGCCGGTGGCAGCATCTTGTGCAGGGCGAAGCCCAGCAGTTCGGGGTCTGCGACGTGAGCGCCCGCGAGCCGCCGCTTGAGTTCGAACGCGGTATGCGTCTTGCCGGAGCCGAAAGCTCCGTTGATCCAGATCAGCACGGCATCAGCCTAAGGGCAGGTCTGGAAGGATCGACGATGGGGCCGACGATCACCGCCGTGCTCGGTGTGCTGGCCGAACATCCCGACGATGCGAACGTGCTCTACGAGGTCGGTGGTGCGTACGACACGGATGGGCAGGAGGACGTCGCAGTCGACTACCCGGCTATGGGTGCCGGGCTCGAGGGGCACCGTCTCCGACAGTGCTACCTGCAGCTCGGCAGCACTCTCCGCAATCTGGGTCGGTTCGTCGAGAGCCTGCGGGTGTTCGATGAGGGGTGCGCTCGGTTCCCCGAGTCAGAGTCGCTGGTCTTGTTCCGCGCGGCCGGCCCCGATTCGGGCTCCGACGCGGGGCGCGATCATGGCTCCTATGAACCCGCCCACACCACCGCCTGCGAGTGCGATGCCGAATGCCCACGCCGGCAACGCCAGTTCGCGCATCGCATAGACCGCGAACACCGTCGTCACGATGCTGTTGCCGAGGAACCAGATGTGGATCGACCAGGCGAGCGGCCGGAGCGTCGGATGCCGGTAGGCGTAGCGCATTCCCTCGACGACGTCGTGTCCGACGTGGCGACCACGCGTTCGTCGTTCGGCCCGCGGTTCGACGATGCGCATGCGCCATTGCAGAACGGCGGCGAGAGCGTTGATGACGGCATCGAAGAAGGCACGATGCCGAGGACGACGGCGCGTCCGATGCTGGTGATCACGAGTGTGCGCTGTCGTCGCCAACGGTCTCTCAGTGCGCCGACGATCGTCAGCTGCGTGGGGCACGGCTTCAGATTACTGACCAGGGGAGTGGTGCTCTGGTGATGACGACCAGGGGAGTGGACGTCATTTGTCCGGCATCCGTGCTGAACCCGGGATAGTGTCCCCACATGGAATTGGATGAGATCTGGCCGTTGTTCGGACTCGAGATCACGACGCCGCGACTCATGCTGCGTCCGATGCGGGATGCAGACCTGCCTGGGCTCGTCCAGGCGGCAGTCGATGGCGTACACGACCCGGAGCGGACGCCGTTCAGCGTTCCGTGGACCGACGTGGAGCCGGACAAGCTTCCGCAGAACCTCGCGGCCTACCAGTGGAGTCTCCGCAACCGGGTCAGCGCGCGTCATTGGACGGTGGCCTTCGCAGTCCATTTCGAAGGACGCGTCATCGGTTCGCAGGACCTCTCGGCTTACGACTTCGCTGAGCGTCGCACTGTGAGCACGGGATCATGGCTCACGAGATCCGTGCACGGACGCGGGCTCGGCACAGAGATGCGCGCAGCGCTGCTGTCGTTCGCGTTCGACGAACTCGGGGCCGAGTGGGCGGAGTCGGGCGCAGCGATTTGGAACGAGGCGTCGCTGAGCGTGTCGAGGAAGCTCGGCTACGAACTGAATGGCGTGACGCGAGTATCGCCGCGGCCCGGTGAGCCGACCGATGAACAACGCGTGCGGCTTGCGAAGGCATCTTTCATCCGGCCCGATTGGACGATCAGCGTGCGCGGAGCGGAGCGAGCGTTGTCCCAGCTCGGCGTGCACGAGTGACGCGGGCGGGGAGCCCCTCTCCACCAGCGCACCCTAAGGTGATGGTGAAGTCAGTTGGGAGGATTTCCGCTAACTGCGTGCCATGGTGGGTGCGGTGATAGTCCGGAGACCAACTCGCGCGACCCCGCAGCGCGCAACCGGCCGTCCGCGACGAGTTCTGTCAAAGCCTTCCAGGTCGAGACGCAGCCGCGGTGGTACCGCGTCGCCAGCGGCCAGTGGACACGGAGATCTTCATGGATTGCTGGGGTCCTTTCAGCGGTTGACGTAGCCCATGTGC
The DNA here is from genome assembly GCF_054798195.1 of Microbacterium sp. GXF0217. Lineage (NCBI taxonomy): Bacteria > Bacillati > Actinomycetota > Actinomycetes > Micrococcales > Microbacteriaceae > Microbacterium > Microbacterium sp. GXF0217. Next base: position 329,230 of record NZ_JBSJZG010000001.1, on the reverse strand, counting down.
TGGCTGTTGTAGCGGTCGCCCTGGACACCGATTCGCGTGGCCATCCCGTTCAGGTCGGCGATCTCGTCTGCTGACAGCCCGACAGCGGTGGAGGCGAGGTTCTCGTCGAGTCGAGAGACACGGCGGGTGCCCGGGATCGGGACGATCCAGGGCTGTTGTGCGAGCAGCCATGCCAAGGCGATCTGCCCCGGTGTTGCGCCCTTACCATCGGCGAGCTGGGTGACGTGGTCTACGAGGGCTTGATTCCGCTCGATGTTCTCGGTTTCGAACCGGGGCACTCGGCGACGAATGTCTCCGTCGTCTAACGCGGTCGTCGAGTCGACGGTACCCGTCAAGAAGCCCTTGCCGAGCGGACTGAAAGGTACGAAACCGATCCCCAGCTCCGCGAGCGTGGGAAGGATCTCTTCTTCCGGGTCGCGGGTCCAGAGCGAGTATTCGCTCTGGAGAGCCGTCACGGGAAACACTGCATGGGCGGCGCGGATGGTGGCCGCGGATGCCTCCGACAGGCCGAAGTGCGCCACCTTTCCTTCTGCGACGAGCTCGCCGACCGTTCCTGCGACGTCCTCGATGGGCACGGCGGGGTCGACACGGTGCTGGTAGAACAGATCGATCCGGTCTGTCCGCAGGCGACCGAGGGAGGCTTCGGCGACCGCTCGAATCTGTCCCGGTCGACTGTTGAGTCCGACGCTGCGACCATCCTGAATGTCCCAGCCGAACTTGGTAGCGATGGTGACCTGGTCACGGACAGGTTCGAGGGCCTCACCGACGAGTTCTTCGTTGACTTACGGTCCGTAGACCTCCGCGGTGTCGAATAGCGTGACCCCTCGATCCACGGCGGTGCGGAGAACATTCATCATGTCCTCGCGGGTGCCGGGGTTGGGGCCGTAGCTCTGCGACATGCCCATGCATCCCAGCCCTATGGCGGAGACTTCGAGACCTTGGCCCAGTGTGCGCGTGTGCATTGGTGTCACTCCTTGTTCGCTGCGTTGTAATCGTCTTCTGTGACGTGCTCGTACCAGCCGTCGCGCTCGTCAGCACCGTCGGCGGATTCGAGCATCGCGAGGTGTTCCATGAAGCCCTCGGTCGTCGCACCGTGCCAGTGCTCTTCACCGGGAGGGGTGTAGATGGTCTGTCCGGGCGCTGCTCGGATGACGGTCCCGTCGCGGGTGCCGATGAGCGCGACGCTGCGTCTTTCGGCGTTGCGATGGGATCGATGTGAACATCGCCGATGAACCAGTCAGTGCTCCCGCGGGTCGTGCCCGGCCTCGGTTCGAGGTTCATGAGACCTCCGTTGCACTTGGGGTGGGTTGTTTGCTCGGGGTGGTGGCCAGGCTGGCAAGGAGCTGCAGGCGCTCGTGGGTCGCTGACCCCGGTTCGGCGGTGTAGATGAGCAGCGACAGCCCCGGATCGGCGTTGAGGCTCATCTGCTCGTACGTGAGAGTGAGCTCACCGACGGCGTGGTGATGGAAACCTTTCTCGCCGGCCGTGTGCTGGCGCACGTTGTGCGCACCCCAGCGCGTTCGAAACTCGTCACTGCGCGTCGAGAGTTCGCCGACCAGATCTTGCAGGCCCTTGTCGTAGGGATCCCTCCCGGCCTCGGTGCGAAGGATCGCCACCGTGATATCCGCCGCACGGGACCAATCCGGGTAGAACGATTCTGCTCGGTCATCGAGGAATGCATATCTGGCGATGTTCCCCTTGCCGGGACCGTTGAGCGCCTCGTCGTAGAACAAGTGGCCCAACGGATTCGTCGCGATGATGTCCATCCGCCCGTTGCGGACGAACGCGGGGCCGCCCGTGATGGCATCCAACACCAGCTGCAACGAGGCCCGCGGTGGCCCCAGCTTCGGGGTCCGTCTAGGTTTGCCGAGAGCGGGCCCCGTCGCCGCTCGGGCGAGGTCGAACAGGTGGGATCGTTCCGCGGCATCGAGTTGAAGCGCGCGGGAAATCGCCTCCAACACGGCCTCCGATGCCCCGACCAGGTTTCCCCGTTCGATCTTCGAGTAGTACTCCACACTCACATCGGCGAGAACGGCCACCTCGCCGCGTCTCAGCCCGGGAACGCGGCGGTTCGAGCCCGCCGGGAACCCGGCCTGTTCGGGCGTGAGACTCGCGCGACGCGAGGTGAGGAACTCGCGCACTTCACTCCGGTTGTCCATATCGCCGACGATACGCGCGAGCGTGCAGATAAAGGATGCTCTGCCAATACATGTTCTGACAGAGACTCCCTTAGCCCGATGAGCGGGTGTTCACTGGACGAGAAGAATCGGAGCACACCTGATGACGCGTCCCGGCACACCGCGAACAACCTCTTGGTCGGGTTCGCAGCCTTCGCCGCACCGTCCATCGCGGTTCCGGCTCTGCAGTCCGAAAGGTTGGACCGCACCTCAGATCGGCTATTGGCCGACACGCTCGGGCTGGACACCATCACTCAGAAAGGAATCGAACGATGACACACAGTGATAGCCGCACAGGTTGGACCGGCGGGCAACGCTCCGTTGGCGACATCGCCCCCGCGCTGGCGCACTACACCGACAAGGTCCTGTTCGACGAAGTGTGGGAGCGCACCGAGCTGTCCAAGCGTGACCGGAGCCTCGTCACAGTCGCCGCGCTCACCGCTATCGGCGCCACCGAGCAGCTCACGTTCCACCTCGACTTCGCGCGCCAGAACGGCGTCACCGAGAATGAGCTCGTCGAGGGCATCACTCACCTCGCGTTTTACACCGGTTGGCCTCGCGCCATGGCCGCCATCAACTTCGCGAAGCAGGTCTTCGAGAGAGAAGGGAACTGACGCAACGCAGGAGCATGACTCTATAGCTGACATAATGCGCATTATCGGATAAGGAACTACCCGAGTCGCATTAGATGCAATCACTCAGTATTCAAGCGTGCCAGCAAGGAAGTCCCGATCGAACGTGGATTCCAGGAACGTGAGGAACGCTGCAAGGAACCGGTGCCCGGCGTCGCGGCGGGCTCTGACTCGTCCGGAACTTCAGACGTTGTTCGACCATATGGACGACGCGGTCGACAGGGAGTATGCCGACGGCTCGAAACGCTGGATGAGTCTGCTCAGGAACTCCGTGGCGTTCAAGCTCTGCTATGCCTTCGGCCTTCGTAAACGCGAGCTCACGATACTCGAACTGGTGGATTTCGGGCCCAATCCTCACGTCCCGGCCTACGGCGCCTACGGCGCGCTGACGGTTCGCTGGGGCAAGGGCACTGCCGGCTCAGGCCCGCGACGGCGCACAGTCTTGACTGTCCCGAAGTTCGAGTGGGCGATCCCTCTTCCCGAGTATTGGCTCTCCCCTGGTCAGCGAGATCGCTTTCCGAAGGCTGAGGGCGGCACGACTCTATGGCCCAGCGAACGTCAACCACGCGTCGGGTTGAGCACCTTCGGCAACGCCTTCGTGAAGGCGCGAGCCGAAGCCGGTCTCCCGGCCGGGCTGGGGCTGCATTGCCTGCGCCACTCGTATGTCACCCACCTCCTCGAAGCCGGCTACGATCCGACGTTCGTCCAGACACAGGTTGGACACCAGAACGCCTCGACAACCGGCATATACACGAGCGTCTCAGCCGACTTCAAGCAGAAGGAAATCCACCGGATGATCGCGCAACCCGTCGCACAGCTGCAGGAGGATCGAAGTGCCTGAGCACCGCCGCATCGCCTACAACTGGCATCTCCGACAGGTGATGGCGCAGAGGAATCTCTGGAAAAGCACAGACCTCATGCCGCTGCTGAAAGCACGCGGGATCTCTCTCTCAGAGAGTCAGATCTGGCGTCTGGTCACCGGAACCCCCGAACGCATCCCCGCACGAACGTTCGCCGCCCTCTGCGACATCCTCGACTGCACTCCCAATGACCTGTTCGAGCCCGTCGTCGAGATGCGCGCGGCCACTCGCGTGAATGCACCGACCGCAGGCGGGGACCCGCTGGCATCGCGCCCTGAAACCAGCTCTCACCGGGTCCGGATCGTCGAGGACGATGGCTAGACCCAAGGGCGCCGAGGACCCCGCAAGTCACCCCGAGCGCTGCGGCCGCTGCGGCGAGCACCGCGCCCTCGCCGTCCGCTGGCCGGATGGGAAGGTCTGCCAGAACTGCCGGCGCAGTTAGTACACGCTTCGGTTAATTCATGGAACGCTGTATTGTCGGTCGCATGGCAACCCTCACGGCAACCGCGACAGCCACCCACACTGCAGCGCTGGCACGACTCGGGAACGCACTCTCCGACAGCACGCGCACGGGGGTATTGCTCGCCCTCCGCGAGGCGCCCGCCTACCCCTCAGACCTGGCCGACGCGCTCGGCGTCTCCCGCCAGGTGATGTCGAACCAACTCGCCTGCCTCCGCGGCTGCGGGCTCGTCGAGGCAATGCCAGACGGTCGCCGCACCTGGTATCGGCTCGCCGACCCCCATCTGGCCCCGGCACTCGACGAGCTGCTGCGCGTCGTCCTCTGCGTCGAGCCCGGCTGCTGCGCCGGAGAAAGCTGCACCTGCGCATGACCACGACGGCTGCCCCGCTGGCGGACGGCCGCCGGCACGTCCTCCAGCGACGCATCCGCTGGATCGTCACTGCGACCATCGGTTACAACCTGATCGAGGCGATCGTTGCGATCGCCGCTGGCACCGTCGCGTCGTCCTCCGCGCTCATCGGCTTCGGACTCGACTCCACGATCGAGGTCCTCTCCGCCGCCGCGGTCGCCTGGCAATTCACCCGACGCGACCCCGAGCGCTGGGAGAAGGGCACGCTCCGCGTAATCGCGATCGCATTCTTCGCTCTGGCCGTCTACGTCACAGCGACATCCGTGCTCGCGCTCATCGGTCAAGCCGACGTCGAGCACTCCACCCTCGGCATCGTCATCACCGCGCTCAGCGTCATCGTCATGCCTTTCCTGTCCCTCGCCGAACGTCGGGCCGGACGCGAGTTGGGATCCGCCACCGCGGTCGCTGACTCGAAACAGACCCTCATCTGCACCTACTTGTCCGCCGCAGTGCTCCTCGGACTCATCGTGAACAGCTTGTTCGGATGGTGGTGGGCAGACGCAGTCGCGGGCCTAGTCATCGCCGCAATCGCGATCCGGGAGGGCATCGAGGCCTGGCAGGGCGATGCCTGCGCCACATCGGTCGGGATGCTCCTCGAAGACGAGCATGACGACCACCACGACACACACGAGAATCGAACAAATCTCTGAGGCTCACCGGAGCCGAAGAGGAGTCGATGTCAGGCCAGTGGAGCTCACGCGTCACTTAACTCAGTACGACCTGACACGGGTGTTTGCCAGTCCCGGATAACCGAACCAAGCCCGCACAGCCAGCCTGCGGCGAACTGGCATGATCGGATCATGCCAGCGACGCGCCCCCTGACCCTCTGCTGTCTGCTCTGGGCCCGCCCCGGCCTCGCGGCGGAGATGAACGCCTACGAAGACGCCGTGATCGCGCTGCTCGGCGACCACGACACGACGCTCGTGCAACGCGCGTTCGGCGACGGCACTGCCGAGCATCCTGACGAGGTTCAGATCTACTCGTTCCCGGACCAAGACGCTCTGGACGGGTTCCTCGCCGATCCGCGACGAAGCGATCTCACCGACGAGCGTGACCGGGTGATCGCCCGCACCGAGCTCTTCCCTGTGACCGTGCCGACTTCGGACACGGCTGCGCAGAGTGCCGACGTGCACATCGACTGGGCATCCGCACGAGCCGCGAATCGCGAGAACTGGGACGACCGCGCGGCGCTGCACGAGCAGGCGTATGGGCTCGACGACTACGACGATCCGACCCACCTCAGCGACGTCGTGCGTGCGGATCTGCCCGTCCTGAAGAACTTTCTCGCCGGCGGCTCGATCGAGGGCCTCGACGTGTGTCACCTGCAGTGCCACATCGGCACTGACACCGTTTCGCTCGCCCGCGCCGGTGCTCATGTCACCGGGCTCGACTTCTCCCCCGCAGCCCTTCGCACGGCTGAGCGCCTCGCCGGCCGCGCCGGCACGTCCGTGACGTGGGTCGAGTCGGATGTTCTGGATGCCCGCGCCGCCGTCACGGGTGATTTCGACGTCGTCTACACGAGCATCGGCACCATCACCTGGCTGAACGACCTGGACCGCTGGGCCGAGCAGGTGCACGCCCTGCTGAAACCCGACGGGACGTTCTACATCCGAGACGGCCATCCAGCCCTCTATGCACTCGACGAGCAAGCACCGGCGCTCACCGCGCGCTACCCGTACTTCGGCGATGGCCGAGCACAGCAGTGGGACGATGACAGCACATACGCCGGTGACGGGACCGTCGCGCATGCTCGCACGTACGAGTGGCCGCATCCGCTGTCCGAGATCATCGGATCCCTCCTGCGTGCCGGTCTTCGTCTGATCCACTTCGATGAGGGGCGGACGCTCCCCTGGCGATTCAGCCCGCGCATGGTCGAAGTAGACGGCGGTTTCGCATGGCCCGCCGCCGAGCGCAATCTCGTGCCCTGTACGTACACGATCGTCGCCCGGCGCGACACCGCGGGCGACCAGTGAAGAAGTTCCTCCTCTTCGACAACGACGGCGTCCTGGTCGATACCGAGTACTGGTACTTCACCGCCGGCGAACGCGCGCTGGCCGACATCGGAGTACGTGTCGATCTCGACCAGTACCTGCAGGACATGGCTCACGGTCTCGGCACCTGGCACCAGGCAACCCTCGCGGGCGTCGACGATCGACCGGCTGAAGACGGTGCGCAACGAGTGTTACCAGGAGTCGCTGCGGACCGAGGCCATCGAGATCGGCGGCGTCATCGACGTCCTCGCCGAGCTTTCGCTTCACGTCCGCATGGGGATCGTCACGACATCGAAGCGGACCGACTTCGACCTGATCCACACGGGTCGCGGCATCACGCGGTTGATGGAATTCGTCCTGGCACGCGAGGACTACGCGCACCCCAAGCCGCATCCGGAGCCCTATCTGACCGCTGTCGAACGCTTCGGCGCCACCGCGGCCGAGACGCTCATCGTCGAGGACTCGGCCAGGGGGCTCCGCTCAGCCGTGGCCGCGGGAATCGACTGCGCGATCGTGCGCAACGAGTTCACGAAGACCCAGGAATTCTCCGGCACGACGCATCGGATCGACTCGCTTCGCGAACTGGTCGACCTGGTGAGCTGACCGTCAGCGTTCGCCCCGTCTTCCGGCGCTCATCTCACGCACCCACGTACTGGGCCAGGTGCTCCCCCGTCACCGTCGACCGTCCAGCGACCAGATCCGCTGGCGTCCCCTCGAACACCACGCGTCCGCCGTCATGACCCGCGCCCGGTCCGATGTCGACGATCCAGTCGGCATGCGCCATGACGGCCTGGTGGTGCTCGATGACGATCACGGTCTTGCCGGCATCCACCAACCGGTCCAGCAGTCCGAGAATGGTGTTCACGTCCGCGAGGTGGAGCCCAGTGGTCGGCTCGTCGAGGACGTACACGTCGCCCTTCTCTCCCATCTGGATCGCGAGCTTGACCCGTTGGCGCTCACCACCGGACAGTGTCGACAGCGGCTGCCCCAGCGACAGATAGCCGAGCCCGACGTCCTCGAGTCGACCCAGGATCGCCATGGCCGCCGGGATCTTCGCCTCCCCCTCGGAGAAGAACGCGCGGGCCTCGGCGACCGGGAGATCCAGGACCTGGGTGATGTCCTTGCCGCCGAGCTTGTACTCGAGCACCGCCGCCTGGAAGCGCTTGCCACCGCAGTCCTCGCACGGCGTCTCGATCGTGTCCATGAAGCCGAGCTCGGTGATGATGACTCCGGAGCCCTTGCACGTCGGGCACGCACCCTCGGAGTTCGCGCTGAACAGCGCCGGCTTCACACCGTTCGCCTTCGCGAACGCCTTCCGGATCGGCTCGAGCAGACCCGTGTAGGTCGCCGGGTTGCTGCGTCGCGAGCCCTTGATCGCGCTCTGATCGATCGAGACGACGCCGTCGCGCGGCGCGACGGAACCGTGGATGAGCGAGCTCTTCCCCGAGCCGGCCACGCCCGTCACGACGGTCAGCACGCCGGTCGGGATGTCGACGTCGACGTCGCGCAGATTGTTCTCGTTCGCCCCGCGCACCTCGATCGCACCGGCGCCCTCGCGCACGGCATCCTTCAGCGTCGCACGATCGTCGAGGTGCCGCCCCGTGATGGTGTCGCTCGCCCTGAGACCCTCGACCGTGCCCTCGAAGCAGATCTCGCCGCCGGCGGCTCCGGCACCGGGGCCGAGGTCCACGACGTGGTCCGCGATGGTGATCGTCTCCGGCTTGTGCTCCACCACCAGCACGGTGTTGCCCTTGTCACGCAGCTGGTAGAGCAGCGAGTTCATCCGCTGGATGTCGTGCGGGTGCAGCCCGATCGTGGGCTCGTCGAAGACGTAGGTGATGTCGGTGAGCGATGACCCGAGGTGCCGCAGCATCTTGATCCGCTGCGCCTCTCCCCCGCTCAGCGTGCCACTCGGACGTTCCAGACTGAGATATCCGAGACCCAGGGTGACGAACGCATCCAGATTCGCGCGCAGCGCCTCCAGCAGCGGACCCGCGCCCGGCAGATCGAGCCCTGCAACCCACTCGGCGAGGTCGGTGACCTGCATCCGGCAGGCGTCCGCGATGCTCTTCCCCGCGATCTTCGACGACCGAGCGCCCTCGGTCAGGCGGGTCCCATCGCACTCCGGACACGTCTTGAACGTCGCCACCCGCTCGACGAAGGCGCGGATGTGCGGCTGCAGCGCATCCAGATCCTTCGAGAGCATGGCCTTCGTGATCTTCGGGATCAGACCCTCGTAGGTCATGTTGATGCCGCTGATCTTGACCTTCGTCACCTCGCCGTAGAGGAAGAGATGCCGCTGCTTCTCGGTGAACTCGGCGATCGGCTTGTCTGCCGGGTAGAACCCCGACTGCGAGAAGCCCTTCACCATCCACCCGTCGGCGGTGTAGCCGGGCACCATGATCGCGCCCTCGTCCAAGGATCTCGATTCGTCGACGATCTGCGCGAGGTCCAGATCCGACACCGCTCCCCTGCCCTCGCAGCGCGGGCACATGCCGCCGAGATAGATCGCATCCTTCACGATCTTCTTCTCACCGCCTGGGCCGGTCATCACGCCACTGGCCTTCTGGGTCGGGATGTTGAAGGAGAATGCCGTCGGGCCACCGATGTACGGCTCCCCGAGCTTCGAGAACAGGATGCGCAGCATCGCGTTCGCGTCCGTCACCGTCCCGACCGTCGAACGGGGGTTGGCGCCCAGACGCTCCTGGTCGACGATGATCGCGGTGGTCAGGCCTTCCAGCACATCGACGTCTGGTCGCGGAACCGAGGGCATGAAGCCCTGGACGAACGCACTGTAGGTCTCGTCGATCATCCGGCGGGATTCCGCGGCGATCGTGTCGAAGACCAGCGAGCTCTTCCCCGAGCCTGACACGCCGGTGAACACGGTCAGTCTGCGCTTGGGGAGGACGACGCTGACGTCCTTCAGGTTGTTCTCACGGGCACCGGCGACGCGGATGCTGTCGTGCGAATCGGCGATGTTCGCCATCGTCGTCCTCTCTGGTTCAAACCTGCTGCAGACGGACCATATTGCCCGCGGGGTCGCGGAAGGCGCAATCACGGATCCCGTAGGGCTGGTCGATCGGCTCCTGCACGACGTCCGCGCCCTTGGCCTCGATGCTCGCGAAGGCTCCGTCGACATCGTCCGTCGCCAGAACGATACCGCCGAAGCTGCCCTTCGCCATGAGTTCCAGGATCGTGGTGCGCTCGGAGTCGTTGATCCCGGGGTCGACCGCTGGCGGTGTGAGCACGATCGCCGTGTCCGGTTGGCCGACCGGCCCCACCGTGATCCACCTCATCTCCTGATAGCCGACGTCCTTGCGGACCTCGAATCCGAGCATGTCTCGATAGAAGGCGAGGGAGGCCTCGGCGTCGGTGTGGGGCAGGAAGCTCGCGTTGATCGTGATGTTCATGTCTCCGACGCTACGAGCCCCCGGCGGTTTTCGCTTCTCGATTCCTGATCGGTCTCGTCGCCTGCTTCTCCACCCAGGACGGGATGCCTGGACCGAGGCCGGGATTCTCCCGATACACGCTCGGCGGCACCCCGACCAGCTCGGAGAACCGGGTGCTGAACGTGCCGAGAGACGAGAACCCGACTTCGAAGCACACGTCCGTCACGCTGAGATCACCCCGCCGCAGCAGGGCCATCGCGCGCTCGATCCGCCGCGTCATCAGGTAGGCGTAGGGCGACTCCCCGTACGCCTGCTTGAACTGCCGACTCAGATGACCCGCGGAGATGTGGATGCCGCGGGCCAGCGCCTCGACGTCGAGCGGCTTCGCGTACTCGCGGTCGATGCGGTCGCGCACCCGGCGCATCAGAGCGCGTTCTTGCAGCGCTCTGGTCTCGGCATCACTCACCGGATCGATCTTTCCACCTCGTGAACAAGAATGACGCCGTCTGCGTGCGCCTTCGACCCCGACGTTCGCCGCGCGCTACGCTGGGCGACGACCTTCACAGGTTCTTCCCAGAAAGGCATTCTCATGTCGGACGCACTCTCCGAAGCCAAATCCGTATTCACCTCCCTTCGTGTCGCGCTCGCGGTCTCGGGCGTGCTCTCGCTGATCGTCGGCATCCTGCTGCTGGTCTGGCCCGCCAAGTCCGCCGGGGTCCTGACCTGGATCCTCGCGCTGTTCCTGCTCGTCGCCGGTCTCATCTCGATCGCGATCGGCATCTTCTCCGGCAAGGGCGGATGGGCCCGCGTCGGGCACATCGCGCTGGGCCTGCTGTACATCATCGCGAGCATCGTCGCATTCGCGAACATCGCGAGCACCACGGCTGTCCTGGCCGTCATCGTCGTCATCTTCATCGGCGTCAGCTGGATCGTCGATGGGATCGTCTCGCTCACGCTGCTCAGCCAGGCAGCCTCCAAGGGCTGGACGATCGCGTTCGCGATCATCAGCATCGTCGCCGGTGTGGTCGTGCTGTTCTCGCCGCTCTACGCCGCACTGGTGCTCTGGTGGATCCTCGGGATCACCCTGGTCGTCGTCGGCATCGTCCAGATCATCCGCGCGATCACGCTGGGCAAGGATGAGAAGACGATCACGAACGACATCCGCACCGAGCTCGCCTGATACCGCCCGCTCACGAAAGAACGGCCCGACCTGCGCGCAGGTGGGGCCGTTCTTTCGTGCGATCACTCGGCGATGAAGCCCGAGGTGTCTCCGACGAGACGCGTGTTGTCGTCCGGCACGGCGTCGAGGGCCGCCTGCGCGACCTCGGCCGCGAACTCCGACACGTTGTAGAGCTTGCCCGCGTCCTCGCGGCGCGCCGAGATCGCGCCGGGGTTGGCGCGCTCGAGCAGCGTTGCGGTGATGGTGCCCTCGATCATGTCGCCCGAGACGATCGTGAACCCGATGCCCTTCTCGGCAAGAGACGGGATCAGCTCGCGCAGCGCGTCCTCGCCTGCGCGCTTCGACAGGGCGACGGGCTCGTACTCCGGCATGGTCGGGGTGGTGCGGATGAAGTGGGCCTGGTGGCTCGTCACGAACACCACACGCGATCCATCGCCCAGCAGCGACAGCGCCGCGTTCAGGACGCTCAGCTGAGCGTCCCGGTTCAGCAGCAGCGCGTAGTCCTCGGCCATGCCGGACTCCATACCGCCCGAGGCATTCAGAACGAGGATGTCGAGGCGACCGAACTCCGCACGCACCTGCTCGAACATGCCGGCGACGGACTCCGGGTCGGTCAGGTCGGCCCCGACGACGAGTGCGCGGCCTCCGAGTTCGCGCAGTTCGGCCGCGAGCTTCTCCGCGCGCGGCGCCTTGTTGCGGAAGTTGATCACGACGTCGGCACCGGCCTGCGCGAAGTAGCGGACGGTGTCGGCGCCGATGCCACGCGACGAACCGGTCACGAGCGCGACCTTGCCGGTGAGGGATCCTGCGGGCAGAACGTCGGTCACGATGACTCCTTGAGATGCGGTGAACACCGCGTTCACGCGGCCTGCCCAGCCTACCAATCGGGCCCTCCCGTTCGGCGTCGAGGCCCCGTGATAGGTTGACCGCAAGGAGGGTGTATGGACGGCTTCGCCACGTTCGTGGAACTCGTGGATCAATGGGCCTGGATCGGCTGGCTGGTCCTCATCGCGACGTTCCTCGTCATCGAGATGCTCTCGCTCGACTTCACGTTCCTCATGCTCGCGCTCGGCAGCGCAGTCGGCCTCATCACCGATCTCGCCGGAGTGCCGATCTGGGTGCAGGTCCTCGCCGCCGCGCTCGCCGCCGCCCTGTTCATCCTGTTCCTGAGACCGCCGCTGCTGAAGCGTCTGCGTCGCGGCGAGGATCCGACCAAGTCCAATGTCGAAGCGCTGATCGACCTGCGCGGCTTCGCGCTCTCCGACATCACCCAGCTCACCGGACAGGCGAAGCTCGCGAACGGCGACACCTGGACGGCCCGCAGCGCGACCGTGACGCCGATCCCCCAGGGCGCTCAGATCATCGTCAGTTCCATCAACGGCGCCATCGCCGTCGTACGCCCCGCAGGCGAATAAGGAGACACCCAGTGGACGACTCGTTCATCCCGGCCGCGATCGGATGGATCCTCGCGATCGCCGTCATCATCTTCGTGGTGGTGACCGTCGCTCGATCGATCCGCATCATTCCGCAGGCCACCGCCGGAGTCGTCGAGCGCCTCGGCCGCTATCACAAGACGCTGACGCCAGGTCTCAATATCCTGGTCCCGTTCATCGACCGGCTGCGCCCGCTCATCGACATGCGCGAGCAGGTCGTCTCGTTCCCGCCGCAGCCGGTGATCACCGAGGACAACCTCGTCGTCTCGATCGACACCGTCGTGTACTTCCAGGTCACGGATGCGCGCGCTGCCACATACGAGATCGCCAACTACCTCGGCGCCGTCGAGCAGCTGACCACCACGACCCTGCGCAACGTGGTCGGCGGACTGAACCTCGAAGAGGCTCTCACCAGTCGTGACAACATCAACGGCCAGCTGCGCGTCGTGCTCGACGAAGCGACCGGCAAGTGGGGCATCCGCGTCGGACGCGTCGAGCTGAAGGCGATCGATCCGCCCGTCTCCATCCAGGACTCGATGGAGAAGCAGATGCGCGCAGAGCGCGACCGCCGCGCGGCGATCCTCACGGCGGAAGGCTCCAAGCAGTCCCAGATCCTCGAGGCCGAAGGCCAGAGGCAGGCGGCGATCCTCCAGGCCGAGGGTGACAAACAGGCCGCGGTCCTGCGTGCGCAGGGCGAGGCGGAGGCGATCCAGAACGTGTTCACCGCCATCCACCAGGGCCAACCGGACGACAAGCTCCTCGCCTACCAGTACCTCCAGATGCTGCCGAAGATCAGCGAGAGCCCGTCCAGCAAGCTGTGGATCATCCCCAGTGAGCTCACCGAGGCTCTCAAGGGCATCGGGACGGCGTTCATGCCCCGCCAGGGTCCGCCTTCGACTTCGAACACGCCGGGCGCGTGACGCACCCGTACTTCACGGGTTCGCGGCATCCTCGAGTCCTCGCCCATCGCGGCCTTGCCGCCGCGGGCGAGGACTCGTCCGTGTGGGAGAACACGGCCGCTGCGTTCGCGGCAGCCCATGCGGCCGGTGCCGAGTACATCGAGACCGATTGCCGCGTATCCGCCGACGGCGACGTCATCCTGTTCCACGATGAGACGCTCGAACGTCTCCTGGGGGATCCGCGCCCGGTCGCCGAAGTCCGCACGTTCGAGCTCGCGGAGCTTCTCGCGCCGCATGGCGGTCTGCTGACGGTCGCAGAGGCCCTCACGGGCTTCCCCGAGGTCCGGTTCAACATCGATGTCAAAACGGATGCCGCGGCCCAGCCGGTCGGTGCCGTCGTCGCTCCGCACGCGCACCGCGTGCTGCTGACGAGCTTCTCCGACGCTCGACGCCGGCGAGCCGTGGATGCCGCGATCGCGGCCGGCGCGGCCGTGCGCCCCGCGACTTCGGGCGGACGCCGGACGATCGTCGCGCTGCGCCTGCTCTCCGCGCTCCGCCTCTCCCCCGCGCGCATCCTCCGTGATGTGGATGCCGTGCAGATCCCCGAGCGGCAGGGCGCGATCCGGGTGTTCACGGCATCCCTGGTCCGCGCGGCGCACCGGGCCGGCGTCGAGGTCCACGTGTGGACGGTGAACGATCCACGCGACATGAGTCGGCTCGTCGCGGCCGGGGCAGACGGCATCGTCACGGATCGCGCGGATATCGCTCTGAAGGCTCTCACTGCTCCCTGAAGCACGTCCCGCTGGGATTCGACTGTGAATCGCGCCGTGGAATCGGCTGCGTGGATGAAGCGCACAGGTCAGAGCGTTATACCTGAGAGCGACGAGAGGACCACACAATGGCAGATCGCAGCCTGCGCGGCATCCGACTCGGCGCCCAGAGCCTACAGAGCGAAGAGGGCGTCGTTTTCATGGAGCGCCGTGAGACCACCTACACCTGTGACGCGTGCGGACACGTCACGACCCTGATGTTCGCGGCCGATGCAGAGCCGCCGCAGACGTGGGAGTGCCGTTCCTGCGGCGCCGAAGCCGTGCTGCAGGTCGACGGCAGGTCCGTCGTCGTCGAAGAGAGCGACGAGAAGGCTGCTCGCACCCACTGGGACATGCTGCTGGAGCGCCGCACGCGCGCCGAACTCGAGGAGCTCCTCGAGGAGCGACTCGCCTTCCTTCGCGCCCGCCGCGGCGCGGGTGAAGACCCCAGCCGCGAGAAGATCGGCGCCTAGACGCGTCGCCGGGCGCGCCACCACCCGAACAGGAGCGCCGCGAGCCCGCCCCACAGCAGAAGCTGCTGTACCCAGGGCCCCAGAACGACCCCCGCCGTGAGGCCGGAGCGCAGCTCGACATCCTCGAGCATCGCCCCGGCCTCGTCTGCGTCCAGGAACGAGAGCGTCGAGCCGTCCGGCCGAATGATCTGGCTGGTGCCCACCGTGGAGATGTTGACGACCGAGCGCCCCGTCTCGATCGCACGCATGCGCGCGAACGCGAGCTGCTGAAGGTTCTCGTCGGTACCGCGGAAGTCGGCGTTGTTGGTCTGGAAGATCAGGACCTCGGCTCCCCCGTTCACGCCCTCGCGGATCACGTCGTCGTAGATCACGTCGAAACAGATCGCGAGCCCGATCAGCGCGTCGTCGACCTGCATGATCGGGGCATTCGTCCCCGGCGTGTACTCGCGCTGGATGAGGCCGATGAGGTCCGGCACGATCGCGTTGTAGAACGCGCGGTCGGGGACGTACTCGCCGAACGGCACCGGATGCCGCTTGTCGTGCGTCTGCTCGGCCGTCCCGTCCTCGAGCCAGAGCATCGAGGTGTTGAAGTACTCGCCCTCCCGTTCCGTCGCCGCATTCGCCAGCAGCGGCGCCCCAGCGCGATTCGCCACCAGGGTCATCCGGCGGGCGAGGTTCGCGTTCTGGAACGGGTCGCCGTCGATCGATCCCTCCGGCCACACCAGCAGGTCGACGTCCTCGCCGTACAGCGGTCGGGAAGCATCCGTCTGCGCGTCGATGATCGAGTACGGCTGCCGTTCGTCGAAGTAGCCGGACGGGCCGTTCCCCTGCACCGCACCGATGCGCAGGCTCCCCGCTGCGGCCGTCGGGAAGGCCGGAACGACGAAGAGCACCGCGATCGCGACGGCGGGCAGCAGCAACCGGACGGGGCGACGCCACAGACGCAGGCGCACCGACTCGATGAGAACCGCGACGGCGAACACCATGAGGAAGCTCAGCCCGCTCACCCCCACCCAGGACGAGAGCGCGGCCAGCGGGCTCGTCGATTGGGTCATGCCCAGTCGCGCCCAGGGGAAGCCGGAGTACGGGAGTGAGCCCACGACGAGTTCACGCCCGACCCACAGCGCCGCGACCAGAGCCGGCAGCGCGATCAGGCGTCCCGCAGCGCCGGGGAACGCGCGCGGCATCCACCGGTACGCGAGTGCGATCGGGATCACGCACACGGCCGTGAGCAGCGCCTCGACGCCCGCGAGCGCCGCCCAGGGGATCGGCCCGAGGTAACGCGACGTCCACGAGACGAGCAGCAGATAGAACACGAGTCCGTGCACGAGCCCGACCAGCAGCGCACCCCCGGCGCGACGCCCGATCAGCGAGACAAGCAGCAGCGCGATCGCCGGGAACGCGAGGATCCATGCCGACACGTCCGGGTACGCCAGGTCCATGAGCCATCCACCGGCGGCAGCGGCGAGCACGGCGAGCCACAGCGGAAGGAGCGCGCGTGGGCGCCGCGAGATCGTGGATTCCGGCATCCTGAGCCCTCAGAGTCCCGAGTAGGCCACGATGCCGCGGCGGACGCCGTCCAGCGCACGTCTGGCAGTCCGTGCGACATCCGCATCGTCCGCGACGATCGAGAGCTGATCGAGCAGATCGATCGTCTGCTTCGCCCAGCGGACGAAGTCGCCGGCTGCCATGTCGGCGTCCACCAGGACGCGATCCAGCATGCCGCCGCGCGCCCACGCGTGCATGGCGCCGGCGAGGCCCGCAGCCAGCGGCTCCGACCCTGGCAGGTGATGGTCGTGCTCCAGATCATCGAGCTGTGCCCAGAGGTCGGTGGTCCGCTCGTACGCGGCACGGAAGGCTCCACGGGGCAGGCCCCGCTCCCCCGAGTTCGCCTCATCGCGCCGCGGCTCGTAGACGAGACAGCAGGCCATCGCGGCGAGCGACGGAGCGTCCAGGCCCTTCCAAAGCCCCTGCCGCAGACTCTCGGCGACGAGCAGATCGCGTTCGCCGTAGATACGGCGCATCGTGCGGCCGGCATCCGTCAGTTCGAGAGCGTCGCCGGAACCGGTGACGTACTCCAACGCGCCGAGCACGTCGAGAACGCGGTCGAAGATGCGCGCGACCGTGCCGGTGCGCGTCTCGATCTGGCGACGCTTGCGATCCGTGTCGCGCTTGAGCTTGTAGTACCGCTCGCCCCAGCGCGCGTGCTTCTCCCGGTCAGGGCAGTTGTGACAGCCATGCCGCTGCATCCGACGGCGGAGGCTCTCGATCTTCTTCACCCGCTTGTCCCGCTGGGCACGGGGCGCGTGGGAATCCTGGCGGTTCTTCTTCTCGAGGTCGCTGAGCTCGCGTCGGATCGCCGCATAGTCCGCGAAGTCGCCGTGCTCGCACGTCATCGCGCTGAGGTATCCCTCGAGCGACGCCTCCGCCTCTCGCACGTCACGGGCGAGACCGACCACGGCGCGGTCGGCCTGGAACTGGGCGAACGAGCTCTCCAGGATCTCTCGCGCACGGGCGCGGCCGAACCGGTCAACGAGGTTGACGGCCATGTTGTATGTCGGCCGGAAACTCGAGTTGAGCGGGTAGGTGCGCCGGGAAGCGAGGGCGGCCACGGACTGCGGGTCCATGCCTTCGGTCCACTGCACGACGGCGTGGCCTTCGACGTCGATGCCGCGCCGTCCTGCGCGACCGGTGAGCTGGGTGTACTCCCCCGACGTGATCGCCACGCGGGCCTCGCCGTTGAACTTCTCCATCTTCTCGAGCACCACGGTCCGAGCGGGCATGTTGATGCCGAGTGCGAGCGTCTCGGTCGCGAAGACGACCTTCACGAGCTTGAGTCGGAAGAGCTCTTCGACGATCTCTTTGAAGGCGGGCAGGAGACCGGCGTGGTGCGCCGCGACGCCGCGCTCGAGGTTCTCCCGCCATTCCCAGAACCCCAGCACCCCGAGGTCCTCGTCCTGGAGGTTTCGCGTGCGCTCCTCGACGATCGCGCGGATCTCCGCCCGGTCCTCGGCCGTCGTCAGACGGATGCCGGAACGACTCACCTGCTGGACCGCTGCGTCGCAGCCGACCCGGCTGAAGATGAAGAAGATCGCCGGGAGGAGGCTCGAGCGCTCCAGCAGCGCCACGACGTCCGGCCGGTCCATCCGCTCGATACGACGCGTGTTCGACGCCCGCACCGGACGCTTCCCGCCGCGTGGCGGGCGCTGCGCCTGGCGCCCGGCGTGCCGGTTGCTGACGTAGCTCTGCGTCTGCCGGTTGCTCTCGTAGCGCGACCCCGTGAAGGATCGGATGCGCAGTAGCTCCTGGTTCACCTGTGCCGTCGCGATGCCGGCGCGGTCGTCGAACAGCGGCAGCAGGTCGTCGCGGACCAGGACGTGCTGCTCGAGCGGTACGGGGCGGATCTCGGAGACGATAACCTCGGTGTCGCCACGCACCGTGTCCAGCCAGTCGCCGAACTCCTCGGCGTTCGACACGGTCGCGCTCAGCGCGACGAGGCGCACGGTCTGGGGCAGGTGCAGGATGACCTCTTCCCACACCGGCCCGCGGAAGCGGTCGGCGAGGTAGTGCACCTCGTCCATGACGACGTAGCGGAGGTCGGTGAGCGCGGACGAATCCGCGTACAGCATGTTGCGCAGCACCTCGGTGGTCATCACCACGATGCGCGCATTGCCGTTGATGTTCGTGTCACCGGTGAGCAGACCGACCTGATCGGCGCCGTAGACCTCGACGAGCTCGCGGAACTTCTGGTTCGACAGCGCCTTCATCGGCGTCGTGTAGAACGCCTTCTGGTTGGGCGTCTGCATGGCCAGGTGGATGGCGAACTCGCCGACGATCGTCTTGCCCGCGCCGGTAGGAGCGGCGACGAGCACGCTGTGACCGCGCTCGAGCGCATGGCATCCGGCGATCTGGAAGGGATCCAGCTCGAAGGCCTGACGTGCCGCGAACACAGACGTCTCCGGCGATTCAGCCGCCGCTCTGGCCGCAGCGTAGCGATCGGCCGGCGAGGTCATGCGCCCGTGTCCGCAATGAGACCGGCCGCGGCATCGCGCTTGCGCTTGCGCCGGTCGAACAGCATCGACAGGAAAGCGGCCGCGAAGAACAGCACGATGAGGATCCCGCCGAGGATCAGCATGCTGACCACATCCGCCGCCGGAGTGGTCAGTGCGGCGAACACCGTGGCAATGAGGATGGCGACGCGCCAGCCCTTCAGGATGGCCTTGCCCGACATGATCCCGGCGAGGTTGAGCGCGACGAGGAACACCGGCAGCACGAAGGCGACGCCGACGACGATCATGAGCTTGAACACGAAGTCGTAGAACTTGGATGCCTCGTAGAGGTTGTTGCCGCCCTCGGGAGTGAACGTCGCCATGAGTTCGATGACGTGCGGGACGAGGAACGTCGCCACGTAGCATCCGGCGAAGAAGAGCGGCACCGCTGCGGCGACGAAGCCGAGCGTGTACTTGATCTCCTTGCGGGTGAGTCCAGGCATGAGGAACGCCCAGATCTCCCACAGCCACACGGGGGCGGCGAGGAAGATGCCGATGGAGAACGAGATGCGCATACGCAGGTCGAACGGGGCGGTCACCGAAGAGAACGTGAGGCCCGTCAGACCCTGGTTGCCCTTGGCCTCAGCCACGACTTCGAACGGTCGCGTGATGTAGTCGATGATCGGGTCGGTGATGAAGAACGCGATCACCATCGCGACGATCAACGCGGCAGCGGAGATCAGCAGACGCTTGCGCAGTTCGACGAGATGCGCCCCGAGCGACATTCTGCGCTCACGCCGATTGGAGTCCCCTTCAGGCGGGGACGTCACACCTTCTGACACTGCGGTCAGGGGGTGCGATCAGTGCCGGACGCCGCTCCGTTGTCCGTTGCCGTGGACGGCGAGGTCGAGGGCTTCTCGGGATCGGTCGCCGTCGTCTCTGACTTGCGAGCTGCGTCTTCATCCTTCATCGCGCTCATCTCGCCTTTGAAGACGCGCGCGGACTGTCCCATGCTCTTCGCGAGTGCAGGCAGCTTCGCTGCACCGAAAAGGAGCAGGATGACAGCGAGGATGATGAGCAGGTGCCATCCGGTCAAGCCGGCCATGTGGATCTCCTCGGTTCGGGGGTTCGTTACAGTCTAACCACGGACGACGCTGTCGTCGGGTTGATAATAGAGCGCGAGTCCTGCGGCGGCCCATTCGCGCGTCGCGGTTCGCGCCACGGACGGACCGAGCACCCGCACGCGCCCGCCGAAACGACCGGCGAGGCGCTTGATGCCCCGGGGATCGGACAGGCGCACGTGCGCGACGATGTCGTCGCCCACCGCCTCGCTGTCCGCCGCGAATCCGCTGAGCAGCGGAAGCAGCTGAGCGGGCAGGCGCACCGAGACGTTGCCGTCGGCGGCTCCGTCCGTGAACAGGTCGGGCACGCTCTCTCCCTGGTGGGTGCTCGCGATGTCCGTGAGCCGCGGCTCGCTGACGCGGTCGAGGTGGAACGTGCGCATCGCCTCACGAAGATGGCACCAGCCCTGCAGATACCACTGTCCGTTGGTGATCATCACCTGGACGGGGTCCACGGTGCGCGTGGTGGGCGCGGCATCCGGTGCCTGGTAGGTGAACGAGACTGCGACACCGGCGCGCACGGCGTTCGAGACGACCTCCCGCACCTCGTCGACCGCGTCTGTCGCGACCACGACGGCGGCCGGCACGTCCGCCGCACCACGGGAGAGCTTCGCAATCAGACCGGAGACCAGTCCGGAGCCGGCGACCTCCGGCACGGAGGCGACCATCTGGAGTCCGGCCAGAAGGGCGGCAGCCTCGCGGGCCGTGAAGCGGGGGACGCGCCGCAGGGCGACGTCGTTGGTGATCTCGATCACGTCCTGCTCGTCGAGCAGATCCCAGTCGATGTCGAACATCTCGTGCGGCTGCTGCCAGTAACCGGAATCGCCGGGCAGTCCGATCACCGTGAGCTTCTCGACCATCGCACGCAGTTCGTCCGGGGTGACCTGGAACTCGGCGGCAGCCTCGGCGAGCGACACCTGGCCACGCTCGAGCAGATACGGCACGAGCGTCAGGTAGAGGCGCACGCGTTCGGACGCGAGCAGAGGCTTCGGCTTCGCCATCACGACTGCACTCCGTCCTCGTGCGCAGCGATGATCGCCATAAGCCGATCGACGACCGCGTCCCGCAGTTCCGCCGGCTCAACGACGCGCACCTCCGGTCCGTACGAGGCGAGCTCGTCGGCGAAGATGTGCAGGTCGACGTAGTGGACGTGAATGCCCTGCGCCGCGGGAACCGCTCGGCGTCCCAGTCGCAGAGCGGCCTCGGTTCCCGGGGTGATCTCGAGCAGCGCACGGTTGCGGCGCGCGACCTCTTCGAGGCCGGACATGGCGCGGTCGCCCGCGCCTTCGCGCTGGCCCGCATCGAACCGCTGCGGTGTGAGCTTCACTTCGCCGACGATGCGGCTGAGCAGGAAGGTGCGCTCGTCCTCGGCATCCACGTCGATCCCGTAGACGTGCCACCGCGCCTCGTAGTCGACCAGTGCCAGCGGTCGGACGCGACGCGAACGGGCGGTATCCTCCCCGGGCTTCAGGTACTCGAAGCGGACGACGCGGCTCGATTCGATCGCCTCCTGGAGGGAGCCGAAGGCGGGGTCGCGCGTCGTGATGCGCGGCGCGAAGCCGATGATCGGCGCGTCGCCGTCGATGCCGAGCGCACGGATCTTCCGGACACCGGCCTGGGCGTCGCCTGAGACGGACTCGGCGCTCCAGACGCTGCCTGCGAGCTGCAGGACGGCAAGCTCCGCGGGGGTGAACTCGATATCCGCCGGCAGGTCGTACTCGGCCTGCGGGATGCGATAGCGGGCTTCGCGCAGGTCGTTCGGGTCGGTCGCATCGCCGATCGTCTCGACGGGGATGCCGAGCGAGCGCAGCTCGTCCTTATCGCGCTCGAACATCTTCTCCAGCGCGTTCGGGCGGGTTCCCGCATCCGCTCGCTGACGGTAGCCCGACACGTTGTCGAGGATCTGCTGCTTGGTCAGTCCGATCTCCGTGGCCATGAGCGCCACGACGAGGTTCGTCAGGCGCTCCTCCGCGGGGATCTGGACCGCCATCACTGCCCCGTCGCGGGGCTGGCCCCCAGGATGTCGACCACGTACGCCGTCGCCTCGCCATCCTCGGCAGCGGGGACGACGACCAACAGCTGGGAGCCGATCGGCTGTCCGACGAGGGCCTCCGCCACGGTCGGCTCGATCTCAGCCAGGTTCGAGACCGGGTTCGCGTCCCAGCTCGTCCCGGACACGGTCTTCGTGTCCCAGCCGACCGCCGTGTAGTTGACCCATGGGATCGTGTCCGCCTCGACGGTCTCGCCGTCGCCCTTGATCAGCACCTGCTCGACCTGCTCGGTCGGTGCGGCGTCATCGGGGACGATGATGCCGGGACGGCCATCGGGTGCGCGAACGACGGTGGGAAGGTTGCGCGCGTTGTTGAACTGCTTGGATCCGGTCGCCTGCGCCAGATAGGTGTCTAGCACGTCGATGACCGCGACGACGGTGGTGTCGTCGTCCAGCTGGAACCCGCTGAGCGCTTCGGCGCCGAAGTCCTCGGGCGCGATGGCCGCGACCATGCGCGTGCCGGGTGTCGCGCACTCGAGCACCTCGCCGATCCCGGGGATCTGCTGGCTCCACGAGGCGATGTTCGACAGCCGGGACAGGTCGCCGTCGAACTCGGTCTGGACGATCTGGTCACCGGTGGTGCCGTCGAAGAGCGCGATGTCCAGCACGGCCAGCTGCTGCGGCGAGGTCAGTGCGGTGCCCTCCCCCGTGACGACGTCCGTATACGACGTCGTCTCCACATGCAGCGGCGCGAACAGCTCGACGTCCGGTGCGACGCCGACGTCTCCCGTCACCGTGACGGCGTCGTCGATCCCGCTCGTCGATGCGGCACGATCGCAGGTTGCCCCGTCGAATGTCGGGGCGGCTGTGCACCCGGTCAGAGCGAGGACGGCGAGACTGAGGCTGGCAAGGGCAGCGGACGTTTTACGCACGCGTTCCAGTCTATTCCGTCGACTGCTCGGTTCCGCGCGCTTCGGCGGCCAGGCGTGCCGCGGAAGCGGCCTTCTCCGCGTCGCGGACGCGCTTGCGGAGGTTCTTGTCCGTGATCTGGCGGTCTCCGACGGCGCCGGGAGTCCACAGCTCGACGTCCTCGTCTCCGTAGCTGCTCTTCGATGCCCGGCGCTTGACCTCGGGTGCGATCGATCCAGGGGCGAGACGCCTGGCCGTGATGAGGAAGCCGGTGTGCGCGACCATCCGGTGATCGGGGCGCACGGCAAGACCCTCGACGTGCCAGCCGCGCACCATGGTCTCCGATGCGTCCGGCTCGGTGAACAGGCCGGTGCCCCGGATGTACTCGGCGACGCGGGAGAGCTGGGTCGCCGTGGCGACGTAGCAGAGCACCACGCCGCCGGGCGTCAACGCGTCAGCGACGACGTCGATGCACTCCCACGGTGCGAGCATGTCGAGCACGACCCGGTCGACTCCCCCGGCCGGCAGCTCTGCGGGAAGCGCCTCGACGAGGTCACCGACCACGACCCGCCACGTGTCGGGAAGGCCGCCGAAGAACGTCTCCACGTTCGCCGTCGCGACATCGGCGAAATCGTCGCGGCGTTCGAACGAGACGAGACGCCCTGTGGAGCCGATCGCACGCAGCAGCGACAGCGAAAGCGCACCGGAACCGACACCCGCTTCGACGACCACGGCGCCGGGGAAGATGTCGGCCTGCATGACGATCTGCGCGGCATCCTTCGGGTACACGATAGCCGCGCCGCGCGGCATGGACATCGCGAAGTCGCGCAGCAGCGGCCGCAGGGCGAGGTAGTCGTGGCCGGAGCTGTTCACCACGACCGAGCCGTCCGGCTGACCGATCAGATCAGCGTGCCGCAGCACGCCGTGGTGGGTGTGCAGCTCGCCGTCGGCGCGCAGGGAGATGGTGTGCATGCGACCCTTCGGGCCGGTCAGCTGGACACGG
The DNA here is from genome assembly GCF_054798195.1 of Microbacterium sp. GXF0217. NCBI lineage: Bacteria > Bacillati > Actinomycetota > Actinomycetes > Micrococcales > Microbacteriaceae > Microbacterium > Microbacterium sp. GXF0217. The sequence continues at coordinate 305,506 of NZ_JBSJZG010000001.1, read as the reverse complement.
TCGCCTTCGCGGAACGGGCCGCTCGGGCGGGTGGTGTGCGTGTCGGTCATGAGGGGATCTCCGTCTGGGAGGTGCGATGCGCGCGGTAGAGCGCGATGATGTCGTGTGCGGTGCGGCCGTGCAGCGTCGGCCACAGGTCATGGGCACCGATGCCGTCGAGCGGCAGGATGTGCGGAACCCCGAGCGTCACGGCGCCGGACGCGAGACCGGCGCGCAGACCCGTCGGCGAGTCCTCGATCACGACGGCGTCATCGATGTCGACGCCGAGCAGCGCTGCGCCGAGCAGGTACGGCTCGGGGTGCGGTTTGGGGTTCTCGACGTCGTCGCCTGCGACGATCAGCCGGAACGCGTCGAACTCGATGAGCTCCGTCACGCCCTCCGCCATGCGGCGCAGCGACATCGTGACGAGGGCCGTAGGGATGCCGGCATCCTGCAGATCGCGCAGCAGTTCCTGCGCGCCGGGGCGGAACGGCACGCCGTGCGTTCCCAGCATGTCGCGCACACGGTCGGTCAGGTGCTGGATGATCGCGTCGCCGTCCATCTCGACGCCCGCCTGCTGCAGAATGGCCGCACTGTCGGTCAGACCGTTCCCCACGAGCTGCAGCGCGTCCTGATGCGTCCAGGTTCCGCCGAAGGATTCCACGAGGTCGGTCTCGGCCGTCATCCAGTACGGCTCGGTGTCGACGAGGGTCCCGTCCATGTCCCACAGGACTGCGCTCGGCGTCTCACTCACTTCACCATGCTATCCGGCGCATCCCCGCGCGCCTGCGCCGCCGCTGTGCTCTGGGACTAGCCTTGAGGGATGGATGCACTGGGACCCCGCATCATCATCGCGGCGTTCGACGGCTGGAACGATGCCGGCGAAGCGGCGAGCGGCGCCATCGAGGCGATCCGCCAGTCGGGCGACTACGAGCTCGCCCACGCCGTCGACCCCGAGCTCTATTTCGACTACCAGTACACCCGGCCGGCCACGCGCATGGATGCCCAGGGGCACCGCGAGCTGCAGTGGCCGGGGGCTGCACTGTGGCGTCCGGTGCCCGCCGCACAGCTCGGCCCCGAGTTCTGGTTGCTGACCGGTTCGGAGCCGGCGCGCACGTGGCAGGCGTTCGCCACCGAGTTCATCGACGTCGCGCTGCGCGATGACGTCACCGGGTTCCTCACGCTCGGCGCCATGCTGTCCGATGTGCCGCACACGCGCCCCATCTCGATCTTCTCGTCGAGCCCGAACGAGCAGGTCAGGGAAGAGCACGGTCTCGAACGCTCCCTCTACGAGGGGCCGGTTGGCATCCTCAGCGTGCTCGAGCACTTCGCCGAGCGCGCCGGCATCCCGACCGCCGGGCTCTGGGCGAGCGTGCCGCACTACGTCGCCTCAGCGGCTCCGTCGCCGAAGGCGACCCTGGCGCTTCTCGATCGGCTCGAAGAGCTCACCGGCGTCGATGTGCCGCGCACGCATCTGCGGACCGAAGCGGCCGCATGGGAGGCGTCGATCGATGCCGCGGCCGCCGACGACGAGGACATGACCGAGTACATCCGCCAGCTGGAGCGCACTCGGGACACGTGGGACTCCCCCGAGGCATCCGGCGATGCGATCGCCCAGGCCTTCGAGCGCTACCTCCGCCGCCGCGGCGACGGACCGGGCGACCACAAGCGCTGACCCGAAGCGCGCCTGTTCGCGCTCAGGCGGCGATCACCCCTGTGGCGAGCAGGATCAGCAGCGTCGTCCCCAGCAGGATGCGGTAGATCACGAACGGCAGGAAGCTGCGCTTCGAGATCCAGTTCATGAAGAACGCGATGACGCCGAGCGCGACCACGAAGGCGATTCCGGTCGCCGCCAGGGTCTCGCCGAGCGAGAAGTACTGATCCGGTGCGTCCCAGTTCTTGAACAGCTGGAAGAAGCCGCTGCCGAACACTGCGGGGATCGCGAGCAGGAAGGCGTAGCGCGCGGCGGCGGCGCGCTCGTAGCCGAGGAACAGCCCCATCGTGATCGTGCCGCCTGAGCGGGAGACGCCCGGCACGAGTGCGAGGGCCTGCGCCGCACCGAACAGGATTCCGTGCGGATACGTCAGATCGTCGAGACTGCGCCGCTTCGCACCGACGTGATCGGCGACGCCGAGCAGGATGCCGAAGACGATCAGCATGATCGCGACGATCCACATCGAGCGGAGGACGGATTCGATCTGATCCTGGAACAGCAGGCCGAGAACGACGATCGGGATGCTGCCGATGATGATCAGCCAGCCCATCCTGGCATCCGGATCGTTGCGCGGGAGCTTGCCCACAAGCGAGCGGCACCAGTGCCCGATGATGCGCACGATGTCGCGCCAGAAGAACACCACGACGGCTGCCTCGGTGCCGATCTGGGTGATCGCGGTGAACGCTGCACCCGGATCCTCGCCGGACCCCGTGAAGGTTCCGACGATGCGCAGGTGTGCGCTGGAGGAGATCGGCAGGAACTCAGTGAGCCCCTGGATGATGCCGAGGAACAGCGCTTCGAGCAGGTGCATGGAGGGACTTTCTGGTCAGACAGGCTGAAGTCGGTGCAGTGATCAGTACGACCGCAGCAGATCGGTCAGGACCTGCTGACCGAAGACAAGCGAGTCTACGGGAACCCGCTCGTCGACCCCATGGAACATGCCTGTGAAGTCCAGGTCCGCAGGCAGACGCAGTGGCGCGAAACCGTAGCCGGTGATGCCGAGCGTCGAGAGCGCCTTGTTGTCCGTGCCCGCACCGAGCAGGTAAGGGATCACCGGGACGCCAGGGTCGTGCCGTCCGAGCGCGGCGACCATCGCGTCGACGAGGTCGCCGGCGAACGGCACCTCCATCCCGATGTCGCGCACGACGGTCTCGATCACGATGTCGTCGCCGATGATCTGCTGCAGCTCGGCGAGCACCTCGTCCTCGGTGCCCGGCAGGACCCGCACGTCGATGAGCGCCTCTGCGCGCTCTGGGATGACGTTGTGCTTGTATCCCGCGGTCAGGACGGTCGGGTTGGTCGTCGTCCGGAACGTCGAGCGCAGGAAGGCTTCCGCCGGTCCGGATGCCGCGGCCAGCGCGTCCGGGTCATCCACCGAACGTCCACTCAGGGCACTGAGCCCTTCCAGCAGCGCCTCGGTCGTCGGCGTGAGCCGGATCGGCCAGCGCGTCCGGCCGATCTTCGCCACCGCCTCGGCGAGTCGCGTGATCGCGTTCTCGTCATGGAGGCGGCTGCCGTGGCCGGCGCGCCCCTTCGCGACGAGACGGATCCAGATCAGCGCCTTCTCGCCCACCTGGAGCAGATACGCCCGGCGGTCATCGACGGTGATCGAGTAGCCGCCGACCTCGCTGATCGCGTCGGTCGCGCCTTCGAACCACTCCGGCCGATCCTTCACGACCAGGGCCGAGCCCTCGACTCCGCCGTTCTCCTCGTCCGCGAAGAACGCCAGAACCAGATCGCGTTCGGGCTGCTCCCCCGCGCGCAGGATGTCCGCGACCGAGGTGAGGATCATGGCGTTCATGTTCTTCATGTCGACGGCGCCGCGGCCCCACAGCATCCCGTCGCGGACGAGACCGGCGAAGGGATCGACGCTCCAGTCCTCGGCCATGGCGGGGACGACATCCAGGTGTCCGTGCACGACGAGCGCCGGCTTGGTGCGATCGCGACCCGGGACGCGCGCCATCACGTTGGTCCGACGCGGGATCGGCTCGTAGTAGGCCGTCTCCAGTCCCAGGCTCTCGAGGTAGGCGCCGACGTACTCGGCCGCCTCGCGCTCGCCCTTGGCGTTGCCGCCGCCGAAGTTCGACGTGTCGAAGCGGATCAGGTCCTGCGCGATGCGGACGACCTCTGGCAGCTGCGGATCGGACATGCCCCCAGGCTATCGAACCCGTGCGGCACGCCCGGCGGGAGCCCTGGTTCGAAGCACCCCCGAGAACGTGCTAATCTCATTCTTCGGTCGGCAACGACGATTCATCACCTGCGCGGGTGGCGGAATAGGTAGACGCGCTAGCTTGAGGTGCTAGTGCCCGAATAGGGCGTGGGGGTTCAAGTCCCCCCTCGCGCACAGCACGAGAAAGACCCCGGATCTTCGGATCCGGGGTCTTTTTCATTGCGCCAGGTGTCCGCGGTCCGCAGCTCGCCCAGTGTCCACATCGAAGGCGCACCGTCAAGGCCCTGCGGCCTGCGCCGTCTCGGTCGTACGGTGACGTGATCGAGGGAAGGAGAATCGCATGAGCGATCCGCAGAACACGCGAGGAGTACCGGGACAGAGCGAAGAGGCCGACACGGCCTCGGGCGGCCCGGCCGAACGAGTCGACGGAACGGACCCGGAGCCCGACACCGCAGACCGGGAGCGCGAGGACTCAGACGACGACCAGGCGGATGACGATCTGCCCCGTCTTCACTGACCTGCCCGCATGAACTCCTCGGCCGCGCGAATCTGCGCGTCCGAGGGACGGATGCCGGTGTACAGGACGAACTGCTCCAACGCCTGAAGCGTCGCGACCTCTGCACCGCCGATGATCGTCTTCCCGGCGGCGCGTCCTGCGACGACGAGCGGCGTTTCGGACGGCAGCGCCACGACGTCGAACACGACAGCAGCCGCCGCCACTACGCTCTCCGGGAAGGCGAGCGAGTGCTCGTCCGGTCCGCCGGCCATGCCGATCGGCGTGACGTTGACGAGGACATCCGCCGTGCGCTCGCCCAGCTCTGCGATCCACGCGAAGCCGTAGAGATCGGCGAGGGGTCGGCCGACCTTCTCATTGCGGGCCACGATCGTGACGTCTGCGAATCCCGCGTCGCGGAACGCCGCCGCGGTCGCTTTCGCCATGCCTCCCGAACCACGCAGCAGCACCGACGACGCAGGATCGAGACGGTTGCGCTGGATGAGCTGGGCGATCGCCGAATAGTCGGTGTTGTACGCCGTGAGCACACCGTCGTCGTTCACGATCGTGTTCACCGACTCGATCGCCGTCGCCGAGGCATCCATCCGATCGATGAGTGCGATGACCTCTTCCTTGTAGGGCATCGAGATCGCGCAGCCGCGGATCCCCAACCCACGGACACCGGCGATCGCCTGAGTGAGATCAGTGGGTGCAAACGCCTTGTAGATCCAGTTCAGCCCGAGCGCCTCGTACAGGTGGTTGTGGAAGCGCGTGCCGTTGTTGCTCGGCCGGGCCGAAAGCGAGATGCACAGCGTCATGTCCTTGTTCAGCATGGTCACCGGATCAGATTACGCCGCTGCGACCCGGCCACTGCGTCAGAGTGCGCCGACCCCGAACACGAGCCCGAGCAGGTACGTGATCGCCGAGGCGCCGAAACCGATCGCGAGCTGCCGGAGCGCCCGTCGCAGCGGCGGACCACCGGACAGGATGCCGACCATCGCGCCGGTCGACAGGAGCGCGATTCCGACCAGGACGAGCGCCAGCACGATGGCCGCGGTGCCCTGCATCCCGAAGATCCACGGCAGCACCGGAACGATCGCACCTGAGGCGAACAGCAGGAAGCTGGAGATCGCGGCAGTCCAGTCGCTCCCCACGATCTCGTGGTCATCGCCGGCCGTCCGGATCGGGCCGGTCGACGCGGCCCGCACTCCGGCCTGCGCAGCGGTCACGATGCGACGCGCCCTGCTCAAGGCTTCAGCCTCGTCGATGCCGCGCGCACGGTAGACGAGCGCGAGCTCGTTCTCATCGATGTCGAGGTCGGCAGCCGAATCGTGCGCGTCGTCGTTCGCTTCGGTGGATGCCAGCAGCTCTCGCTGCGAGCGGACGGACACGAACTCGCCCGCACCCATCGAGAGGGCACCGGCCAGCAGACCCGCGATCCCGCTGAAGAGCACGAAGCTCGAGCTGACGCCGGTGGCGCCGATGCCGAGCACCAGCGCGAGGTTGCTCACGAGACCGTCGTTGGCACCGAACACGGCGGCGCGGAACGAGCCTGAGAGACGGCGCCGACCGCGCGCTGCGAGTCCGCGGACGACCTCATAGTGGATCTTCTCGTCGGCACGCATCGCGGGGGTCGCATACTGCTCGGTGTCGTACGGAGAACGCGCCTCGGCGCTCTGCGCCAGCGCGAGCACGAAGATCGAGCCGAAGCGTCCGGCCATCCAGCCCAGCATGCGCGAGCGGATGCCGGCACTGGGCAGTCTCTTCGGTTCGCTGCCGAGCAGGTCGAGCCAGTGCTGCTCGTGTCGACGCTCGGCGTCGGCGAGGCTGAGGAGGATGTCGCGCTCCTCCCCCGTGCGTCGTGCGGCGAGCTTCTGATAGACCAGTCCCTCGGCGCGTTCCTCGACGAGATATCGGGCCCAACGTCGACGATCAGCCGCGGTGGGCTCAGCGGAAGCGGGCGCGCTCATCGGGTCTCCTGAATCTGTGGGGGATGCCTCAACGCTATCGATGCCGACACGCTCGACCCGCCGAAATCCGCGGATTGACAGCATTTCGGGCCCCCGAACGGGCCCGGTGAACGCTGCTGGTCAGCGGCTCTTCACGCGCTTGCGCAGCACGTCGATGCGCGACTGCAGCTGTGCCACAGTCGCCTGCGCGACCGCCGGCCCGCCGCAGATCCGCCGCAGTTCCGCATGCACCGCACCGTGCGGCTCGCCGGCCTGCCTGGCGTAGAGACCGACCAGGCTGTTCAGCAGCTGGCGCTGCTCGCGCAGCGTGCGGTGCAGGGGCGCCGGCAGCGTTGTGACCGCTTCCGGCCCCTGCTCGGCCTCGCGTGCCTCGCGCAGCTTCGATTGTCTGGCGCTGCGCTGCATGAGCAGTTCGTGCACGTGCTCCGGCTCGAGGAGACCGGGGATCCCGATGAATTCCTCCTCTTCGGGCGTACCAGGCTCCGCGAGCTGCCCGAAGTCCTGGCCCTCGAACACGACACGGTCGAAATGCGCCAGTGAGGAGATCGCCTGATAGCTGAACTCCTGAGTGAGCGCATCCGATGCGTCGTCTTCGCGGTTCGCGCTGTCGAGAAGCGAGTCGTCGAGTCCGTCGTCGTCTTTGGACTGCCGATCGAGCGCGTGATCGCGCTGCTTCTCCATCTCGTTCGCGAGCCCCATGAGCACGGGAACGTTCGGCAGGAAGACGCTCGCCGCCTCACCCCGACGCCTGGCGCGCACGAATCGCCCGATGGCCTGGGCGAAGAACAGCGGAGTGGACGACGATGTCGCGTACACGCCCACGGCGAGTCGCGGCACGTCGACGCCCTCGGACACCATGCGCACGGCGACCATCCACCGCGCGTCGTTCTGGCTGAACTTCTCGATCCGCTCCGAGGCCGCCGCATCGTCGGAGAGCACGATCGTCGGCTGCTGCCCCGTGATGCTGTGCAGGATCTTGGCGTAGGCGCGCGCGACCGTCTGGTCGGTCGCGAGCACCAGTCCCCCGGCATCCGGAACGTGGTGCCGGACCTCGGTCAGCCGGCGATCCGCTGCCGAGAGCACCGCGGGCATCCAGGCGCCCTCGGGATCGAGAGCCGTTCGCCAGGCCTGCGAGTTGACGTCCTTGGTGTTGTCCTGCCCGAGATGCGCTTCGAGCTCGTCGCCGGCACTCGTGCGCCAGCGCATCTTGCCGGAGTACATGTGGAACAGCACGGGGCGCACGACGCCGTCCGCGAGGGCGCGTCCGTACCCGTAGGCGTAGTCGGTGCTCGAGATGCGCGCTCCGGATTCGTCCGGTAGGTACTCCACGAACGGGATCGGAGCGGTGTCGCTGCGGAACGGGGTGCCCGAGAGCAGCAGGCGGCGCTTGGCGGGCCCGTAGGCATCCCGAATCGCATCGCCCCAGCTGAGCGCGTCGCCGCCGTGGTGGACCTCGTCGAGGATGACGAGCGTTCTTGCGTCCTCGGTGAGGTGGCGGTGCACCGAGGATTTCGCCGCGACCTGCGCATACGTCACCACGGCACCGTGGTAGTGGGATGCCGGGGCCCAGTGGTTGTTGCGGAAACGCGGGTCGAGTCGGATGTGCACGCGGGCCGCGGCGTCCGCCCACTGGGTCTTCAGATGCTCGGTCGGAGCGACCACGATGATGCGGTTCACCTCGCCCATCCGCAGTAGTTCGACCGCGAGCGTCAGGGCGAACGTCGTCTTTCCTGCGCCGGGGGTCGCCGCGACGAGGAAGTCGCGCTTGTCCTCCTGGAAGTACTGCTCGAGCGCCTCCTGCTGCCACGCCCTCAGCTTGTTCGCGGTACCCCAAGGAGCGCGCTGGGGGAAGGACGGAGAGAGCATCGCATCCACGATAATCGCTCCCACGGACACCGGGCTCCGCACGCCCCGCGTCGACGTCGGCCGGGTAGGCTCGAAGCTTGCGAAGCCGCGATCCCTGGCTCCGCGAGTCGGCAAGGAGATGGCGATGACCGATCAGGAATCCTCCCGGAGCCCCTTCGTCCCGAACGAGGGCCCGCACCCGTGGCGCCGTTTCGTGGCCGTGGGAGACTCGTTCACCGAGGGCATCGGCGACCCGGATCCCGACGCGCCCGGTGGACATCGCGGCTGGGCAGATCGCGTCGCCGAGGTGCTCTCCCGGCAGGTCGACGACTTCGCCTACGCGAACCTCGCCGTCCGCGGGAAGCTCATCGCTCAGATCGTCGCCGACCAGATCGAGCCGGCCGTCGCCCTCCGCCCGGATCTCGTGTCGATCTGCGCCGGCGGCAACGATGTCATCCGCCCGGGCACCGATCCGGACGCGATCGCCGTCCAGCTCGAGGATGCCGTGGCCCGCCTCGCCTCGACCGGAGCGGCCGTCGTGCTCTTCACCGGCATCGACACGGGCTTCACGCCGGTGTTCCGCGCGTTTCGCGGAAAGGTCGCGATCTACAACGAGAACGTCCGGACCATCGCCGACAGGCACGACTGCATCGTCGCCGATCAATGGGCGCTCAAGACCGTGCAGGATCCGCGCTTCTTCGATGACGATCGGCTGCACTACAACGCGCTCGGCCATCACGAGGTCGCGCGCATGGTGCTGCGTGCGCTGAACGTCCCGAACGATCTGCAGGCCATGCGGCCGGACCCGCTGCCGATCCGCACCTGGCGCGAGGCGCGCGCGGAGGATCTCGGCTGGGCCCGAGAGCACCTCATGCCCTGGGTGCTGCGCCGGCTGCGCCACCAGTCCTCCGGCGATGCCGTCGCGGCGAAGCGGCCCGATGCCGTGCCGTACGAGATCCGCCTCCCCGACTGACGCGTTCCTCGTGGGACGCGACGGCAATCTTTCTCCATCAAGGAAGATGAGTTGCTGGTGCTCAGGCTCGCGCCCTCACCTGGCCCTCACCGCGTGGCGTAGAACGCCACCGCCGACGACGCCGCGACGTTCAGCGAGTCGACCCCGCCCGTCATCGGAATCGTGACGCGACGGTCGACGAGCTCCTCCGTGTCCGGCTTCAATCCGTGCCCCTCGCTGCCGAACACGAGAGCGAGACGCTCGTGCGCCTCATCGACGAGGTCGTCGAGCGCGATCGCGCCCTCCCCCAGCGTCATGCCTGCGACGACGAACCCGGCATCCTTCAGCTCCTGGATGCCGCCCGGCCAGCGCTCGATCCGCGTCCAGGGCACTTGGAACACTGTTCCCATCGACACCCGCACCGAACGGCGGTAGAGCGGATCCCCGCAATCCGGTGTCACGAGCACGGCGTCGACGCCCATGGCCGCCGCCGAACGGAAGCAGGCGCCGACGTTCGTGTGATCGAGCAGCCCTTCCAGGATCGCGATGCGCGAGCGGCCGGATCCTGACCGGCTTCGGGAGACGCGCTCGATGATCTGCCCCACCGAGGCGAGCTCCGGTCGATGCATGGATGCCAGCGCACCACGATGCACGGCGTACCCGGTGACGCTCTCGGCGACGTCATCAGGCACGAGGTAGACCGGCACATCCCGATCTCCGAGGATCGACGCGATCCCTGCGACCCAGCGCTGCTGGGCCATGACCGAGCGCGGCGCATGGCCGGCGGCGCACGCCCGTTCGATCACCTTGGCCGATTCGGCGATGTACAGACCTCCGGCCGGTTCCTGCACGCGGCGCAGCGCGGTGTCGGTGAGGTTCCGGTAGTCGTCGAGCCGCGGGTCATCCGCGTCGGTCACGTGCTGGAGGTCCACGCGTCCACTCTGCCACCTCGGTGTCGGGGACAGCGCCGGCGCCCGTCCGGCGAGCTCACCGGATGACAGGCTCTAGAATCGCTCCGGGAGGTTCCGTGAGCGTGACGATGACTGCTGATCTGGCTGATGGCGTCGCGCGCACCGTGGAACTGCTCCAAGGGAAGAAGATCGCCCTGCTCACCGGAGCGGGCATCTCCACCGATTCCGGCATCCCCGCCTATCGCGGAGCGGGTGCAACCACGCGGGCCGACCCGATGACGGCGCAGCGTTTCCTCGCGGACGAATCCGCGCGGCGACGCTACTGGATCGGCGGGCACCTGGGCTGGCGCGCCTTCGCGCAGGCCGCGCCGAACGCCGGGCACCGGGCACTCGCCGAGATGGAGCGCGACGGGCTCGTGAGCGGTGTGATCACCCAGAACGTCGACGGATTGCACCTGCGTGCCGGCAGTTCGCACGTCATCGAGGTGCACGGCACCATGCGGCGCGTGCTCTGCCTGCAGTGCGGTCAGGTCTTCGACCGCCGCGACATCGCGGCCCAGATCGAAGACCTCAACCCCTGGATCACGGTCCCCGAGAACATTCCGCTGAACCCGGACGGCGACGTCACACCCGCCACCGCCGACGGTTTCGTCGTCCCGACGTGCACGGTGTGCGGCGGGATGCTGAAGCCGGACGTCGTGTTCTTCGGCGAGTTCGTCCCGGCCGGCCGCTTCCGCGCCGCCGAGTCGCTGCTCAGGGCGAGCACCGCTATGATCGTCGCCGGCTCGTCACTCGTCGTGAACTCCGGGGTCCGCCTCGTCGAGCGCGCCAGGCGCCGCGGCATCCCCCTCATCATCATCAATCGCGAGCCGACCAGGGCCGATCCCTGGGCGGACGTGACGCTCGCGGGCGGCACGAGCGATGTCATCCCCGCGATCCAGGAGCAACTCTCGTGACTCTGATCACCCTCGTCCGCCACGGCCAGACCGACTGGAACCTCGACCGACGCATCCAGGGGTCCACCGACATCCCGCTGAACGAGACCGGTCGCGGGCACGCGCGCGAAGCCGCGGCAGCCCTCGCGACGGGCACGCACCACGCGATCTACGCCAGTCCTCTGGTCCGCGCCCACGAGACCGCGCGGATCATCGCCGGGGAGATCGGGCTCGGTGAGCCGGAACTGGTCGCCGATCTGCGCGAGCGGGAGTTCGGCGAGGCCGAAGGAATGCTCGTCGCCGACTACATCGCCTCCTACGGCGACTGGCACGCCGACGTTCCGGGCGCCGAATCCTTCGACGAGGTCCGCGATCGAGCGCTCGGCGCACTGGACCTCATCGCCCGAGATTCGCGGCGCCGTTCCGCGCCGGTCGCGGAATCCGTGATCGTCGTCGCCCACGGCGGAGTGATCAGGGCTCTGCTGGATCACGCATCCGGCGGGACCATGCCGCCGGTCGGTGTGCCGCTCGCGAACGGCTCGGTGCACCGCTTCGAGGCCTCGCCGGATGTGCTGCGTCTGCTGGAGACGGTTCGGGCTCCGTAGCCGTCACGCCGAATCGGAACGCTGCGCCCTCGCGATGACCGACGAGGCATGGCGCAGCACGGGCTCGTCGATCATGCGCCCTTCGAACCGGAAGACGCCGCGCTCCTCGACCGCCGCCGCCAGTACGCCCTGCGCCCACGCGACCTCGGACGCGGCAGGCCGATAGGCGGCGCGGATCACCGCGACCTGCCCCGGATGGATGCACGCGGTCGCCGAGAACCCGCTCGCCGCAGCATCCTGAGCCTCGGCGGCCAGGCCGTCGAGATCGTCGATCGCGATGTGCACGGCGTCGATTGCCGCCTTGCCACGAGCGCCGGCTTCGAGCAGCACGCGCGCGCGGGCGTAGCGAGCGATGTCGCGGTACGCGCCGTCCGGGCGTCTGCTGGACGTCCCGCCCAACGAGGCGACGAGATCCTCCGCGCCCCACATGAGCCCGACGACCCGCGCGTGCGCGGCCAGCCGGTCCGCCGCGGCGACGCCGCGTGCCGTCTCGCACAGCGCGATCAGCGAGAACCGCGCATCGAAGGCATCCAGTGCGGACGGATCCTCGGCCTTCGCCACCATGACGGTGCGGAAATCGGTCTGCGACAGCGTGGCCAGATCGCTCACGAAATCGGCCGAGTGCGACGCGTTGACCCGGACGATCACCCGGTCGGGGTCGACGTCCGCGTCGATGAGATTCCCGCGGGCGGCAGCCTTGTCTGCCGGGGCGACGGCGTCCTCGAGGTCGAGGATCACCGCATCCGATCGGTCCAGCGCCTTGGCGAAGCGCTCCGGGCGATCGGCGGGGCAGAACAGCAGCGCGGGACCGAGTTCGAACGTCATGCGTCTCCTCCGGGTCGGCAGCGCACGAGCACCGTGCGGACGGCCGTCGCGACGACCGTCCCGTCCTGGTTGCGCCCGGTGTGGGCGATCGTGCAGATGCCCTGCCCCGGCCGCGAGGACGACAGCCGTTTGTCGGTCACGGTGCTCTCCGTATAGAGGGTGTCCCCCGCGAACAGCGGATGCGGAAACCGGATGTCGCTCAGTCCGAGCTGTGCGACGAGCGTCCCCTGGGTCAGCTGGGCCACGGACGAGCCGACCATCGTCGACAGCGTCCACATCGAGTTGATCAGCGGACCGCCGAACTCCTGCGCGGCGGCGTACGCGGCATCCAGATGCAGCGCCTGCGTGTTCATGGTCAGCGTCGTGAACAGCACGTTGTCGGCCTCGGTGGCGGTGCGCCCAGGACGATGCAGGTAGGTCGCGTCGAGGTCGAACTCCTCGTAGTACAGGCCGCGCTGGACGATCTCCGTCATGATGCCACGCTACCCCGCGAGCCCCAGTGTCCGTGCGATCACGAGCAGCTGGACCTCGGTGGTGCCCTCGCCGATCTCGAGGATCTTCGAGTCGCGGTAGTGCCGCGCCACGGGGAACTCGTCCATGAAGCCGTTGCCGCCGAAGATCTGCGTCGCATCACGGGCGTTGTCCATCGCGGCCTCTCCCGCGACCAGTTTCGCGATCGCCGCCTCCTCGCCGATGCGCCGGCCCGCATCGCGCAGCCGCGCGGCGTGGTGCCACGCGAGTCGTGCGGTGTGCACGCGTGCGCGCATGCGCGCGAGAGTGAACTGTGCGTTCTGCCGGGTACTGAGCGCGGCGCCGAACACCGTGCGACTGCGAGCGTAGGCGGTCGCCTGCTCGAGGCATCCCTCCGCCGCACCCGTGGAGAGCGCCGCGATCGCGACGCGGCCCTCGTCCAGGATGCTGAGGAAGTTCGCGAAGCCCCGTCCTTCCTCACCGAGCAGGTTCTCCGCGGGGACCCGAGCATCGATGAACGTCAGCGGATGCGTGTCCGATGCCCGCCAGCCGAGCTTGTCATACGACGGCTCGACCGTGAACCCCGGCGTCCCGTTCGGGACGACGATGGTCGAAATCTGCTTGCGGCCGTCCCGCTCCCCGGTGACCGCCGTCACCGTGACGAAGGCGGTGATCGGAGTGCCGGAGTTCGTGATGAACTGCTTCGCGCCGTTGATCACCCACTCGTCCCCGTCGCGCCTGGCCGTGGTGCGCGTGGCACCGGCGTCGCTGCCGGCCTCCGGCTCCGTGAGACCGAACCCCGCGAGGGCACGCCCGGCGAGCAGATCGGGCAGCAGCGCTTCGCGCTGGGCATTCGTGCCGAACCGGAACACCGGCATCGCGCCGAGGCTCACACCGGCCTCCAGCGTGATCGCGATCGACTGGTCCACCCGCCCGAGCGCCTCGATCGCGATGCCGAGGGCCATCAGATCGCCACCCTGTCCGCCGACCTCCTCGGGGAACGGCAGCCCGAACAGCCCGAGATCGCCCATCTGCCGCACCACGTCCATGCTGAGCGTGTGCGTCCGGTCGGCCTCATAGGCCTGCGGTGCGACGACGGCATCGGCGAACTCGCGGACCATCCCGGCGAGTTCGCGCTCTTCTTCGGTCAGGTCAGTCATGGCTCTCCTCCGCCTCGACGCGAGCGACCGGTTGGTCGCGCCGCACCTGGTCGCCCTGCGCGACCAGGAGGTGCACCGTGCCGTCGTGCGGCGCGAGCACCGGATGCTCCATCTTCATCGCCTCGACCGAGGCGATGACATCTCCCTGCGCGACCCGCGCCCCCTCGGCGACGTGCACCGCGACAACGCTGCCGGGCATCGGCGCACGGACATCCGGGTGGGTGGCGACGGCCTCGGGATGCTTCGCCGCCAGACGATGCTCCATGACCTGACGTCGGGTGAGGGGCTGCAGGCGCGCGGTGCGTCCGGCTTCGGCGGCCCACACGGACCCATCCGCGGCGACAGCGGCCTCGGCGTGAACGCGAGGCGACGCGCTGCGGTCGCTCGATGAACCTGCAGGGGCGTCGGCGCGGACGACGTCGCCGTCGTCGGTCAGGAAGGCGACGTCGTTGTCCGCGGCATCCGTTCCGCTCAGCTGCCACCCGGCCAGCGCGGCCCAGACCGCGCCCGCACGAGACGTACGCTGCGCGGTGAGACTTCGCCCGGCGAAATCGGTCTCACCGCACAATGCACGTCTCGCCGCATCCAGCAGGGGCGCGGACGGCGCGGCAACGTCGAACGGCAGCAGAGTCTCGATCAGGCCGGTGTCCAGATCGGCAGCGATGACGCGCTCATCCGCGCACAGCGTCCGCAGGAAGGCGATGTTCGTGTCCACGCCGAGTACGACTGTCTGCGCCAGCGCCTCATCGAGCTGCGCGAGGGCGGCCGCACGATCATCCGCATGCGCGATGACCTTCGCGATCATCGGGTCGTAGAAGCCGGTGATCTCGGATCCGGTCTCGATCGCGGCATCCACACGCACGCCGACCGGTGCGACGAAGCGCAGGACGTCTCCCGTCGAGGGCAGGAAGCCGCGCTCGGGCGACTCAGCGTAGACGCGCGCCTCGATCGCATGACCTCTCGTCTGCGGAATGTCCGGCAGGGCTTCTCCGGCCGCGACCCGCAGCTGCAGTTCGACGAGATCGAGCCCGGTGACCGCCTCGGTCACGGGGTGCTCGACCTGCAGCCGCGTGTTCATCTCGATGAAGAACACGTCGTCGGGAGCATCCGCATCGACGAGGAACTCCACCGTTCCTGCACCGACGTAGTCGACGCTCGCCGCGACGCGGACGGCCTCGCTCCACAGCCGCTCCCGAAGCCGATCGGAGATGCCTGGTGCCGGTGCCTCCTCGATGACCTTCTGGTGTCGGCGCTGCAGCGTGCACTCGCGCTCGCCGATCGCGACGACGGTGCTGTGCGCGTCGCCGAACACCTGCACCTCGAGGTGGCGCGGACGAGCGATGAGGCGCTCGAGCACGAGGGCGTCATCGCCGAAGGATGCCGCTGCCACCCGCCGCGCCGAGCTCAGCGCCGCAGCGAGAGTGTCTTCACCGCGCACGACCTCCATGCCCTTTCCCCCGCCGCCGGCGCTGGGCTTGACGAGCAACGGGTATCCGATCTCGGCGGCACGCGCGCCGATCTCGGCGTCCGACAGGCCGGCTGCGTCGAAACCCGGGACCACCGGGACGCCGCGCTCGGATACGTGAGCACGTGATCGGGCCTTGTCGCCCATGATCTGCAACGCCTGTGCGCCTGGACCGATGAACGTGAGGCCGGCGTCCGCGCAGGCGTCGGCCAGCGCCGCGCTCTCCGACAGGAAGCCGTACCCGGGGTGCACCGCCTGCGCACCGCTCTCCCGCGCCGCGGCGATGATCGCCTCGACGTCGAGATACGACTCCGGCGCGGGCGCCGGACCGATCCGGACCGCCTCGTCCGCCTCTCGGATGTGGGGGGCGCCGGCATCCGCATCGGAGTAGACGGCGACGCTGCGGATGCCGAGAACGGAGAGCGTGCGGATGATCCGGCGAGCGATCTCACCGCGATTCGCGATCAGGACAGAGGAGAACACGGGCATCACATCCGGAAGACGCCGAAGCCCGGCGCAGGCAGTGGAGTGCGGGAGACGACATCGAGGGCGAGCCCCAGCAGGTCGCGCGTGCGGTCAGGATCGACGATGCCGTCGTCCCAGAGCCGTGCGGTCGCGTAGTAGGGTTCGCCCTGGTTCTCGTACTGTTCGCGGATCGGTTCCTCGAACGCGGCGCGCTCGTCGGCCGTCCAGGATTCGCCGCGCGCCGTGAGCTGATCCTCTTTGACTGTGGCGAGCACCGAGGCCGCCTGGTTGCCTCCCATGACCGAGATGCGGCTCGCCGGCCAGGTCCACAGGAAGCGAGGCGAGTACGCGCGCCCGCACATCGAGTAGTTGCCCGCTCCGAACGATCCGCCGATGATGAGGGTGAGCTTCGGAACCCGCGTGGTGGCGACGGCCGTGACCATCTTCGCGCCGTCCTTCGCGATGCCGCCCGCCTCGGCGACGGACCCCACCATGAATCCCGTGATGTTCTGCAGGAACAGCAGCGGGATGCCGCGCTGATCGCACAGCTCGATGAAGTGCGCCCCCTTGAGAGCGGATTCGCTGAACAGGACGCCGTTGTTCGCGACGATTCCGACCGGATGGCCGTGCAGACGAGCGAAACCGGTGACGAGCGTCGCGCCGTAGTCGGGCTTGAACTCCAGCCAGGACCCGCCGTCGATCAAGCGGATGATGACCTCGTGGACGTCGTAGCCCGCGTTCACATCGACCGGGACCACGTCGTACAGGCTGCTCGTCTCCGCCGGGTCGACGCTCTCGCGGACCTCCCATGCCGGCTCCGGCGACGCCGGCAGCGTCGACACGATGTCGCGCAGGATCTCGAGCGCGTGCTCGTCGTCCTCAGCGAGATGGTCGACGACGCCGGAGCGGCGGGCGTGCAGCTCTCCCCCGCCCAGCTCTTCCGCGGACACGATCTCTCCGATCGCGGCCTTCACGAGCGGCGGCCCGCCGAGGAAGATCGTCCCCTGGCGGCGGACGATCACGCTCTCATCGCTCATCGCCGGCACGTACGCGCCGCCGGCCGTGCAGGACCCGAGCACAGCTGCGAGCTGCGGGATGCCGGCAGCCGACAGTCGCGCCTGGTTGAAGAAGATGCGCCCGAAATGATCGCGGTCGGGGAAGACCTCGTCCTGCTTGGGGAGGAAGGCGCCGCCGGAGTCGACGAGGTACAGGCACGGAAGGCGATTCTCGAGGGCGATCTCCTGCGCCCTCAGATGCTTCTTCACCGTCATCGGCAGGTAGCTGCCGCCCTTGACCGTCGCATCGTTGCAGACGACCATGACGTGGCGGCCGTGCACCAGTCCGATGCCGGCGATCACGCCGGCGCCGGGAACCTCGGCGTCGTACATTCCGTCGGCCGCCAGGGGCGCCACTTCCACGAACGGGCTGCCCTCGTCGAGCACTCTCGCGACGCGTTCGCGCGGCAGCAGCTTGCCGCGCTGGACGTGACGGCGTCGTGACGTCTCCGGTCCCCCGAGCGCCGCCTGCGCCAGCTTCTCTCGAAGGCTCTCTGCGAGCTCGCGCTGCGTCTCTGACATCGTGACGTCCTCCTCGACACACGAGAGCTGGTGCCCGACCGGTCCGGTCGGTTAGTGTGCACTAACCCGTTCATTTAGGTTAGCGAGCATTAACTGAGATGACAACCCCGATCACGGCGCGCGATCGCGCCAAGGCCGAGCGGTCCGACGCTCTGCTGTCCGCGGCCGCCACGCTCTTCGCCGACCGGGGCTTCTCCGGTGTGAGCCTCGAGGACATCGGCACAGCGGTCGGCGTGTCAGGGCCCGCCGTGTACCGCCACTTCTCCGGGAAGCAGGCTCTGCTGGGCGCACTGCTCGTCGGCGTCAGCCGCGACCTCGTGGCGGGCGGAACAGCCGTCTCCGAAGCCGCGTCCGGCGACGAGGATCGTGTGCGCGCGCTCATCCGATTCCATGTCGACTTCGCGCTCGGCCACGCCGACGTCATCCGCGTGCAGGACCGCGATCTCGCGCATCTTTCGGAAGAGGATCGCGCAGATGTCCGAAGACTGCAGCGCGCGTACATCGAGCTGTGGATGTCGGCGCTCTCGCCGTTGCGTGCCGTGTCCACGGACGAACTGCGCCTGCGGGTGCAGGCGGGGTTCGGTCTGATCAACTCGACCCCGCACAGCACCCGCTCGGCCTCACGCACGCAGGCAGCCACGGCGGCCGTCCTCGCGGAGATGGCGTACGCAGCGCTGACGGCCTGACGACGCGGAGCCGTCAACCCATCAGCATCGCGCGGCCCGGTTCCTCGAGGATGTCGGCGACGTCCTTGAGGAACCGCGCCCCCTCGGCCCCGTCGACGACGCGGTGATCGAACGACAGACTCAGCGTCATGACCTGGCGAATCGCCAGCTCGCCTTTATGCACCCACGGCTGCGGGCGCACGGCTCCGACCGCGAGGATGCCGGATTGCCCCGGCGGCAGGATCGGCGTTCCAGCGTCGATGCCGAACACCCCGATGTTCGTGATCGAGAACGTCCCCCCGGCGAGTTCCGCCGGCGATGTGCGCCCCGATCGCGCCGTATCGGTGAGCCCCGCCAGCGCGTCCGCGAGTCCGGTGAGAGACATCCGCTCGGCATCCCGGATGTTCGGGACGATCAGCCCGCGTTCGGTCGCCGCGGCGATGCCCAGATCCACGTAGCGGTGCTCGACGATCTCGCCGGCTTCGGCGTCCCAGCTCGAGTTCAGCCCCGGGGTGCGCCCCAGCGCGAGGCACACGGCCTTCGCGATCACGACGAGCGGTCCGATTCGGGTGCCTGCCAGCGACTTGTCTTCGCGCAGCGACGCGATCAGTTCCATGGTCGCCGTGACATCGACCGTATGGAAGCACGTCACGTGCGGTGCCGTGAACGCACTGTCGACCATCGCCTGAGCGGTGTGCTTGCGCACGCCGCGGATCGGGATCCTGGTCTCGCGCTCTCCGACGTCGCGCGGGCTCGCAGGCGCGACGGGGCGGGACACCGGGGCCGCGAGGGCGATGCGCTCGGCATACGCGTCGACGTCGACGCGCGTGATCGCGCGGTCGCCGACCTCGGCCGCGACGAGCACGAGGTCGATGCCCAGACCCTTTGCGTACGCGCGCACCGGCGGCGTCGACCGCGGCCGTTCCCCCTGGACGGTCTCGATCGGCCCTGTCGGCAGCACGTCGTGCGGTGCCGCTTCGAGCACGGCGGTGTCGACGGCGGAGGATGCGGCGTCGGCCGTGCGGCGGGCGCGCCGCGCAGGACGCGATCCGCCGGTCGGCGCAGCGCCGTAGCCCACGAGGTTCGCCTGCGCGGCAGGCTCGGCGGCGTCGGATGCCGTGGTCGCCGCCTCACCGGCATCCGGCGCATCCGTGGACGGTCCCGCGATGTCGAACGCGATCAGCGGGGCGCCGACGGCGACCGTGTCGCCGGCTTCGGCATGCAGCGTGGCGACGACGCCGTCGTACGGCGAGGGGAGCTCGACGATCGCCTTGGCCGTCTCGACCTCGGCGAGAGTCTGATTGAGCGCGACGGTGTCGCCCGGGGCCACCAGCCACTGCACGATCTCGGCCTCGGTGAGGCCCTCACCCAGGTCGGGAAGGCGGAAATCGGTGGTCATGCGCCTGCCTCCGTCATGCTGTTCGGGCGGTCGAGCACGCGGTCCACCGCGTCCAGAATGCGGTCGAGATCGGGCAGATGGTGCTTCTCCAGCTTCGCCGGCGGGTACGGGATGTCGTGCCCGGTGACGCGCAGCGGTGGAGCCTCGAGGTACTCGAAACAGCGCTCCGTGACGCTCGCGATGACCTCCGCGGCGACACCGGCTTCTCTGGACGCCTCGTGTGCGACGACCACGCGGCCGGTGCGGCGCACTGATGCCGCCACGGTGTCGTAATCCACCGGGGACAGCGATCGCAGATCGATCACTTCGAGGTCGATGCCGTCCTCCTCGGCGGCGGCCGCGGCATCCAGCGCAGTGGTGACCATCGCACCGTACGTGAGCACCGTGGCATCAGCGCCCTGACGCACCACCTGGGCGAGCCCCATCGGCACGGCATCCGCCAGGGGTGCTTCCAGATCGACCTCGCCCTTGTGGTGGTACAGGCGCTTCGGCTCGAAGAAGATCACCGGATCGTCGCTCGCGATCGCCTGTCGCAGACACCGGTAGGCGTCCTGCGGATTCGACACCGCGATCACCCGAAGCCCCGCGGTGTGGACGAAGTACGCTTCCGGCGACTCGGAGTGATGCTCGGCGGCGCCGATGCCGCCGGCCCACGGGATGCGGATCGTGATCGGCATCCGAACTCTGCCCTGCGTGCGATAGTGCAGCTTCGCGACCTGCGACACGATCTGATCGAACGCCGGATACACGAAGCCGTCGAACTGGATCTCGACCACGGGCCGGTAGCCGCGGAACGCCAGCCCAACGGCGGTGCCGACGATGCCCGATTCCGCGAGCGGAGTGTCGATCACGCGTGCGGCACCGAACTCGTCGATCAGGCCGTCCGTGATGCGGAAGACGCCGCCGAGGCGACCGATGTCCTCGCCGAGGATCACGACCTTGTCGTCATCCCGCATCGCCTGCGCGAGGCCGGCGCCCAGCGCCTTGCCGAGCGTCATCTCGGTCATCTCAGGCCTCCTCGTCGAACGAGTGCAGGTAGGCCGCGTACGCGTCCCGTTCGCGTGCGAGCCCGGTGTGCGGCTCGGCGTACACGCCGTCGAAGACCGCCATCGGCTCGCGGGTCACCATCCCGATGCAGGCCGCGCGCATCTCGCGCGCTGCGATGTCAGCCTCGGCCTGCGCGGCGGCGACCTGCGTCTCATCGAGCTCGCCGCGCGCCGTCAGGAAGGCTTCCAGGCGCGCGATCGGATCGCGCGTGCGCCACGCCTCGAGCTCCGCCTGATCGCGGTAGCGCGTCGGGTCGTCGGCTGTCGTGTGCGGGCCCATCCGGTATGTGACGGCCTCGATGAAGGCCGGCCCCTTGCCGCTGCGTGCGTGATCGAGCGCCCAGCGCATCGCTGCCAGGCAAGCGAGGACGTCGTTGCCGTCGACACGGAGGCTGGGAATGCCGAAGGCCGGGGCACGGCCGGCGATAGGGAACCGCGACTGCACCGAGACCGGCTCGGAGATCGCCCAGTGGTTGTTCTGGCAGACGAACACGGCAGGAACGCCGTAGGACGACGCGAAGATCATCGCCTCATTGACATCGCCCTGGCTGGTGGCGCCATCACCGAAGTATGCGACGGCCACTTCATCCGTGCCCTCGCGCTGGATGCCCATCGCGTAGCCGACCGCGTGCAGACTCTGCGCACCGATGATGATCTGCATCGGAGCGCAGCGCAGGCGATCCGGGTCGTACGCCGCGCCCTCTTCACCTCGCCACGTGCGCACGAAGTCGGCCGGCTCCGCACCGCGCGCCAGGATGACGCCGGTTTCACGGTAGCTGGGGAACACGAAGTCCTGCGGTGCCAGTGCGCGGGCGGTGCCGATCTGCGCCGCCTCCTGTCCCTGACAGGGCGCCCAGAGGCCGAGCTGCCCTTGGCGCTGCAGTGCGAAGCCTTCGGCATCGATTCGTCGCAGCACCACCATGTCGCGGTGGAGCGCCCGAAGCCGGGCCGCATCGATGTCTGCGACGTACCGATCCAGATCGGGGTGCGTCAGACGAGTGCCATCCGGAGCTATCAGACGCTCGACGAGGTCCAGGTCCTGAGCGGTGTCGGTGATCGGAGTGGTCTGTGGTGACATCTTCGTCCTCCTCGGTCGCGTCGCCCCTTGTGGGGGCGGTGCTGCACGGCGCCGACATCGTCATCGGCTGTTCCGAGGCTACGTCTGCTGATCACGTCGCTCAAGCATTTCCGCAGGCATTGAGCATGTTGCGAATTCTCGGCGCTCTGGAGGGTGCTACCGTTTGGCACTATGTCAACCCTCGATCGCATCGACCTCGAGCTGCTGACGGCGCTCGCGGAGGATCCGCGCGCCACGATCGTGGCTCTCGCGGAACGGCTCGGACTGTCGCGCAACACGATCCAGGCGCGGATGGCCAGGCTCGAGCAGACCGGAGTGCTCCTCTCCTACGAACGCGCGTACTCCCCCGAGGTCCTCGGGTTCCCGCTGCAGGCCTTCATCAGCATCGGACTGCGCCAGACGGAACTGCCTCGGATCACGGCGGAGCTCGCGCGGATCCCGGAGATCCTCCAGGTGCACGGCCTGAGCGGCTCGATCGATCTGCTCGCCAGCGTGGCCTGCCGGGATGCGCGCCACCTGTTCGACACGGATGCCCGCATCCTCTCCATCGAAGGCGTCGAGCGCACGGAGACGTCGCTCGCGATGGGCGAGGTGATCCCCTACCGGGTCGCCGGGCTCATCGGGCTTGCACGACGGGAAGCCTGAGGAAGCGTCGGATCGCGCCGGCCGCCTCTGCCGGCGTCTCGTAGTGGATCAGGTGACCGACATCGGCGATCTCGACGATCTCGGCATCCGGGAACCGGGTCGCGAGCAGTCGCTCGGCCTCGATCGGCGTGATGTCGTCCTGCTGCGCGGCGATGAGCAACGTCGGCTCCGTGATCCGAGGCGCGAACGCGCCCACGTCATGCGACACGCTGGCCACGAACGCGTCCTTGAGGACGTCCCGGTCCGCGAACAGCGAGAAGTAGGTGTCGTGCTGCGCATGGATGAAGCGCCGCAGCTCGGGGTCCCGCGTCTTCGCCATCGTGATGCTCATGACGCGCACGATCACGCGGTTGCGCAGCAACGCTGTTCCCCACCGGTTCGGCAGCTTCGCACCCAGCGCGTAGTAGAGCACCGCGAGACGGGTCATGAGGCCCTTGGGTCCCTCGAGCGCGGGGGCGCCGATCGGGTTGATCAGGATCAGTCGAGGGGTCTCCAGACCGCCGGCGACGGCGGCCGAGGCGACGATCGAGCCGAACGAGTGGCCGAGGATCACCGCTCCGGGGGCGACGCGTGCGGCGAACTCGGTCAGCCATTCGGCGTACCGATCGAGGTCATGCCGGCCACCGGGCAGGGGAGCGGTCTCGCCGAACCCCGGCAGGTCGGGGGCGATCACATGGAGATCGGGCAGGTAGGCCAGCACGGGCTCGAGACCGTGGTGCTCTCCTCGGAATCCGTGCACGGCGATCACCGTCGGCCCCGTGCGCTCGGGGTCGCCGTACTCCCAGTACGCCGTCGTGCCGCCGCCGACCTCGACGTCTCGGCGCCGAACCGGCAGCGCGTTCAATCGGTCGGCGTAGGGCGAAGACATGACTTCGATTCTACGGGCGCCCGTGCCCCGGAGAGCCTCCGCGGCGATGTCGGAGCCTCGATCTAGCGTGAAGAGCATGACCGACGAGACCATGCTTCCCGACTGGCTCACCCGCGTCGGCGTCTTCGACCTCGAGACCACGGGGGTCGACGTCCGCACCGACCGCATCGTTACCGCTCATGTGGGTGTCCTGGATGCGAAGGGACGACAGATCGCTGCCCGCTCGTGGATCGCCGACCCCGGCATCCCGATCCCCGATGGCGCCGCCGCGATCCATGGCTTCACCACCGAGCGCGTCCGTCGTGAAGGCCGCCAGCCGGCCGAGGTCGTCGCGGAGATCACCCGGTCCCTGCGCGCACTCCTCGCGCAGGGCATTCCCGTCGTCGCCTACAACGCCTCGTACGACTTCTCGCTGCTGTTCCACGAGTGCATCCGCCACGGCATCGAGCCGCTGCAGGACCCATCGCCCGTGATCGATCCGCTCGTCATCGACAAAGCCGTCGACCGCTACCGCCGCGGCAAGCGGACTCTCGAGGTCGTCGCCGAGCACTATGCGGTGGCCCTCGACGCCGCGCACGAGGCGTCGGCTGATGCGATCGCTGCCGGACGCGTCGCGCAGGCGCTCGCCGCCCGGTTCGCCCTTCCGCCGACCGCCACCGAGCTGCACACGCGCCAGATCGGCTGGGCGCGCACGCAGGCCGAGAGCCTCACGGAGTACTTCATCAGCATCGGGCGGCTCGAGCCCGAAGAGACCATCGACGGCACCTGGCCGGTGCGGGACGGCGCGGATTCCGTCTGACGGGGGATGCCGATGACGCGCGGGATGCCTAGGCTCGCAGCGTGAACGATTTCCTGGGGTGGATGACCATCGCGGTGGTGTTCGGCATGCTTCCGGTGCTGCTGTTCACCGGCCTGCGGCATGTGTTCTCGCGCAGGAGCATCGAGGAGAAGTACCGCGGCATGGCGAACGCTGGGCTCGTGGGCGTCTTCGACGCCGTCTGGTCGCCGAGCGCGCATGAGGCGACTCAGGAACGCGACCGACAGCAGCGGGCGTCGATCCCGGCGCCCACGCCGGACAAGGGTCCTGGTGTGATGGGCGCCGACGGTCGCATCGTCATCGAGGTCGACGCGGACTGACGCCGTGAACGACGAAGGTCCCGGCTCCATGGAGCCGGGACCTTCGTGAAGCGGGTGGCTGCTTACTTGCTGCCGCCGAAGCCCTTGAAGCGCTGGTTGAACTTCTCGACGCGACCGGCCGAGTCCATGATGCGCTGCTTGCCCGTGTAGAACGGGTGCGAGGCCGAGGAGATCTCGACGTCGATGACGGGGTACTCCACGCCGTCGAGCTCGATCGTCTTGTCGCTCGACACCGTCGAACGGGTGAGGAACGTCTCTCCCGAGCCGAGGTCGCGGAACACGACTGCCTGGTAGTCGGGGTGAATGTCAGTCTTCATGGGATTCCTTACGTGGCGCCCTGGATTGTGCCAGGGACGAGGGAAGTCTGTCGGTGCAGAGCGCACCGAGGATCCAGTTTAGCAGATCAGGCCGCGCGTGCCGCGTAGCGGCCGGCGTCCTCGCTCAGGGCGATCGGCAGTCCGAATGCCTCGGTCAGCGACTCGGAGGTGAGGGCCTGCGCGATCGGACCCTGGGCGACGGCAGCGCCGTCGCGCACGAGCAGCGCGTGGGTGAAGCCGACCGGGATCTCCTCGACATGGTGTGTGACCATGACCATCGCCGGCGTGGTCGGCGACGAGGCATAGCCGCTCAGCAGGGCGAGCAGCTCCTCACGGGATCCGAGATCCAGCGACGCGGTCGGCTCGTCCAGCAGCAGCAGCTCAGGGTCGGTCATGACCGCGCGCGCGATCTGCACGCGCTTCTGCTCGCCGTCGCTCAGCGTTCCGAACAGGCGATCGGCAAGATGATCGAGCTTCCACTCCCCCAGCACACGCAGGGCGCGGCGCTCGTCGATGTTCTCGTACTGCTCGTTCCAGCGGCCCATCACGGAGTAGGCAGCGGTCAGCACGGCGTTGAGCACCGTCTCATCGCGAGGAATGCGCTTGGCCATCGCGGACGAGGCGAACCCGATACGCGGACGCACCTCGAACAGGTCGCTCCTGCCGAGTGTCTCCCCGAGGACCGTCACGGTGCCGGACGTGGGGTGCAGCAGCGTGTCAGCCAGCTGCAGCAGCGTGGTCTTGCCCGCCCCGTTCGGGCCGAGCACGGCCCAGCGCTCGTCGTCTGCGACCTGCCAGGTCACATGATCGACGATGTTCCGCCCATCGCGGCGCACGACGACATCGGTGAGATCCAGGGCACTCGGCATGTCTTCAGCCTAACGGCTCAGCCGGCGAGCTCCCGGTAGAGCTCACGCGTGGTGTCGGCAATCGCCTCCCAGCTGAACCGGGTGCGCGCGCGTTCCCGCCCCGCAGCTCCGTACTGCTCCGCGCGCTGCGGATCGCCGACGACTTCGGTCAGCACCGCGGCGAGATCCGACACATAGCGGTCCGGATCCACCGGCGTCCCCGTGCCGTCCTGAACCTGCTCGATCGGCACCAGACGTCCGGTGACGGATTCGTCCACAACCTCGGGGATGCCGCCCGTCGCGGTACCGACGACCGCAGCTCCGCAGGCCATCGCCTCGAGGTTCACGATCCCGAGCGGCTCGTACACCGACGGGCACACGAATGCGGTCGCCGCTGTGAGGATCGCGGAGAGTTCGGCTCTCGGCAGCATCCGCTCGATCCAGATCACGCCGTCTCTGGTCTGCTGGAGCAGGCGGACGCCCTCCTGCACCTCGGCCATGATCTCCGGGGTGTCCGGCGCGCCGGCGCAGAGCACGATCTGCACCTCGCGCGGAAGCTCGGCGACGGCGCGCAGCAGATACGGCAGACCCTTCTGACGCGTGATGCGGCCGACGAACACGACGGACGGCCGATCCGGGTCCATCCCGATGCTCGCGAGGAATCCGGGATCGGAGACCGGATGCCACTGGTCGACGTCGATTCCGTTGTGGATGACGCGCACGCGCGCAGGGTCCACCTGCGGATAGCTGCGCAGGATGTCGGCACGCATGCCGGCGCTCACGGCGACGATGGCCGCTGCGTTCTCGTAGGCGAGCCGCTCGATCCCGCTGGACACCGCGTAGCCGCCGCCGAGCTGCTCGGCCTTCCACGGCCGCAGCGGCTCCAGGCTGTGCGCGGTCAGCACGTGCGGGATGCCGTGCAGCTGCGAGGCGATGTGGCCGGCGAAGTTCGCGTACCAGGTGTGCGAGTGCACGAGATCCGCTCCGGCGATGTCGCCGATCATGCTCAAGTCGGTGCCGAGCGTCTGGATCGCCGGGTTCGCGTCGGCGAGTTCCGGCGGCGTGCGGTACGAGCTCACACCGGGTTCCGCACGGTCGGCGCCGAACGCACGGACCTGCACCTCGATGCTGCGGCGCAGCGCCGTGACGAGCTCTGTGACGTGGACACCTGCCCCTCCGTAGATCTCCGGCGGGTATTCCTTCGTGATCATGTCGACGCGCATGTCTGAAACGTAGTACAGCGCGGCCTCGTGCATCTATGGTGGAGCCATGGCGGCTCCGCAGAAGGTTTTCGGCATCATCCTCGCCGGCGGTGAGGGCAAGCGACTCATGCCTCTCACGGCGGATCGAGCGAAACCCGCGGTTCCGTTCGGCGGGCAGTACCGCCTCATCGACTTCGCCATCTCCAACCTGATCAACTCGGGCCTGCGACAGGTCGTCGTGCTCACGCAGTACAAATCGCACAGTCTGGATCGTCACATCTCCCAGACGTGGCGGATGTCGGCGCTGCTCGACTCCTACGTCACATCCGTCCCCGCGCAGCAGCGCCTGGGCAAGCGCTGGTTCTCCGGGTCCGCCGACGCGATCCTGCAGAGCCTCAACCTCATCAACGACGAGAAGCCGGACATCGTCGTCGTGATCGGGGCCGATCACGTGTACCGGATGGACTTCCGGCAGATGCTCAAGGCGCACGTCGCGTCGGGCGCGAAGGCGACCGTCGCCGGCATCCGTCAGCCGCTCGCCCTGGCGAACCAGTTCGGCGTGATCGATGCGGATCCGGACGGCTCCGGCCTGATCAGGGACTTCCTGGAGAAGCCGACGGATGCCGAGGGCCTCGCCGATTCGCCGCACGAGGTGCTGGTGTCGATGGGCAACTACATCTTCGACACGGATGCCCTCATCGCGGCCGTCGAGGCGGACGGCGAACTGCCGACTTCCGGTCACGACATGGGCGGCGACATCATCCCGTACTTCGTGAACCGCGGCGAAGCCGGGTACTACGACATGAAGCAGAACGACGTCCCCGGTTCCTCGCCGCGGGATCGTGCGTACTGGCGCGATGTCGGAACGATCGACTCGTTCTTCGACGCTCACATGGACCTGATCTCGACGCTCCCCGTCTTCAACCTCTACAACACGGCGTGGCCGATCCGCACGCAGAGCGTGAATGCTCCGCCGGCGAAGTTCGTCCGCGATGCGGTGGGACGGATCGGCAACACGATCGACTCGATCGTGTCGCTCGGCTCCGTGCTGTCCGGCACTCATCTGGAACGCAGCGTCGTGGGACCAGGCACCCTCGCGGGTGGCGGATCGACCATCACCGACTCGGTGCTGTTCGACCACGTGCGCGTGGGTCAAGGGGCGCGGATCCACCGCGCGGTTCTCGACAAGAACGTGATCCTCGAAGATGGCGCCACGGTCGGAGTCGACCGCGAACGCGACCTCGCCCGTGGGTTCACGGTCACGGAGTCCGGGATCACGGTGGTCGGCAAGGGCATCCGCATCGACCGCTGAGACCGGGTCATGCGGGACGAGCGACGTTCGGCCGTGCCCTAGGCTTTCACGCGTGAGTTCCGCGCGCTTCCTCGTCGTCCTCGATGCCGATTCGACCCTCATCCGCAACGAGGTGATCGAGCTTCTCGCCGACGAAGCGGGGCGCCGCGACGAGGTCCAGGCGGCCACCGAGGCCGCCATGCGCGGCGAGGTCGATTTCGCCGCAAGTCTTCGCTCTCGCGTGGAGGCGCTGACCGGCGTGCCGACCTCGGCGTTCGAGCGCGTCCGCGCGCGCATCGAGCCGACCCCCGGGGTGCGCGAACTGACCGCGGCCGTGCACGAGCGCGGTGGCGTCGTCGGGGTCGTCTCCGGTGGGTTCCACGAGATCCTCGACCACATCGCACCGGTGCTCGGCGTCGATCGGTGGCGCGCGAACCGTCTCGAGATCGAGGGCGACGCGCTGACGGGACGCGTGGACGGCGATATCGTCGATGGCGAGGCGAAGGCGGCGTCGCTTCTCGAGTGGGCTGACGAACTGGGCGTGCGCGATCGGGCGACGATCGCGATCGGCGATGGAGCGAACGACCTGCGGATGATGTCCGTCGCGGGCCTCGGGCTCGCCTTCAACGCCAAGCCGCCCGTGCGCGAACGCGCCAGCCTCGTGATCGGCGCCGTCGATCTGCGCGAGGTGATCCCGCTGCTCCCCTAGCGCGTGTTCGATGCCCCGATTACCTTCGTGGCATGGACATCATCCTGGTTCCGGGACTCTGGCTCGACGCGTCATCGTGGGACGACGTGATGCCCGCTCTCACTGCGGCGGGGCACCGCGTGCATCCGCTGACGATGCCAGGACTCGGCGCGCCCGCTGCCGCATCCGGCGATGTCGGCATCGCGGACTGGGTGAACGCCGTGGTGGAGCGCATTGATGAGCTCACCGGCCCTGTCGTGCTCGTCGGCCACTCGGGCGGAGGAAACGTGGTGTGGGGCGCCGCGGATGCGCGACCTGACAGGGTCGCGCGCGTCGTCTTCGTCGACTCCGCGCCGCCCGCACCGGGTTTCGGCATCTCGGAGTTCGAGCTCGTCGACGGCGTCATCCCCTTCCCCGGCTGGGATTTCTTCCCCGCCGAGGACGTGTCCGATCTCACGCCCGAGATCCGTGAGAGGACGGCGCCGACGATGCAGAGCGTCCCCGCGCGCGTTCCGACTGATCCCATCGCTCTGACGGGCGACCGCCGGCGCGTGCCCGTCACGCTCCTCATGGGAATGATGGACCAGCAGGCGTTCGAGGCGGCACTGGCCGAATGGCCCCCGTTCGCCGCAGAGTACGCGGCGATCTCCGACACCACGGTGATCCGCATCGGATCCGGTCACTGGCCGCAGTTCAGCGTTCCCGACCGACTCGCTCAGCTGATCCTGGATACCGTGGCCGAAGCATCCTGAACAGGCGAAGCGTCGCGGTCAGTGCCCCATGCCGAGGCCGCCGTCGACCGGGATGACCGCACCCGAGATGTACGCGGCGTCATCGCCGGCGAGCCAGGTGACGACGCCGGCGACCTCGTCGGCCGTCGCGAAGCGGCCGGCGGGGATGTTCGACTTGTACTGCTTCTGGGTCTCCTCGGGGAGCTCAGCCGTCATGTCGGTCTCGATGAAGCCCGGCGCGACGACGTTCGCGGTGATCCCGCGTCCGCCGAGCTCGCGGGTGAGCGAGCGGGCGAAGCCGACCAGCGCGCTCTTGGAGGCGGCGTAGTTGATCTGCCCGGCGGATCCGTAGAGCCCTACGACGCTGGAGATGAGGATGACGCGACCGAAGCGGGCGCGCAGCATTCCCTTCGATGCGCGCTTGACGACGCGGAAGGATCCGCCGAGGTTCGTCGAGATCACGCTGTCGAAGTCGTCTTCGCTCATGCGCAGCAGGAGCGTGTCCTTCGTGATGCCCGCGTTCGCCACGACGACCTCGATCGGACCGAGCGTGCTCTCGACCTCGGTGAAGGCGGCGTCGACAGCTGCAGCATCCGTCACATCGGCGCGGACCGTGAGAGTGCCTTCGGGGCCTTCTCCGCTGCGAGCGGTGACCGCGACGCGATAGCCGTCGCGGACGAAGCGCTCGGCGATGGCGCGCCCGATGCCGCGGTTTCCTCCGGTGACCAGGACCACGCGTCCTTCGCTCATGTGTCAGCACTCCCGCTCGATCGATTTCCGGCGTGGCAATCCTATCGGGGCGTTTGACAGTGCCTGACGCGCCTGGGAGCCTGTCCCTGACGAAAGGCGCACCGTGAGCGACAGCAGCATCCCCACCCCGCCGCCCCTGCCGGGGACGCCCCCGCAGGCTCAGTACCCCGGCGCCGTGCCGGCCGGCCGGCCCACGGTGCCCTCCGCTCCCGCATCGCCACCGCAGTACGGCGCTCAGGTGCCCGTCGCGCCGGCCGGCCACACGCCGCCTGCGCTGACCGGATACGGTCAGCCGGCGCCGGGAACCGCCGTATACCCCGCAGCGGGCTACCCCGCTTCCGGTTACGCGCCCGGCTACGGCGCGCCGGTGTACGCCGCTCGCCCGAACAACGGCGCCGCGGTCGCAGCCATGGTGTGCGGCATCGTCGGCGTAGTCTTCGGCTGGGCGACATTCTTCATCGTGTTCCCGGTGCTCGTCTCCGTCGCCGCGGTCATCCTCGGCCACATCTCGCTGTCGCAGCTCAAGAAGACTCCCGCGGTCGGCGGGCGCGGGATGGCGATCACCGGACTCGTCCTCGGATACATCCCGATCGCGCTGACCGTCATCCTGGTCGTCGTCGCCATCATCGCCGCCGTGGTGTTCGGAGCCTTCTCCCTCCCGTTCATCTGGAACTCCTGACGGGCATCCGCCGCGCCGCATGCGGCGTAGGCTGGATGCATCGTGAAACGCTCCCGTGACGCCGCATCCGTCACCTCGCTTCCGCAGGCGCCGAAGGTCGAGGCTGACTCGCGCACGCGCCGGTATCTGATCTCGATGAGCATCCGCATGGTGTGCTTCGCGCTCACCCTGTTCGTCACGCCGTACGGCTGGTACACCTGGGTATTCGCGATCGCCGCTGCTGTGCTGCCCTATATCGCCGTCGTCGCTGCGAACGCCGGAAGCGACAGCAGCGTGACGCGGGCGGAATCGCCGCAGCAGGCTCTGGATGCGCCTCCGGCGACGCCGGACGTCGAGCCAGGCCGCCCGACGGTCATCCGCATCGCTGAGCATGGCCGGACCAGCGAGTCGTGACGGATCTGGAATGCTCCCGCGCTGGATGCCGTGACACCGCAACCCATCAGGTCGTGTGGCGCAATCCGCGGATCCACGCGGCGGATCGCGAGAAGATCTGGCTCGCGTGCGAGGCGCATGTCGGCTTTCTGAGTGACTATCTGCGGGCCCGCGACTTCCCGGTGACCGTGCGAACGGAGGTACCGGAGTGAGCAATCGATTCGTGCGCTGGGGCATCTACGTCCTCGTCGCGATCGGATTCGCCGTGGCGTGCGCCTTCCTGTCGCAGTGGCAGTTCGACCGCAGTGAGACGCGCAGCGCCGAGCTCGCTCTCATCGAGCGCAACTACGACGCCGACCCTGTTCCGCTGTCCGACGTCGTCGGTTCGGACGGCGCTCTGGCCGCAGACGACGAATGGCGACCTGTCAGGCTCGAAGGCGAGTATCTGGCCGACGAGCAGATGCTCGTGCGCAACCGTCCGCACGGAGGCACCAGCGCCTTCGAGGTGCTCGTGCCGTTCCGGGACACCGAGGGTCGGAGCCTCATCGTCGACCGCGGATGGGTGCCGCCGGGTGAGGGCGCGCTGCCGGACTCGATCGCCGCCCCGCCGCGGGGCGAGGTCGAGATCATCGTCCGACTGCGCCCGACGGAACCACTGCCCTCTTCCGGCCGCGGCGCCCCGGAGGGTCAGGTCCCGACGATCCATGTGCCGACGATCGCCGATCGGCTGACCGAGGACGACGTCATCACGCAGGCCTACGGCCAGCTGGTGAGCGAGTCGGCGGATGCTGAGCAGCTCGGCGGATTCGACCGGCCCACTGCTGATCCGGGGATGAACTTCTCCTACGCGATCCAGTGGATCCTGTTCGCGATCATGGGCTTCGTCTTCATCGCTTACATCATCCGGACCGAGATCACGAAGCATCGCGAAGAGGTCGAGGGGCGCCCGGCCGCACCGAAGAAGACGCGCCGCCGTGACAGGGATGCGGACACCGAGGACGAGCTGCTCGACGCTGCGCACTGAGCGGTCCGGGGCTCGCAGTCCCCGCGCGGCTGTTACCGCGGTCGCTGCGTCGGAGAAATCCCCTCCGTCGGACGCGAATCACGGAATCCGTCTGACGCTCGCACTATCTCCGACGCTGGCGACGGGATGCGTGCTACGCGACGCGCGCCGGGCTCAGGCCAGCTCGATGAGGTCCTGGTACTCCTGGCTCCAGATGTCCTCAACCCCGTCGGGCAGGATCAGCACTCGCTCGGGGTTCAGCGACTGCACGGCACCGGGGTCGTGCGAGACGAGCACCACGGCGCCCTCGTAGTGCGCGAGCGCATCGAGGATCTCCTCGCGGGACGCGGGATCAAGGTTGTTCGTCGGCTCATCGAGCAGCAGCAGGTTCGCGGAAGACACCACGAGGGTCGCCAGCGACAGACGCGTCTTCTCACCACCGGAGAGGACACCGGCCGGCTTCAGCACGTCGTCACCCGTGAACAGGAACGATCCGAGCACCCTGCGCGCCTCGGTCTCGGTGATGTGCGGAGCGGCCGAGACCATGTTCTCGAGCACCGAACGCGAGACGTCGAGGTTCTCGTGCTCCTGCGCGTAGTAGCCCACCTTCAGACCGTGACCGGGCTCGAGCTGACCCGTATCCGGCTGGTCCACGCCGGCGAGCATACGCAGCAGCGTGGTCTTGCCCGCGCCGTTGAGCCCGAGCACGACGACCTTCGAGCCGCGATCGATCGCCAGGTCGACGTCGGTGAAGATCTCCAGCGAGCCGTACGACTTCGAGAGTCCGGACGCCATCAGCGGAGTCTTGCCGCACGGTGCCGGCTTCGGGAAGCGGAGCTTCGCGACGCGGTCGACCTGGCGCACGTCATCGAGCCCTGCGAGCAGCTTCTCGGCGCGCGCGACCATCTGGTGAGCGGCGGCGGCCTTTGAAGCCTTCGCACCAAATCGGGCTGCCTGCTGCTGCAGCGTCGTGGCCTTCTTCTCGGCGTTGGCGCGCTCCTTCTTGCGGCGCTCCTCGTCGGCGGCGCGCTGGCGGAGGTAATTCTTCCAGTTCATGTTGTACGCGTCGATGACCTGACGGTTCGCGTCGAGGTAGAACACGCGGTTGACGGTCTCGCCGACGAGCTCGACGTCGTGGCTGATCACGATCAGACCGCCCTTGTACCCCTTGAGGAACTCCCTCAGCCAGACGACGCTGTCGGCGTCGAGGTGGTTGGTCGGCTCGTCGAGGATCATGGTCTCGGCATCGGAGAACAGGATGCGGGCCAACTCGATGCGGCGGCGCTGACCACCGGAGAGCGTCTTGAGCGGCTGGTCGAGGATGCGGTCAGGCAACGACAGGTTGTTCGCGATCGATGCGGCCTCCGCCTCGGCGGCGTACCCGCCCTGCCCCTCGAACTGCTCGGTGAGCCTGGCGTACTTCTTCATCGCCTTCTCGGCCACGGCAGGGTCGTCCGACCCCATCGCCACCGTCGCCTCGGCCATGCCGAGCGCGAGCGTGCCCAGACCGCGGGCATCGAGGATGCGGGTGCGTGCGAGCATCTCCGGGTCGCCGGAGCGCGGATCCTGCGGCAGATAGCCGAGTTCTCCTGAGCGCGTCACGCTGCCGCCGGAGGGCAGGACATCGCCGGCCAGCACCTTGGTCAGCGTGGTCTTCCCCGCGCCGTTGCGGCCGACGAGGCCGATCTTGTCGCCGTCGGATACGCGGAACGACACGTTCTCCATCAGCAGGCGCGCGCCAACGCGGATCTCGAGTTCGTGCACGGCAAGCACAGCGGACGTCCGTTTCGTCAGGGGGTGGATGCGGCCGGAGAAGGGGCCAGCCTCCCAGTATAGATCGGGCACGATGGGTGCTCCCCCGACTCGGGCTACACCAGTCCCCGCGCGGCCAGTGCGTCCCCGACATCGTCGGCATGACGCAGCGCCAGGACGAACAACGGCACGGCCGCGCGGATGCCGAGACGCACGCTGCGCGCCTGCTGCGCCTCACCCACCCTGGCGGCGAAACCAGCCACCACCGGAACCATCGTGATCGTCAGCGACACGGTCATCGCCACCGCCGGCGGATCGACTCCGAAGCGCGTCAGCGGCTGGAGCATCCTCTGCAGCACGGCGAGCAGGTCGCCCATCGTCGTCGTGAGGGTGAGCAGGCCGGCCAGGAGCACGATGGCGACGACGCGGCCCGTGCCGATCAGCGCGGCGTGCGGTGAGGAGAACACGAGCAGCAGCCCACACATCACGACGACCATCCACCGCAGCTGCCACACCTGGGCGGCGAAACTCCGCACCGGGACCCGCGCGAGTGCATACAGCGCGACGACGACGCCCAGCGCGATGCCGATGCTCGCGAGGTCATCCGGGGAGAGCGACACGAGGAGCACGAGCACCGCCAGCCCTGCCAGCTTCGCGCCGGCCGGCGCGCGATGAAGCACGCTCGATCCCGGCAGATACAGGGTCTTCACGGGTGCACCCCGCGATACCGGCGGATGAGCTCTGCAGGATCACCGACCCCCGCGACGCAACCGCTTTCGAACAGCACAGCGGTGTCGCATCGCTTCGCCAGCTCGAGATCATGCGTGATGAGCACGATCTGCGCGTCCTGCGCCAGCAGCAGGTCGCCGATGCGGCGCGCATTGTGCAAGTCCAGCAGCGTGGTCGGCTCGTCTGCAACGATGAGCTCCGGTTCGGTGATGAGCACCGAGGCGAGCGCCAGCATCTGCTTCTGCCCGCCGGACAGCGCGGATGCCGGAACATCGGCGTGGTCGGCGAGCCCGTGCTCGGCGAGCGTCTGCGCGACGCGCGCCTCGATCGTGCGCTTGTCCTGCCCGCGCAGCGAGAGCGCGAGATCCTCCGCAGGAGTGGGCATCAGGATCTGCGCGTCCGGATTGGTGAAGACGAAGCCGACGCGCCGCCGCAGCGCTGTGCGCTCCCTGACGGTGTCGAGTCCGAGCACACGCACCCGGCCCTTGGTCGGCGTGATCAGGCCGTTCAGGAGCCGCGCGAACGTTGATTTCCCCGACCCGTTCGCCCCGATCACTGCGATCCGGCGAGCCGTCAACGCCATGTCCACGTCCGAGAGCACACGCCGACCGTCGATCTCCAGCGAGACCCCCTGCAGGTCGATGGGGGCGAGCCGCGTCTCAGACGGCATGCGCGCGCACAGGTGCGCCGAAGGCGGGTGGGTACGCCCGGCGCAGCGCGAGCGTGAGAGCGGTCGCGGCGACGGCCTTGATCACATCGCCAGGCAGGAAGATCAGACTCGCCATCGCCGTCGGGCCGAGCCCCAGGCCCATCACGGCCGCCTGCACAGGGATGCCGAGCAGGTAGACCGCTCCGATCCCGCCGACGAGCGTCGCGAGGCCGGTGCGCCACCAGGTGATCCGGCCACTGTGCGCGATGAGACCCGTGACGCACGCTCCGACGATCCAGCCGATCAGGTAGCCGGCACTCGGTCCGACGAACGCGGCGATTCCGCCGTGCCCTCCGGCGAGCACCGGCAGACCGATCACCGCCAGCACGAGCACCAGGAGCACGGCCAAGGGACCACGACGCGGACCGAGGACGGTTCCGGCGAGCATCACGCCGAGCGTCTGCCCGGTGATGGGGACCCCGGTGGGGAGGGGAATCGTCACCATGCCCAGCACGATGATGAGCGCCGCGAAGATCGCGATGCGGGCCAGATCGCGACCGACGTCGCTGCGGGTCTCGAACACGGGTGCCTCCTCGAGTATCTTGAACACAGCGTCCTGAACACTGTTCACCTGAACGGCGTTCAGTATACTGAGCGCATGATGGTTGCCCGCAACTCCGACCGGCGCCACGATCGCGACAGCGTCACGGCGACCGCGCTGCGCCTGCTCGACGATGTCGGCCTCCCCGACCTGAGCATGCGCCGACTGGCATCCGAGCTCGGCGTGCAGCCGAGCGCGCTGTACTGGCACTTCGCGAACAAGCAGGAGCTGCTGGGAGCGGTCGCCGAACGCATCCTCGCCCGCATCCCCGTCGTCGACCCCGCCGATGCGGCGACCGATTCCGACATCCTGGCCGCCGCCCGCAGCATCCGTGACGCGCTGCTCGCCTACCGGGACGGTGCCGAAGTCGTGCTCAGCTCGTATGCCCTCGGCTTCGGAGTCGCGCGCGCGCAGGAGCACCTGTGCATGGTGCTCAGCGCCAGGGCACAGGATGCCGCGGTGGCCGCGACCACGCTGCTGCAGTTCATCATCGGCCACGCGCTGCTCGTGCAGCAGCGTCTGCATGCCGAGAGCCACGGGGCGGTGCTCCCTGACGCCGGCGACGATGCGACCGGCGTCCTCTCGGCATCCTTCGACGACGGCGTGATGCTGTTCCTGCACGGCGTCCACGAGCGGGTCGACAGGCGAAAGACCCGTCTGAAGTATGACCCTGTCGATACCAGGGAGTGATGTGCGGCTACCCGCCGGCTTCGTAGCGTCAGTGGCATGGACGTCATCAACGAGCTCATCCTCGCCGCCGCGGCATCCCCGTGGTTGCTGCTCGTCATGTTCGCTGTCGCGATCATCGACGGTTTCTTCCCGCCGGTGCCAAGTGAGACGGTGCTCGTCGCTGCGGCGGCTGCCGCGGCATCCACGGGAGGTGCCAACCTCTTCCTGCTTGCAGGAGTCGCAGCCGTCGGCGCCATGATCGGCGACAACGTCGCGTATGCGATCGGGCGTGGGACGGGAACGCGGCGCTTCCGCTGGATGCGTCGCCCCCGAGTCGCGGCGGCGTTCGGCCGCGCTGAACAGACTCTGACGACCAACGGTGCCGGCCTCATCCTGGGCGCACGCTACATCCCGGTCGGCCGGGTCGCCGTCAACATGACCGCTGGCGCACTGCGCTACCCCTGGCGCCGCTTCCTGCCGCTGAGCGCACTCGGCGGACTCTGCTGGGCGGCCTACAGCGCCGGGATCGGCGTGCTGGCCGGGCACTGGCTCGAGGAGCAGCCGCTGCTGAGCGCGGTGCTCGGCGTCGCTTTCGCCCTGGTCATCGGCTTCGCGATCGACCGGATCTCGGCTCACCGGCGCCGACGCACGGCGGCGCGCGTGACCGCCGAGCAGGAACCGTCGCTCGACTGCCCCCTGCCGACGACCGCGCTCGTGAAGGTGGAAGGATGACTCCCATGACGGCGGAACGAGGTCCAGAGGCGACGGAGGAGTCGCCGCTCGGCCCGCGCGACCGACGAAAAGCCGAACGAGCGCAGGCAGCGCACGAGCGGACCCAGCGCAAGACGCAAGCCAGGGCGGACAGGGCGCAGTCCAAGCAGGCCGAGAAGCAGCGCCGACGCGAGGCGCGCATCGCCCGGCTCCCCGCCTGGATGCGCGACCGCGAGATCGTGCTGGTCGTGATCCTCTCCGTGATCGCGGTCACGCTGTACGCGGTCCTGGTTCCCGTGCACGCGGCGGAGTACGGCAGCCCCACGGCGTTCACGATGCTGCTCGCAGCGCCCCTGGTCGCCGCGCCCCTGGTGTCCAGACGGCATCCGAGCCTGGCGGTCATGCTCTTCGCCGGCTCCGCACTGCTGCTGGCGCTCATGGTCCCGCGCGACGTTTCGCTCGCCCTGCCGTGGCCGTGGTCCGTCCCGATGCTGCTCGCGTTCGCCGTCGCGGTCGTCGTGCCCACCTTCCTGCACGGCTGGCGCACCGGCCTCGTGATGTTCGCCTCCGGCACGGCGGCGGGCTTCGTCGCAGCACTGATGCTCCCCGGTTTCGCGAGCGGCTCATCCCTCATCGTCACCACGTCCGTGGTCGGCGGCATCTATCTGATCGCCGTCCTGCTCACCAGTCGTCTGCGCGTCGGGAAGGAGCTCACGCGCGAGCGAGCGCTGACCGCCCAGGAGCAGGCCAAGCGCGAACTCGTCGAGGAGCGCACGCGGATCGCCAGAGAGCTGCACGACGTCGTCGCACACAGCATGTCCCTGATCCAGGTGCAGGCATCCACCGCGCGCTATCGCGTCGACGGCCTTCCCGCCGAAGCGGTGACCGAGTTCGACGATATCGCCGGCACCGCCAGGAACGCCCTCGTCGAGATGCGGCGCATCCTCGGCATCCTGCGCACCGAGGACCACACGGCCGAGCTCGCACCGCAGCGCGGGATCGATGACGTCCCCGGGCTCGTAGAGACGACCAGACGCGCCGGTGCGGACATCAGGCTGTCGATGGCGATCTCGGGAGACATCGCCGCTGCCACGCAGATCGCCGCATACCGGATCACGCAGGAGTCGCTGAGCAACGCCGTCCGACACGCGCCCGGCTCCGCGATCACCGTGGTCATCGCCTCGGACGACACGAATGTGACGCTCACCGTGCGCAACGCGCCCGTCGCCGCTGTGGCACAGGCGACCGGCGGCCATGGGCTGCGCGGCATGGCCGAACGGGCGGGCCTGCTCGGCGGTAGCGTGGAAGCCGGGCCGGATGCCGACGGCGGCTGGACCGTCGGTGCCGCACTCCCCCGCCACCCCGGCACTCCAGCGCAGAAGGGCTCCGTGTGACGATCGAGGTTCTCATCGCCGACGACCAGGCCATGGTCCGGGCGGGCTTCGCGGCCCTCCTCGACGCGCACGACGGCATCCGCGTGACCGGTCAGGCGGCGAACGGCGCCGAGGCCGTCGCGCTCTCGGCACGCCTCGATCCGGACATCATCCTCATGGACGTGCGAATGCCGGAGCTCGACGGCATCCAGGCCACCAGACGGATCCTCGGCACGGCCTACCCGGCAGCGAAGGTGCCGCGCATCATCATGCTCACCACCTTCGACATCGACGACTACGTGTACGACGCGCTCCAGGCCGGGGCGAGCGGATTCCTGCTGAAGGACGCACTGCCGGAGGAACTCGTGCAGGCGGTGCGCGTGGTCGCCGCCGGCGACGCCCTCCTGGCCCCGAGCATCACCCGGCGCATGATCGCGCAGTTCGCCGCCCAGAAGCCGCGCGCCTCGCGTGTCACGGCCCAGCTCGCCGACCTCACCGACCGTGAGCGGGAGGTGCTCGTGCTCATGGGGCAGGGGCGGTCGAATGCCGAGATCGGCCGAGAGCTCTTCATCGCCGAGCAGACCGTCAAGACCCACGTCGGCAAGGTGCTCGCCAAGATCGGCGCGCGTGACCGCGTGCAGGCGGTCATCTTCGCCTACGACGCCGGCCTGGTCGAACCCGCCTGAATGCTCACACCACGGTAGGGCCGTCGTCGACACCGTGGTGTGATGTGCCGCCGGTCACCGGCTCCATAGCCTCCTGGGACAGACCAGAGGAGGCCTCCTGTGACCACCGTCCAGCCGCGCATCGCGGCCTCACCGTCACTGCCCCGCAGCATCCGGCGCGACACCGGAATCGATCTCGTCCGTGCGTTCTGCGTCATCGCGGTCGTCGTGCTCCACGCCCTCATGGTCGGGGTGACGGCGACTCAGGCGGGTCCGGTGTTCGCGAATGCCTCGGAGGGCTCGTGGTGGATCGCACCGGTGAGCTGGGTGCTGCAGGTCATGCCACTGTTCTTCGTGATCGGCGGCTTCGCCGGGTTCATCGCGTACCGCGGCGCTCGCGCGCGCGG
Organism: Microbacterium sp. GXF0217; assembly: GCF_054798195.1. NCBI lineage: Bacteria > Bacillati > Actinomycetota > Actinomycetes > Micrococcales > Microbacteriaceae > Microbacterium > Microbacterium sp. GXF0217. Next base: position 265,694 of record NZ_JBSJZG010000001.1, on the reverse strand, counting down.
CGGCTCGCCCGCATCCTTCGTCGCCGGGCGACTGCATCGACTCCTCATCCCTGCGGTGGTCGTGATTGCGGTCGTGGGTGCCGCGCTGGTGCTGCTCGCCGTCGTGGGTGTGCCGTCCGAACTTCTTCAGATCGCCGGGTACCGGTACGGGCAGCCGCTCTGGTTCCTCGGTGTGTTCCTGCTCTGCCAGGCGATGCTGCCCGCGCTCTGCGCTCTCCACGAACGCGCCCCGTTGCGCACGATCGGTGCTCTGGCCGCCGCAGCGGTGGTCGTGGACGCGCTGCGTCTGTCGACCGGCATCGACGGGCTCGGCTTCGTGAACCTCGCCTTCGTCTGGCTGACGATGCAGCAGCTGGGGTTCTTCCTCGCCGACGGACGCATCGATGCGCTCTCCCGACGCACCCGCGTGGTCGTCGCCCTCGGCGCAGCCGGTCTGCTGGTGCTCAGCATGATCTCCGGCATCCACTCGCCCGATCTCATCGCGAATATCAATCCGCCCACCACCGCGCTGATCCTCGTCGGCACCGCGCACACGATGGTACTGTCCCTGTTCCGCAGTCGGCTGTCGACATGGAGCCGCCGGCCGCGCGCCGCAGCGCTGCAGCAGTTCGTCAACAAGCGGGCCATGACGATCTACCTCTGGCACGTGCCCGTCCTGCTCGTGATGGCCGGCGCCAGCGCCCTGTGGGCGATGAGCGCACAGGAGGCACTCCCCGAGCCGAGCTCATTCGAATGGTGGCTGACCCGTCCGCTCTGGCTTCTCACGGTCCTGGGCCTCACTGCGCTGATCGTTCTGCCCCTCGCCGCATGGGAGTCGCGGCCTGCGCCTCCGGCGGCGGCGGCGCTGCGCGTGGGCGGCGCGGTGCTCAGCGGGCTCATCGCGATCGTGCTGCTGCTCGTCGTCGGCACGAGTCCGCTGACGGCGCTCGCCGCCGCGCTGCTGATCCTGCTCGCGCTGCGCCTGGCCCGCGGGCCGGTCACATCACGAAGTACACGGGGTGATGCAGCGCGCATCCGGGGTTGAACGGGGCGGCGCAGTGCGTGCAGTTCGTCGCGGCGAGATACGCATCGATCGTGAGCGTCGAACGGCAGACCCCGCACAACACGGCCCGCTCGTCCCGCTGATCGATCGGCCAGGGCAGGATGCCGTGATCCACCGCCTCGTCATGGCAGCGCAGACAGGGGTACCACTCCCCGCAGCACGCGAAGCGGATGGCGATCACGTCCAGCGGTCCGTTGTAGTGGACGCAGCGGGTGTGCTCATCGACGGCCGAGCCGCGCACGACAGGGGAGGTCATGAACGCTCCGCCGCGTGTCCGAGCCGGAATCCGGGGATCGCCGCGACGAGCACCAGCGCGATCGCGAACACGAAGACGAACCAGAACGCGCCTGCTCCGCCGCCGAACGTCGCGACGCCGAGGCCGGCCAGGGCGATGGCCACAGCCGATCCGCCGGAGTCCGAGATCGACAGCGCCGACGAGTTGAAGCCCTGATCGTTGCCGTGCGAGTACGCGAGCGTGAGCACCGTCAGCCGCGGGTACACCAGGCCCATGCCTCCGCCGGCGAATGCCCAGCAGATCACGACGATGATCGGCGAGAGGCCGAGAACGGCTGTCGCCACGACCGCGATCAGTGCGACCAGGACCAGTCCGAGGCTGAGAGCGGCGATGCGGGTGTTGCCCAGGCGATCGCCGTAGCGGCCCTGCAGCGCGGATGCTCCTGCCCACGCGAACGCCGAGAATGTCAGCGCGAGACCGGCGAGCGTAGCCGAGAAGCCGAATCGCTCCATGAGCAGATACGGGATGTACGCCTCGGCGGCGAAGAACGCGCCGGCGACGATCCCGCGCATGAGAACCACGCTCGGCAGACCCCGCGCGGCGCGCAGGGTTCCACGCGGCACGAGCGGCAGAAGGGCGAATCCGATCACGAGCACCGACACCACGGCGATCGGCCACCCGATCGCGGGAGCGGCGTCCGCGGAGAAGCCGACCGCGACCGCGGCACCCGCGACGATGACCGAGAGCACCAGCCGCACCGCGACCACGCGACGCTGAAGCGGCTCTCCCCCGCCGATGTCGACACCGCGAAGGCGGACGGCGACCATGGCGAACGCGGCGGCGGTGAGCACGGCCACACCGAGAAACGCCCAGCGCCAGTCGAGATAGTCCGCGATCGCACCGGCGAGGAACGGCCCGATCATCGAGGGAACGACCCAGGCCGCAGCGAACGCCGCGAACACGCGTCCGTGCAGATGGGCCGGGTAGAGCCGCGCGACCACGACGTACAGCGCGACCGTCTGTCCACCGGCGCCCAGTCCCTGGACGAGCCGACCGATGAGAAACTGATGCATCGTCACGGCAGCGCCGGAGAGGACGAGACCGACGAGGAAGAGGAGGACGGCGACGTACAGCGCCGCTCGAGGACCTCGAGAGTCGGATGCCGCGCCACTGGCGACCATTCCGATCACGCTCGTCGCCAGCGTGCCGGCGAACGCGACAGCGTACAGCGCCTCGCCATCCAGCGCAGCGCTCACCACTGGCATGACCGTCGTGACCGCCAGCGCCTCGATGGCCGCGAGGAAGATCAGAGCCACAGCGCCGAGCGTCACCCAGCGCCGCTGCCGATCCCAGATCGTCGGCTCGACGTCGTTCGCGTCGACACCGGTCATCGCAGTGACGCGATCCGCTCGATCGCCTCCGTGAGGATCGCAGGGCTGGTGCCGAAGTTCAGCCGCACGTGTCCGGCGCCCTCGACGCCGAACGCGGGTCCGAAGTGCAGCGCGACCTTGGCTTCGCGCAGGATCCGGCGTGACGGATTGTCCCCCCACCCGAGCGCGGTGAGATCGATCCACGCGAGATACCCGGCATCCGGGATCCGATACCGCGCCTCGGGCAGGTGCTCGGCGAGCAGATCGGCGAGCAGTCTGCGGTTCTCGTCCAACGTGAGCAGAAGACCGTCTAGCCAGGGATCGCTCGCGGGCGAGAAGGCCGCCACGGCGGCCAGCATCCCGAACTGTCCGGTGCGCCATTCCACCTCGACCGGCAGGTCGCGCACGAGCCGGGTCGGCCCGTCGGATGCCGTGACCATGAGCGCGCACTTCAGACCGGCGAGATTGAACGCCTTGCTCGCGCTGACGACCGCGTAGCCGACCTCGCGGGCGGCCGCCGACACCGACAGGAACGGCGCGAACGCCGTGCCCGGCTGAACGAGGGGCGCGTGGATCTCGTCGGAGACCACGGCAGCGCCGAACTCGGCCGCAAGCTCGGCCAGCGCCGCCAGTGAGGCCGCCGAGTGCACGGTGCCGGTGGGGTTGTGCGGGTTGCACAGCAGGATGGCCCGCGCCCCGGCATCCAGGGCCAGCCGGATGCCGTCGAGATCCAGCTCCCACCCCGCCCCCGTGTCGCGCAGCGGCACGCGCTCGGCGACGGCACGCGCCTCGGCGACGAGCTCGTAGAACGGCGGATAGACCGGCGGATTCACGATCACGCGGTCGCCGGGGGACGTCACACGCCGCAGGATCTCGACGATCCCCATGCTGACGTCGGCGGTCGAGCGCATCCGCGCGGGATCGGGCGTCCATCCGAATCGACGGTCCGCGAACGCGGCGTACGCGTCCGGCAGCGGTGTGCGCGACGCGACGTAGCCGGTGTCGCCGATCGCGACGGCGCGCTCGAGCGCGCGCACGACCTCCGGCCCGAGCGCGAAGTCCGTCTCAGCGACGAACAGCGGCAGCACGTCAGCCGGATACTCGCGCCACTTCTCGCTGGAGCGCTCACGGAGCTGATCCAGCGAGAGCGCTTCGACCCTCATCTCAGATGGCGAAGCCGAGCGCGCGCATCATGTCGCGCCCGTCGTCCGTGATCCGCTCCGGACCCCACGGCGGCATCCAGACCCAGTTGATCCGGAACCGGTCCACCACATTGTCCAGCGCCTGCGCCGTCTGCTCCTCGAGCACGTCGGTGAGCGGGCAGCCGGCGCTCGTGAGCGTCATGTGGATCACCAGAGCGTCGTTCTCGTCATCCCAGGCGAGATCGTAGATGAGTCCGAGGTCGACGACGTTGATCCCCAGCTCGGGGTCCATGACGTCCTTGAGTGCCTCAGTGACCTCGTCGTACTTCTCGGGGGCAAGCGTCGCGGTCATGCGCTCAGCCTACGCCTCGATGGGCGACGCGGGGTCGAGGAAGCGGTCGTAGCCCTCGTCCTCGAGCCGGTCGGCGAGCTCGGGGCCGCCCTCCTCGACGATCTTGCCCGCGACGACCACGTGCACGAAGTCGGGACGGATGTAGCGCAGGATGCGGGTGTAGTGCGTGATCAGCAGCACACCGAGGCCGGTGGCCTCCTTGGCGCGGTTGACGCCTTCCGAGACGATCTTGAGCGCGTCGACGTCGAGACCGGAGTCGGTCTCGTCGAGGACGGCGAACTTCGGCTTCAGCACCTCGAGCTGCAGGATCTCGTGACGCTTCTTCTCACCGCCGGAGAAGCCCTCGTTGACGTTGCGCTGCGCGAACTTCGGGTCCATGCGCAGGTTGCCCATCGCCTGCTTGACGTCCTTGGTCCACGATCGGATCGAGGGAGCCTCGCCGTCGAGCGCGGTCTTGGCCGTGCGCAGGAAGTTCGTGACCGTCACACCGGGGATCTCCACCGGGTACTGCATCGCGAGGAAGAGGCCGGCGCGCGCGCGCTCGTCGACGCTCATCGCGAGAACGTCCTCGCCGTCGAAGGTGATCGTGCCGGAGGTCACGGTGTACTTCGGGTGCCCGGCGATCGTGTAGGCCAGCGTCGACTTGCCGGAACCGTTGGGCCCCATGATCGCGTGGGTCTCGCCGGTGCGCATGGTCAGCGTGATTCCGTTGAGGATCGGGGTGGTCCCGGCCTCGGTCTCGACCGTCACGTGCAGGTCGCGGATCTCGAGAACAGACATTCAGACTTCCTTAATGACAGTGGGGTCGATGAGCACGTCGTCTCCGTCGATCTCGACGATGTAGACGGGGACGGGCTCGAAAGCGGGGAGATTCAGGGGCTTGCCGGTGCACAGCGAGAACGCCGAGCCGTGCGCCCAGCATTCCAGCGTGTCGCCCTCGACGAAGCCCTCGGCGAGGGAGATGTCGCCGTGCGTGCAGGTGTCGCCGATGGCGTGCACAGTTCCTTCGGAGTCCAGGACGAGCGCCATGGGGACGCCGTCCAGCTCGACGCGCAGCGGAGTGTCCTGCTCGAGATCGCTCAGACCGCAGGCACGCTGAGCGCTCACGCGCTCACCGCCGCGAGCTCGACCTCGATCGCCGCGAGCAGCTCCGCCTCGAGAGCGGGGATGCCGAGGCGCTGCACGATGTCGCTGAGGAAGCCGAGCACGACGAGACGACGGGCCTCCTCCTCGGTGATCCCTCGCGCCTGCAGGTAGAACAGCTGCTCGTCATCGAAACGCCCGGTGGCGCTCGCATGGCCGGCGCCGAGGATGTCACCGGTCTGGATCTCGAGGTTCGGGATCGAGTCGGCGCGTGCGCCCTCGGTGAGCACCAGGTTGCGGTTGGCCTCGTACGAGTCCGTGCCGGTGGCGTCCGGTCCGATCAGGACGTCGCCGATCCAGACGCTGTGCGCGCTCGTGCCCTGCAGCGCGCCCTTGTAGAGCACGTCGCCGACCGTATGCGCACCCTTGTGGTGCAGGTAGACCTGGCTCTCGAAGTGCTGACCGGCATCCGCGTAAGACAGACCGTGCATGCGGCCCTCTGAGCCGTTGCCGCTCAGCTCGAGGTTCGGGTTCACGCGCACCAGGCTGCCGCCGAAGGTGACGACGGAGTGCTTGAGCTGTGCGTCGGCATCGACACGCGCCTGGTGGGATGCCGCGTGCACCGCGTCATCGTCCCACTGCTGCACGGTGATGACCGACAGGCGCGAACCCGGCCTGGCGATGATCTCGACGTTCTGCGCATACTGCGCCGATCCGGTGTGGCGCAGCACGACGGTCGCCGAGCTGTGCTCGAGGGCCTCGATGACGATGTGCGCGTCGGCCCGACGGTCGGCGCCCTGGCCGATGATCGAGATGACCACAGGCTCGGTGACTTCTTCTTCGCGCGGGATGCGCACGTGCAGGCCCTCGGCGGAGCCCTGCCATGCGACGGCCGAGATGACGTCCTCGGGGACGAAGAACTCCCCGCGGGGCGCCGTGCCGGCGGCGAGCGGCGTCGAGACGTACTCGGATCCGCTGATGGCCTCGTAGGTCACGCCGTCGTTCTGCTCCGCGACGGCGAAGAGCCGTGCGAGCTGGTTGACCGGGGTGTGCTTCCAGTTGACCTCGCGGCCGGTGGGAGCGCCGAAGTCGCCTGGCTCGTAGGAGCGCGGTCGCTCAGAGCGGGTCTGGACGGGGACGAATCCGGCGTCCGCCACCTGGGCTGCGGGGTCGATGTGCGCGTTCGTATCCTGCGCCTGAGCGGGCGCTGTCGCCTGGGCCGCCATTCAGCCGACCGATCCTTCCATGCCCATCTCGATGAGCTTGTTGAGTTCCATCGCGTATTCCATCGGCAGTTCGCGCGCGATCGGCTCGATGAAGCCGCGCACGATCATCGCCATCGCCTCGTCCTCCGGCATGCCGCGGGACTGCAGGTAGAACAGCTGCTCCTCGCTGACCTTCGAGACCGTGGCCTCGTGGCCGAGCTGGACGTCGTCCACGCGGATGTCGATCGCGGGGTACGTGTCGGACCGCGACTTCGTGTCGACGAGCAGCGCGTCGCAGCGGACGGTGTTCGCCGAGTGGTGCGCGTTCGCGTCGACGCGGACCTCGCCGCGGTAGCCCGCGCGTCCGCCGCCACGTGCGATCGACTTCGAGACGATCGAGGACTGCGTGTACGGCGCCATATGGATCATCTTCGCGCCAGCATCCTGGTGCTGGCCAGGACCGGCGAAGGCGACCGAAAGGGTCTCGCCCTTGGCGTGCTCGCCCATGAGGTAGATGGACGGGTACTTCATCGTCACCTTGGAGCCGATGTTGCCGTCGACCCACTCCATCGTCGCGCCCTCGTGGGCGACGGCGCGCTTGGTGACGAGGTTGTAGACGTTGTTCGACCAGTTCTGGATCGTCGTGTAGCGAACGCGCGCGTTCTTCTTCACGATGATCTCGACGACGGCTGAGTGCAGCGAGTCCGACTTGTAGATCGGGGCGGTGCAGCCCTCGATGTAGTGGACGTAGCTGTCCTCGTCGGCGATGATCAGCGTCCGCTCGAACTGTCCCATGTTCTCGGTGTTGATGCGGAAGTAGGCCTGCAGCGGGATCTCGACGTGCACGCCCTTGGGGACGTAGACGAACGATCCGCCGGACCAGACGGCCGTGTTGAGCGCGGCGAACTTGTTGTCGCCGGCCGGGATCACGGTGCCGAAGTACTCCTCGAAGAACTCGGGGTGCTCGCGCAGGGCGGTGTCGGTGTCCATGAAGATGACGCCCTGCTCCTCCAGGTCCTCGCGGATCTGGTGGTAGACGACCTCGGACTCGTATTGCGCGGCGACGCCGGCGACCAGGCGCTGGCGCTCGGCCTCGGGGATGCCGAGGCGCTCGTAGGTCTCCCGGATGTCCTCGGGGAGGTCCTCCCACGACTGCGCCTGCTTCTCCGTGGATCGCACGAAGTACTTGATATTGTCGAAGTCGATCTCGCTGAGGTCAGCGCCCCAGGTCGGCATAGGCTTGCGACCGAAGAGCTGATAGCCCTTGAGGCGCGTCTTCAGCATCCATTCGGGCTCGCTCTTCAGCGCAGAGATCCCGCGGACCACCTCTTCGGAGATGCCGCGCTTGGCGACGGCGCCTGCGGCATCCTCATCGTGCCAGCCGAATTCGTACACCCCCAGGCCATCCAGCTCCGGGCGGTCGATCAGCACATCCGACATCTCACACTCTCCTCGTAGAACCCTGGCGGTGTCATCCGCTCCGGCATGCCGTAGCCCCGTCGAGTGACCGGGGTGTGGATGCCGCTGTGGGGCCCTCATCACGACGCGATCATCGCGCCTAAACTGTTGGTGATGCATCCCGCGCTTTCTCGCGCGCATCGCAACAATCCGATTCTACAGGTTCGCCCTGTCCTCCGGGCCGCCCCCGAGTAACAGAGCGCGAACCGGAGGCCCCATGCTCACGAGTTCCGCTACGCCGTCCACCGACACCCGGATCGTGATCGGCGCGCCGTTGCGCGTGCTCGCCTGGCTCTCGTTCCTCGCGGAAGTGATCATCATCGGCACCGGCGGTGCCGTTCGCCTGACCGGCTCGGGCCTCGGATGCTCGGAATGGCCGCTGTGCACGCCAGAGTCGCTCGTTCCGCTGCCCGAACAGGGCATCCACGGCATCATCGAGTTCGGCAACCGCACGATGACGGGCCTGGTGGGCATCCTGGCGCTGGCGGTCCTGTTCCTCACGCTCGCGGCGATCGCCGGCAGGGCCCTCGTGCTGCGCGCGGTGTGGTTCGCCCTCGGCGGCATCGCCGTCGGCATCGTGGCCTATGCGGTGACGGCGCCTTTCGGCCTGCCCGCCTTCGGCTTCTTCTCCGGGGCGCTGCTGCTCGCCGTGGTGCTCGCCATGATCGATTCGCTGCGCCGCGTCCCACGCCGCCGCGACCTCGCGGCGCTGGCCTGGATCGTCCTGGCCGGTGTCATGGCGCAGGCGGTCGTTGGCGGCCTCGCCGTCGTGACCGACCTGAACGCCTTCGTGGTGGGATTCCACTACGTCTCATCGCTGCTGCTGGTGTGCGTCACAGCGGCCTATCTCGTGCGCATGCGCGCCCCCGGCGGCGCACGGGAGCGCGCGGTGCCCCGCTGGTTCGCGATCCTCACGCACGTCACCGGACTCGTGCTCGCCGCGACGATCCTCTTCGGCGTGCTGACGACGGGATCGGGCCCCCACTCCGGGGACGCGGCGATCGTGCGCAACGGCTTCGATGCGACGATCCTCGCGCACGTGCACTCCTGGCCCGGCTATATCCTCGCGGCGCTGATCGCCGTGCTCGCCGTCTCGGCATGGATCCTTCGGACGCCGGTGCGCGGCTGGCTGCTCGTGCTGGCCGCGGCCGTCCTGGTGCAGATCGGCGTGGGCGTCTGGCAGGCGAGGGAGGGCCTGCCGGAGATCCTCGTCGGGATCCACATGGTGCTGGCTTCGCTGTCCGCGGCCGCCTACACGGTCGTGGTGCTGAACCTGAAGCAGCCGGCCGCCTCGCACTGAGTCCGCGCACAGCCCAGTCATAGGCCGCGCACACGTCACTCATCGCCGCGTCGCGCAGAGTGGCGGGCATGAAGAACACGGCACTCCTCCGCAGCATCCCGTACTGGCTTCTGCTGGTCCTGTCCCTGGCCGCTCTGGGCCTCGGGGCATGGATCACGACGGATCAGATCGGGGTGATGACCACCACGCTCCTCGACGGTACCGCCACCGGAGTCGAGGTGTACGCCGGTCAGGCGTGGGTCGTCTTCGGCGGCGCGCTGGTCGCGGGCGGCATCATCGGGCTCTTCCTCGCCCTCGCCGTCGCCGCGGCGAAGACCCTGGTCCCTCGCGCGAACGTCCAGGTCGTCGAGACGATCGACTGGACGGCAGCGGATGCCGCAGACGACGCCTCGGCGAAGGCTGATGAGCCCGCGGCATCCGATGACGCGACCATCGAGCCTGCACAGGACGCAGAGCGGCCCGTCGAGGAGCCGAACACGGTTCGCTGACCAACGCATGGTGCCCGCACCGGAACCGGTGCGGGCACCATCGTCACAGCGTCAGAACGGCAGCAGCGGGTCGATCGCCACGGCGACGAAGATCAGCGTCAGATACGTGATCGAGGCGTGGAAAACGCGCATGGGACGCGGCTCGGTGCCGCGCACCGCACGGTTGTACAAGCGGTGCGATTCGTAGATGAACCAGCCGCCGAAGACCACAGCCGACACCGTGTAGACCAGGCCCATCCCGGCGACCGGGATCAGCAGAAGCGAGCACGCGATGGTCGCCCATGCGTACAGGATGACCTGCAGTCCGACCTGCGACGCGTGGCGCGTGACGCCCAGCATCGGAACATCGACGTCCTCGTAGTCGTCCTTGTACTTCATCGACAGCGGCCAGTAGTGCGGCGGCGTCCAGAGGAACACGAGCAGGAACAGGATGAGCGCCGGCCAGTCCAGCGAACCGGTGACCGCGGCCCAGCCGATGAGCACGGGGAAGCACCCGGCGATTCCGCCCCAGACGATGTTCTGCTCCGTGCGGCGCTTGAGGATCATCGTGTAGATCACGACGTAGAAGAAGATGGCGACGGCCGACAGCGTGGCGGCCAACCAGTTCGTGGTCAGCAGGAGCCAGATCGTGGAGACGATCGCCAGCGTCCAGGAGAAGATCAGCGCACCACGGGGGGTGACCTCGCCCGTCACGAGCGGACGGTTCTCCGTGCGGTGCATGTGCGCGTCGATGTCGCGGTCCAGATACATATTGAACGCAGCGGCCGAACCGGCGCTCATCGCGCCGCCGATGACGGTGGCCAGCACGAGCCAGAGATCGGGGAGCCCGCCCTCGGCCAGGAACATCACGGGGACGGTGGACACCAGCAGCAGCTCGAGGACACGAGGCTTGGTGAGGGCGATGTACGCCTTCACCGTGCGTCCGAGCGAGTGCTTCGGTGCGACCGACTGCGTCTGCGTCGAGATCTCGATCCCCTCCTCCGCGCGAAAGCGCCATACCGCATCCAGTCTACGACACCCGGGCGGCCGAGCCGTGTCGCGGCGCATTCCGTGACCGGTCACGCGATTGTTACCTCACTCCGTAAGACACGCGTTGTGAGCGAATCAACCGGGCTATGCTGAAACCACTCGCGCGCCCGGCGCTGTGCACCCTCCGTGACGATGCGGAGCGCCAGGGAATTCGGGCGCCCTCGAAATTGTCGGAAAGGGCATGACCGTGTCGCAATTGCAGTGGGAAGAGATCGATCGACGCGCGGTGGACACCGCACGAATTCTGGCGGCTGACGCCGTCCAGAAGGTCGGCAACGGTCACCCCGGCACCGCTATGAGCCTCGCGCCGGTGGCTTACCTCCTCTACCAGCGCGTGCTCCGCCACGACCCGACCGACACGGACTGGCTCGGTCGCGACCGCTTCATCCTCTCGGTGGGTCACTCGTCGCTCACCCAATACGTGCAGCTCTACCTCGGCGGTTTCGGCCTCGAGCTGTCCGACCTCGAGGCGCTGCGCACCTGGGGCTCGCTGACCCCCGGTCACCCGGAGTACGGGCACACTAAGGGCGTGGAGATCACCACTGGTCCGCTCGGCCAGGGCCTCGCCTCCGCCGTCGGCTTCGCGTACGCCGCACGCTACGAGCGCGGACTGTTCGACCCCGAGGCCGCTGAGGGCACCAGCCCGTTCGACCACAATGTGTACGTGATCGCGGGCGACGGCGACCTCCAGGAGGGCGTGACGAGCGAGGCCTCCTCGCTCGCCGGCCACCAGCAGCTCGGCAACCTCATCGCCATCTACGACTCCAACCAGATCTCGATCGAGGGCGACACCAACGTCTCGTTCACCGAGGATGTCGCTGCCCGCTACCGCTCGTACGGCTGGCAGGTGCTCTCGGTCGACTGGACCCGCACCGGCGAGTACATCGAGGACGCGCAGGAGCTCCTCGACGCGATCGAGGAGGGCAAGGCCGAGACCGGCAAGCCCACGCTCATCATCCTGAAGACGATCATCGGCTACCCGGCGCCCAACAAGAAGGGCACCGAGTCCGTGCACGGCAACGCGCTCGGAGCGGACGAGGTCGCCGCGACCAAGGAGGTCCTCGGATTCGACCCCGAGAAGAGCTTCGTGGTCGAAGAGGCCGTCATCTCGCACACTCGCGCACTCGCCGGTCGCGCCGCTGAGACGCGCGCCGCCTGGCAGGCGGACTTCGACGCATGGGCCGTAGCCAACCCGGAGCGCAAGGCTCTGCTCGACCGCCTCGAGGCGCAGGTCCTCCCCGATGGCATCGAGAAAGCCCTTCCCGTCTTCGAGGGCGGCACCGAGGTCTCCACCCGCGCGGCCTCCGGCAAGGTCATCAACGCCCTGGCCCCCGAGCTCCCCGAGCTGTGGGGCGGGTCGGCCGACCTCGCCGGGTCCAACAACACCACGATCTCGCCGGCGTCCTCCTTCATCCCCGCCGAGTGGTCGACGCACGACTGGTCGGGCAGCCCCTACGGTCGTGTCCTGCACTTCGGCATCCGCGAGCACGCCATGGGCTCGATCCTCAACGGCATCACGCTGCACGGCAAGACCCGCTCGTTCGGCGGCACGTTCCTCATCTTCAGCGACTACATGCGCCCCGCGGTGCGTCTGGCCGCGCTGATGGACATCCCGAGCATCTTCGTCTGGACGCACGACTCCGTCGCGCTTGGCGAGGACGGGCCGACCCACCAGCCGATCGAGCAGCTCGCGACGCTCCGCGCGATCCCGAACTTCACAGTGGTCCGCCCCGCAGACGGCAACGAGACGGCAGCCGCATGGCTCGAGATCCTGCGTCGCCATGGCGGGCCCGTCGGCATCGCGTTGACCCGACAGAACGTGCCGAACGTGGCACGTGGTGAGGGTGCGGCATCCGGCGACGTCTTCGCCGCAGCGGACAACACCGCCAAGGGCGCGTACGTGCTGGCCGAAGCGCCGAACGGCACTCCGGACGTCATCATCGTCGCGACCGGCTCCGAGGTTCAGCTGGCGGTCTCCGCCCGCGAGACCCTGGCCGCCGAAGGCGTGAACGCTCGTGTCGTGTCCGCTCCGTCGCTGGAGTGGTTCGCCGAGCAGGATGCCGAGTACCGCGAGTCCGTCCTTCCCGCTGCGGTCACGGCGCGCGTCTCGGTCGAGGCCGGTTCCGTGCTGAGCTGGCGCGGCATCGTCGGCGACAAGGGCCGTTCCATCGGCATCGACCACTTCGGCGCATCCGCCGATTACAAGACCCTGTTCCAGAAGTTCGGCATCACCGCCGAAGCCGTCGTCGAGGCGGCGCGCGAGACCATCAAGGAGAACGCATGAGCACCCCCACAGCCCAGCTCCACGACGCAGGCGTCAGCATCTGGCTGGACGACCTCTCGCGCACCCGCATCAACTCCGGCAACCTCGCCGAGCTGATCGAGTCGCGCAACGTCACCGGCGTGACCACGAACCCCACGATCTTCGCGAACGCGATCACGAACCCGGACGACACGTCGTACGACGCCCAGGTCACCGAGCTCGCCGCATCGGGAGCCACGGCCGAAGAAGCCGTGTTCGCCGCGACGACGCAGGACGTGGGCGCCGCCCTCGACGTCTTCCGCCCGGTCTGGGAGGCCTCCGGTCACGTCGACGGCCGCGTGTCGATCGAGGTCTCCCCCGACCTCGCGCACGACACCGACGGCACCGTGGCTCAGGCCAAGGAGCTGTGGGCGAAGATCGACCGCCCGAACCTTCTCGTGAAGATCCCCGCGACCAAGGCCGGCCTGCCCGCCATCGCGCAGGCGATCGGCGCCGGCATCAGCGTCAACGTCACGCTGATCTTCAGCCTGGAGCGCTACGCCGCCGTCATCGACGCCTACCTGACCGGGCTCGAGACCGCCAAGGCCGCAGGCATCGATCTGTCGACGATCCAGTCGGTCGCCTCGTTCTTCGTGTCGCGCGTCGACACCGAGACGGACAAGCGCCTCAGCGCGATCGGAACGGACGCCGCCGAGGCGCTCAAGGGCAAGGCGGGCCTCGCGAACGCGCGTCTCGCCTACGAGCTCTACGAGCAGACGTTCGCCGGCGACCGCGCCAAGGCGCTGCTGGATGCCGGTGCGAACCTCCAGCGTCCGTTGTGGGCATCCACCGGCGTCAAGGACCCTGCGCTCCCCGACACCCTGTACGTCACCGAACTCGTCGCTCAGGGCGTCGTCAACACGATGCCGGAGAAGACCCTCGAGGCGACCTTCGACCACGGCGTCATCACCGGCGACACCATCACGGGCGGCTACGAGGACGCGAAGGCCGTGTTCGCCGGTCTGGCCGAGGTGGGCGTCGACTTCGACGACGTCACCCAGGTGCTCGAGGACGAGGGCGTCGCGAAGTTCATCGACTCCTGGCACGATCTGCTCACGCAGGTCGCCGCCGGCCTCGAGGCGCAGCGATGACATTCTCCCTGCACGCCACCGGCGTGCCGAAGGTCGCCATCGACGAGGTCGTTCCCGGCCTCGTCGGCGACCTGGTCGCCTCGCGGATCACCGCGGGCGACTCGACGCTGTGGGGCGAGGCGGCCGAGGCCGAGGCGGCTGTCCGCCTCGGCTGGGTCGAGGCCGTCTCGACCTCGCGTCCGCTGGTCGCCGAGATCTCGGCGCTGCGCGCCGAGCTCGGCGCCCGCGGCGTCGACCGCGTCGTCCTCGCGGGTATGGGCGGATCGTCGCTCGCGCCTGAGGTCATCGCGCAGACCGCCGGCGTGCCGCTCACGATCCTCGACTCGACTGCGCCGGGGCAGGTGCTCGCGGCCCTCGATGAGGGGCTCGAGCGCACCGTTCTCGTCGTCTCGTCGAAGTCCGGTTCGACCGTCGAGACCGATTCGCAGCGCCGCACGTTCGAGGCAGCGTTCCGCGACCTCGGGATCGATCCAGCCGAGCGCATCGTGGTCGTGACCGACCCCGCATCGCCCCTGGACGCGTCCGCGCGTGCGGCCGGCTACCGGGTGTTCAATGCCGATCCGAACGTCGGCGGGCGCTACTCCGCGCTCACCGCCTTCGGTCTCGTGCCGTCCGGCCTCGCCGGCGTCGACATCGCCGAGCTCCTCGACGAGGCCGAGGCCTCGCTGCTCGAGGTCGCGGTCGATGAAGCATCCAATCCGGCGCTGCGCCTCGCTGCCGCGATCGCTGGCTCCTCGCCGCGCCGCGACAAGCTGGGCCTGATCACCGATGGTACGCACATCAGCGGGCTGCCGGACTGGATCGAGCAGCTGATCGCGGAGTCCACCGGCAAGGGCGGCACCGGCATCCTGCCCGTCGTGCTCCTGGAAGTGTCGCCGGAGCTCGACCCGCTTCCGGACGATCTCCAGATCGTCCGCCTGGTCGACGACGCGAACGAGTTCCACCTGCATGAGCGTCACCCCGGTGAGATCCTCGTCAGTGGAACGCTGGGCGCGAACTTCATCGTGTGGGAGTACGCGACCGCGATCGCCGGTCATCTGCTCGGCATCAACCCGTTCGATCAGCCGGACGTGGAATCGGCGAAGGTCGCGGCACGCGGCCTGCTCGATGCCCGGCCTGAGCAGACCGCGCCGGTCTTCGTCGAGAACGGCGTCGAGGTCAGGGTCAGCGATGCGGCCCTCGCGGCATCCGGAACGCTCGAGGGCGTCCTTGACGCGCTCTGGGCGCAGCTCCCCGCCGACGGCTACGTGTCCATCCAGGCCTACGTCAACCGTCTCGAGCTGACCCAGCTGCCCGGCCTGCGCGAGCTGGTCGCCGCCGATTCCGGTCGCCCGACGACGTTCGGCTGGGGACCCCGGTTCCTGCACTCGACCGGCCAGTACCACAAGGGCGGGCCCGAACAGGGCGTGTTCCTGCAGATCCTGGAGCGCACGGATGTGGATCTCGAGATCCCCGAGCGCCCCTTCACGTTCGGACAGCTCATCCAGGCGCAGGCCGCCGGAGATGCCGCTGTCCTCGCCGAGCACGGGCGACCCGTGGTGTCCTTGACGATCACGGACTCCGCCGACGACGTGCTATCCCTTTTCGAAGCCGCTCAGAAGTAGCTCACAGGAGAATCCCCCACCGATGTCTGTCCCTGTTACGCGCGGGCACAACCCGTTGCGCGATCCCGACGATCGCCGCCTCAACCGGATCGCAGGGCCTAGCGCCCTCGTGATCTTCGGTGTCACCGGCGACCTGTCGCGCAAGAAACTCATGCCGGCTGTCTACGATCTGGCCAACCGCGGCCTGCTGCCCCCCGGGTTCGCCCTGGTCGGCTTCGCGCGCCGCGACTGGGAGGATCAGGACTTCGCGCAGGTCGTCTACGACGCCGTCAAGCAGTACGCGCGCACCCCGTTCCGCGAGGAGACCTGGCAGCAGCTGCTGCAGGGTATCCGCTTCGTCTCCGGCGAATTCGACGACCCGGAGGCCTTCGCACGCCTGCGCGCGACCGTCGAGAAGCTGGATGTCGAGCGCGGGACGATGGGCAACCACGCGTTCTACCTGTCGATCCCGCCGAAGGCGTTCCGCGTTGTGGCGCGCCAGCTCAAGGAATCCGGTCTCGTCGGCGACGAGGCGAGCGAAGATCACTGGCGCCGCGTCGTCATCGAGAAGCCGTTCGGGCACGACCTCGAGTCCGCGCGCGAGCTGAACCAGTCGCTCGAGGTGGCGTTCTCCGCCGACTCGATCTTCCGCATCGACCACTACCTCGGCAAGGAGACGGTCCAGAACATCCTGGCGCTGCGCTTCGCGAACGAGCTGTACGAGCCGATCTGGAACCGCAACTACGTCGATCACGTGCAGATCACGATGGCCGAGGACATCGGAGTGGGCGGCCGTGCCGGCTACTACGACGGCGTCGGTGCTGCCCGCGACGTCATCCAGAACCACCTGCTGCAGCTGCTCGCGCTCACCGCGATGGAAGAGCCGATCAGCCTCTCCGCCGAGCACCTGCGTGCCGAGAAGGAGAAGGTCCTCGCGGCCGTCAGCCTGCCAGAGGACCTGTCGCTCGCCCAGGCGCGCGGTCAGTACGACGGCGGCTGGCAGGGCGGCGAGCAGGTCAACTCCTTCCTCGGCGAGGAGGGCATGCACCCGCAGTCCACCACGGAGACGTATGCCGCGATCAAGGTCGAGATCGCCACACGCCGCTGGGCGGGCGTTCCGTTCTACCTGCGCACCGGCAAGCGCCTCGGACGCCGTGTGACCGAGGTCGCCGTCGTCTTCAAGCGCGCACCGGAGCACCTGTTCGGCCGCTCGAATGCCGCTGAACTCGGGCAGAACGCCCTGGTCATCCGCGTGCAGCCCGACGAGGGCGTCACGATCCGCTTCGGCTCGAAGGTCCCGGGCAACGGCACCAACGTCCGCGACGTGACGATGGACTTCGGCTACGGCCATGCGTTCACCGAAGCCAGCCCTGAGGCGTACGAGCGGCTCATCCTCGATGTGCTCCTCGGCGACCCTCCGCTGTTCCCGCGGCACGAAGAGGTCGAGCTCAGCTGGAAGATCCTCGACCCGTTCGAGAAGTACTGGGCCGCGCAGGACAGCTCCCTGGAGCAGTATGCGCCCGGCTCGTGGGGCCCGGCATCCGCCGACGCCCTGCTGGAACGCGACGGACGAGTCTGGAGACGACCGTGATCATCGACCTTCCCGACACGACCATCAGCCAGGTCGCCAAGAAGCTCGTCAGCGTGCGCGAAGAGGGCGGCGCCGTCGCCCTCGGCCGTGTGCTGACGCTCATCATCGCGGCCCGCAACGGGGTCGCCGAAGCGGCGATCGACGCAGCCAACGACGCCTCGCGCGAGCACCCGATGCGCGTCATCGTGCTCACCGTCGGCGACGGAGACGCCCACCTCGACGCGCAGATCCGCGTCGGCGGGGACGCCGGAGCGAGCGAAGTGGTCGTGCTGCGCGCCTTCGGCGATGCCGCCAGCAACGCCGAGAGCCTCGTCACCGGTCTCCTGCTGCCCGACGCCCCCGTGGTGGCGTGGTGGCCGGAGGAGGCACCGGCGGACCCGGCGTCCTCTCCGCTCGGCCGCATCGCCCAGCGTCGGATCACTGATGCCGCGGCATCCGCCGATGTCCGCGACCGTCTGGGTCTCCTCGGCCAGGAGCACTCCCCCGGCGACACCGACCTGGCGTGGACGCGACTGACCCACTGGCGCGAGCAGCTCGCCGCCGTGCTGGATCAGCCGCCGTTCGAGTCCGTGACCGCCGTCGAGGTGCGCGGTTCGATCTCCTCCCCGTCGACCGCGCTCCTCGCCAGTTGGCTGGGTCTCGCGCTGGACGTCCCGGTGACCTGGGCCTACGAGGACCCGGAGGACTGGTCCGAGGGCATCAAGTCGGTCCGCCTCACGCGGGAGTCCGGCGACATCCTGCTCGAGCGCCCGGAGCCGGGAACGGCGATCCTGACGCAGCCGGGTCAGCCCGACCACGACCTGCATCTGCCGCGGCGCACGCTGCGCGAGTGCCTGGCTGAGGAGCTGCGCCGGCTGGACCCCGACGTCCTGTACGGTCGAGTCATCACCGAGGGCTGGGAGAAGCTGGGTCCGCCAGCGTCGGCCGCATGAGCACCAGGGAGGCTGCTGCCGTGGAGAAGACCGTCGTCGTCGAGGCGACCCCGCAGGCTGTAGCCGACCGCGTCGCCGACCGTTTCCTCGCACGGGTCCGCGCCCGGACGAGGAACGGTCGGATCGCGCACGTCGCCTTGACCGGTGGCTCCATGGGCGGAGCCGTGCTCGGCGCCGTGCGCGTGCATCCGCGGGTGTCGGAGATCGACTGGTCGCTGGTGCACTTCTGGTGGGGCGACGAGCGGTTCGTGCCGCGCGCGGATGCCGATCGCAACGCCGTGCAGTCCCGGAACGCCCTGCTGAACCACATCCCTGTCCCGGCTGAGAACATCCACGAGGTCGCAGCCTCCGACGGCGGCGCGACCCTCGACGAGGCCGCAGCCGACTACGCCGCTGAGCTGGCGGAGCACGGTACGGAAGAGCACCCGTGGCCGTCGTTCGCGGTGTGCTTCCTCGGTGTCGGTCCTGACGGACACATCGCCTCGCTGTTCCCCGACCGCCCTGAGGTCACGGTGACGGATGCCGCGGCCCTGGCCGTGCGCGACTCCCCCAAGCCTCCGTCGGAGCGCGTCACGCTGACCCGCCCGGTCCTGAACGCATCGAAGCGCGTCTGGCTGGTGCTGACCGGTGCTGACAAGGCCTCGGCGCTCGGACTCGCACTGGCGGGAGCCAACTACGCGAACGTTCCCGTCGCCGGGGCGAAAGGCCGCAAGCGCACGGTGTTCTTCGTGGACTCCGCTGCCGCTTCCGAGGTCTCGCCCGACCTCTTCGATCAGAGCTACTGACGCGGTTCGGGTGCCGGCGGCTGATCCCCGGCATCCGGTTCCGCATCCGGCGTCGTGCCGCCCTCGCTGCCGCGCTGGATGCCGAGGTCCTGGCTCTCGCTGAGCACCTGAGGGTGAAACCGGGCCAGGCCGATGACGCCCCAGACGGCGATGGCGCCGGAGATCAGGAACGCGAGCATCACGCAGGTCGGGGCAGCATCCGCCTCGCCGAGCACGATGACGCCGATGAGGACGGCCACCAGCGGGTCGACGACGGTCAGGCCAGCGATCACCAGGTCCGGGGGGCCGGAGCTGTACGCGGTCTGCACGAAGTAGGCGCCCACGACTCCTGCCGCGATCAGCGCGATCACGCACACGAGCGTGATCCAGTCGAACGTGCCGTGCTGCACGCGCGAGATGACAGCCTTGGCCAGCGTCGCGACGAAGCCGTACAGGATGCCGGCGCCGACGACGTAGAAGAGGGCGCGCATGCGGTGGCGGAGGATGAGCCAGCAGGTGCCGAGCAGGATGATCACGACGAGCAGGATCGCGAGGATCGTGAAGAGCTCGTTGTTCGTGATCTCCTTCTCGACCGCATAGATCGCCGCGAAGAACACGAAGATGAAGATGCCGCCGACGCACGCCGCGATCGCCGTGAGGGATTGTCGTGTGGGCGTGTGGCCGGAGATGCGCGCGTTGAGCAGCGTCGTGATGACGAGCGCGACCGCGCCGAGCGGCTGCACCACGATCAGCGGCGCGACGGCGAGGGCTGCCAGTTGGCAGATGACCGCGAGGCCGAGCATGAGCGTGCCGATGATCCAGGAAGGACGGGTCAGCAGCCGCTTGATCTGGTCCATGCTGAGCCCGGCGGTGCCATCGGCGCCGCTCAGCTTCTCGACCTTCTCGACGCCTCGGTGCTGATACTGCGCACCGAGCGACATGAACACCGCGCCGGCCAGAGCCAGCGGGATGCCGAGCAGCAGAGCGGGGTTCTCGAACACGCCGACCAGCTGATCGGTGACGTCGATCTCGGCCATCCAAACCCCCGCGCTCACAGTACGACCTTACCGGGCGGTTCTGGCGCATTAGGGTTGTGGCGTGGCTGTTCTTCCGATTCGCATCATGGGCGATCCCGTCCTGCATTCCCCCGCCGTCGCCGTCGATGAGATCACGGATGAGATCCGCTCACTCGTCGCCGACATGTTCGAGACCATGGATGCCGCGCCCGGCGTCGGTCTCGCCGCTCCCCAGGTGGGCGTCGCGCTGCGGATCTACACCTACGCGTACGTGGACGACGAGGATCGACCATGGCGCGGAGTGCTCATCAATCCCGTGCTCTGGATGAGCCCGCCGGAGCCCGGGTCCCCCGACCCCGATGAGGAGTCCGAAGGCTGCCTGTCCTTCCCGGGCGAGCGGTTCCCGCTGCGCCGAGCCGACCGGGTACTCGTCACCGGCCAGGATCTCGCCGGCGACGAGGTGCGCATCGAGGTGGACGGATGGCGTGCACGGATCATGCAGCACGAGTTCGACCACCTGGACGGCATCCTCTACGTCGATCGGCTCGCCGATGGCGACTGGAAGACCGTGCAGAAGATCGCGCGCAAGCGCGGCTGGGGCAAGCCAGGACGCAGCTGGATGCCAGGGGTCGACGACCTCGAGGCGTGAGGCCGCCGCCGTTCAGAACTTTCATCAGGTCTTCGAAGTTGCATCACAGGTAAGGTCCTGGATAGCGTTCAAGGGCGGCGGGGGCTTCGTTTCTTTCCCGCGCCAAAATCTCTGGAGGGGGAAACCATGATGAAGCTTCGGAAGCGCCGAGCGCTCGCGCTGGCAGGTTCGGCGGTCGCGCTGAGTATCGCACTGACGGGATGCAGCGCGATCACGAGCGTGTTCTCGGGCGATGCGCCGCGCGACGAGGAGACCGGCGAGGTCACCGAGGAGTCGAACATCGACATCTTCGCGCTGAAGGTCGGCGACTGCATGCCGGCGAGCGACGCGACCGGTGAGATGCAGGATGCAGACGTCGTCCCGTGCACCGAGCCGCACGCCGACGAGATCTTCTACGAGTTCGAGCTGCCCGAGGGCGAGTTCCCGAGCGACACCGACATCCAGTCGGCCGTCGAGACCGAGTGCGTCCCGGCGTTCGGCGACTTCGTCGGCCTCGCGTACGCGGATTCCACGCTGGACTTCTGGTGGATCAGCCCGACCGCCGAGAGCTGGGATCAGGCCGATGACCGTCTCGTTCAGTGCGCGATCTACGACCCCGCCGACGACGCGCTGGTCGTCTCGCTCGAGGGCGCCGCGCGCTGACACGCGTTCACAAAGGAGTGAAGGCCCCGCCGATCGGCGGGGCCTTCTTCTGTCTGCGGTCGTTCAGCCGAGCAGCTTGGCCTTGGCGGCGGCGAACTCCTCGTCCGACAGCACGCCGGATTCCTTCAGAGCCGCGAGCTGCTGCAACTGCGCCAGCATGTCGTTGGCCGCCGGTGCCGGCGCGGCAGGGACAGCGGGGGCCGCCGGAGCGGGCTGCGCGTACTGCGACGCGGCCGCCTGCGCCGCCGCATCGATCTGCGCCTGCTGCTGCGCGGCCTCGTACTGCTGCTGCTCGTACTGCGCCTGCGCCTTCTGCTGCTGGTTGCGCGCCATTCCGCCTGAGACGGCGGACGCCGTACCGGCGACCACGGCCGTGCGTGCGGCGAGCCCGATCAGACCGGGGCGTCCGAATCTGCGAAGCGGCATGTCATTCTCCTTCGTTCTCGAGGACGTCCACCATCGCGTTGACGATGGGGGCGGGGACGCGCTCGCTGCGCAGCAGCACGCCACCGGAGGCGTTGAACTGCTCAGCGAGTGCACGGGCGTAGCTCAGTTCGAGCACGACGAGGGCGGCGGAGCCCCCGGGCGGGATCTGCTCCGCCAATTCATCGATGTCCTCGCCGCCGGCGATGCCGGATGCGTGGATCTCGACGCCACCGAGTCCGAGAGCGTCAGCCTCGGCATCCACCTCGATGACCTCGATCTCGCCGTCCTCGGACTTCGCGACGAGCACGAAATCGAGGAGGCGGACGAGACCACTGGCGAGCAGGTCGGTGAGAGCTCCGAGCGTCGCCGGATCGGGACGCTCTCCCTCGAACCCGACGAGGTACAGCTCGACGGGACCGAAACGGAAGTCGGCCATGTGATTCCTTTCTTCGATGGTGCGGATGATGCGAGCGGGTCAGCCGGCATCCGGCGCCGTCGTGATCGCGTTCTGCCGCGGAATCACGACCTGCCGGATGATGATCAGAATGGATGCCGTGATCGGAATCGCCACCAGGGCTCCGAGGAGCCCCATGAGCGTCGCGCCGACCATGGCGCCGATGATGACGAGCACCGCAGGCACGGCGACCGCCTTGCCCATGACGCGCGGGGTGACGAAGTACGCCTCGACCTGGATGTAGATGAAGTACAGCACCAGGAAGATCACCGCCGCCAGCGGGCTGATGAACAGCGCTCCGACCGTGCCGATGAGCAGGAAGATCAACGAGCCGAGCAGCGGGATCAGCGTGATGAAGAACGCCGCGATCGCCATGACCGCCGGAACCGACGACCCGATGATGAGCTGGATGATCAGCACGACGGCGGCATTGATCGTGGAGAGAGTGATGCCGCCGGCGACGACGGATCCCACCGAACCCGTGATCTGCTCGAGCAGGTCGGTGAAGCGTCTGCGCTGATACGCGGGCACGAGATTCGCGATCGTCTGCTTCATCGTGGAGAGCGAGGAGACGAAGTAGAGCGTGAGCACGACGACCATCACGAAGCTCGACACCGCTCCGACGACGCCGAATCCGACGCGCAGCACGCCACCGGAGATCGCGAGGAAGGATGAGATGCTCGTGATCGACTTCAGCCCCTCGGCGATGAGCGCGTCGAGGTCGACGCCGAGATTCGCCTCGAGCGACAGATACCAGTCGCTGGTCTGCATCGCGTCGATCGCTTCCGGCGCCGCCTCGAGCGCGGCGACGAACTGGCGGACCGTCGCGGGGATCACGACCAGCAGGATGATGACCATCAGGGCGAGGAACGACACCGCGACGATCGCGATGCCGATGCCGCGGCGGATCCCCCGGCGCTCCAGTGCCTGGACGGCCGGGTCCAGCCCCAGGGCGAGGAACAGGCCGAGGAAGATCGAGATCAGCACGGTCGAGAGCGAGGCGACCGTCGCGGACAGGGCGATCGCGAAGATCACCCCGAGCGCGACCGTGAATCCCGAGACGAGCGGATGCGCAGGAACGAGCCGCAGCAGCGCCGAACGCCGTGGCTTCATCGTCCCGTCGTCCACGGGTTCCAGCTCGAGTTCGGGATCGCTCACGGACAGAACGCTACCCGCGGGCTGCGGGCGGGCCGTCGCGACTCACCCACGGGAGATGACCTCGCCGGGCGATGAAGGACGCACCGGGACCTCGGTGTCTCTGCGCAGCGCGTCCGCATTGCGGATGAAGAGGATGATCCAGGTGAACACGAGGATTCCGGCGACCAGTTCCACGGCCGTCAGCGTGTAGTAGCCGATGCCGAACAGCACGGCGAGCGTCACGATGACCATGACGAACAGGTATCCGAGCAGCAGGAACGTGCTCGGCATCCCCGGGATCCAGCGCCGCAGCGCGAAGACCAGGATGCTGAACGACACGGCCATCCCACTGGCCACGCCCGTGTGGATCGCGAAGAAGTCGTCGACGTGGAAGACGCCGACGAGCCCGAGGAAGATGCCCACGATCACCAGGCACGTCCGGACTCTGGCGATGCCGCGAGGGTGCGAGGTCGGCACCCGAAGGGTGGCGTAGCGGGCGAGCGTCGTGACGAGGATGCCGGCGACGATCAGCGTCAGGTTGAAGGTCCGGGCCGACAGATCGTCCGTCATGCCCAGAGCGCTCAGGTTCTCCTGCCACCAGTGCGGGTCGCTGGCAGTGAGCATGCTGGTGATGATGCCGAGGCAGAGGAAGGTCGCGAGCACGATCGCAAGCAGCTGCATGTCGAGATGCGTCGCCGACAGGAACGCCACATAGGCCGTGAGCGCGGCAGCGGCACCCGACAGCAGCAGAACGGGGAGCGGGAACACGACGGCGTCCACGAAGCCGTGCGTGAGGATGGTCGCCGTCAGCGTCCATCCGAGCAACGCGATCACCGCGTGCGCGAATCCGAACGCGGCGATGTCGATCACATCCAGCACGCCGATCCGGCCCTGTCTGGTCGGGCGGTCCACGACGAGACGGCCGCCGATGAACGCCACCACCGCGGTCACCGCCGATGCGATCGCCGCGTACTGGCCGACCGACCCTTCCCCCGCGATCGCAGCGGATCCGAAGCCGAACACCGGCAGCGCGATGACGGCCACCAGTACGAAGGAGACAATGGCCATCCAGAGGCCGAGCGTCTCGAGCGATCGCTCCGATGCGGTGCTCTGCGCGCGCGTGGCGGAGAGGGGACTGACTGACGTGCGCGGTGTCGACATGAGATCAGTGTGCCGTACGTCCGGCTAGCATGAGTCGCGACCCGTGGAGCCGCACGCCGTGGCTCCCAGAACCGGAGTGACCGTGGATCTGTCGCAGCTCATCCCGACCAACGTCTCGGTGTGGAGCGTCGTGTTCGCCGTGCTCTCGGTGGTCGCCGGGTGGATCGCATCGCATTTCGCCCGCAAGGGCGTGCTCACCCTCGGCCACCGGGCGGCCGGCCTCTCGGACACGATGGTGGATGTCGCCGCACGGCTCGTGCAGTACGTGCTGATCTTCCTCGGGATCGGCATCGCCCTCGGCTTCCTCGGTGCGAGTATCCAACCGCTGCTGGCCGTCACGATCATCGCAGCCGTCATCATCTTCCTCGTGCTGCGGGGCGTCGCGGACAACTTCGCCGCCGGTGTGCTCGTGCAGTCGCGCCAGCCGGTCAAGCTGGGCGAGGAGATCCTCTTCGAAGGTCCGGACGGCCAGATCTCCGGTGTCGTCAAAGAGCTCAACGGTCGCGCAGTGATCGTCACGACGTCCGACGGTCGCACGGCCCACATCCCGAATCTCCAACTGCTGTCCAACGTCCTCGTCAACGACTCCCGTCACGGCGCCAGGCGAAGCGAGGTGCAGGCGCGCATCGCGAGGACCGACGACCGCGAGCTGGGCACGATCATCGGCCTCCTCACGGACTCCGCCGCCCTCGTCGAGGGAGTGCACGCGCGGGAATCGGTGCGTGCACTCGTCCGGGAGGTCTCGGACGAGCGGTGGATCATCCGGCTGCAGTTCTGGCACCACCCGCTGCACGGCCCCGTCGTGACGTCGGACGTGATCACCGCGGTCGCTGGCGCGTTGAGCGATGCCGGCGTGGCCGGCGTCGTGACGGATGATCCTGCACCGGCGCCGCTCGCCCCACCCGGGAAGCTGTGATGCCTGGCGCGCGGGCTGCGCGGGACACGGGCGGGATCATGACGAGACGAGGAATGCAGTGCTGACGGCGGAGCGGCGGGCGTACCTGCTCGAGACGTTGAGCCGCGACGGGAAGATCGTCGCGAAGACCGTTGCCCTCGAGCTCGGACTCTCGGAGGACAGCATCCGCCGCGACCTGAGGGAGATGGCCGCCGAAGGGCTCTGCCAGCGGGTGTACGGCGGCGCCCTGCCGGTCTCCCCCGCCGTGGTCGGCTACGAGCGTCGCCGCGAGGTGGAGGTCGCGGGCAAGCAGCTCGTCGCGGCCAAAGCCGTCGAGTTCATCGATCAGGGAAGCACCGTCATCCTCGACGGCGGCACGACGGCCCTCGCCGTCGCAGCCCTCCTCCCCGCGTCCTTGCGGTGCACGATCATCACGCACAGCCCGACCGTCGCGGCGGCGCTGATCGAGCATCCGACCGTCGACGTGTTCATCCTCGGCGGCCGACTCTTCAAGCACTCCGCCGTCGCGAGCGGTTCCGCGGCGGTCGAGGCCGCAGAGCGCATCAGCGCGGATGTGTTCCTGCTCGGCGTCACGGGCATCCATCCCGACTCCGGCTTGACGACAGGCGACCCGGACGAGGCGGCGATGAAGCGCGTGCTGGCATCCCGCGCTGCGGAGACGTACGTGCTCGGTTCGTCGGAGAAGATCGGGGCGGCGTCGCCGTTCGGCGTGATCGGCTTCGACGAGACAGCGGGAGTGATCACCGACGCGGACCCGCAGAGCGAGGTGATACGGCACCTGGGCACTCAGGTGCGGGTAATCGACGCACGCTGACGAGCAGGAGGGCACAGCAAAAAGGCCCGGAATCCGAAGGGTTTATTTCTCAACCTCCGCGGAATTCCGGGCCGATCTTGCTCCCCGAGTTGGACTCGAACCAACAACCTGCCGGTTAACAGCCGGCTGCTCTGCCAATTGAGCTATCGAGGATCAGGCATGCTGCCGAAGCAACTCGACTAGCTTAGCAAACGTCCGGCGATGCGAATGACATCGACGGGGGTTTCCGTGCCGCCGGGTGTGTCGCGCTCAGCGACGCGAATCCGCTTCGGCGTTCGGGACCCAGAGCAGATCGTCTCCCACGCCGCGGGCAACGACGTGACCTCCGCGCAGCATGAGCGTCTCCGCCTTGAGCTCACGGATGAACGCGGCATCGTTCGTGACGAGCAGCGCCCCCATCCCCTGCTCCGTCCGGCGGCGCGTGATCGCGTCGAAGACGACCGGACGCACCTCCAGGTCGAGGTTCGCGAGCACCTCGTCGGCGACGAGGACCTTCGGCTCCAGGACGAAAGCTCGGGCGATCGCGACGCGCTGCCGCATGCCCGCGCTCAACTCGTACGGGAACTTGTCGGCTGTGCCGAGCGGCAGGTGCAGTTCATCCAGCAGGGTCGCGATGCGGATGGACAGCGCTTTGGCGTTGACGCGCTTCTCGCGGATGAGAATCGGTTCCGCGATCACCTCGGTCACGGTGAGGCTCGGCGGCAGCGTCGCCCCGGCCCCCTGCGGCACGAAGCCGCTGAGGTAGGTCAGTTCGCGATGACGACGGCCCGGCTTCCGCACGTTGACGCCGCACACGTCTGCCGTGCCGCCGACGATCCGCACCGACGGGTCCGTCGATCCGGCGAGGGCCGCGACGAGCGTCGATTTCCCCGACCCTGTCGGCCCCGCGACGCAGAGCAGCCCACCCGACTGGATCTGGAACGACACGCCGTCGACGGCTCTCGTCGCACCGCCGTGCCCGACCCGGTCGATCACCAGATCCGAGCAGTCGATCACGTTCGGAGAGGGAGACCGGCGAGACATGCGTCCATCCTCCCCCGGCGGCGACGCCCGGCGCCGTTACGACTCGGTGAAACGGCGACGTTCGAGATCGATATCACGCAGCCGCACGCGCAGCGCTCTGCCGCCGTCGGACTCGGCCGGCACGCGCTGCACCGCGCCGAGCAGCTCCTGCTTCTCCTGCTCGAGCCCCCGGACGATCAGTCGGCGCGCGAGGTCGGTCGTCGACGCCACCGCGCCGGTCTCGTCCCGAGCGGGGAACGACGTCATGAGCAGTTCGCCGGCGAGCGAGCGATACGGCTCGCGCACCGAGTTGACGGCATCCATGACCCAGCCGGGCCTGGTCCGGTCGCCGTCGACGATGGACTGCCGCACCGCTTCGAGCGCGGCGTTGCGGAACGGCTGCGCCAACGCGCGTCCGAGCAGCTCCGTATCGACCTGATGCCCGTACTGCAGGGTTCCGATCAGAGCGTCGCGCTCGAGCGCGACCTCGGCCGTCCTCGGCAGGCTCGCGATCGTGACGGCCTCGACCACCGGCGCTGACGAGACCCCATCGGATGCCGTCGCCACCGATTCCCGTCGTGCCGGCGGCTGCGAGACACCGCGCGCGGCGCGCTCGACCTCGGCGTGCACGTCGGTGGGGTCCATGCCGAGCCGGCGCGCGAGCACCCGCTCGTACCCGGGCCGCAGCAGGCGATCGCGGATCTCGGCGACGATCGGCGCCGCCGCGCGCAGAGCCCCGACGCGTCCTTCGACCGTGGCGAGATCGAAGCCGGCGAGTTTGCGGTCGATCGCGAACTCGAACATCGGCTGCTTCGCATCCATGAGGCCGCGCACCGCGGCATCCCCGCGCTGCAGACGCAGATCGCACGGGTCAAGACCGTCCGGCGCGACCGCGACGAATGTCTGCGCGTTGAAGCGATCGTCCTCCGTGAACGCGCGCAGCGCGGCCTTCTGCCCCGCCTCATCACCATCGAACGTGAACACGACCTCGCCGGCGCCCGAATCATCGCCCATGACGCGGCGGAGCACCTTGATGTGGTCGGTGCCGAACGCGGTGCCGCAGGTCGCGATCGCGGTGGTGAGACCGGCCAGGTGGCACGCCATCACATCCGTGTATCCCTCGACGACCACCACACGGCGCGGGTCGCCGCGCGAGATGTCGCGCTTGGCGAGGTCCAGGCCGTAGAGCACCTGCGCCTTCTTGTAGATCGGCGTCTCCGGGGTGTTCAGGTACTTGGGTCCCTGATCGTCGTCGAACAGCTTCCGCGCGCCGAATCCGATCGTCTGCCCTGTGACGTCGCGGATCGGCCAGACCAGCCGCCCGCGGAAACGGTCGTACACACCGCGCTGCCCCTGTGAGAGCAGTCCGGCAGCGAGCAATTCCTCGCGGCTGAAGCCCTGCGCGGTCATGGCCTTCAGCAGGCCGTCCCATCCGCGCGGTGCGAAGCCGACGCCGAAATGTGCTGCGGCTCCCGCGTCGAACCCGCGTTCGCCCAGGAAGCGCCGGCCGGTCTCGGCATCAGCGGTGAGCAACTGCGAGCGGAAGAACTCGGCCGCAGCCGTGTTCGCCGCGTACAACCGGCTGCGCCCGCTCGTCTCGGGAGCGGCGCCGCCGTCCTCGTAGTGCAGCGAGTAGCCGACGCGGCCGGCCAGCCGCTCCACCGCCTCGGTGAAGCTGACGTGATCCATCTCCCGGAGGAACGAGTACACGTCCCCCGATGCCCCGCAGCCGAAGCAGTGGTAGTAGCCCACCTGCGGGCGCACATGGAAGCTCGGGCTCTTCTCATCGTGGAACGGGCAGAGCCCCTTGAGGGATCCGACGCCGGCCGACTTCAGGGCGACGCGCTCCCCCACGATGTCCGCGATGTTGATCCTGGCTTTGACCTCGTCGACGTCCGCCTGACGGATGCGCGGCATCAGCGCGCCCCTTCGACGACCGCCGCTGGTGCCCCGTGCGTACGAGGGCGCGCATGGCGCGGCGACCAGATCCCGACCTCGGCCGGATCGATGTCTCCGACGAGCCGGGAGTGCCAGTCGAGCGCCGTCTGGTCGGTGAGGCTCGCGATCTGGTCGATGACGACCCGTGCGCGGGCGGCATCCGTCTGGGCATCCAGGAAGTCGGCGGCGAAGGCCGGCTCGAGAACGTCCGCACCCGCGGTCCACAGGGTGTCCGTGGACCACAGCGCGTCGGCCAGGCGCTTGAGCACTCTGCGCTGCTCCTTGTAGACCCCGCGACGCGCGTCGATCGTGACGATGGCCTGGCCCATGATGCCCTTGAGCACCGCGATCTCGACCTCGATCACGCGCGGCACGACCACATGCGCGTTGTAGCGCGCGAGCGCGGGACCGCTGTACGCCTCCCGCGTCGCGGATACCGCAGCGCGGGCGAACCGGCCGATCATGTCGCTCGTGAGGTTCTTCAGTCGGGCAAGGTCCCGACGCGAGCGGTCGAACGAGAGCAGCCACATCGGCTGACGAGTGAGGCGGTACAGGCCGTCGGCCAGTTCCTCGCGCGTGTAGTCGTACCCCACCCACTGCTGGACGCGACCGACGAGCGCGTGGTGCTCGGCCGGGTCGGAGAGCTGAGCGACGTCGAGGTAGCCGTTGACGATGGCGTCCTCGAAATCGTGCACCGAGTAGGCGATGTCGTCCGACAGATCCATGATCTCGGCCTCGATGCAGCGCAGGCGCCCTGGCGCCCCTTCGCGCATCCAGCGGAACACGGCCTCGTCCTCGGGGTAGACGCCGAACTTCAGCCGGCCACCAGGGTCGGGAATGGGGCTGTCGACGGTCCAGGGGTACTTGCACGTGGCGTCGAGCGTCGCCCTCGTCAGGTTGAGTCCGACCGAGCGGTCGTCGTCGTCCAGGGTCTTGGCCTCGAGCCGGGTGAGGATGCGCAGCGACTGCGCGTTGCCCTCGAAGCCGCCGATGGGTTCGGCCCACTCGTTGAGCGCCCGTTCGCCGTTGTGTCCGAACGGCGGATGACCCAGATCATGGCTCAGGCACGCCGTGTCGACGACATCGGCCGAGACGCCGAGCGCGATCGCGAGCTCGCGGCCCACCTGGGCGACCTCGAGCGAGTGGGTGAGACGGTTGCGGGCGAAGTCCGCAGTGCTCGCCGGGCTCAGCACCTGCGTCTTGGCCGCGAGTCGGCGGAGGCCGGCCGAGTGCAGCACTCGCGCCCGATCGCGAGCGAAATCATCGCGCTCCGAGCGATGGGTCTCCGCGAAGAAGCGCTCGGTGTCGTGCGCGTCGTAGCCGTCGAGGCGGCCGAGTCGATCCGGTCGCGCGCCTTCTCGCGGGTCAGCCGCCACTGTTCTCGATCTCCGCTCCGCGCAGCATCTGACGAGTGTCGTCGGCGACGTCACGCGAGTCCAGCCATTTGTCGGGAAGCGCCGGCCGCTTGGGGTGACCGGCGCGGCCGCGCTGGCCCTCGGCATCCGCACCGGGATACGGCGCGTCGCGATCGAGCTGGCCGAGCAGCTCGTCCATCTGGGCGAGGCTCTCGACCTTGGCGAGCGCAGTGCGCAGCTCGCCGCCGACGGGATAGCCCTTGAAGTACCAGGACACGTGCTTGCGGATGTCGCGGCACCCGCGGTCCTCATCCTCGAAGAACTCCACCAGCAGGTCGGCGTGGCGACGGAACGCGTCGGCGACGAAGCCGAGGGTCGCGTCGACGGGTCGGGACTCGGCCCCGAAGGCCGCTGCCAGGTCGCCGAACAGCCAGGGCCGACCCAGGCAGCCGCGGCCGACCACGACGCCGTCGCAATCCGTCTCGGCCATCATCCGCACGGCGTCCTCGGCCGACCAGATGTCGCCGTTGCCGAGCACCGGGATGCTGGTGACCGCCTGCTTCAGCTCACCGATGGCGTTCCAGTCCGCATGGCCGGAGTAGAACTCGCTCGCCGTGCGGGCATGCAGCGCGATGGCGGCGACACCGGCATCCTCTGCGGCGCGACCGGCATCGAGGAAGGTGAGGTGGTCCCGGTCGATGCCCTTGCGCATCTTGACCGTCAACGGGATGTCACCTGCCGCCTTCACCGCCTGGTCGACGATGTCTGCGAAGAGCTTCGTCTTCCACGGAAGAGCCGCTCCCCCGCCCTTGCGGGTCACCTTGGGCACGGGGCATCCGAAGTTCAGGTCGATGTGGTCGGCGTGGTCCTCGGCGACGATGATCCGCACGGCCTCGGCGATCGTGGTCGGGTCGACGCCGTAGAGCTGGATCGACCGCGGCGTCTCGGATTCATGATGGCGGATGAGGCGCATGGTGACCTCGTTGCGCTCGACGAGCGCGCGCGACGTGATCATCTCGCTGACGTAGAGGCCTGCGCCGTATTCGCGGCACAGTCGACGGAACGCGGTGTTCGTGATCCCGGCCATGGGCGCGAGGACGACGGGCACGTCGATGTCGATCGGACCGATGCGCAGTGAGCGCGCTGGGGCTGTGGCAAGACTCATATCCCCTCCATTCTCCCACCCTCCGGAGCCGGCATGGCTCAGGCGATCTAGGCTGTGGACTATGACCGATGAGAACCTCCGCCAGATCCCCTTCACGGATGCCGAGGGAAAGACCAGGACCCTCGACGACTACGCGGCCGATGTGGTCCTCGTCGTCAACGTTGCCTCGAAATGCGGCCTGACCCCGCAGTACGAGCAGCTGGAAGAACTGCAGCGCACGTACGGCGACCGCGGCTTCTCGGTCGTGGGCTTCCCGTGCAACCAGTTCATGGGCCAGGAGCCCGGGTCGATCGAGAAGATCCTCGACTTTTGCTCGACGACCTACGGCATCAGCTTCCCGATCAACGACAAGATCAAGGTCAACGGCCGCAACGCCACCGACCTGTACAAGCAGCTGAAGCAGACTCAGGATGCCGGAGGCAAGGCCGGACGTGTCGAGTGGAACTTCGAGAAGTTCCTCGTGGCTCCGGACGGCTCCGTGCAGCGGTTCCGCCCGAAGCAGCGCCCGGACGACCCCGAGATCGTGTCGGCGATCGAGGCGGCCCTCACGCGCTGAGAGCACTTCTCACCGCCTGGAGCGCACGAGGTCGCGCCGAGTGAACGACGTGGTCACGTCGATACGTCGTTCACTCGGCGACGAGCCGTGCGCTCGGTGTTCGTCAGGCCGCGGACTCGTCGCGCTTGGCCCAGAGATCGCGCAGCACGCTCTCGAAGGTGCTCGGCGGCTGCGCGCCCGAGATGCCGTACTGGCCGTCGACGACGAAGAACGGGACGCCCTGGATGCCGTAGGCCTGCGCCTGGGCCTGATCCTGTCGAACGGCGGGGAGGTAGGTCGCGGCCTCGAGCGCCTGTCGGGTCTCGTCGGCATCCAGCCCGACTTCGACCGCCAGCTCGACGAGGTCGTCGATGCGGCCGACGTGCTTGCCCTCGGTGAAGTAGGCGGACATCAGCCGCTCCTCCATCTCGTGCTGGAGCCCCTTGGCCTTCGCGTGATGGAGCAGCTCATGCGCCTTGACGGTGTTGGTGTGCTGCAGCAGGTCGAAGCGGTAGTCCAGGCCCGCATCCTTCGCAACGCCCGTCACGCGCGCCAGCATCTGCTCGACCTGCTCGCGCGGCATCCCCTTGTGTCCCGCGAGGAAGTCGATCTCGTCGCCGTCGAAGTCGACAGGGGTGTCGGGCGACAGCTCGAACGAGTGGAACGTGATGTTCACCTCCGGGGCGTCGTCGTCGCCGGCGACGGCTTCGAGCCCCTTCTCGAGATTGCGCTTGCCGATGTAGCACCACGGGCAGGCGATGTCGGACCAGATGTCGATCGAGATGGGTTCAGTCACACCAGAGTCCAACCCGGTGCAGTCGGCACGTATTCCACAGGCCACGCGACAGTTCACGGATGCGATGACGAATCACGAATCGATCGGGCACGAACGTCCGCGATTCGTCATCGCATTCGTCATTCGTCGCGGCGCCGTCCGTTACGATCTTCGGATGCTCTCGTTCGACGACCCGCCGCCGTCCGACGTCGAGCGGGTTCTGGTCGCCGGAGTCACGGGTGCCGGGAAGACGACGTTCGCGCGTCGGCTCGCTGCGGCGTGGGGGCTGCGCCATGTCGAGATCGACGCTCTGTTCCACGGGCCCGAGTGGACGCCCCGGCCGGAGTTCCTGGACGACGTCCGCGCGTTCGCCGCGGAGGACCGCTGGGTCACCGAGTGGCAGTACACCAGCAAGGGCACGGATGAGATCCTCGCCCCGCGGGGCGATCTGCTCATCTGGCTCGACTATCCCTGGTCGCTCGTGCGCCGGCGACTCGTCCGCCGGACGCTGAAGCGCCGGATCCTGCGCACCGAGCTCTGGAACGGGAACATCGAACCGGCGATCTGGTCCAGGGACGCCTGGACGGGGGAGAACGACATCCTGCGCTGGCAGGCCAGCACGCGTCACAAGTGGAACGAGCGGATGCCGAGCATCGCCACACGCTTCCCGCACCTGACGATCGTGCGGCTGCGGCATCCCCGCGAAGCGGATGCCTGGCTGCGGCGGTGCTCTGCGGACTAGGCCGACTCGCTCGGCGCGTCGATGGCGCCTCCGAAGCGTCGGTCCCTCGAGAGGTACACCTCGATCGCTCGCCATAGCTCCGTACGGGAGAAGTCCGGCCAGAGCGTGTCGAGGAACACCATCTCGGCGTACGCCGACTGCCAGAGCAGGAAGTTCGACGTGCGCTGCTCCCCCGAGCTGCGCAGGAACAGGTCGACATCCGGCATGTCGGGCACGTAGAGGTGACGGCGGATCAGCTTCTCGCTGATCGCGTTCGGCTTCAACCGTCCTGCGGCGACCTCGCCGGCCAGGGAGCGCATGGCATCGACCAGCTCGACCCGCCCACCGTAGTTCACGCACATCGTCAGGGTGAGTCCGTCATTGCCACGGGTGAGCTGCTCCGCGTGCTGCAGCTCCTTGATGACGGAACCCCACAGACGCGGCTTGCGCCCCGCCCAGCGGATGCGCACGTTCCACTCGTTGAGCTGGTCGCGCCGGCGATGAAGGACGTCTCGGTTGTACCCCATGAGGAAGCGGACCTCCTCGGGCGAACGCGCCCAGTTCTCCGTCGAGAAGGCGTAGACCGACAGATGCGTGACGCCGGCCTGGATCGCCCCGGCGACCACGTCGAGCAGCACCTCTTCGCCGGCTTTGTGGCCCTCGATGCGACTGAGCCCCCGACGGTTCGCCCAGCGCCCGTTGCCGTCCATGACGATCGCGATGTGTTCGGGAACCTTCGGGAACTCCGGCGGGTACAGTCCGGTCCAGTCCAGTGGACGATACGCGACCGCGTCCTTGTGCGTGTACGGCTTCGGTGTCACCGTGCTCCCTCTTCTGTCTTGCTGCTCACATGGGCGAGCGAGCGGATGCCGCGTTCCAGATGCCATTGCGCGTACGCGGCGATCACGCCGGAGGCCGCGGCGGCATCCGACCCAGGGGCCGCGTCGATGACGTCCCACTCGCCCGCTATCAGAGAGCGCAGCAGGCTCAGCGTCGATCCGGCGATGCGCGGGCTGCCCACCGGAGCGCAATCGGCGCACACCGCCCCGCCGAGCTGGCCGACGAAAGACGGATGCGGCCCCGGCTTCGAGCAGCGCGCGCAGTCCGAAAGAGACGGCGCCCACCCGGAGAGCGCCATGACGCGCAGCAGGTAGGAGTCCAGGATGCTGCGGGGCCGATGCTCGCCGCGCGAGAGCGCGCGGAGGCCGCCGACCAGCAGCAGGTACTGGTCGGTCGTCGCCTCGGAGTCGCTCAGGCGATCGGCGGTCTCGACCATCGCGCTCGCCGAGGTGAACCGGTCGTAGTGCACGGCGATGTCGGTGCCGTAGTGACCGAGCGACTCCGCCTGCTGCACGATGTCCAGTGTTCGCCCCTGGTACAGCTGCACGTCGGCGACCATGAACGGCTCCAACCGTGCGCCGAACTTCGAGGAGGTCCGTCGAACGCCCTTCGCGACCGCGCGGATCTTGCCGTGCCGTCGCGACAGCATGGTCACGATCCGATCCGCCTCACCGAGTTTGTGGGTGCGCAGGATCACCGCTTCGTCTCGATAGGTGGGCACTGTCCGATTATCCTCCGCTCACGGGAGAATGGACGCGTGACCGAACCGCTCTTCACCATTCCGCTCTGGGCCGATCTGCTCGGCGTCGGCCTCGGCGGCATCCAGGGCGCGATGTTCGCATCCGGGTTCCAGGGCCAGCGGCGACTCGATTTGCTCGGGGTCACGATCATCGGCATCCTGATCGGGATGGGCGGAGGTCTCATCCGCGACCTTCTGCTGGGTCAGCCCCCGGCGACGCTCCAGAACAACTGGTATCTGGTCACCGCCGCCGGGGCCGCCATCATCGGCATGCTCTTGGCAGGCCTGTTGAACCGGGCGAACGCGGTCATCGTGGGTCTCGATGCCGTGGTCATCGGCATGTTCGGTGCTTTTGGCACGAGCAAGGCACTGGGTCTGGGGGTTCCGCCGGTGCCCGCGGTCTTCATCGGCGTGTGCGCCGCCGTCGGCGGCAGCATTCTGCGCGACGTGATCATGGGGCTGCCCGTCGCGATCATGCACGTCGGGTCGCTCTACGCCGTCGCTGCCGCCGTGGGGTGCACGGCGATCGTCATCCTGCACGCGCTCGGCGTCGACATCGTCACGGCCGGGGTGATCGGGATCGTGGTGACGGCGATCATCCGCGTGCTCGCGGTGATCTTCGACCTCTCGCTGCCGGAGCAGCGTCGGCTCTACCGCCGCAAGGTGGCGGCTGAAACCGGCACGATCCCGATCGTCAAGCCCTGAGTCAGACGGCGGCGAGTTCCCGTGCGCCCTCACGCGCGCGGATCGAGCGGTTGACCGCCGACACGATCGCCTTGAGGGATGCCGTGGAGATGTCGCCGTCGATGCCGACGCCCCACAGGCGATCGCCCTCGACCTGCAGCTCCACGTACGCCGCGGCCTGAGCATCCCCGCCGGTGGAGAGGGTGTGCTCGACGTAGTCGTACAGCGAGATGTCGAAACCGCGCGACCGGATGATCTCCAGGAACGCGGCGATCGGGCCGTTGCCGTGTCCGACCTCGTCGCTGGCCGCTTCTCCGTCGCGCAGGCGCACGTTCAGTTCGACGTCTCCGGTCATCTCGCTCGCGGTGCGCGTGGCGAGGAGCTCGAAGCGCCCCCACTTCTCGGCGATGTCGGCCGACGGAAGGTACTCGTCGCTGAAGATCGACCAGATCGCGTCGCTCGTGACCTCGCCGCCCTCGGCATCCGTCTTGGCCTGCACGACGCCCGAGAACTCGATCTGGAGCTTCCTAGGCAGATCCAGCGAGTGGTCGGCCTTCAGCAGGTAGGCGACGCCGCCCTTGCCGGACTGCGAGTTCACCCGGATCACGGCTTCGTACGAACGACCGAGGTCCTTCGGATCGACCGGCAGATACGGCACGGCCCACTCGATCTCATCGATGCTCACACCCTGCTCCTCTGCACGGGCCGCCATCGACTCGAAACCCTTCTTGATGGCGTCCTGGTGCGATCCGCTGAAGGCGGTGAAGACGAGGTCGCCGCCCCACGGGCTGCGCTCCGGTACGGGCAGCTGGTTGCAGTACTCGACCGTGCGCTTGACCTGATCGATGTCGCTGAAGTCGATCTGCGGGTCGATGCCCTGCGTGAACAGGTTCACCCCCAGCGTGATCAGGTCGACGTTTCCGGTGCGCTCTCCGTTGCCGAACAGGCACCCCTCGATGCGGTCCGCGCCGGCCATATAGCCCAGCTCAGCCGCGGCCACGGCCGTGCCGCGGTCGTTGTGCGGATGCAGCGACAGGATCACGTTCTCGCGCTGGGCGAGATGACGGTTCATCCACTCGATCGAGTCGGCGTAGACGTTCGGCGTCGCCATCTCGACCGTGGCGGGCAGGTTGATGATGACCTTGCGGTCAGGGCTCGGCTCGAGCACCTCGATGACCGCGTTGCACACGTCGACGGCGTACTCGAGCTCGGTGCCTGTGTAGCTCTCCGGCGAGTACTCGTAGAAGACCTGGGTCTCGGGAATCCGCTTCTCGAACTCGCGGCAGAGGCGCGCGCCCTCGAGGGCGATCTGCTTGACCCCCTCGCGGTCCGACCGGAAGACGACCTCGCGCTGCAGGACGCTGGTGGAGTTGTAGAAGTGCACGATGGCCTGCTTGGCACCCGTGATCGCCTCGTAGGTGCGCTCGATCAGATGCTCGCGGCACTGCGTCAGGACCTGGATCGTGACGTCGTCCGGGATCAGGTCCTCTTCGATCAGCTGTCGGACGAAGTCGAAGTCCGTCTGACTGGCAGAGGGGAAACCGACCTCGATCTCCTTGTAGCCCATGCTCACGAGCAGCTCGAACATGAGGCGCTTGCGCTCCGGCGACATCGGATCGATGAGCGCCTGGTTGCCGTCGCGGAGGTCGACGGCGCACCAGCGCGGCGCCTGGGTGATGCGGGCATCGGGCCAGGTGCGGTCCGGGAGGTCGACGGTGATCTGCTCGTGGAACGGCCGATACTTGTGGATCGGCATCGAGGACGGGCGCTGAGTGCTCTGCATGATGGGCTTCTTCTCTTCGTCAATGTGAACGGGCCAACACAAGCGCCGCGACGAGGAAGGCCCTAATGTCAGGACTCGTCGCGGCAGCTAAGAAGAAGCAGACCGCCGAATGGCATGCGCCCATGCTACCAGCCTGACGGCATGCTCCGACCAGGTCAGGAGACGCAGGCGATGCGGCTGACGGATCCGTACACGTTCGCCCAGCCGCCGGCGTACGCGGTCGCGCGGACGGTCGTGCCGTACTTCGCCTGAACGTAGCCGGTGGAGCGCGCATCGGCGATGGAGCGCACCACGAAGGTTCCGACCGGATACGAGGTGTTGCAGGTCCCCCAGCTCAGCTTGGCGCCGTTCGTGCCCGACAGGGAGAATGCGCACACCTTGCCGGAGGCGCATGCGCCGACCGACGCGAGCGCCGCGGACGACCGCGCTGACAGCGCATCGACCTGCGCGGCGCCGACGGTCATCTCCATGTCGAGCTGCGGCCACACGGCGTGATGGGCATCGAGAAGGACCCCGCCAGGCACAGCATCGAGCATCGCGCTGATCTGCGGATCCGGTGCCTCGGACGCGGACGCGGATGTTGCGCCGAGCGCACTGGCGATCAGGATGGCCGCTCCGACCAGGGCTGCGGTGGCCACTCGCTTCATCGGGACTCCTCGGTTCAGATCCACAGGTTGTACATGATGACCGCTCCAGCCGGGATGATGCCGTCCGCCCTCGCCTGTTCGGTCTCGACCCCGACGATCCGCCCCGAGTCCCTGCTGATCAGCACCGTCTCATCGGTGCCGTCGCCGTCGTCGGGCACGCTCAGAGCGTACACCGGCCGGCCGAGACGATCGGTGCTCGCGCCGAGCACGCTCACGCCGTCCTCTGCTTCGAGCATCTCGAGCATCACCGCGTGCTGCGCATCCGTGAGGGTCCACTGGTCGAACGCCGTGACGAACGAATCGAGGAGTTGCGAGGCGTCGGGGTCGGCGGGCATCCCGTACGCGATGAGCATGTCGAGCACGTCGTCCGCACCGTCGCCCGGTGCCTCGACGACCGGGGTGTTGAACTCACCGGGTGCCATCTGCAGATCGAGGAGAACGGTCTCGCCCTGAACGATCTCCGCGGAGCCGTCCCCCGCAGCGGAGGACCTCTGCGACTCACCCGCGACCGTGAGCAGCCGCCCGGAGAGATCTTCGTTCCAGGTGAGCGTCGAGAACTGCGGAACCACGGCCATCTGCTGCTCGTCGACGTCGACGGAAAGGGCCCAGATCGCCGACTCCACGCTGCGGAGCGGCTCGACGGGCCCGGCGCCCTCCGCCAGGAGCGCGGTCGATCTCTCCACGATCTGCTGCATGCTGCCCGCGTCGGCGAAGGTCAGCGGTGCGGGCGTCACGGCGACAGCCTGACCTGCGGGAAGCGCAAGACCGAACACCACGGCACCGGCAGCGACCGTCGCGGTCAGAGTCGTCGCCCAGGCCACACGCACCGTCCGGCGCTGCGCATGGCGGTGCGACGGCCGGCTGCTCCTCACGATCCTTTCGCGCATCCGGATGGCCGCCGCGTCCAGCTCGGCATCCCTCGGAGTCCGCGCGGGATTCGCGTCGATCAGCAGACGCGTGAGCGCGTCGTCGTCCAACACGGTGACCATCACGACCCACCCTCCAGTACGGAGCGCAACCTGTCCCGCGCCCGCCGAAGCGTGGCGCGCACCGCCCCCGGCCGGCTGCGCATGACTTCTCCGGTCTCCCCGATGGAGAGTCCATCCCAATACACCAGGACGACGACCCTGCGTTCGCGTTCGCT
The DNA here is from genome assembly GCF_054798195.1 of Microbacterium sp. GXF0217. Lineage (NCBI taxonomy): Bacteria > Bacillati > Actinomycetota > Actinomycetes > Micrococcales > Microbacteriaceae > Microbacterium > Microbacterium sp. GXF0217. Next base: position 226,184 of record NZ_JBSJZG010000001.1, on the reverse strand, counting down.
CAGCTGCGTCATCGCGTGGAGGACGTCCCGACGGTCGAGAGTACTCTTTTCACCTGGATTCGTCACGACATTCTTCTGCACGGCCTCGAGAACCGATTCGCGGACGTCGCCTCGGCGACGACGCTCCCGCAGGAGTCCTTCCGCAATGCGCAGCAGCCAGGTCAGCCCCGGCGGCCGCGACACACGCAGGCGCTCCCACGCGAGCTGGAATACCTCGGCCACGACCTCGTACACCTGGGCATCCACGCCGAGGTAGCACTCGACGTGGCGGGTGACGGGCAGGCGGTATTCGGTGAAGAGCCGGTCGAAGACGCGGCGCTTCTCCGCCTGGCGCTGCTCCGACCGGGTGTTCAGAATCCCAGCCGTCCCAGCTGCTTGGGATCGCGCTGCCACTCCTTCGCGACCTTGACGTGGAGGCCGAGGAACACCCTCGTGCCCAGCAGCTGCTCGATGCCGGCGCGCGATCGAGCACCGACGTCCTTCAGGCGCGAGCCCTTGTGCCCGATGATGATCGCCTTCTGGCTGTCGCGTTCGACGACGATCTGCGCGTGCACATCCGTGAGGTCGCTGTTCTCCCGCGGTGCGATGTCGTCGATGACCACGGCGATCGAGTGCGGGAGCTCGTCCCGGACTCCCTCGAGCGCGGCCTCGCGGATGATCTCGGCGATGCGGTCCTCGGTGGATTCGTCGGTCGTGACCCCGGCCGGGTAGAGCGGCGGCCCCTGCGGCATCAGCTGCAGGATCTCGTCCGCCAGCACATCCAGCTGCTCGCTCGTGACCGCGGAGAGCGGGATCACGGCCGACCAGTCCTCGCGCAGGGAATCGACCTCCATGAGTCGTTCGGTGATCTCGTCGCGCGTCGCGGCATCCGTCTTGGTCACGATCGCGATCTTCTTCGCCCTGGGGTATCCGTCCAGAGACGCGGCGATGCGCCGATCACCGGGGCCGACCTTCTCGGTCGCGGGCACGCAGAAGCCGATCACGTCGACGTCGCCGAGCACCTGCTCGACGAGGTCGTTGAGTCGCTCGCCCAGCAGGGTGCGCGGCTTGTGGATGCCGGGGGTGTCGACGATGACCAGCTGGCCGTCCGGACGATTCAGGATGCCGCGGATCGCGCGACGGGTCGTCTGGGGCTTCGCGCTGGTGATGGCGATCTTCTCGCCGACGAGCGCGTTGGTGAGCGTGGACTTGCCGACATTCGGGCGTCCGACGAAGGTCGCGAACCCGCTGCGGGAATGGTCAGTCATCGTCGTCTCCTTCATCGGCGTCCGGTGCGCGCTCGACGAACACCGTCGCAATGCCCCGCCCGCGGCCTCGGGATGCGCCGCCGGTCAGTACGAGTCCATCCTGCACCGCCGTGGCGCCCGGCTGGGGAACCTGGCCGAGAGCCTTGCCGAGCAGACCGCCGATCGAATCGACGTCCTCGTCCTCGAGCTCGAGTCCGAAGAGGTCTCCGACGTCCTCGAGCGAGAGCCGTGCGCTGACGCGGTAGGCGCCGTCGCCGAGTTCGACGACCTCGGCGGGGTTGTGGTCGTATTCGTCGGCGATCTCGCCGACGAGCTCCTCGATCAGGTCCTCGAGGGTCACGAGACCGGAGATCCCGCCGTGCTCGTCGATCACGATGCAGACGTGCACCGCGTCGCGCTTCATCTGCTGCAGCAGCGTCTCCGCCCGCATCGATTCGGGGACGAACGTCGCTGGACGCGCGATCGGGCGCACGGGCACGCCGCGCCACGCGTTCTCATCACGGTATGCGAACTGCACCAGGTCCTTCAGGTACAGCACGCCGACGACGTCGTCCGCGTCATCGTCCACGACGGGCATCCGTGACACTCCGCGGGTCAGGAAGAGCTCCATCGCATCACTGGTCGTCGCGTCGGCGTCCACCGCCAGCATCTCGGTGCGCGGCACCATGACGGCGCGCACGAACTGATCGGTGAAGTCGAAGACGGAGTGGATCAGGTCGCGGTCGTCCTCCTCGATGAGGTCGTTGGATGCCGCCTCGTCGACCATGCTGAGCAACTGGTCCTCGCTCGTGAACGAGCTGCGTCCTGCTCCGGGAGTCACCCGGTTGCCGAGCGCGACGAGCCCCTGGGCGAGCGGGCCGAGGATGATCCGCAGACCGCGGACGATCGGGGCGCACGAGCGCAGCAGACCAGGAGCCCTGTGGCGCCCGACAGATCGAGGACTCGCGCCGACCAGGACAAACGTGATACCCGTCATGAGCACGGCGGCAGCGAGCATCGCCCACCAGATGTTGCCGAAGAGATTCGAGAACGCGACGGTGACGAGCACCGCGGCCGTCGTCTCGGCGAGCACGCGGATGAACGCGACGGCGTTGACGTGCACGTCGGGGTCGGCGGCGATCAGGCGCAGCGAGGCCGCATGGCGTCCCTGCTCCCCGAGATCCTCGAGGTCCGATCGGGAGGTGACGCCGAATGCGGCGTCGATCGCCGACATCAGACCGCCGAACGCCACCAGGAGAACGGCGGCGATCAGCAGCAGTATCTCGGTCATCGGCCGCGTTCGGCGCGGGCGAACCCGACGATCAGTTCTTTCTGCAGGCCGAACATCTCACGCTCCTCGTCCGGCTCGGCGTGGTCGAACCCGAGCAGATGCAGCAGGCCGTGCGTGGTGAGGAGGATCAGCTCGTCCATCAGGGTGTGCCCGGCGGCCTGCGCCTGGGTCTCCGCGACCTGCGGGCACAGCACGATGTCGCCGAGCAAGCCGGGCGCGGTCGGACGGTCCTCGGTGCCGGGTCGGAGCTCATCCATGGGGAAGCTCAGTACGTCGGTGGGGCCGGGCTCGTCCATCCACTGCACGTGCAGCGCCTCCATCGCCCCCTCGTCGACGAGGACGATGGCGACCTCGGCATCCGGGCTGACGTGCAGCTGGGCCAGATTGAAGTCTGTGAGACGCTGCAGCACGGTCTCGTCGATCTCGATGGCCGACTCGTTGTTGATCTCGATCATGCTGGTCCTCGTTCGCTGGTCCTCATCACGACTGTCCTCGCCTCGGCATCCGGTCGCGCGGACCTGGACGCAGCCCGCTGCGCCGGTCTGCACGGTTCGCGAACTCGTGCGCCTGCTCGCGCTCGACCTTGGCGGCAGTGCGCTGCTCATCGTATTCGCTGTAGGCGTCCACGATCCGTCCGACCAGGGAATGCCGCACGACGTCGGCGCTCGTGAGCCGCGAGAAGTGGATGTCGTCGATCTCCTTGAGCACCCGCGTCACCAGGCGAAGCCCGGACGCCCCCTGCGGAAGGTCGACCTGCGTGATGTCGCCGGTGACGACCATCTTGGTGCCGAACCCGAGCCGGGTCAGGAACATCTTCATCTGCTCCGGCGTGGTGTTCTGCGCCTCGTCCAGCACGACGAAGGAGTCGTTGAGCGTGCGCCCGCGCATGTACGCCAGCGGGGCGACCTCGATGGTGCCGGTGGCCATGAGACGCGGCACGATCTCCGGGTCCATCATCTCGTTGAGCGCGTCGTACAGCGGGCGCAGATACGGGTCGATCTTGTCGGTCAGGGTCCCCGGCAGGAATCCGAGCCGCTCCCCCGCCTCGACCGCGGGACGAGTGAGGATGATCCGGGTGACCTCCTTGCGCTGGAGGGCCTGGACGGCCTTCGCCATCGCGAGGTACGTCTTTCCCGTGCCCGCCGGCCCGATGCCGAACACGATCGTGTTCTCCTCGATCGCGTCGACGTACTCCTTCTGGCCCAGCGTCTTCGGGCGGATCACCTTGCCGCGGGTGGACAGGATCGCTTCGCCCAGCACCTCGCTCGGGCGGGGTCCGCCGTCCTGCCGGAGCATGCGCGCCGAACTCGTCACATCGCTGGGTGCGAGGTCGTGGCCTTCCTTCGTCATCGTGAGCAGCTCCTCCACGAGGGTCTTGGCTGCGGCGACGCGGGCGGCGTCGCCGGAGAGGGTGATCTCGTTGCCTCGGACGAGCACTTCGACCTCGGGGTGCTCCTTCTCGAGCATCCGGAGCAGGCGGTCCTGCGGTCCGAGCAGCCGGACCATCGCGACGCCGTCGACGTAGATGCGCTCAGTGGCGCCGGTCGCATCGTCAGAAGCCAACGAGGTCGCCTTCTTCGAGGTTGCCGAGCACGTGCGCGTGCACGTGGAACACGGATTGCGAGGCGCTGGCACCGTTGTTGAAGATCAATCGGTACTCGCCGTTCGCGTTCTCTTCGGCGATGCGCTTGGCTGTCTCGACGATCTCGGCGAGCAGCGCGGGGTCGCCGGCGGCGAGCTCGGTGACGTCCCGGTACGACTCGGACTTGGGAATCACGAGCGCGTGCAGCGGCGCCTGCGGATTGATGTCGCGGATCGCGAACACCCGCTCGGTCTCGAGCAGGATCTCGCCGGGAATCTCTCCGTTGAGGATGCGCGTGAAGATCGAGGGGGACGTCATGCTCTCCAGTCTAGTCAGCGGCGCGTGCGCGCGGCCCTGGCGTCCGCGCTGCCCTCCGCCCTGCGCAAGACCAGGCCTCCGTCGAACAGATGCTCCGGATCGACGTCCTCCGAGATGCGCCGCAGCCGTTCGCCCGTGGCGCCGGGCCACACCAGATCAGCGGTGTCCGAGCGGATGTCCGACGAATAGGCCCCGTACGCACCGGTGCCGACATCCTGCAGCGGCGCGAACGCGGCATCCACTCGCTCGATCGTCGCCGGCTGCGTCCAGATGCCGGCCAGCGCGCGCTGCGAGCGCGCGGCCCAGGCCGTCGACTCCGACGCGGCGTCCGAGACCGCGCCGCCCAGCGCACGCACTTCCGCCACCAGAGTGATTCCGTCCTCCAGCGTCGCCGCCAGTGCGGCGCCGACCTTCTCGTCGGCGGAATCCACCAGCACGTCGCGCATCCTGATGGTCTGCTGTCCGATGTGCGGACTGCCTGGGGAGGGGACGATGGCGGCGTAGGGGACGGCCTGGGCATCCTGTCCGAGCACACGGTCCAGACCCAGCGCGGCGCTGAGGGTCGGACGTGCCGCACCGACGTCATCGTTCGCCCAGACGTTGCGCGCATGGACGACGGCGCTGCCTTGACGGTCCCGCTGGATCATGAGGAAGCTCTCGGCCTCACGGGGTGCGCCGTCGATCCACTCGCCCCAGGCATTCGTGAAGCGCGCGAGGTCGGTCACGAGGTACTGGATGTTCTGATGGATGATGGTGGCGTCACCGGCAGCGCTGTGGATCGGCTCGGCGAGGACATCGAACTCGATCGCCACGCCCGCGTGCGCTGCTCCCCCGCGCACCGCCCAGAAGATCTCGGGTTCGTTGTGCTCATCGACCCAGCGGATGGAGCCGTCCGGGGTGGCGACCTTCGCGCGAACGACTCGATCGATCGTCAGGCCCTGCGATCGGGCGAAGTACCCGATGCCGCCCGCGGTGGCGAGGCCGCCGACCCCGGTGTCACCGAAGTTGCCGCTCGTGATCGTGAGATCGTGCGGAGACAGCAGGTTCGCGACCTCGCCCCATGTCGCACCGGCCTGCACTCGAAGGATGCCGCCGTCGGCCTCGAGATCCATCGCGCGCATCCGCGACAGATCGAGAACGATTCCGCCATCGTTGGTTCCGCTGCCCGAGATGCCGTGGCCTCCCGAGCGGATGCTGAACGGCACCCGCTTCCCCGTCTCGCGCCGCACCTCCGCGGCGTAGCGCAGTCCCGCGGCCACCTGGGCGTCATCGACGGGCCGGATGACGAGCTCAGGGCTGCCCACCCGCATGTAGGTGGAGCGGACCCACGGATAGGTGTCGTCGCCCGGGCTCACCGCGGCAGCGGCGACATCCGCTCCGGGCGTCGGCCATGCCGTCGACGAGGTCGGAGTGCTCATGCGCGATCGCCCTCGGATCCGGTGGCCGTGACGGCGGCGATGCGATCGGCCGCGTCAGCTGCCGAGTGCAGATCCGTGTGCGCCGACGGCGCCGACGAGACCGCGTGCGCGATGCTGACGCGTCCGACGTCCGCATTGCTCACCCAGGTCGGGTCGACGGAGCCGCGCCCGCGCGTGATCACGGGCCCGAGCGTGAACGCGAAGACGCGGCGCTGCGGCCCGGCCTCTGCCACGAGCACGCGATGCATCATGAGCAGAGCCGCCTGCTCCATGCTGATGATGCTCGCACCGGGGACCGGCGTGTATGCGCTGCCGCCGAGGACGAGCTGGTACGAACCGCTCTCGTCGAGCGCGGGCAGCCAGGCGCGGATGTTCGCGAAGTGGGCGGTCGTGAGATCCACGAAGTAGCGCTGCCAATCGGCCTCGGTCACAGCCCAGGTCGGCCCCGCCTGCCACCATCCGCCGATCGAGGCGATCACATCCGTCACACGGCCGTGCGCCGCGATGACGCGCTCGGACATGACCGACGCACTGTCGAAACCGGTGTAGTCGCCGATGACCGTGTGGAGCCGTTCGTCGGCCTGGGCGTCTGCGACGAGAGACCGCAGCTGCTCGGCGCTGCTCGTCGTCCGGCTGGGCACGATCACTTCTGCGCCTGCGGTCAACCACTCGCGGACGATGCCTTCCCCGACGCGACCGGTCCCGCCGAGGATGACCACCCGGCGCCCGTCGGCCGCGTGTGGAACGTGAAGCGTGGACATGACATCGCCTTTCCGCGTACGAGGTCGGATGCGCACGCATTATCTGTAACTACAGGTATATTCGTCTTATTCCGAGGAGGCCCCCATGAGTGCGAATGACCTGCGAATCGAGACCTGGCGACGCCTGCTGCGCGGACAGCGAGCGATGATGCTCCGCCTGACCGTCCGTCTGAAGCGCGAATTCGATCTCACCGCCGCTCAATACGAGGCTCTGCAGTCCCTGAACCATGCCGGTGGAACGATGACCGCCGCCCGACTGGCGCGTGATCTGCTGTACAGCTCGGGTTCGGCGACACACCTCCTGGCCCGCCTCGAGGAGCGCGGCTTGATCATCCGCGTCGCTTCGCCGACCGACGGTCGGGTCGTCGATATCTCCTTGACCGAGGAGGGACAGGCGCTCATCACCGCCGCGACGGCCGCGCACATCGCCGACGTCCATGACGCGTTCAGCCCGCTGATCCCCGATGACGAGATCTCGGTGCTCGTCGCTTTCGCGCGCCGGTTGGAGGCCGCGGAACATGCTGACCAGGCGCAACAGCGAAGCGGTCGGAGCACCCAGCGCTGATCGAGCGCCCGACACGCGCCAGCCGCCGCCTCAGCGGTGAGTCCGGATCACCAGCGTCCCAGCGCCGCGGAAAGCACCGCGATGGCGGCGGGGCCTGCGGTCGAGGTGCGCAGCACGGTGTCGCCGAGTCGCACGGGTTCGGCTCCGGCCGCCACGAGCTTCGAGATCTCGTCCGGAGCGATACCGCCTTCCGGCCCGACCACCAGCACGAGATCGCGCCCGTCCGGCTTGACATCCGTCAGCTTCTGTTCGGCTGCGGGGTCGAGGATCAGCAGCCGCTGCTCGCCCGCACGCGATGCCAACTGTGCGGTCGACGCCACGTCGGATACCTTGGGGATCCAGGACCGATGCGCCTGCTTCGCCGCTTCGCGCACGATGGATGCCCAGCGCTCCCGACCCTTCGCCGCCTTCGGTCCTTCCCAGCGGGAGACGCTGCGCGCCGCCTGCCAGGGCACGATCTCGTCGACGCCGAGCTCGCACGACGCCTGCACGGCGAGTTCGTCGCGGTCCCCCTTCGCGAGCGCCTGGACGAGCACGAGGCGCGGCGATGGCGAGTCGACGACGTGCCGGTGTGCGATCAGCACGTCCACTCTGGATGCCGAGACGTCGATCGCCGACCCCTCGAGCCACGCACCCGCACCATCGCCGATCGTGATGCTCTCGCCCACACGAACGCGGCGGACGATAGCGGCATGCTTGGCCTCCGCGCCGGTGAGTGAGACGACATCTCCCTCACCGGCATCCGATGCGGATTCGACGACGAAGTGCAGCGCCATGGCTCAGTGACTGCGGAAACGGTCGCGGAGCTTGGAGAAGAGCCCCTGCTGGAACTGGGCGAGCTGCGGCTTGGGAGCCTTGACCTTCTTCGCGAAGTCCTCGATCAGGCGGCGCTGAGCCGAATCCAGCTTGGTGGGCGTGAGCACCTGCACTCCGACTCGCAGATCGCCGCGCTGCGTGCCGCGCAGCGGAGTGATGCCGCGGCCCTTGATGGTCAACACATCACCGGACTGGACTCCGGCGCGGATCTCGAGATCGACCGGGCCATCCAGACCGTCGATGGTCGTCTCCGCGCCGAGCACGGCATCCGTCATCGCGACTTCGAGAGTCGCGAGCAGATCGTCGCCCTCGCGACTGAATGTCGCGTGCGTCGCGACCGTGATCTCGACGTACAGATCGCCGTTCGGGCCCCCGGCCTTGCCGACCTCGCCGGAGCCGGGAAGCTGCAGGCGCAGCCCGGTCTCGACACCGGCCGGGATGTCCAGCGAGACGGTGCGCCGCGAGCGGACCCGCCCCTGACCGCCGCACGTCGCGCACGGGTACGGAATCGTCGTGCCGTAGCCCTCGCACGTTCCGCAGGGCTGCGAGGTGACGACGTTGCCGAGCAAGCTGCGCACCTGACGCTGCACGTGACCCGATCCGCCGCAGATGTCGCACGTCACGGGCGATGTGCCCTCCTGGCAGCACGAACCCTGACACGTCTCGCAGAGAACCGCCGTGTCGACCTCGATGTCCCGGTGAGCGCCGAAGACCACGTCTCCGAGGTCGAGGTCGACGCGCACGAGTGCGTCCTGGCCGCGCTCCCGCCGCGACCGCGGCCGCGCGCTCCGTCCGCCGCCGGCCGCACCGAAGAACGTCTCGAAGATGTCGCCGAAACCGCCGAATCCGCCGGCGCCGAATCCGCCGTTCTCGTCGCCGCCCATATCGTAGCGGCGTCGCGATTCCTCGTCGCTGAGCACGTCGTACGCGTGCGTGACGAGCTTGAACCGCTCCGAGGCGTCGTCACCGGGGTTCACGTCCGGATGCAGCTGCCGCGCCAGACGGCGATACGCCTTCTTGATCTCGTCCTGGGAGGCATCGCGCGCCACCCCGAGGACCTCATAGTGGTCCGCCACCAGTCACCTCTCGTCTTCGTCGAGCAGTCGGGACAGGTAGCGGGCCACTGCCCGCGCCGCCGCCAGATTGCTCGGATAATCCATCCGGGTCGGGCCCATCACGCCGACCCGCGCCATCCCACCGGGGGTGGCGTAGTTGCTCGCCACGATCGAGGCCTCACCCAGACCGAACGGCTCGTTCTCGGTACCGATGCTGGCCGCGAGCCCGTGCTCGTCGGTCACCATCTCGCTCATCAGCCGCAGCAGCGTCACCTGCTCCTCGATCGCTTCGAGAAGAGGGTGGATGCTACCGCGGAAGTCGTGTTCGCGCCGTGCGAGCGTCGCGGCGCCGGCCATGACGAGCTTCTCCTGGCGGAACTCGTCCAGCTCCTCGGAGATGACGCTTGCCAGGACGCGCTGAGCGACATCCGCGCGGCCGGGCTTCACCGTGGTCGCGAGAGCGCCGACCAGGTCGCGTGCCTCGCTCACCGCCCGCCCGGTGATCGAGGCCGACAGCCGAGCACGCAGCACCGCGACGTCCGCCTCGTCGAGGTCGACCGGGAGAGCGGCGATGCGCTGCGAGACGCCGCCGGCGTCGGTGACGAGCACGACGAGGAGCCGGTTCGGTGCGAGGGCGACGAGTTCGAGATGCGTGAGGTGCGCGCGGGCGAACGACGGGTACTGCGCCAGCGCAACCTGTCCCGTGAGCTGCGTGAGCACGCGGACCGTACGCGCCATGAGATCGTCGAGATCGGTCGGCTCCGCGAGGAACATCTCGATCGCACTGCGCTGCGCTGAGGACAGCGGGCGCAACTGGGCCAGGTGGTTGACGAAGACCCGGTAGCCCTTGTCGGTCGGCACGCGACCCGACGACGTGTGCGGAGCCGTGATCAGCTCTTCATCCTCGAGGAGCGCCATGTCGTTGCGGATGGTCGCAGCCGAAACTCCGAACGAGTAGCGGTCGACGATCGATTTGCTCCCGACCGGCTCGTGCGTGGAGACGTAGTCCTGCACGATCGCCCGGAGCACCTGCAGACCGCGCTCAGTGACCATGACCGCTCTCCTCCCGCTGGCACTCACTGCTTCCGAGTGCCAATTCTACCCGCCGGTCGGCGTCGACCGCGCTCATCTCGCGGATCGGGATGCTCAGTCGGTGAGCTCTCTGACCACGGCATCGGCAAGGAGCCGCCCCCTGAGGGTCAGCTGCACCCGGCCGGAAAGGGCCGCCGCGGGCTCGACGAGGCCGTCGGCGATCAGGCCGGCGACGCGTGAACGGTTCGACTCAGGCAACTCGGAGACCGCGATGCCCTCGCGGATGCGACTCAGCAGGAGCACCCGCTCGAGCATCCGCGACTCCGCGTCCGGCCGCTCGGTGCCCGCAGCCGGCGATTCGGATACCGCGAGCCGCTGCGCGTACGCCGCCGGATGCTTGACGTTCCACCAGCGCAGCCCCGCGACGTGGCTGTGGGCGCCGGGACCGAAGCCCCACCAGTCCGAGCCGCGCCAGTAGGCGAGATTGTGGCGCGAGCGGTTGTCGCTCGTCGATGCGGTCCCTGAGCCCGCCGCACCGCTCGCTGAGCCTGTCGAAGGGCGGGCCCAGTTGCTCACCTCGTACCATTCGAATCCGGCATCCGCGAGGCGGCGGTCGGCGAGCTCGTACATGTCGGCCTGCAGATCATCGTCCGGCATCGGGACCTCGCCGCGACGGATCTGACGCGCGAGCTTCGTGCCGTCCTCGATGATGAGCGCATACGCGGAGATGTGGTCGGGCGCGAACGCCAGCGCCGCATCCAGCGAGGCATGCCAATCGGCCAGCGATTCCCCCGGCGTGCCGTAGATGAGGTCGACGCTGACGGCCAGGCCGGCGTCGCGCGCCGCATCGACCGCGGTCCGCACGTTCGACGGCTCGTGCGTGCGGTCGAGCGTCGCCAGCACATGCGGCACGGCGGACTGCATTCCGATCGAGAGGCGCGTGACCCCGGCATCCACCAGCGTCTTCACGACCTCCGGCGTGACCGTGTCCGGGTTGGCCTCGACCGTGACCTCCGCCCCGTCGCGAAGCCCAAAGGCGTCGCTCGCCGCGGTGAGCATCCGCGCCAGATCCCCGGCGGGCAGCAGCGTCGGCGTTCCGCCGCCGAAGAAGACGGTATCCATCGGCCGCAGAGCACCGGCGTCGGAGAGCACGCGACGCGCGAGAGCGATCTCGGCGATCAGCGTCGTGGCGTAGTCCTCCTGCTTCGCGCCGCGCAACTCGCTCGACGTGTAGGTGTTGAAGTCGCAGTACCCGCAGCGCACCCGGCAGAACGGCACATGCAGATATGCCGAGAACGGGGTGTCCGCGTCGATCTCGAGGTCGCCGGGCAGACGACCATCGACCGGAGCGGGATCGCCGATCGGGAGGGGGCCCGCCATCAGAGCGGGGTCGCGTACAGCGGCGAGATCGCTCGCAGGTACCGCGCGAAGAGCTCACGACGGCGCCGCTTCACGAGCGCGGGGACCGTGCGATACAGCAGACCGCTCGGCGCGTCGAAAGCGCGGACGGTGAACCAGACCTCGTCATTGTCCTCGCGCCATTCGATGTCGAACGATTCCTCGCCCTTCACCACGGAGCCGCCGACCGTGCCCAGCACGAACCCGATGCGCCTGGCGTCCTCGGTCACCGAGATCACGCGCAGTTCGGCATCGGCACGCATCCCTGCCACCCGACCGCGCAGATGCACGGTCATGCCCGCACCGGCGTACGGCAGCCCTTCGGAGTCGAAGCGCTGCTCGACGTCACGACGGCTGGGCGCGATCGCATTGCCCTCGGCATCGAAGCTCACACCCGAGTACGAGGGACCAGGCGCCGGACGGACATCGTCGACGGAGAGACCGGCTGCGCGCTGCGCCGTCCAGGAGAGCAGGGCGTCACCGGCCGTGCGGAAGCGCTCGGCTCCGCTGCCGATCCGCCAGGCGTTCTCCGCGGGGATGCTGTGCTCCGGCGGATACTGCATCAGGTCGGGCGCGTGCGTCGCACCCACGGCCGCATAGTCCACCGTGTCGTCTCGGAAGGTACCGCGCCGCATGATCTCCAGCCTACCCATCCTGCCTGGGAGCGCCCTGGCGACCCCCAGCATCCCTACTTCTTTTCCTTGCCTTCGACGTCTCCGGAGAGCGCGGCGATGAACGCCTCCTGGGGGACCTCGACGCGGCCGACCATCTTCATGCGCTTCTTGCCCTCCTTCTGCTTCTCGAGCAGCTTGCGCTTGCGGGTGATGTCGCCGCCGTAGCACTTGGCGAGCACGTCCTTGCGGATCGCGCGGATGGTCTCGCGGGCGATGATGCGCGCGCCGATCGCCGCCTGGATCGGCACCTCGAACTGCTGGCGAGGGATGAGCTTGCGCAGGCGCTCGGCCATCATCGTTCCGTAGGCGTACGCCTTCTCGCGGTGCACGATCGAGCTGAACGCGTCGACCTTGTCGCCCTGGAGCAGGATGTCGACCTTCACCAGATCCGCTTCCTGCTGTCCCGCCGGCTCGTAGTCGAGCGAGGCGTACCCCTGCGTCTTGGACTTCAGCTGGTCGAAGAAGTCGAAGACGATCTCACCGAGCGGCATCATGTAGCGCAGCTCGACGCGCTCCTCGCTGAAGTACTCCATACCCAGGAGCGAGCCGCGCCGCGACTGGCAGAGCTCCATGACTGTGCCCACGTAGTCCTTGGGCAGCAGGATCGCGGCCTTCACCATAGGTTCCGACACCGAGCCGATGCGCCCGTCGGGGTACTCGCTCGGGTTCGTCACGGTCACGGTCTCGCCGGTGTCGCTGGTGAGGACTTCGTAGATCACACTGGGTGCCGTGGTGATGAGGTCGAGTCCGAACTCTCGCGACAGACGCTCGGTGATGATCTCGAGGTGCAGCAACCCAAGGAATCCGCAGCGGAAGCCGAAGCCGAGTGCGACCGAGGTCTCCGGCTCGTACTGCAAGGAAGCGTCCGAGAGCTTCAGCTTGTCCAGCGCCTCACGCAGCTCCGCGTAGTCGCTGCCGTCGATCGGATAGATGCCGGAGAAGACCATCGGCTTCGGATCCGTGTAGCCGGCCAGAGCATCGGATGCCGGCTTGCGCGCGGTCGTGACGGTGTCGCCGACCTTGGACTGACGCACATCCTTCACGCCCGTGATCAGGTAGCCGACCTCGCCGACGCCGAGTCCCTTGGAGGGAATCGGCTCCGGGCTGGAGACGCCGATCTCGAGGAGTTCGTGCGTGGCGCCGGTCGACATCATCTGGATCCGCTCGCGCGGGCTCAGGTTGCCGTCGACCATGCGGACGTAGGTGACGACGCCGCGGTACGCGTCGTAGACGGAGTCGAAGATCATCGCGCGCGCCGGAGCATCCGCATCGCCCTTCGGCGCCGGGATCTCCTGGACGAGGCGGTCAAGAAGCTCCTCGACGCCGACTCCGGTCTTGCCCGAGACGCGCAGCACGTCCTCCGGCTTGCCGCCGATGAGGGAGGCGAGCTCCTTGGCGTACTTCTCCGGATCAGCGGCCGGGAGGTCGATCTTGTTGAGCACCGGAATGATGTGCAGATCGTTCTCGAGCGCGAGATAGAGGTTCGCAAGCGTCTGAGCCTCGATGCCCTGCGCCGCATCCACCAGCAGGATCGCGCCCTCGCAGGCGGCCAGGGATCGCGACACCTCGTAGGTGAAGTCGACGTGGCCGGGGGTGTCGATCATGTTCAGCGCGAACGTGTCGCCCTCGATCTGCCACGGCATCCGCACGGCCTGGCTCTTGATGGTGATACCGCGCTCGCGCTCGATGTCCATGCGGTCCAGATACTGCGCGCGCATGTCGCGATCGGAGACGACTCCGGTGATCTGCAGCATCCGGTCGGCAAGGGTCGACTTGCCGTGATCGATGTGAGCGATGATGCAGAAGTTCCGGATCTGCGAGGGCGGCGTCGCGGCAGGCGAGAGAGGGGTGAGAGCGCGTGGTGACATGTCTCGACGATTCTACGGTGAGCCGTCCCTAATCCCCGATTCGGGAAAACCAGTGATAGTCTCGCGAAGTTGCCTTGGCTCGCTCAGTGACACTGAGTTCCACAGGCGATACGACTCCGTAACAGACACGTAACGGTGTTGCATCGCGCAAGACCGCGGATGGTGATTGACTATCATCCCGACCCAGAGTTGCGTCGGAAGATCCCGCGCGCGTCTGTATAGAGAAAGACTCATCACCTTGATCAAGTATCTCGTGCGCCGCCTCCTGGGGTGGGTGCTGATGATCGTCATCGCGACGAACATCACTTATTTCCTGGCATGGAATTATCTCGATCCCGAGAACAACTACGTCGGACGCCGCCCACCGCTCTCACCCGAGCAGATCGATGCGCTCCTCGTCCCCCGGAACCTCAGCGATTCCGTCCCGCTGTTCGAGCGGTGGTGGACCTGGTTCTCCAACATCCTGTTCCACTGGGACTGGGGCATGGGCCCCACCGGAGAGTCGGTCAACGAGCAGGTCGCGTACCGCGTCTGGGTCAGCGCTGAGCTCGTCCTCGGTGCGACCATCATCACGACGATCCTCGGCATCGCGCTCGGTGTCTACACCGCATCGCGGCAGTACAAGCTCGCCGACCGGATCGGCCAGGGCACGAGCATCATCACGATGAACATCCCGACCGTCGTGTCCGGCTTCGCGCTCGTGCTGCTCGCGATCTACTTCAACAACGCCGTCGGCACCACCGTGTTCTACGTGGTCGGTTCGTCCAGTCCTGGCGTCGAAGGCTTCTTCCCCGTCCTGCTCGACGTGCTGCAGCATCTGACGCTGCCGACATTGAGTCTTGTGATCACCGGGTACGCCGGCATCCACTTCCTCCAGCGCTCACTGCTGCTCGACAACATCAAGGCCGACTACGTGCGCACCGCGCGTGCGAAGGGACTCACGAAGCAGCAGGCGATCCGCAAGCACGCACTGCGCACGTCGATGATCCCCGTCACCACGCAGGTCGCGTTCACGATCCCCGCGGTCTTCACCGGTGCGGTCCTGACGGAGACGATCTTCAACTGGAACGGCATGGGGCGGTACTTCATCACGACCCTGAACGGCAACGACATCCACGGCGTCGTCGCGGTCGCCGCGTTCGGTGCCCTCATGACGGCGATCGGCGCCATCCTCGCCGACATCACCGTTGTCATCCTCGATCCGAGAGTGCGGGTGAGCTGATGTCCATCGAAGCGATCGAGGTCTCTGCGGAGATCGAGAACAAGCTGAAGACGCGCAAGCGCACGTCGCTCATGAAGCTGTACACGCGCCGCTTCATGCGCAACCGCGGCGCAGTCATCGGCATCGTGATCCTCGCTCTGCTCGTGCTGTTCGCGATCATCGGACCGCTCATCTCGCCGTACACCCCGTCGGATCTCGACTTCCTGGCGCTGCGCCAGGCGCCGTCCGCCGAGCACTGGTTCGGCACCAACGGATCGGGCAACGACAACTTCGCGCAGGTGGCCACCGGCCTGCAGCGCTCCATGATGATCGCTGTCGTGGTCGCGTTCGGCACCACGGCGGTCTCGGCCATCGTCGGCGCGACGGCTGCCTACTTCCGCGGACCGTACGAGCGGATCATGCTCATCGTGATCCACTTCATGATGGTGATCCCGAACTTCCTGATCCTCGCGATGATCTCCAACGACGCGGGCGGCAACTGGATCGTGATCTCCCTGGTCATGGTCTTCGTGGTCGGCTGGTTCATGCCGGCGCGCATCATTTGGACGCTGTCGCTCTCGCTGCGCGAGCGCGAGTACATCCACGCCGCGCGCTACGCCGGTCTGCCCGGCCTGAAGATCGTCACCCGGCACATGCTGCCGAACATCGGCTCGCTGCTCGTGATCAACTTCACGCTCGGTGTCGTCTCCGCGGTGCTCACCGAGACCGCACTGTCGTTCCTCGGCTTCGGCGTCAAACTGCCTGACGTGTCGCTCGGCGCACTGATCGGCTACGGCTCCAGCACTCTTGTGAGCGCTCCGTGGCTGTTCTACTTCCCCGCCGCGGCGCTGACGCTGCTGACCGTGTCGATGGCACTCATCGCCGATGGTCTTCGCGACGCCCTCGATCCGACTTCGGCGGCTGGAGGTCGCGCATGAGTACAGTACTGTCGGTCCGCGACCTCAAGGTCAGCTTCCCCTCGGAGGCCGGGCGCGTGGATGCCGTGCGCGGCGTCTCGTTCGATCTCGAATCCGGCAAGACGCTCGGCATCGTCGGCGAGTCCGGCTCGGGCAAGTCCGTCACGTCGCTCGCGATCATGGGCCTGCTCGACGACAACGCCAAGGTCACAGGGTCGATCATCTACGACGGCCAGGAGCTCATCGGCAAGAACGACAAGCAACTGTCGGTGATCCGCGGCAACGGCATGTCGATGGTCTTCCAGGACCCGCTGACCTCGCTCACGCCGGTCTTCACGATCGGCGACCAGCTGATCGAGGCGCTCACGGTGCACCGCAGCCTGTCGAAGAAGGAGGCGTGGGAGCGCTCGGTCGAGCTGCTCTCACTCGTGGGCATCCCGGAGCCGGAGCGCCGGATGAAGGCGTTCCCGCACGAGTTCTCGGGTGGAATGCGCCAGCGCGTCGTCATCGCGATCGCGATGGCGAACAACCCGAAGCTGATCATTGCCGACGAGCCGACGACGGCACTGGACGTCACCATCCAGGCGCAGATCCTCGAGCTCATGGGCAAGGCGCAGGATGAGACCGGCGCCGCCATGATCATGATCACGCACGACATGGGCGTGGTCGCGAAGACCGCCGACGACGTGCTCGTGATGTACGCGGGCAAGCCCGTCGAGCACGCGGCCGTCCGAGAGCTCTTCTACCACACGCGGATGCCGTACTCGATCGGCCTGCTGGGCGCGATCCCCCGCGTCGACAAGGCCGAGAAGGTCCCGCTGATCCCGATCAAGGGCAACCCGCCGCTGCTGATCGATCTTCCGGATGCCTGCCCGTTCGCGGCGCGGTGCCCGATCGCGATCGACGCCTGCCGTACGGGAGAGCCGGCGCTGGAGCCCATCGCCACGGAGGGCGGCGGAGACCACACCGTGGCCTGCATCCGTGCGGACGACATCGACGACGCGGGCACGATCGGCGGGCTGCCGGTGTTCCCCGTTCCGGAGATCCCCGAGAGCGTGCTCGTGCAGACGCCCCGCGAAGAGCGGCCGATCATGCTCGAGGCGATCAACCTGAACAAGACCTTCCCGCTGATGAAGGGCTCCCTCTTCAAGCGCAAGGTCGGCGAAGTGCACGCCGTCAAGGGACTCAACTTCGATGTCCGCCAGGGCGAGACCCTCGCGATCGTCGGCGAGTCGGGCAGCGGCAAGACCACGACCCTGCTGCAGATCATGGATCTCGTCAAGCAGGAGGACGGCGACATCCGCATCGCGGGCAAGAGCGTCGGAGACATCAAGTCCCGCGCCGAGGAGCGCAAGCTCCGCCGCGACCTGCAGATCGTCTTCCAGGACCCGATGGGCGCGCTCGACCCCCGCATGACGGTGTGGGACATCATCGCCGAGCCGATGTTCGCGATCGGCATGCACAAGAACGATGTGTTCGACCGCGTCGAGGAGCTCATGTCGCTCGTGGGTCTCGACCCGGCGCACAGCGATCGCTTCCCGCAGGCGTTCTCGGGCGGACAGCGTCAGCGCATCGGCATCGCCAGGGCGCTCTCGACGAACCCCAAGGTCGTGGTGCTCGACGAGCCCGTGTCCGCGCTCGACGTGTCGATCCAGGCCGGTGTCATCAATCTGCTGGACGAGCTCAAGTCGAAGCTCGGGCTGTCGTATCTGTTCGTGGCGCACGATCTGGCCGTGATCCGGCACATCGCCGACCGCGTGGCGGTCATGTACCGCGGCTCGTTCGTCGAGCACGGCGATGTCGATCAGGTCTTCGACGATCCGCAGCATCCGTACACCAAGGCGCTGCTGTCGGCGATCCCGATCCCCGACCCTGATGTCGAGCGCACGCGCGAGCGGATCATCCTCCCGGTCGAAGGTTTCGACGCCGCGACGGTCGCCGCCGGTTGACCCAGGAGAGCATTCTGGGCGAATCGATGACGCTTATCGAACAGTCCTGTGACACTTTCTGCACAGTCCGATAACGAATCGGCCCGCATCGCATTCTGCCGGGCAGAGGCGACATAGTCTGCCTCTATCCCAAGTAAGGCCAAAAGGCACTAAGGAGTACCATGAAACGGCATCAGAAGCTGATGGGTATCGCCGCTCTCGGCGGCGCCCTCGCACTCGCCATGAGCGCATGTGCACCAGCGAGCAACGGTGGCGGCGACAACAGCGGCGAGGGCGAAGGCCCCCAGACCGTCGAAGGCGCAGACTACAACCCCCAGCCCCGCGAGAACCTCGCGGCCGGTGGCGAGCTGCGCATCCCCATCTCGAACATCGCCGAGCAGCTGAACTACTTCCACGGCGACGGCGACGCCCGCGTCACGCAGGTCGGAACCTGGTTCCGCCCGCAGGTGCTGCTGATGGACCCGGACGGCACGGTCAAGCCGAACCCGGCCTACCTGGATGACTACTCCTTCGGTGTCGAGGATGGCAAGACCGTCCTGCACTTCAAGGTCAACGAGAAGGCTGTCTGGAACGACGGCACCCCGATCGACGTGACCGCTTTCCAGGCCACCTGGCAGGCCCAGAACGGTGAGAACGAGGCCTACGTGCCGAACGCCACCGACGGCTGGAAGGAAATCGAGTCCGTCGAGGCCGGCGAGAACGACCACGACGTCATCGTGACCTTCAAGGGCGAGTTCGCCTGGCCCGAGATGGTCTACTCGCAGCTGCTGCACCCGGCTGTGAACACGCCTGAGCTCTTCAACACGGCGTTCCTCGGCGACTGGCACCCCGAGTGGGGCGCAGGTCCCTACACGGTCGAGGACTACGACAAGACCGGTGGCGTCGTCACCCTCACGCCGAACCCCAAGTGGTGGGGCGACGAGCCGCTTCTCGACAAGGTCACCTTCATCCAGATGGAGCCGACCGCTGCCGTCAACGCGCTGCGCAACGGCGAGGTCGACATGGCCGAGACCGGCAGCGCCGAGCTGCTCGCCCAGGTCGAGGACCTCGAGGGCGTCGAGACCTACAAGGGTCAGGCGACCGCGAACGCGATCTTCACGCTGAACGCCGCGAACCCCGTGCTCGCAGACCTCGACGTCCGCAAGGCGATCTTCGAGGCGATCAACATTGAGCAGATCAAGGAGATCATCTTCAACGGTCTCAACTACACCGAGGAGCCGGCTGGTTCGCTGACTCTGTTCTCGTTCCAGCCCGACTACAGCAACGCGCTCGAGGAGGCCGGCCGCAAGGACGGCGACACCGAGGGTGCCAACAAGCTGCTGGACGAGGCCGGCTGGGTCGTCGGTGACGACGGCATCCGCGAGAAGGACGGCCAGCGCCTGTCGCTCGTCTTCCCGGTCCACTCCGACACCGAGACCGCGCGTGCGCGTTCGCTCGCTGTCCAGGCGCAGCTCAAGGAAGCCGGCGTCGAGGTGGAGATCGATCAGCGTCCGTCCGCGGAGTTCGCCGAGGACTACAACACGCAGAACGGCGACATCTTCTTCCTCAACTTCACGTCGTCCGACCCGTTCGGTGCCGCTTGGTTCTGCCAGCTGTACTGCTCGGACAGCGGCCTGAACCTGTCGGGAACCGGCACGCCGGAGATCGACAAGATGATCCACGAAGAGCTCGAGACGATCTCGGACCCGGTGGAGCAGACGAAGAAGGCCATGGAGATGGAAGCTCAGATCTTCTCCGAGACCTGGGGCATCATCCCCGTCCTGAACGGCCCGGAGATCTGGACCGTCAAGGCTGGGCTGGCGAACCTCACGCCTGAGCCCTACGTCGGCCTCGACCTGTTCGGCATCACGCCGGTCGAGAACGTCGGCTACGAGAAGTAGGCATGAATGAAGGTCGCTGAGCTCGTTGAAGCGTCCTGAAGCGGGGCCGGTGGTTCACCCACCGGCCCCGTTTTCGTCTGTCCGCGGGCGGGGATCCTATGCTGAGGGCGTGAAGCCCCGCGTCGTCCTCGTCCACGGCATCCGCACGTCCCGCACGATGTGGCGCGGACAGCTGGAGCATCTCGGAGCGCGCGGCATCGAGGTCGTGGCGGTCGACCTGCCGGGGCACGGCTCGCGCATGGCCGAGCCGTTCACCCTGCCGGAGGCATTCGCGACGATCGATCGAGCCGTACGGGATGCCGCAGCTCACGCGCCCGTGCTGCTCGTCGGCCATTCGATGGGCGGCCTGCTCGCGGCCGCGTACGCGGGTCAGGAGGATCCGCCGCTGCTGGCCGGCCTGATCGGGGCATCGTGCACGGCGCTCCCCCGCGGCGTCGCGTTGTCGACGTACCGGTTTCTGGCCAGCCGTTTCGATGCGCTTCCCGATCGGGGGATGTGGCTGACCCGGCGGGTGCTCTACGCCACGCTCCCCGCCGACACGCGGAGGGACTACGAGGCGGGCGGGTACGCCCTCGATACCCAGGACACCGCACTGGCCAGCCTCGCCGACCTCGATCTCACCGCGTCGCTCCCCCGTATCCGGGTGCCGGTGTGGTGGATCAACGGTCAGTTCGACCAGCTGCGCATGCACGAGCGGCTGTTCCAGCAGCTGACGCCGCGCTCGGAGCTCATCCTCGTCCCTCGGACGACGCACCTGGTGACCACGACACGGCCGCGGGTGTTCAACGCACTGCTGGATCTGGCCGTCGCGACTCTCGAGCGGGACGCACGGCCATCGTCATGATCGCGCCGACGACCGACAGCGCACCGGCTGCCGCGAAAAGCAGCCAGAAGCCGCCGACCGCCGCGACCAGACCGGCTCCGATCAGCGGCCCCAGCAGCTGACCGAGGCTGGCCGAGACATTCGCCAGGCCCAGGTCGCGTGCACTGTCGAGACCGTCGGGCAGCAGATCGGTCGCCAGCGCCAGGCTGACCGACATGTACGCCCCGTAGCCGACGCCCATCACCGCCGCCGCGATCGCCGTCCCGAGCAACGTCGGAGCCGCGAGGATCATGATCGCCGACGCGGCCTGCACGAGAGCCGAGCCGATCACCAGCGCCCTGCGGTATCCGGATCGGTCTGAGATCCTGCCGGCGATGAGGGAAGCCACGACGACGAAGATCGTGTAGATCACGATGAGCACGAGCAGGTCGTCCTCGGCGGTGGCCGCGGGCGAACCGATGCCGTAGAGGACGAAGAAGAGCAGCAGCGCAGTGCCGAGCGCATTGCCGATGTTCACCGCGAGGCGACTAGCGAGCAGCCAGCGGAAGTCGTGGTCGTGCAGCGCACCCCAGCGGTCGCGCCGGGCCCGGACACCGACCGGGTCACCGCCCACGGGATCCGGCAGCAGCACGGCCGCGCCGACTCCGACGAAGAGCATGAGACCCGCGAGCACGAGGTCGCTCTCGAGGATACCGAGCCCGAGCAGGACGACCGCGCCGACACCCACCACGATGCCGACGGCCTGCGCCGAACTCACGAGAGCGGATGCCGTGCCCCGCTGCTCCTCGACCTGATCGGCGATCAGCGCGGTCAGGGCGGCCGACGTGACGGCGATCCCGATCGACACGCCGATCCAGGCCGCACCGACCGCCACCGGCGCCGTCTGGAGCCCGGTCAGGACGAGGGATGCTGCGGTGAGCACGGAGCCGCCGAGCACCCACGGGCGCCGCCTGCCCCATCGGGACGTCGTGCGATCCGAGAGCGCACCGGCGAGAGGGCCTGCGATGACGCCGGCGAGCCCGCCGACGGACAGGATGAGTCCGGACCAGACCACGCCGCCGATCCATGCACTCGCTCCCCCCGGCGTGTCCAGCTGCAATGGGAGCAGCAGCTGGATGGGCGTCAGTTGCGCGGTCCAGACGGCGAGCCAGGCGATCGCGTAGATCGTGAGCCACGTCCCGCCGACGCGGTGAGGAGCCCGCCCTGGTGCGTCCGTCATGGCGGCTCCCTCGTGTCGATAGCGCTCAGCATGCCGCATCCGACCGCTCCCGTGCCAGCGCCGCGCAGGAGTTCGCGGCAAACCTGGTAGGCTTGGTTCTTGGCTTGCGTGTGGGTGAACCCCTCACGACCGCTGGACAGCAGCCCCTCTACTGCTCCCGGCATTCCCAATCCCATCTCTGAACGAAAGCTTCCACGCGTGGCAAACATCAAGTCGCAGATCAAGCGCATCAAGACCAACGAGAAGGCGACGGCTCGCAACAAGGCCGTCAAGTCCGAGCTCAAGACCGTCGTCCGTCAGACCCGTGCGGCCATCGCCGCCGGCGACAAGGCTGCTGCCGAGGCGGCGCTGAAGAAGGCGACCAAGAAGCTCGACAAGGCCGTCAGCAAGGGCGTCATCCACGAGAACCAGGCGGCGAACCGCAAGTCCTCGATCGCCAAGCAGGTCGCAGCTCTCTGAGCTGAGTCTTCCCGAAGGCCCGTCCCGTTCGCGGGGCGGGCCTTCGTCGTGTCCGAGGCGCGTCGACGCAGGCGCAGGCATCGATTGCGGTCCGGGCGCCCGACACGGGGTTCGCCGCCCCGCCGGGGCGAGCGTTCAGCGCTCCTCGGCGAACGGGGCGCGCGTGGCGATGACGGTGACCATCCGCTCGAGCGCGAAGATCGGATCGCGCGCCGCGCCCTTCACCTCGGCATCCGCCCTGGCGGTCGCCTGGATCGCGAGGCCGAGCGATCGTTCGTTCCATCCGGCGAGGTCACGGCGTGCACGATCGATCTGCCAGTCCTTCATGCCCAGGCGCGTAGCGATCTCGCGGCTCGAGCCGCGGATGCCGGCGACCTTCGCCATCGTGCGGAGCTTCATCGCGAACGCAGCGACCATCGGAACGGGGTCGGCGCCAGATGCGAGAGCGTGCCGCAGCGACACCAGCGCCTCGCCGTATCGCCCGGCGATCGCGGTGTCCGCGACGACGAACGCCGATACTTCGACACGGCCGCCGTAGTACTTGGTGACGACGTCCTCTGTGATATCGCCCTCGACGTCGTTGATCAACTGCTGGCACGCGGCTGCCAACTCGGTCAGATCATCGGCGAACGCGGAGACGAGCGCGCGCAGCGCCTGCGGCTGGATGCGCTTGTTCGCCGCTTTGAACTCCCCCGCCACGAAATCGAACCGGTCACTGTCGCGCTTGACCGCGACGCACGGGATCTCGATCGCGCCGCCCGTGCCGGCGCGCAGGGCATCCAGGAGCTTCTTTCCGCGCACCGTCGCGCCGGTATGCCGCAGGACGACGGTCGCGCCCTCCTGCGGATGCTCGAGGTACGACAGCGTCTCCTGCAGGAACGCGTCGGAGCACTTCTCGACGCCGGAGACGCGCACCAGGCGCGGTTCACCGAACAGCGAAGGGGACGTCACGGCGAGCAGCGTTCCTGCGGCGTAGTCGTCGGCGCGGATGTCGCTCACTTCGAGCGCCGGATCCTCGGCGCGAAGGTAGTCGCGGATGCCGGCGATGGCGCGCTCTGCGCACACCTCTTCCGGTCCGGAGACGAGCACCAGCGGTGCAGGACGCGGCTCCCGCCAGGACACCTGCGGGATCTTCGCCGCTGTCTTGCGTGCGGGTGTGCGAGCAGCTGCCATAGGAGCCAGCCTACTCGGGGCCGCCGACCTCGCCCGGTGCGTCCGCGTCACCGGAACGCTCCGTCCAGACGACGAGCTCGCCCTCGCGGCGCCCCACCAGGATCCGCCCCTGCAGGTCGGTGCGCAGTGCCACGGCTCCGGTCGCCGCGACGAGGTCCAGGGTCTCGTCGCGCGGGTGTCCGTAGTCGTTGTCGACTCCCACGCTGAACAGCGCGACAGACGGGCTCAATGTGGCGTACAGACCGGCGTCCTGATCCGCACTCCCGTGGTGCGCGACCTTGACCACCGCGTACGGCGGCCGGAGCATTCCGGATGCCGCGAGCAGACGCTGCGGAGTCGCCGACAGGTCACCGAGGAAGATCGATCTCGGGACGTCCCCGCCGTCGATCTCGATGACGACGCTCGCGTCGTTGCCCGACGGGAAGGCCGCATGGTTCGCACGCGGCCAGAGCACCCGCCAGTCGGCTGCACCGATCCTTCCGCGCTGACCGGCGGATGCCTCGACGGTTTCCGCACCGCCATCGGCGAGTGCCGCGATCAGCCGCTCGTCCTCCGCGTTCCCCGCTGGCCCGTGCAGCACCGTGTCGACGCGACCGGCCAGCGCGGATGTTCCGCCTGCATGGTCCAGGTCGAAGTGCGTGAGCACGAGCAGGTCGACCCTGTCCACGCCGAGCGATGCCAGGCAGTGGCCGAGCGCCTCCGGATCCGGCCCGGTGTCGATCACCGCGATGCGCTCGTCCGAACGGACGACGAGCCCGTCGCCCTGCCCGACATCACACGCCGAGATCGACCAGTCCGGCGGAACGGCCACGACCGCGAGCGGGCCGTCCAGAAGGACGCGCGCCGCGCCGACGGCGACCCCGACGATGAGGACCGCACTCGCGGCGCGCCGGAGACCGGGCGATGGTCCGGCACCGGTACGGGCTCGGCACAGCAGCACGGCACAGGCCACGCTCAGCACCAGGACGATGGTCGCCGTGAGCACGCCGGGGACGACGAGCAGCTGCGCTCCCGGCATCGCCGCCGTCGTCGTCGCGGTCGTCGCGATCCACGCCGCGGGCAGCCAGGCGGATGCCGCCAGCAGATCGGCGAGGAAGGGGACAGGTGCCGCAAGGCAGGCGAGCAGCCCGACCACCGTCGCGATCGGTGCGGCAGGGGCCGCGAGCATGTTGGCCACGATGCCGATGAGCGACTGCTGTTCGGCGAACAGCGCGATGATCGGCCCGCAGACCAGCTGCGCTGCGATGGGGACCGCGATGCCCAGTGCGAGTGGAGCCGGCATCCAGCGCTCCATCCCCCGCGCGATCGGCGGTGCAAGCAGGATGAGCGCACCGGTTGCGGCCGCCGACAGTGCGAACCCGGGGGTCGCCGACAGCCACGGGTCCGCGATGAGGATGCCGGTGGCGGCGAGGCACAGCACGCTCACGCCGGCACTCGGACGCCCGAGCAGCACGGAGAGCATGCCCAGACCGGCCATCGTGGCTGCCCGGATGACGCTCGGCTCGGGCGTGACCAGAACGACGAAAGCGGCCAGCGTCGCGAGCGCGATGATCACGCGCGCCTTCCGCCCGCCGCCGCACAGCGCGACGAACCAGAATGCGGCGCCGACGACGATCGCGCAGTTCGCGCCGGACACCGCGGTCAGATGGGACAGCCCGCTGGTGAGCATCGCCTCGTTCAGCTCCGCGGAAACCGCGGTCGTGTCCCCCACCGCGAGTCCAGGCAGCAACCCGGCTCCCGGCTCGGGCAGACGGACAGCACGCGCGACGAAGTCCGCCCGCGTCGAGGCGGCAACAGCGAAGATGCCTTCCGCCGGGGTGACCACCTCGGCCGACGTCGCGAACACCACCAGCGCCGCGCGCTCGAACGGTTCGGTGGCCATCACCTGGCCGGTCACCCGGATTCGTGCCCCCAGATCGGCGCCGGCCAGCGCATCGGCCCCGATCCGCACTGCGACGGACAGCTCCTGCTCGGAGCCCCGCGGTCCGAGCCGCACGGTCTGCGCATCGAACCAGGACCTGCCGTCCGATCCTGTCGTGCTGGACGAAGTCACGTTCGCCTCGACGGACACGATTCGTCCGTCGAACTCCGACGCCGCTGCGCGCGCGGGTGCCGTGAGCGCACAGGTCAGGGCGACGCCCACCGCGGCCGCACACGCGAGGACGCCCAACGCTGCTCCGCCGGGCCCCCGCGGCCTCCGTGGTTTCCAGGCCACGACCATGAGAACCAGACCCGCGATCGAAGCACCCATCAGCAACCACCAACTCGGCGCGGGTGCGAACATGCACGCGAGTGCACAGGCCCATGCCGAGGCTGCCACAGGAACAAGCCGCAGATCACGCCTGCTCACAGGCGTGCCTTGTCCTGAAGCCGCAGCGGCTGCATCTGACCGCCGCGGGGAATCGTCGGATCGAGCGACGCGGTGAATGTCAGCCGCGACCGTCGGGGTGGCATGGGCGTGTGGGGGGTCGCTGGCACCCTGCCACGCTACGCACGCCGGGACCACCGCAATTGCGACAACCGCGGCATCCGTGGAGAACTACACGACGGAAGGGATCCGTGCAGGGCGAACACGTCCACCCCGATCGAGAATGCGGGGATCCGCGAGTGTGTGAGTCCTCCGAGGGCGACCTGCGTTGGACGGCAGCGTTTCAGCCGTCATTGCTTCGTGAGGTAGTCCTTGTGCACCCAGCCGGTCTTGCCGGCGTACGTGACCTTGCGCCAGGAACCGTTCGACGCGAGGATCTGACCGACGCTCTTCCCCTTCGGGATCGTCAGCAGCGGCTTCTGAGCCGTCGACGCCGTGGGTCGCAGGTTCAACGCCGCCGTGGTCTTGTACGTGACCGGCTTCGGCGGCTCTGCCGCCGCGGTCGACGTCGTGAGGTAGTCCTTGTGCACCCAGCCGGTCTTCCCCGCGTAAGTCACCTTGCCCCAGGAACCGTTCGACGCGAGGATCTGACCGACGCTCTTACCCTTCGGGATCGTCAGCAGCGGCTTCTGAGCCGTCGACGCCGTGGGCCGCAGGTTCAACGCCGCCGTGGTCTTATAGGTGGCCGCCGATGGAGAGGGAGTCGTCGGAGCCGGTTTCGGAGCGGTGATGACGGGCGGCTTCGGGCTGAGCAGCCAGTTCGCGATCCATCCGCTGCGCGAACCCGCGGTGACCGGCAGGAACGAGTTGGAGACCTTGCCGGGCACAGCCGTGACCATGGTGCCGGCGGCGAGCTTCACCACGACGGCCGTCGAGGTCGACGCCCCCGCGCGCAGGTTCACTGCGCCGGTCGTGTAATACGTGCAGGTGCTGGGCGCCGTCTTAGCGGTGATCCTTGTGGCGTGCGCGGCCAGGTCGACGCCACGGCTCTTCAGCCAGGGGACCGGATCGAGCAGTTTGTTCCCGCCCGCCGCGTGTTCCCAGAGCTCCAGGTGCAGATGCGGGCCTGTGGTGTTTCCGCTCGTGCCCACGGAGCTGATCCGCTGCCCGGCCTTCACGACCTGACCGACCTTCACATGGGTCGTCGCCGACCACACATGCAGATACTTCGTCGTGTACGTGACGTTGCCGACGGTGTGACGGATGTCGATGTGGCCGGCGGCCGAGCTGGTCCCCGAGACGGTGGCGGTGACAACCCCTGCCGCGACGGCGTAGATCGGCGAGCCGTTCTTGGTCGCGAGGTCGACGCCGCCGTGCGACGTGGAGGCGCCGGGACTCGGCATGCAGCGCGGACCCTGCCACGCGGACACGTCGTACGACTTCGCCGCGAGCGGCATCACGAAGGACGTCGCCGCAGGCACGGCAGTGGCCGTCGGGCCGTGGGCCGCGGAAACGGGCGCCGAAGCAGGCACAGCAGCGACCGCGGCGGCCGGAGACAGCCCCGCAACCCCCAGCACGATCGCAGCGGCCATGGACAGCACATGACGAGATCTGAGCTTCATGATTCTCCGGACGAGCAAGACCACGCGGTGGGGGCGCGCAGGTTCATGACATTACCGGCGCATCCGGACTCAGCGCCAGCTACGAACAGGAAGGACCCCCGGCGACAGCTCCCCCCGCTCACACCCGCACCTTGTCCCGCAGACCGGCGAGCAGCTTCTCACCGATCCCCGGCACGGCGAGCAGATCATCGACGGAAGCGAATCGGCCGTTCTCGTCGCGCCACTGGATGATCCGCTCCGCGAGTGCCGGACCGATCCGCGGCAGCGTCTCCAGCGCGGGCTGGTCGGCCGAGTTGAGATCGATCAACGCGTCTGCGCTCGATCCGGTCGCGGCTGAGGATCCGGGCGCCGCGACCGCACCGATCTGCGGCACGACGATCTGCTCGCCGTCCGAGAGCAGCCGTGCGAGATTGACCGCCTGCAGATCGGCGTCGTCGAGCGTGCCTCCCGCAGCCGCCAGGGCGTCGGCGACCCTGGTTCCCTGCTCGAGCACGTAGAGCCCCGGACGCGCCACCTGACCGAGCACGTGCACGTACACGTCGGCCGGAGCGACGGTCGCCGTCCCGGCATCCGACGCGCCGACCACCTGCGTCGGGGCCGTCTGCCCTCGGAGGATGCCGAGACCGACCGCACCGGAGAGCACGACGAGCCCGAGAACGATCGCCGCGCCGACGCCGAGTTTCAGATGCGCACGCGGCCGCGCGCGCACCGCTGGCGTCTCGGAATCCTCGGGCACTCCGCCACGCTACGCAGCAGCGCACACGGGTGAACGCGACGATCCCGGCACCCGTGGAGAACTCCTCGGGTGCCGGGATCGGTGCAGAACGGGTGCGACCCGGCGTCAGCCCTTGACGACGAAGCTCACGATCTTGGGCGCACGGACGACGACCTTCACGATCTCCTTGTCGCCGATCGCCCTGATCACGCGCTCGTCGGCGCGAGCGAGCTTCTCGAGTTCGTCCGCGCCGATCTTCGCCGACACCTCGAGCTGTGCGCGGACCTTGCCGCCCACCTGGACGACGGCCGTGATGGAATCCTCGACGAGCAGCGACGGGTCGGCCGAGCGCCACTGCGCGAGGCCGACGGACGGCTCGTGACCGAGCACCTCCCACATCTCCTCGGCGGTGTGCGGGGCGATCAGATCGAGCATGACCGCGATGGTCTCAGCCGCTTCGCGAACCGCAGGGTCCCCGGCGCCGGCACCGGAGTCGATGGTCTTGCGGGTGAGGTTCACCAGCTCCATCAGACGTGCGACCAGCACGTTGAACTTCGTCTGCTCGACGAGCGCCGGCGCATCGGACAGCAGTCGGTGCGTGCCACGGCGCAGCGCGGCATCGCCGCCGGCGAAGATCACATCGACCGGGCTGGCGACGTCGTGCGCCACGCGCAACGCGCGGGCCAGGAACTTCTGGGCACCGGTCGTCGAGACATCCGCCCAGTCCTTGTCGTCCTCCACGGGGCCGGCGAAGGCCAGGCCGACGCGCAGCGCGTCAGCGCCGTGCGCGTCGAGCTCCTCCTGGAACAGCACGAGGTTGCCCTTGGACTTCGACATCTTCGCCCCGTCGAGGAGCACCATGCCCTGATTGATCAGGCTCGAGAACGGCTCGGTGAAGTCGATCAGGCCCATGTCGAACAGCACCTTGGTGATGAATCGCGCGTAGAGCAGGTGCAGGATCGCGTGCTCGACACCGCCGATGTAGCTGTCGACGGGTGCCCACCGGTCGGCCTGCGCCGGCTCGAACGCGACCTGCTCGTTGCCCGGCGACAGGAAGCGCAGGAAGTACCACGAGCTGTCGACGAACGTGTCCATGGTGTCCGGGTCGCGCAGCACGGGGTCGCCGGTCTCCGGGTCGGTGGTGCGCACCCAGCTCTCAGCCGCGCCCAGCGGCGAAGCGCCCTTGGGCGACAGGTCCAGCCCCTCGATGCTCGGGAGCGTGACCGGCAGCCGGTCCTCGGGAACCGGGATGATCCGGCCGTCCTCGGCGTGCAGCATTGGGATCGGCGTGCCCCAGAAGCGCTGGCGGGAGATCAGCCAGTCGCGCAGGCGGTAGTTCTTCGCCGCGCGCCCGGTACCGGCCGCGGCGAGCTTCTCGATCGTGCGGGCGATCGCGGTGCGCTTGGACATGCCGTTCAGCTCACCAGAGTTGATCAGACGACCGTCGCCCGTCAGGGCCGTGCCGGTGACCGCGGGGTGCTGATCATCCAGGCTCGGCAGCGTGTCGATCGGCACGCCGTCCTCGTCGACCTCGATGATCGGCATCGCGCCGGTGACCGGAGCCGTCGTGTCGACGACGACCTTGACCGGCAGATCGAACGCGCGAGCGAAATCGAGGTCGCGCTGGTCGTGCGCGGGCACGGCCATGACGGCGCCGTGCCCGTAGTCGGCGAGCACGTAGTCGGCCGCCCAGATCGGCAGCTTCTCGCCGTTGACCGGGTTGATCGCGTAGCGCTCGAGGAACACGCCCGTCTTCGGACGGTCGGTCGCCTGACGGTCGATGTCCGTGGTCTTCTGCACGTCGCTCAGGTACTCGGTGAACCGCTGGCGCACCTCGTCCGGTGCGTCCGCCGCGAGCTCGGACGCCAGGTCGGAGTCCGGGGCGACCACGAAGAACGTCGCACCGTGCAGCGTGTCGGGGCGCGTCGAGAACACCGTGACCGGCTCGTCGCGTCCCTCGATCACGAAGTCGATGTCGGCGCCGATCGAGCGTCCGATCCAGTTGCGCTGCATCTGCAGCACCTTGTGCGGCCAGAAGCCCTCGAGCTGGTTCAGGTCGTCCAGCAGGCGGTCGGCGTAGTCGGTGATCTTGAAGTACCACTGGGTGAGCTTCTTCTTGATCACCTCGGCGCCGCAGCGGTCGCATCGTCCGTCGACGACCTGCTCGTTCGCCAGCACGGTCTGATCGTTCGGGCACCAGTTCACCGCGGACTTCTTGCGGTACGCCAGTCCGCGCTCGTGCAGCTTCAGGAACAGCCACTGGTTCCAGTGGTAATAGTCGGGGTCAGAGGTGTGCAGAACGCGCGACCAGTCGAATGAGACGCCGTACTGCTCGAATCCGGCCTTCTGCTGCGCGATGTTCCGGTAGGTCCACTCGCGCGGGTCGGCTCCCTGACGGATCGCCGCGTTCTCCGCCGGCAGGCCGAAGGAGTCCCACCCGATCGGGTTCAGGACGTTGTGCCCGCGGTGGCGCCAGAAGCGCGCCACGATATCGGAGTACAGGTAGTTCTCTGCGTGCCCCATGTGCAGGTCGCCGGACGGGTACGGGAACATCGCCAGCACGTACTTGCGGGGGCGCGTGTCGTCGGATCCGCCCGCGAGGAAGGTCTCGTTCTCGGCCCAGTACTTCTGCCACTTCGCCTGGAGGGCGTGCGGCGACGGCAGAGCGGATGCTTCTTCAAACGTGTTCTCGGACAAGAGCGAACGGCCAATCTGGAAGGCAGGGAGACGCGGAAATCGCGAAGTTCCAGGTTATCGGATCATCCTGCGTACCAGGCGTCCGGGAGCCGCGCCCCGAGCGCCGCCAGCGGGGCCCTCGCCTTGATCGCCACCTCGTCGACCTCGGCATCCGCGATCGACCCCCAGGTGATCCCTCCCCCGGCTCCCACATGCGCGCCCAGCGCGTCGATCAGGATGCTGCGGATCACCATCGCCAGATCGAGCGCTCCGTCGAGGCCGACGTACCCGAAGCAGCCGCTGTAGACGCCGCGGGGTCCGCCCTCCAGCGCATGCAGGATCGTCATGGCCGACCGCTTCGGAGCCCCCGTCATGCTCCCTGCGGGAAAGGCGGCGGCGAAGATATCGGCAACCGTCATCGACGGCGCCGGCGCACCGCTGACCGTGCTGACGAGCTGGTGCACGGCAGGGTAGCTCTCCACCTCCCACAGGCCGTCCACGCGGATCGACCCTGGAGTGCACACCTGCGAGAGGTCGTTGCGCATGAGGTCGACGATCATGACGTTCTCGGCGCGTTCCTTGACGCTGTCGAGCAGTTCGGTCGCGAGCGCGGCGTCCTCGGCCGGGTCTGCGGACCGGGGCCTCGTCCCCTTGATCGGACGCGTGAGGACGCGGCCTCGATCCGTGAACAGGAACTGTTCCGGACTCGCGCTGAGCAGGGCGCGCCCGCCGATGCGGATGAACCCGCCGTGGTGCGCCGGCGTCGCGTCCCGCAGACGCAGGTACGTCTGCACCGGGTCGTGATCGCCCGGCACGTCGAAGCGCGTCGTGAGGCACAGCTGGTACGCCTCACCGGCGCGGATCGCCTCCCGGCAGCGCTCGATCAGCGCGGCGTACTCCTCGGGGGTGTGCCGCGCGCTCGTCACGGCGGATGCGGCCTCGAGAGGCGTGATCGGGTCGGATGCCGCGGCGCACCGCCGTTCGACCTCGGCCGCCCATGCATCCAGTTCCGCCGCGGACGCGAGAGCCCAGAGCACTCCGGTGGTGTGATCCACAGCGACGGCGCGGCGCACGCGCAGCCAGGCACCGGACGCGATGCCGTCGACCACCGCAGGGGCGCCGGCGGCCGCTGCACCGGACTCGTAGTCCCACCAGCCGACCCACCCGCCGGTCAGCGGCGGCCGCAACCGGTCGCGGTGCGGCACGGCGTCGATGCGAACGGCGGCGGGCGCCCCGGCATCCGTCTCCGCCTCCCCCGAGCCGACGATGCTCCAGCCCTCGGCCGCGCCAGAGCCGGCATCCAGCCAGAAGACCGATTCCTGCTCGGTCTGCTCGCGCAGGAACAGCTGCTCCGGCGGGGCGAACGCGGACAGCGCACGCGCGTGGAGGACGGCGGGGATGTGCGGCACGCTCCCAGCGTACGACCGTGCCGCTCAGCGTATTCTCGACAGGGTGGACGACTTCCTGCTCTGGCTGCTCGATGCCGTGCAGTCGGTCGACCCGATCGCGCGCACACTGATCGCCGGAATCGCGGTCCTGCTGGAGACCAGCATCCTGATCGGCCTGGTCGTTCCTGGCGACACGATCGTCATCATCGCCTCGATGGGGGTCTCGAGCCTCGCCGAGGGCATCGCGCTCGGCATCGCCGTGGTCATCGGCGCCCTCATCGGCGAGAGCATCGGATTCGCGCTGGGCCGGTGGCTCGGTCCGCACATCCGGCATTCGTGGCTCGGGCGACGCATCGGCGAGGCGCACTGGGCGCGCGCGGAGACCTACCTGCGCCGCCGCGGCGGGCTCGCGATCTTCCTCTCGCGGTTCCTCCCCGTGCTGCACTCGCTCGTCCCGCTGACCGTCGGCATGAGCGGATACTCGTACCGACGATTCCTGGCATGGACGGCCCCGGCCTGCATCATCTGGGCCGCAGCCTATGTGAGCGTCACCTCGCTCGCCGCCGGCAGCTTCCGCGAACTCGTCGACCAGGTGCATTTCGCCGGCTACATCTTCGTCGGCGTCGTCGTGCTGTTCCTGGTGGCGCTGCTGCTGGGCAAGAAGGCGCTCGCCGCATGGGAGAGCCGGCACATGCACGATCACCCCGCCGACCTCGACGCGCAGTCGTCGGTGCAGATTCCGTCGAACGAGACCGAGGGTACCGGCCAGGGCATGAAAGACTGATCAGGATGCCCGATCAGTCCGCCCTTCCGGCCAGGATCCACTGGTTCGCCCGCCTGGAGCACCGTTTCCATGTCTGGCGCGAGGGTCGCGCCCGTCGGCGCGGCCGCACCGCGACGATCCTCCCGTTCCCCGGCTATGGCGGAGCGGGCTGGGTTCGGGTGGTCGGCCGCGTGCTGATCGTGGCCCCGCAGCGGCAGGATGCCAACGGCGAGTACGCGAGCATCCGCGGCTGGCGCAGCTTCGTCGGCATCCCGGTGGGCTTCGCCAATGTCGCGGTCTCGATCGGCGGCCGCACCCAGGTCGTCCCCACCGACCGCGGCGGCGTGGTCGACACGGTGATCAAGGCGGATCTCGAACCGGGGTGGCAGTCGATCACGATGTCGGTCGAAGGACAGGAGCCCGTCGAGGGCAGTGTGTTCATCGTCGACGAGAGCGTCGATTTCGGCGTGGTCTGCGACGTCGACGACACCGTCATGGTCACCGCTCTCCCCCGCCCCTTCGTCGCCGCCTGGAACTCGTTCGTCGTCGACGAGCACGCGCGGCTGCCCGTGCCGGGCATGGCTGTTCTGCTGGAGCAGATCATGCGCCAGCAGCCCGGCTGCCCCATGATCTACCTGTCCACGGGGGCGTGGAACATCGCGCCGACCCTGAGCAGATTCCTTACCCGGCACCTCTTCCCGTCCGGCTCCATGCTGCTCACCGATTGGGGGCCCACGCACGACCGGTGGTTCCGCAGCGGTCGAGACCACAAGCTGACGAACCTGCGCCGACTGGCCACCGAGTTCCCGAGCGTGCGCTGGCTGCTGATCGGGGACGACGGGCAGCACGATGAGGCGATCTACACGGAGTTCCAGCAGGAGCATCCTGACTCCGTCGCCGGCGTCGCCATCCGTCGGCTGTCCCCGACCGAGGCGATGCTGGCCGGTGGCCGTTCGTCCGGTGACGACCACTCGGACGAGGGGGCACCCTGGGTGTCCGCCTCCGATGGCGCTGGGCTCCGCGAACGGCTCGGCGAAGTGGGGATCCTGCGCTGATGGCCACCGCGCTCAGCTCGACGGAGTGGCGCGCACGCGAGCAGGCGCATCACGATCGTGCCGACGCGCTCACCGCGGATCATCGCGAACGCGCAGCACGACGCGAGAAGCATCCGGTCTGGGACTTCCTCTTCACGTACTACAGCGGGAAGCCGGCGCAGCTGAGACGCTGGCACCCCGGGGCCGGAGTGGTGCTCGAGGACGCTCCGGAGCGCCGAGCCTGGCGATGGTACTCCCCCGGCCCGTCCCTCGATTCGGCGGTGCCTGACGCGTCCGCCTATGCCGAGGACAAGCCGGACCTCGCCGCACACGTGGAACGCATGCTGCGGCGCACTGCCGCACGCCCCGGCCAGTTCGGATGCTTCGGCCTGCACGAGTGGGCCATGGTGTACCGGGAGCAGGAGCACCGGCATCCGGTGCCGTTGCGGCTGGGACAGGCCGGGACGGATGCCGTCGTCGAGGCGAACGAACTGCGCTGCACGCACTTCGACGCCTTCCGGTTCTTCACCCCGGATGCCATGCCGCGCAATCGATCGCCGCTCACGCGCGCGGACCAGCCGGTGCTCGAGCAGCCCGGATGCCTGCACGCCGGCATGGACGTCTACAAGTGGGCGACGAAACTCGGCCCGCTCGTGCCCGGCGAGGTGCTGCTGGACTGCTTCGAACTCGCCCGTGACATCCGCGAACTCGACATGCAGGCCGCGCCATACGACCTGAGCGACTGGGGCGTCGTGCCGGTGCCGATCGAGAGCCCGGAGGGCAAGGCCGAGTACGTGCGCCGCCAGCGCGTGTTCGCGGAGCGCGGCAACGCGCTGCGCACCCGGATCCTGGAGTCCTGGCCGGGCGCTGCGGCCTGACGCCGGTCAGCCGCGCAGTGCGGCCTCGATGGGCTCGGGGGACCCGTCGGTGCCGTTGCCGAACCGGATCGTCCGGCCGATCGTCGCCGGTTCGACGAGAGCCTGGGCGATGACCGCGGCGACATCCGCTCTGGCGACGCGGCCGCTGCCGCTCTCGTCCCGCTGGATCCGCCCGGTCGGTTCGTCGAAGGTGAGGGTTCCTGGACCGAGGATCGTCCACTCCAGCGCGGAAGACGCGAGATGCTCATCGGCCTGCCACTTGGCATCCGCGTACGCGAAGAAGCTGTTCTCCGGGTCGACGCCGTGCTCTGCCACGGAGCCGATCCACGACACCATCACGTAGCGGCGGACGCCAGCCCTCGCCGCGGCATCCATCGTCCGGATGGCCGCGTCCCTGTCGACGGCGTACGTGCGGTCGGCGTCTCCTCCGCCCGCGCCGGCGGACCAGACGACCGCGTCGTGGCCGGAGATGAGCTCCGCGATGCCCGCGGCATCCGTGTTCTCGATGTCGGCGACCACCGGCACCGCTCCCGTCGCCGCGACCTCGTCCGCGTGCGCGGGATTGCGGATCACCGCGGTGACCTCGTCGCCGCGGGCGACGAGAAGCGGTGCGAGCAGAAGGGCGATGCGACCGTGGCCGCCGAAGACGATGACACGCGACATGCGGATCAGTCTGCCAGTTCCGTCGTGTCGATCACATAGGCCTGCGGGTGCGACGGCAGATAGCGCACGACGATCTCGGCATCCGAGGGCACGTAGGCGTCCCGATCCGGATACATCGACGGAGTGAAGAAGTCGTCGGGAAGCGTGTAGGTCTCCCCCGTCGCCGTCGTGAAGGTCACGAAGTCGTTCTGCTGCGTGGCGACCGCCGGCTGCCCGTTCTCCAGGATGTAGGCCGAGGTGACGGGCACGCCGATGAGCGAGAGGATGCCGAGCACGAGGCCCGCCGTCATCACCACGGTCAGCACGCGGAAGAAGATCCGCTGGATGTGCGCGAGGACGCGGCGTCCTGAGCTGGCGGACTCCGGCTCAGGAAGCCCCTCGCGCTCACGGATGAGGGACAGCTGCGAGCGGCCGCCGATCGATCGGAAGGACTGCGCGCACAGACCCATCAGCGAGAATCCGGCGATGAAGACCATCGCGTAGCCGTGGCTGACGGGGAAGTTCGCGAGCCAGACCACCGTGTCCATGACGTTCACAGCCCGGCCTCCTGCTCGATCGTGAGGGCGACGGTGTGCGGATCCTCGCGCATGTACCGCGCCCAGACGGGCGAGCCGACCTGCAGACGCGCGATCGCCTCCGGGTAGGCGAAGACCGTGGTGACTGCTTCCCAGCTCGCCTTCCCCTCCGGCGTGATCAGCAGTCGCACGGCCAACTCGCTCTGTCCCTCGCGTCGCGTGCCGGTCGGCCGGATCGACAGAACGGATGCCGGAGCCTGAAGGCCGTGGCGCCGCGCACGGACCTGTTGCGGATCGATGAGTCCACGAGCGATCCGCCAGTCCAGCATCGCCTCGCGCACCAGCGGGTCGTTGATGTCGGCAAGCTGGACGGCATCGTGATCGGTGGCGTTGTACCGCACGGGCAACGGCACCCCCGGCTGCATCGCCACGGCATCCGTCGTCGGGACGAGTGTGCGCACCCGGCTGATGAACTCCGTGCCATCGGTCGGAGCGACTCGCAGAAAGATGTCGTACTGCGGGACGTCATTGACGGTCAGTCCGGTGCGCGACGATTCGAGGATCCGGCCCACACCGACCGCCGTCTCACCGCGCAGCGCGGGCCCTCGGGACATGCCGGAGGCGAAACCGCTGAACGTGAGGATGAGCCCCCACGCGACGCCGATCATGATGGGACCGGCGAGTCCGTCGCCGCTGTTGAACGGCAGGATCGATGTGCTCTGGTCGACGCCGAACAGGCCCTCACCGACCCAGATCAGGAGCCAGATCGACAGCAGGAGCCAGACGATGAGAACGATGATCCGAATCACGCGTTCAGGCTACTGGCAAGTCCTGTCGCACCGCAGACCGCGGACCCGGCCGGCTAGCTAGCGGCGATGCTCGCGGTGCGCGCTTCGAGCGCGCGCTGGACGCCCTTCGCGGCGGTGCGGCCGGCGCGGTTCGCTCCGATCGTGCTGGCGGAGGGGCCGTAGCCGACCAGTTGCACGCGGGGATCGGCGACGGCGGTCGTGCCGCGGCCGCCCCGGTCGAGCTGGATGCCTCCGGCAGCGCTGCGCAAGTGCAGCGGCGCGAGGTGGGCGATCGCCGGGCGGAAGCCTGTGGCCCAGAGGATCACGTCGACGCGCTCGAAGGATCCGTCGGCCCAGCGGACGCCGTCCGGTTCGATGCGCGCGAACATGGGCCGTCGAGCGGCATATGCTCCCAGGCGCTCGGCCTCGCGTTCCTGAGGGCGCAGCATGAGACCCGTGACGCTCACCACGCTCTGCGGCGGAAGGCCCTGCGCGACGCGCTGCTCGACGAGGGCGACGGCTGCGGCCCCCGCCTCCGGAGTGAAGTCGTCGCTGCGCCAGACCGGTTCGCTGCGGGTCGCCCAGAGCGTCTCGGTGAGGGGCGCGAGCGCGCCGAGGAACTGCACGGCCGACGCTCCCCCTCCGACGACGAGCACGCGCTTACCCCGGAAATGCGCAGGCCCCGGGTAGTCGACCGTGTGCAACTGCTCACCGAGGAACGTCTCCATGCCCGGGTAGTGCGGCAGGAAGGGGTGGGTCCAGGTGCCGGTCGCGTTCACGATCGTGCGGGTGCGCCATTCACGATTCCCGGCGTGGACGATGAGGATGCCGGCATCGTCCGTCACCCGGTCGACGGCGACGGGGCGAACGACCGGCAGGTGGTGCTCGCGCTCGTAGGCGTCGAACGTCGCCGGCACGGCCTGGTTCGCTTGGCGGTCGTCACGCCGCGGGGGCGTCGCCCCTGGCAGCTCGGCCACGCCGTGGACATCGCGCATCGTCAGTGCGTCCCACCGGTGCTGCCAGGCTCCGCCCGGCGCACCGTCGGCATCCAGGACGAGGTGTCCGACGCCGAGCCGCTGGAGGTGGTACGAGGTCGACAGTCCCGCCTGGCCTGCGCCGATCACGATGCTGTCGAAGATGTCCACGCTGAGGGAGAACGCGGCAGGACGCGCGGATGTTCCGTGACCGATCGACCCGCCTGTGTCAGGATGGCGGGACGGGGGATGAACATGACGGATACATCGATCGCGCCGAGGACCACGCTGGTGCCGGGGGCTGGAATCCTGCTGCGCCTGCGTCGGCTCATCGTCGTCAGCATCCTGGCGGCGCTCGCCAGCTGGTTCTTCATCAGCGGGAGCAAAGGCTGGTGCCCCGGCGGGCTCGACGCGGACGGTGGGTATCTGGATGCCGCGGGCCAGCCGACCCCCGAGCAGCCGATGTGCGCGTCGCTGACGCTGCAGCCGAGCGGTTTCATGCCGATCGTCCTGACGCTCGCGGTGATCTGGGTGATCGGCCGGGTCGTCCGATCCGCTGCCGACGAGGCCGGCGCGATCCGCATGATCGACAGGGTCGCCGCCGTGATCGCGATCGTGACGGCGGCCGGCATCCTGATCTCGTACGTGTGGTTCGCGCTGACGCCGCTGCCCGATCCGGGCGCGAGCTACGCCGTCTTCTCGCCGTTCCCCTTCGCCAGCATCGACGTGGACATCAGCCCGATGACGCCATGAGCGATGGAACACTCCCGAGATCCCGGC
Organism: Microbacterium sp. GXF0217; assembly: GCF_054798195.1. Lineage (NCBI taxonomy): Bacteria > Bacillati > Actinomycetota > Actinomycetes > Micrococcales > Microbacteriaceae > Microbacterium > Microbacterium sp. GXF0217. The sequence continues at coordinate 187,455 of NZ_JBSJZG010000001.1, read as the reverse complement.
CGGATTCGCGCCCGGCGTCGATCCTGTTGTATTCTTTTCGAGTTGCCCCGGCTTCTACGGAGCAGCATCTGGGCCTGTGGCGCAGCTGGTAGCGCACCTGCATGGCATGCAGGGGGTCAGGGGTTCGAGTCCCCTCAGGTCCACCAGATCAGGGTCGAGAGTCCGCAGCATGATGCGGGCTCTCGGCCCTTCGTCATGCTGTCGGCTGCGAGCTGTGCGCTCACCGCGGAGCCCAGAACACTCCGAGCGAACCGAAGAACGGCGTGATCCCCCAGACGACGGCGAAGGCGACGACGGCGATGATCAGCCATAGCGGCCATCGCCCTCGCGCGTTGGCGACAGCCATCCCCACGAACACCGGGACCGCCATCGCCACAGCGACGACCAGAAGCACTCCGACCACGAACATCGATGCCGTCGCCGGGGCGCCGCTCGGCAGGAACAGCGCCGCGCCGATCAGACTCGGCGCAATGGAGATTCCGGTTGCGATGACCCCGATCGCATGATGCGGTTCGCGACGCCGATCCAATCCACGCCCGTGCGCGTGCCCGGGCGTGACCGGGACGATTCGGATCCCGATCAGCCTGGGCGTTGCGCGCGCTCATCAGCGAGCGCGTCCCGTGCGGCCGTGAGCTCGCGCTCCGCGGCATCCTTCGTCTCCTGATCGTGTTCGACCGCATCCGCCGCCGCGCGACCGCTGGCGCGGACCCGCTCCAGTTCCGCCTCGAGATCGGCCTCCTCACGACGCAGGTCGTCCCGCCGGCGCACTGAGGTGTCGTGTTCGCGCTCTGCCTCGCGCAGCCGCCGTTCCGCCTTTTCAACCTGCTGCTCGGCCGAGCGCACGCGCTTCTCGGCCTCCTTGCGCGCACGCCGGTCGCTCAACTCGTCCGGCGGGGTCTCGCGGACCGGGCGATGCGGCACAGCGCCCGCGACCGCATCCGAGATGTCCACCGCATCAGCGCCCGACGGCTCCAGAGCGCGGATCAGGCGCCCCGACGCCACGGCATCGGCGGCTGCGGCATCCAGCATCGCCGCGTTGAGTGTCTGCGCGACCGCTTCGGTGGTCGCCGCTGACACCGGCACGCCGGTGTGCTCGGCGAGGCCGGTCGCGGCGCGCGCGAGTTCCGTCACGAGCGTGCGGCGCTGGCGAGAGAGCGCCGTCAGCGTCTTCGCATCGAGGTCCTCCTGCGCTTCGCGCAGCGCCTCCGCCAGCTCGAGCGCCTGTGCGAGCTGACCGGGACGCTCGCGGGCGAACAGGTTCACCACCCATGCCGGCGCGAGCGGCTTGCGCAGCCCTTTCACGCCCGCGGCCAGCTCTCGATCGGCGATGCCCTTGGCGCGCTCGTTCCGCGCCGAGACGAAGGCGTCGGGCGCGACCGCGTACAACTCGGCGGCGATCTCCTCCAGGGTGTCGGTCATCTGCCCATTCTGCTCCCGGACCGGTTCCCAGGTCATCGAGCGCAGGCACCGTCTCGCCCTAAACTGGCGGCATGTCGTCCCCCTCTCCGCGCGAACACGGCCTCCTCAAGATCCATCGTGCGCTCAGGCCGGGTTTTGGAACCGAGGCGGCCGTCTACGGGACGATCCTCATGAGCGGTCTGATCGCCGTGTCATCCGCACACGGTGAGTCATCGGCCGTGGTGCTCATCACGGTCGGGGTCACCGTTCTGGTGTTCTGGTCCGCGCACGTCTACGCCGGGACCGTCGCCCGTGTCGGTGACGAGGACGAAGCGGGCATACCGACCGGTGTCGGCTCCGCTCTGCGGCATTCGCTGGCGCACTCCTTCGGGATGCTGAGCTCCGCGGCCGTTCCCGGCGTGATCCTGCTCGCCGGCACCACGCGGGTGGTCCCGGACGGCACTGCGAACGATCTCGCCCTGTGGTCCGGGACCGTCATCCTCGCCCTGCTCGGCTACATCGCCTTTCTCCGCCGAGGCAGTCCGCTGATCGTCCGTCTCGCCGGTGCGCTTGGAACCGCCTGCTTCGGCATCGTCTTCGTGATCCTGAAAGCGCTCGTCCACTAGCGCGCGACCGCGCGTCACCGCTCACGCAGCTGATCGGCGATCTCGGCATCCACCGTCCGGATCGTCGCAGTGTCGATATCGGGCAGAGCTCGCTCGAAACGCGCCTGGCGGCGCTTCAGCCACAGCCCGAGCACGATCAGCACGATCATGACCGAGTAGATGACGATCGAACCGGGACTCTGGACGAGATAAAGCGGGTCCCCCTGGCTGATGGCCATCGCCTTGCGCAGCTGCTCCTCTGCCATCGGTCCGAGGATGGCGCCGACGACCATCGGCGACACCGGGTATCCGTGTCGACGCATGAAGAACCCGATCACGCCGAGCAGCAGCAGCACGCCGATGTCGAAGACCGTGAAGTTCGCGGCATAGGCGCCGAGCCCCGCGAACACCAGAATCCCGGCGTAGAGGTAGGGCCGCGGGATCCGCAGCAGCTTCGCCCACATCCCCACCAGCGGCAGGTTCAGGATGATCAGCACGACGTTGCCGATGTACAGACTCGCGATGAGTGCCCATACCAGCGCCGGCTGCGTATCGAACAGCAGCGGGCCGGGACGGATCCCGTAGGTCTGGAAAGCCGAGATGATGATCGCCGCGGTCGCCGTCGTCGGCAGACCCAGCGTCAGCAGCGGAACGAGCACGCCGGCCGCGGCAGCGTTGTTCGCCGCCTCCGGACCTGCCACGCCCTCGATCGCGCCCTTCCCGAACTGGCGCCGGTACGGATCCTTCGCGAGGCGTTTCTCCGTGGCGTAGGACAGGAACGTGGCGACATCCGCGCCGCCGGCCGGGATCGAGCCGATCGGGAAGCCGATGACGGTTCCGCGCAGCCACGGCTTCCAGGACCGCTTCCAGTCCGAGCGCGACATCCAGGTGCGCCAGCTCCCCGAGACCGGGATGATCGGCAGCGTCCCCTGTCGCAGCCGCGACCCGACGTAGAGCGCCTCACCGACCGCGAAGAGACCGACCGCGACGATGACGACATCGATGCCGTCGCCCAGATTCGGGATGCCGAAGGTGAACCGCGCCTGTCCGGTCAGCGTGTCGGTGCCGACGAGTCCGAGGAAGAGTCCGATCGACAGGGACACGATCCCTCGGATCGGGCTCGACCCCAGCAGCGCCCCCACGGTGAGGAACGCCACGATCATGAGGGCGAAGTAGTCCGCCGGGCCCAGCGTGACCGCGAAGTCGGCGATGAACGGCGCGAACAGCGTGAGGAGGGCCGTGGCGATCGTTCCGGCGATGAACGAGCCGATCGCCGCGGTGGCCAGCGCGGCCGTCGCGCGGCCCATTCTGGCCATCTTGTTGCCCTCCATCGCCGTGACGATGGAGGCGGACTCCCCGGGGGTGTTCAGCAGGATCGAGGTCGTCGATCCGCCGTACATGCCCCCGTAGTAGATGCCGGCGAACATGATGATCGCACTCGTCACATCCAGCGAGTACGTCAGCGGCAGCAGCAGCGCGACCGTCATCGCCGGCCCGATGCCGGGGAGCACCCCGATCGCGGTGCCCAGCAGCACCCCGATGAACGCGAACAGCAGGTACTGCGGCTGCAGCGCCGTCGCGAAGCCGTCCATGAGCAGCTGCAGACTATCCACCGAACACCCCCGGAAGCACCATCCCGAACGGCGGCAGCGACAGCCCCAGAAGCGTCCCGAACAGCACCTGCGTCAGGATGCCGAGGGCTGCGCCGATGATCAGCGCCATCCACCAGCGCGCAGCGCCCAGCGCCAGCGCCGCTCCGCTGAAGAGGACGGCCACTGCCGCGGGCCAGCCGAGCAGCGGGATCACGAGCATCAGCGAGGCGAACGACACCACGAGCAGCAGCACCGTCTTCCAGGACGTGCGGGCCTCGGTGTCGATGTCCTCCGCTTCGTCCGGCTGTCCCACATCGCCTCGGAGAACCGCGATGATGGCCCCGAGCGACGCGAGCAGCATCAGCCCGGTCACCGCGTAGGGCAGCACGCGCGCTCCGAGCACGTTCGACGACCCCATCGGTTCCCGGATGAACCCGGTCATCACCAGCGCGACGGCCGAGAAGCCCGCGATCACGACGAGGAAGACCAGCTCACCTGCCGTGCGGGAGCGGGGAGCCCCGACGATCGCCGACGCTCCCGTCGTGATCGACTCGCTCATTCGATCAACCCGATGGTCTTGAGCGTCTCCTGGGTCGAGGCGATGTCGCCCTCGAGGAAGGATGCGAAGTCCTCGCCGACCAGGAACGCGTCGGTCCAGCCGTTGGTCTCGAGCACCTTCGTCCACGCGGCGCCGTCGTGCGTCTCCGTGACGAGGTCCTCGAGCGCTGCCTTCTCGTCCTCCGAGATGTCCCCGGGGGCGATCAGGCCGCGCCAGTTCGTGACGACGATGTCGATGCCCTCATCGGTGAGCGTCGGCACCTCCGGGAGCAGCGCGGCCGGCTCATCCGACGACACGGCAAGGGCCTTCAGCTCTCCGGCATCCACCTGCTGCGCGAACTCGCCGACACCGGAGATCCCCGCCTGCACCTGACCGCCCAGCAGAAGCGTCAGTGCCTCGCCGCCGCCCGAGTTCGCGATGTAGTTGAGGGTGCTGGGCACGTCGGCGGCGTCCACTCCCGCCTCGGTCAGCAGCTGCCCGGCCAGGATGTGGTCGATGCCTCCGGCGGAGCCGCCGGTCACGGCCATATCGGCCCCTTCGTCGACCCAGGCGTCGACGAAGTCCTCGATCGTGTCGTACGGGCTGTCCTTCGGGACGACGACCACCAGCGGCTCCTCGGTCAGCTTGGCGATCGGCGTGGTGTCCTCGATGCGCACGTCGGAGGCGTTGGTCTCGACGGCGCCCACCATGACGCTGCCGGTGATCATGAGTGTGTTCGGGTCCGTCTCGGTCGCGAGCGAGGCGAGACCGACGGTTCCTCCGGCGCCGCCGATGTTGCTCACAGGCGCGGAGGAGACGAGCTTGTCGGCGGTCGCGGACTGCGCGAAGGCGCGCGCCGTCTGGTCCCAGCCGCCGCCGGGGTCCGCCGGAGCGATCACGGCGACGCTGTCGATCGTGATCTCGCCGCCCGTTCCTCCGTCGCCGCCACCGGACGGAGCCTCACCGGAGCACGCGGCGAGCGTGAGTGCGGCGACGCCGACGGCTGCGCCCCAGACGAATCGGGTGCGGATGCGGGTGTGCTGTGTCATGAACTCCTCCTCGAGTCCTCGGCCCGGCGACAGTGCCGGGGTGTCACGCCCACCTTGGACCGCTGTCGCTCCGGGCACAGGTTGCGTACGAAACGACGGATTGTGGTCGTTTTGGTCGAACAGTGCTCGAGCGGCAGACGCCTAGCATGGGAGACGTGGTGAAGGCGATGACGCTCCGCACGCAGCTGGTGCTGCTGCAGGTCGTCATCGTGCTCGCGATCGTGCTGACCGTGGGGCTGGCCGCGATGCTCACGCAGGAGCGGCAGATCCGGGAAGCCTCGCAGGAGCGCATGATCGCCGTCGCCCAGTCGGTCGCGCAGCTCCCGACCGTCGTCGCCGCGTACGACGATGCGGATCCGGCAGCGGTGATCCAGCCGATCGCCGAGCTGATCCGCGATTCGTCGAACGTGGCATACGTCGTCGTCACGGATCACGACGGCATCCGCTTCTCGCATCCGAACCCGGAGCGCATCGGAGAGCCGGTCTCCACCGATCCGACCGTCGCCCTCTCTGGCGAGATCTACACCGGGACCCAGACCGGCACGCTCGGCGAATCCTGGCGCGTCAAGGTGCCGGTCTTCGACGAGAACGACACGGTCATCGGACAGGTCTCGGTCGGGATCCTGGAATCGGATCTGCGCGCCGACTTCCTGGGCGACATCACCGGCTTCCTGCTCGCGCTCGGCGGCGCGACCGTCGTCGGCGTCGTCGCGGCCACCGGCGTCGCGCGCATCGTGCGGCGCCGCATCTTCGGACTCGAACCGGAAGAGATCCGAGGGCTCCTCGAGACCAGGGAGGCGACCCTGCACGGCATCCGCGAGGGCATGCTCGCGCTGGACGAAGAGGGGCGGGTCTCCCTGTGCAACGACTCAGCAGCACGCCTGCTCGGGTTGGAGTCACCGGCCGAGGCCGTCGGACGCGCAGCATCCGAGCTGCTGGAGGACCTGACGCTCGTGATCGCCGAGGCGGATGCCGATGACGATGCCGCCCAGCGATTGGTCCTGTCCGGTGAACGGGTGCTGCTGGCGCGTGCGGCATCCGTACGGGTCAAGGGCCGCCGCGTCGGCACCGTGGTCACGCTGATGGACCGGACCGAACTCGACCATGCGCTGCGCGAGCTCGCCGGTGCGCAGAGCCTGGCGGAGGGCCTGCGCGCCCAGCAGCACGAGTTCTCGAACACCCTGCACACGATCGGCGGACTCATCGAGCTGGGCGAGGTGGACGCTGCGCGCCGAGTCGTCGAGCGCGTCGGAGACGGCGGAGCACTCAATCGCCTGGACGCCCCCACCGGCGTACATGACATCGAGCTGGCGGCCATCCTGCTCGCGAAACGGGCACGTGCACGCGAGCTCGGCGTCGTCTTGACCGTGACCGATGACTCGCAGCTGCCGGCCGACAGCGGAGGAGACGATCTGAGCACCGTGGTCGGGAACCTTCTCGACAATGCTCTGGATGCCGCGGGGCAGGGCGGCCACGTGAGCATCGCGCTCACCCACGAAGCCGGTGGAGGCATTCGCGTCGCCGTCGAGGATGACGGCCCGGGTGTCCCCCTCGAGCGGCGCGGCGACGTGTTCCGGCTCGGCTTCTCCACCAAGCCGGACGACCGCCAGCGCGGCTACGGCTTGACGATCGTCTCCCGCATCGTGGAGCGACGCGGCGGATCCATCGATCTCGGGCCGTCGCCCACGGGCGGTGCGCGCTTCACCGTGCGCATGCCGATGGGACAGCCCGCAGGGACGATTCGATGACCCGGCTGCGTGCACTCGTCGTCGAGGACGACTTCGCCGTCGCGCATGTGACGCGCGGATTCGTCGAGCGGCATCCCCGGTTCGAGGTCGTCGGTGTCGCACCGACCGGGGCCGATGCCCTGCGCGCTGTGCACGAGCTCGCACCGCACGTGATGCTGCTGGACGTCTATCTGCCGGACATGTCCGGCATCGAAGTGCTCCGTCGGGCTCGCGCCGCCGGGGCGCATGTCGAGGTGATCGCCGTCACCGCGGCCCGGGACCTGGAGACGGTTCGGCGTGCCAGGGCGCATGGCGTGCATCACTACGTGGTCAAGCCCTTCCCGATGCAGACGCTGCACGAGCGCCTGGACGACGTCTGGCGAGTGATCGCACGGGACGCCGAGCTCACGGGAACCGGCGAACTCGACCAGGCCACCGTCGATGCGCTCATGCGGCATGACGCGGTCGCCATCGCCGCGCAGCGCAAGGGGGTCTCCCCCGCGACGCTGCAGCGCGTCGCCTCCGCCCTGGAGTCCCGGGAGGCCGCGATGTCGGCATCCGAGGTCGCCGATGCGCTCGGGATGTCGCGTGTCAGCGCGCGGCGATACTTGGAACGGCTCGTCGATTCGGGTCTCGCAGAGAGCACCCCGACCTATGGCAGCGTCGGCCGCCCCGAGTTGCGCTACCGATCGCGTTCCTGAGCAGGCTGCGCGTCCGCCCCATCCTGCCTGAGGCGCTCCGCTCTGTGCTCCTCGTCGAGGTCTCGGCGCACCGCCGCAGCGATCGCCGAGGCATCGCGCAGTTCGACCTGCACCTGGCGCTCCGCCGGGAGCCCCTCTCGCAGCTGGCGCACGCGCTCCAGCTCGACATCGATCTCGACACCCATCAGCAGCGCCATGTTCGCGATCCACAGCCACAGCAGGAAGATCAGGACGCTCGCGAACGGTCCGTAGAAGCGCTCGTAGTCAGCGATCACGGTCACATAGAACCCGAACCCCGCTGAGGCAATGCCGAAGACGAGCAGCGCAGCCACCGCACCGAGGCTCATCCAGCGGAAGCTCCGCGGCGCGACGTTGGGCGCGAAGCAGTACAGGATCGCGATCAGGACGATCGTCACCACCGCCAGCGCCGGCCACCGAAGGACAGACCAGACGAACAGCCCGACCTCTCCGACTCCCCAGAGCTGACCGACACCGCGCGACACCCGCTCACCCGTGATCGCGAGGAGCACTGCAGCAGACACCAGCACGATCAGCACCGCGGTGAGCAGGAGGTGCATCGGCTTCGACTTCCAGAACGGTCGCCCCTCCTCGACGCCGTACACGCGATTGGCGGCGCGGCTGAACGACGTGATGTATCTCCCCGCCGACCAGACCGTCACGAGGAGGGATGCCGCCAGCACCCATCCCGTTGCGCGCGTGTCCGCGAGCGCCGCCAACGGTTCGCGCAGTGCCGCTGCGGCGCCCTCGGGAAGCACCGGCTCCACCGCACGCATCAGGTTCTCGAGGCGTGCGCCGTCCCGGCTGAGAAGTCCGATGACCGAGATCACGGCGATCGACGCGGGCACGGCGGCCAGCAGCGCGTAGAACGTCAGCGCTGCGGCCGCATCAGGGCACCAGTCGGTTCCGAACTTGCGCACCGCGCGTCGTGTCGCCAGCGCCCAGGCCTCGCGCCCGAGGCGCCACGGCGTCGGCGAGACGGACGCGTCGTCCTCATGGGCTCTGGACATCGTCTCCTCTTCTCGGCTGAACATGCAGGAGCACGATGATACGCCGAAGATGCGTCGCCACCAGGATCCCGGGGCCCAGGATGCTGCGTGCGGCCGGCTGCCCCGCAACCAGAGCTTCCACCAGCATTCGAACCTCGTGCGCGGCTGACTCGCGCGCGCGATGCGCATCCCCGTCCGACGATCCGATCACGGCGATCGCGCTCGCGGTGGCCTGACACGCTCGTCCGACGAGCGGGGTCAGTGTCGGATCGAGTGGGAAGGCCGTCGGACGTTCTCGCACGATGTCCTCCAACGCGTCGGAGATGTCGCGCACTCGCACCGCGACGCATTTCGGTTCCGCTCATACGAAGCGCCGCCAGAGAAAGACGGGCATGGGAACCTCCAGCGTCGGGTGCACACCATGCTGGTCGCCGCCCGCGCCGAGCGCAGGAGGGTTGACACCGCGGGCAGAAGGCTGCGCGGCATCCGTTCCGCGATGGTCAGGCGCCCGGCCGGACCGTCACGTCCGTGATGTCCGCGTCGCGCGGCAGGTCGAGTGCGGCGAGGATCGTCGTGGCAACGGATTCGGGATCGATGAACCGCTCCGGTTCGTACTCGGCCCCCTCCTGCTGGTGCACGCGCGCCTGCATGGGCGTCGCGGTGCGGCCAGGATAGACCGACGTCACACGGATGCCGTGCTCAGCCTCCTCCGCCCGCAGGGAATCCGCCAGGGCCTTGAGCCCGTGCTTGGATGCCGCGTACGCCGACCATCCCGCGTGCGCGTGCAGACCTGCTCCCGAGTTGACGAACACGACCTGTCCACGCGAGACACGCAGCACCGGAAGCATCAGCCGGGTCAGTTCCGCCGGCGCCATGAGGTTCACCGCCAGCTGGTGCTCCCACAGGGACACCGGCACGTCGGCCACCGCTCCGAGATCGACGACGCCCGCGACGTGCACGAGTGCGTCGATGCGATCCGGCAGCTGCTGCTTGGACAGCGCCCAGGACAGGCGTCCCGGGTTGGCGAGGTCGCCGACGAGCGTTCCCGCGCCGGGAAGCGACGCAGAGATCTCCCGTGCGCGCCCGATGTCGCGGGCGAGCACGATGACCTCGTCCCCGCGGTCGAGCAGCCGGCGTGCGAGCACCGCGCCGATTCCGGAGCCGGCACCCGTGAGCAAGTGGACGGCCATGTCAGGCGCGGTCTGCGGGCTCTGCCAGCTCGATCGGGACCACAGGGCAGTCCTTCCAGAGGCGCTCGAGGCCGTAGTAGACGCGCTCCTCCGCGTGGAACACATGCACGATTAGGTCGCCGAAGTCCATCAGGACCCAGCGCGCTTCGGCACGTCCCTCGCGGCGGACGCGCTTGTGTCCGGCCTCGATGAGCTTGTCTTCGATCTCGTCGGCGATCGCGGCGACGTTGCGCTCGCTGTTTCCGGTGACGAGAAGGAAGATGTCGACGAGCGGAAGCGGCTCGGAGACGTTCAGTGCGAGGAGATCCTCGCCGCCCTTGGAAGCCGCCGCGTTCGCGGCGATCTGGAGCATCTGCTCCGCGGTTTCAGGTGATTGCATCACAGCACATTCGTGGTGAAGGCGATGATCAGCGCGGCCGCCAGCGCGAGAGCGAGACCGCCGGCGGTGATCGCGAGGATCAGCATCAGCTTGTTGCCCTTCTCGGGTGCTGGTGGACGGATGACCTCGCCGGCGGGCTTGATGGTGCTGATCGCGGAGCTCGCCGCGATCGGCGTGGGAGAGGATGCCGGCGGCAGCTCGCCATCGATGAGAACCGCATCGATGTCCTTGCCGTCGGTGGTCCCCTTCGCGTGTCCTTGAGAGCCGAGACCCTCCGGGAGATCGTAGGACCCGGTGATGAGCACCTCGCCGGTGGAAGCGACCGGCCCGGAGAGCGAACCCTCCCCAGGCGGCGGGTTGAAGATCAGCGCACTGGGTGCGAGGTGCTGCGACCCGGTGGAATCGCCGACCGTGATGAGCTCGTCGAACGACGGCGTGAACGGCGGAGTCTTCTTCTCTTCGGACAGCACGCTCTGACCGAACATCGGGCTCACGGTCGGGCGCTCGCCCTGCTCGGACGGGTCATCGGTGTGCTCGATGGCGTCCGCGTCGACTCCGAGGTCGGCGAGCTCCGCCTCGGCGGGCTCATCCGTGTCGTCCTCCGACGATGCGGAAGGCTCTTCAGCGGGCTCTTCCTCGTCGCTCCCGACAGCATCGGCAGCGGCGCTCTCCCCCTCGGGCTCGGCGTCGGCCTCGGGCTCGGCGCCCGTCTCGGCGGTGCCTGCGGCCTCATCGTCGGACTCTTCCGCCTCCGCGGTCTCGTCGTCGCTCGGAGCGGACGCAGCCGCCGGAGCGAAGACCGGCACGCCGGAGACGATCGCCGGTTCTTCCGACTCGGTGGGCTCTTCGGCAGCTTCGTCTGCCGTCTCCGCGGCGTCGTCCTCAGCAGCCGCCTGAGCGGCTGAGGCTTCCTCGGCACCGATCACGGGCACGGAAGCCGTGCGGATGCGCTCCTGCTCGCGTGCCTGGCGCCGTGTGAGGGGCTGAGCTCCGAGGTCGACGGAATCGTCCGCGACGGGAGCCGGCGCGACCTGCACTGGGTCGGCAGCACGAGGCGCGCGCGGCACGGACGCGGCCTCCGCCGCCTCTTCCTCCGTGATCACCGGTGTCGCGCCAGTCAGGCGGATCTCCCGCAGCTGCTTGCGCGTCAGCGGTTCCTTCCCTTCGCTGTCCGATGTGCTCATGCCTTGCTCCGATACAGGTGATGCTTCGCGATGTACTGAACGACTCCGTCGGGGACCAGGTACCAGACCGGTTCGCCCTCTTCGACGCGCTGCCGGCAATCCGTCGAGGAGATCGACAGAGCCGGCACCTCCAGCTGGCTGACGTCGTCGCTCGGGAGGCCGTCGGTGCTCAGAACGTGTCCTGGACGCGAGACCGCGACGAAGTGGGCCAGATCCCACAACTCATCATGGTCCCTCCAGCTGAGAATCTGCGCTACGGCATCCGCGCCGCTGATGAAGAAGAGCTCCGCATCCGGCCGCTGGTTCTTGAGATCGCGCAGGGTGTCGATCGTGTAGGTGTCGCCCTTGCGATCGATGTCGACCCGGCTGACGGTGAACCGCGGATTGGATGCCGTGGCGATCACGGTCATGAGATAGCGGTGCTCACTGGGCGTGACCGTGCGCTTCTGCCACGGACGACCGGTGGGAACGAAGACCACCTCATCGAGATCGAACTCGTGCGCGACCTCGCTCGCCGCGACGAGGTGACCATGATGAATCGGATCGAATGTTCCGCCCATCACCCCGATACGCGGTGCCCGCGAGTTCGTGTGCTCCATCCGCGGCTCAGTGGCCGTGCCCAGCCCCGTGGCCGTCCTTGCCGTGCTGCGCAGCCCAGGCCTCCGCCTTGGCCGAGTGACGGTTCGCGACATGGCGGTACGAGAAGGTCACCAGACCGAGGAGCGCGAAGACGATCGCGGCGATGACGCCGAAGATCAGCGTTTCGAGCGCCACATTGCCGTGATGCTCGGTCTCAGCGGCTGCCATCGCGAACTGTGCGACGAGATTCATCCTTGCTCCGTTTCGTGACCGGGGGCGCGAACGCGCTCCCCCATCCTATCGCTCAGCCGCGCGTCTGCCCCGCCCCACGCGCGAGCCACTTCGTGCTGGTGAGTTCGGAGAGCCCCATCGGCCCGCGGGCGTGCAGTTTCTGGGTCGAGATGCCGACCTCGGCACCGAAGCCGAACTCCGCGCCGTCGGTGAAGCGGGTCGACGCGTTGACCATGACGACCGCCGAGTCCACCTCCGCCAGGAAGCGCTCGGCGTTGCGGGTGTCGGTGGTGATGATCGACTCGGTGTGACCAGTGCTGTACCGGCGGATGTGCGCGAGCGCTTCGTCGAGCGAATCCACGACCTTGATGGCGATGTCGAGGCTGAGGTACTCGGTCGCCCAGTCCTCCTCGGTCGCGGGGATCACGTTGCTGACCAGGCCGGCCACGACATCATCGCCGTGCACGGCGACGCCCTCGCTCTGCAGCGCGCTGGCCACGAGCGGGATCAGCCGCGGCGCGGCCTGGCGGTGCACCAGCACGGTCTCGACCGCGTTGCAGACGCTGGGGCGCTGGACCTTTGCGTTGACGACGATGTCGGTCGCCCAGTCGGCCGGTGCCGTCTCATCGAGCACGATGTGCACGACGCCGGCGCCGGTCTCGATCACGGGAACCGTGGACTCCGTGACGACGGTCTCGATCAGCGACGCGCTGCCACGCGGCACGAGCACGTCGATGAAGCCGCGCCCGTGCATGAGCGCCTTCGCACCGTCGCGGCCGAAGTCGTCCACCGTCTGAATCGCCTCGGCGGTGACACCGGCGCCGACGAGTGCCGCGCGCATGATCTCGACGAGCACCGTGTTGGAGTTCCGTGCCGCGCTGCCGCCGCGGAGCACGACCGCGTTGCCGGATCGCAGAGCGAGCGCCGCGATGTCGACGGTCACGTTCGGCCGGGCCTCGTAGATGGCACCGACCACACCGAACGGCACGCGCACCTGCTGCAGCGCCACGCCGTTGGGCATCCGGTGCCCGCCGACGACCTGCCCGACAGGGTCGGGCAGCGCAGCGACCTCTCGAACGGCCGATGCCAGCCCGGCGATGCGCTTCTCGTCCAGACGCAGTCGGTCGATGAGAGCAGCACCGATTCCGCCGGTCTCGCCGCGCGCGATGTCTGCGGCGTTCGCGGCGATGATCTGCTCAGCGCCGGCCTCGATGGCCCGTGCGATCGCTTCGAGGGCGTCGGCCTTGGCGTCGCTGGTGAGCTGGGCGACGGCGCGCGACGCCTCCTTGGCGAGCACAAGGCGCTCCTGCGGACCTGCGGTGTCCGCTCCGACGGTCTCGACGGCTGCGGTGAGGGTTTCGACGCTCATCAGCCCAGTTTATCCAGCGCCCGATCGCGCCAGGGCCGATATGACGGCGCCCGGAGCGCGGTGATCAGGCCTGGGTCGCGGGGACGAACCAGGTGCCGATGTGCTCGCCCGAGAGCGCTCGGTCGATCAGGTCGGCGCTCGTCACGAGCACGCCGATTCCGGATGCCGCGGCGAGCCGAGCGGCGGACACCTTGGTGGCCGCGCCGCCGGTGCCCACGCTGTTGACGACGCTCGCACCGAACTCGAGCCCCGCGAGGTCCGCGTCGGCCGCGATCACGTCGAGCGGCTCGGCATCCGGATCCGTCGGGGGCTTGGTGTAGAGCGCTTCGACGTCGCTGAGCAGCACGAGGGCATCCGCCTGGATGAGCTGCGCGACGAGCGCGGCGAGCCGATCGTTGTCGCCGAACCGGATCTCCTGCGTCGCGACGGTGTCGTTCTCGTTCACGATCGGCAGGATGCGCAGCCCGAGGAGGCGCTCCATGGCGCGGCGCGCGTTGCTGCGGGAGGTCGGCGTCTCGAGATCTCCGGTGGTGAGCAGCACCTGTCCGGCGACGATTCCGAACGGACGCAGCGCCTCCTGGTAGCGGTACACCAGAATGTTCTGTCCGACGGCCGCGGCAGCCTGCTGGGTGGCGAGATCGGTGGGCCGGGCATCCAGGTTGAGGAACGGGATGCCGGTGGCGATGGCCCCGGACGACACCAGGACGATCTCGCACCCGCGACCGTGCGCCTTCTGCAGCGCGTGCACGATCATCGGGATGCGCCAGGAGGCCTCACCGCTGATCGACGACGAGCCGACCTTGACCACGATGCGTGTCGCGGTGGCGAGCTCGGCGCGGGTGCGAGCGGTCATGCCTGGTCCTCGTCGAGATCCTCCTCGGTGACGAGGCGGCGCTCTTCGGCCTCGGCGCGCAGCGCGGCCTTGGCATCCATCCGCTCGTAGTACTGCTCGCGGCGCTGGCTCGTCGTACGACGCGGGTTCTGAGCCGCGAAGCGCGGATCGGTGCCACGGGGCGCGACCATGAGCTCGGCAGCTGAGGACATCGACGGCTCCCAGTCGAACACCAGGCCGTCACCCTCGCCGATGACCACCGTCGCGCCGGGGGTCGCGCCGAGGCGGAACAGCTCGTCCTCGACGCCGAGGCGCTCGAGGCGGTCGGCGAGGTAGCCGACGGCTTCTTCGTTCTGGAAGTCGGTCTGCTGCACCCACCGCACCGGCTTCTCGCCGAGCACGCGGTAGACGTTGCCGTACGTGCCGCCTTCGACGCGTACGCTGAACTCTTTCTGGGAGCCCTTCGGTCGGATGACGACGCGCTCCCGCGGCGGCTCGACGGCGAGTTCGGCACGGTGCTTCTCGACGATCTCGCCGAGCGCGAAGGTCAGCGGCCGCAGGCCCTCGTGCGAGACCGTGGAGATCTCGAAGACGCGGAAGCCGCGTTCCTCGAGCTCAGGGCGGACCAGTTCGGCCAGATCGCGCGCCTCTGGCACGTCGACCTTATTGAGCGCGATGAGCTGCGGGCGGTCCAGCAGCGGGATCTGACCCTCGGGAACCTCGTAGGCGGCGAGCTCGGCGACGATGACATCCAGGTCGCTGATCGGGTCGCGACCGGGTTCGAGCGTCGCGCAGTCGAGCACGTGCAGCAGAGCAGAGCAGCGCTCGACGTGGCGAAGGAACTCGAGGCCGAGGCCGCGTCCCTCGCTGGCGCCCTCGATGAGGCCGGGGACGTCCGCCACCGTGTAGCGGGCATCTCCTGCTTGGACGACGCCGAGGTTCGGATGCAGCGTGGTGAACGGATAGTCGGCGATCTTCGGACGCGCGGCGGAGATCGCACCGATCAGGCTGGACTTGCCGGCCGACGGGTACCCCACCAGCGCCACGTCGGCGACGGTCTTGAGCTCGAGGACGACGTCGCCCTCGAAGCCCGGTGTGCCCAGCAGGGCGAAACCGGGTGCCTTGCGCTTCGGCGAGGCGAGAGCGGCGTTGCCGAGCCCTCCCCGTCCGCCCTGGGCGACGACGAAGCGCTCACCGGGGATCACCATGTCCAGAAGGACCTGGCCATCGGCATCCTTGACGACCGTGCCGACCGGGACCGGGAGCTCGAGCGTCTCCCCGGCGTAGCCGGAGCGGTGGTCGCCCATGCCGAAGCCGCCGTTGCCGCTCGAGCGGTGCGGCGAGTGATGGTAGGACAGCAGCGTTCCAGTCTGCGTGTCCGCGACGAGGACGATGTCGCCACCGTCTCCGCCGTTGCCCCCATCGGGGCCGCCGAGCGGCTTGAACTTCTCGCGATGAACGGAGACGCAGCCGTTGCCGCCCTTGCCTGCACGCAGGTGGAGCGTCACGGTGTCGACGAACGTGACCATGTGATGTCCTCGGTTCCTGGGCTGATCTGGACGGCGGGAATACACGAACGGGACGGGCAAAAAGCCCGCCCCGTTCGGATGCTTGCTGTGCTGTGTTACTCGGCAGCAGCGACGATGTTGACGACCTTGCGGCCGCCCTTCGCGCCGAACTCGACCGAGCCTGCTGCGAGAGCGAACAGCGTGTCGTCGCCGCCACGGCCGACGTTCACGCCGGGGTGGAAGTGCGTGCCGCGCTGGCGGACGAGGATCTCGCCGGCGTTGACGGTCTGGCCGCCGAAGCGCTTCACGCCGAGTCGCTGTGCGTTGGAGTCACGACCGTTGCGGGTCGAGCTCGCGCCCTTTTTGTGTGCCATTTCTCAGCTCCCCTTCGTGCTTACTTGATGCCGGTGATCTTGACGCGCGTGAGCTCCTGACGGTGGCCCTGGCGCTTCTTGTAACCGGTCTTGTTCTTGAACTTCTGGATGACGATCTTCGGGCCGCGGAGGTTGCCGAGAACCTCAGCGGTGACTTTGACCTTCGCCAGCTTGTCGGCGTCGGTGGTCACCGTGGCGCCGTCGACGAGCAGCACTGCTGCCAGCTCGATCTTCTCGCCCTGGGCGGCCTGCACACGGTCGAGCTGAACGATCGTGCCGACCTCGACCTTCTCCTGCCGTCCGCCGGCGCGCACTACTGCGTAAACCACTTGATACCTGTTTCATCGGGGAGCCTGTAGCTCCGAAATCTCACGGGAAAGACTGTGCCTGCGTTCGTCGCAGGTCTGACGGGTGCGAGCACCGGGGCTCATCCGGACCGCCCTGGGGACGGTTCAGCTCGCGCACCAAGGGTCCACTTTACCGGATGGCGGACGATGTGGCAAAGCGAGCGGATGCCGTGTCGCACGAGTCGAGCCCGGACATAGGATCGCGAGGTGACCGTACTCGTCGACGACCCGATCTGGCCTGCACACGGTCGGCTCTGGGCGCACCTGGTGAGCGACGCCGCGCTGGCCGAGCTGCATGATTTCGCAGCGCTCAACGGCGTACCGGCGCGCGCGTTCGACCTGGATCACTACGACGTGCCGGAGGAGATGATCCCCCGGCTCGTCGCAGCAGGCGCCACCCACGTGGGCGGCAAAGAGCTCACCAGGCGTCTGATCGCGTCAGGACTGCGCATCCCCGCCCGCGACCGGCGCGGCAGCCGCTGACCCGGAGTCGGCGTTCACAGACACCGGAGTGCCGGTGAGGGCCGCCGTGGTCACACGACGACGGTTGCGTCCCTGACCGGGCGCCTTGGGCTCGGGGAGAGCGTCCAGCACCGAGTCGAGCAGCACATCGGTCTCGGTGCGCGGTGCCTTGGCGCGCTCAGAGCGCTTCTTGCGGGTCTTCTTGGGCCGCTCGGCCGGGGCGGGCGCCTCGACGATGACCTCGGCATCCGGAGTCTCGGACGGGACGGCACGCGTGGAAGCCGCGATCTGCGCGAGCGCCGACTTCGCACCCTCGGGGATGCTGTGCGTCGCGCCTGCCGCTGCCGGAGCGCTCTGCTGTCCCCCGCCGCGCTGACGGCGGTTCGACGGGGTCCCGCCGCTGCTGTTCGAGCGATGCTTGACGACCGGGTCGTGGTGCACGATGACGCCGCGGCCGGCGCAGACCTCGCACGGTTCGCTGAAGGTCTCCAGCAGACCGAGGCCCAGCTTCTTGCGGGTCATCTGCACGAGACCGAGCGAGGTGACCTCGGCGACCTGATGCTTCGTACGGTCGCGGCTGAGGCACTCCACCAGACGGCGCAGCACGAGATCCCGGTTGGACTCGAGGACCATGTCGATGAAGTCGACGACGATGATGCCGCCGATGTCGCGCAGACGCAGCTGGCGGACGATCTCCTCCGCGGCCTCGAGATTGTTCTTCGTGACAGTCTCTTCAAGGTTGCCGCCGGAGCCGACGAACTTCCCGGTGTTGACGTCGACGACGGTCATCGCCTCGGTGCGGTCGATCACGAGCGAGCCACCGGAGGGCAGCCAGACCTTGCGGTCCAGCGCCTTCTCGATCTGCTCGGTCACGCGGAACGCGTCGAACGGATCGGACTCGTCCTCGTAGGCCTCGACGCGCTCGAGGAGGTCGGGGGCGACGCTCTCGAGGTAGGCGCGGATCGTGCGCTGCGCCTCTTCACCCTGGATGAGCATCTTCGTGAAGTCCTCGTTGAAGACGTCGCGGACGATCTTGACGAGCAGGTCGGGCTCGGCGTGCAGCAGCGCGGGCGCCTGCTGGCTCTCGACCTGCTTGCGGATGTGCTCCCACTGGTTGGTGAGACGCTGCACGTCGCGCGTCAGCTGGTCCTCGGTGGCGCCCTCGGCAGCCGTGCGGACGATGACGCCGCTCGACTCGGGGAGCACCTCCTTGAGGATGCGCTTGAGGCGGGCGCGCTCGTTGTCGGGGAGCTTGCGCGAGATGCCGTTCATCGAACCGTTCGGCACGTACACCAGGTAGCGGCCGGGGAGCGAGATCTGGCTGGTCAGACGGGCGCCCTTGTGGCCGACCGGGTCCTTCGTGACCTGGACGAGCACGCGGTCGCCCGGCTTGAGCGCGAGCTCGATACGGCGCGGCTGGTTGCCCGTCTCGACGCCGTCCCAGTCGACTTCACCCGAGTACAGCACGGCGTTGCGCCCGCGTCCGATGTCGACGAACGCCGCCTCCATGCTGGGCAGGACGTTCTGGACACGGCCGAGGTACACGTTGCCGATGAGCGAAGCGTCCTGGTTGCGGGCCACGTAGTGCTCGACGAGCACCTTGTCCTCGATGACCGCGATCTGCGTGCGACCGTTCTTGGAGCGGACGATCATGTTGCGGTCGACGGATTCGCGGCGTGCGAGGAACTCGGCCTCGGTGACGACGGGGCGACGACGTCCGGCATCGCGGCCGTCGCGACGGCGCTGCTTCTTGGCCTCGAGACGCGTGGATCCCTTGATCGCCTTCGGCTCGGTGATGTACTCGACGACGCGCTGACGCTGACGCGGCTCCGAGCGCTGCTCGTCTTCGCCCTCAGCGCTGCCGCCGCGCCGGCGACGACCGCGGCGCGCGGACGAACCGGGCTCTTCCGCGTCCTGATCTCGGTCACGATCACGATCGCGATCGCGATCGCGGCCAGGGCGCGCCGGGAGCGGAGCGACCTCTGGTGCGTAGAAGTGCAGCTGCGTCGAGACGCGCGAGACGAACGTCTCCGGGATCAGCCCGAGGCTCACCGCCGTGATCGGCTCCGGCGTGGCCACGGGCTCTGCTTCGGGCTCCGTGGGCGCGGCGTTCGTGGGCTCGGCGACCGCGGCGGGGGCGTCGGACGGCGCGGCGGGTGCGTCGGACGGCTCGGCGGGAGCGTCTGCCGGAGCGGAAGCCTCTGCGGGAGCATCGACCGGCTCAGCGGCCGGCTGCTCGGAGGGCTCCGTCGCTGCCTCGGCATCGGCCGTCACGGACTCGTCGCTCGACTCGATCTCGGGCTCCGCCGATGCGGGCTCCGCCTCGGCGGGCTCGGGCGCGCCTTCCTCGACATCCGCAACGGATCCGTCCGCGACGTCTGCGGCCGGCGCATCCTCGATCCGGCCGTCGGCCGGTTCACGAGTCTGCTGCGTCGCGTCTAGCGCGAGCTCTGCATTCTCATCGTGGGTCGGCGTGTTGTTGTCATTGTTGTCATCGGCCATCTCTGGCGTACTCCCTGCACGGGCACTGTGTGCTCCGCGAAATCTCATGCGGCACGGGCCGCGAACTCACTCGGCATGCGATCGGCTCTTGTGCTCTGATCGCGTGGGGCGTGTGCCCCCAAGTCTTCGTCGATGCCTGTCTGCAGCGGCGCCGCGAGAAGCATCACAGGTCATTATCGCATCATGCGCGGGATATCGCGGCATCCGACGCATCGATTGTCCCGGCCGCCTCACGCGCGACCCATAGCAATCGCTGAGATACTGACGATATGACGGAGCAGCGCCCCCGCGACATCGGGTACGGAATCTGGTTGATCATCGCCAGCGTGATCGGGTGGTGGGCCGCATTCCAGCTCACGGTCGAGAAGTTCATCCTGCTCGAGAACCCCGGTGACCCGCTCGCCTGCGACATCAGCCCGTTCCTGCAGTGCAGCACGAATCTCGGCTCCTGGCAGGGTGCCGTGTTCGGATTCCCGAACCCGCTTCTCGGCCTGACCGGATGGATGGCGCCGCTCGTCGTCGGCGTCGCGATGATCGCCGGAGCGCGCTTCCCGCGCTGGTTCTGGGCCTTGTTCGGCGCCGGCATCACCTTCGCCTTCGGGTTCGTGTGCTGGCTGATCGGGCAAACGGTCTTCGAGCTCTTCGTCCTGTGCCCCTGGTGCCTGGTCACGTGGGCCGTCACGATCCCCACGTTCATCGCGACGATGGTGCATCTGCTGCGCAACGGCACGTTCAGTCGATCCGAGAAGGCCATGGCGCTCGGCCGGAAGCTCATGGCGTGGGTGCCGCTGGCCTCGATCGTCGGCTTGGCCTTCGTGATCTTCCTGCTCCAGGTGAACCACATGGACTTCCTCGGCGCTCTCGCCGACCTCTGGTTCTGACGCACCGGACGACGAAGGCCGCTCCCCTGCAGGGAGCGGCCTTCGTCGTTCGAGCGGTATCAGAACCAGATGCCGAGCTCGCGTGCGGCGGATTCGGGGCTGTCCGAGCCGTGCACGAGGTTCTGCTGAACCTTGAGACCCCAGTCGCGGCCGAAGTCGCCGCGGATCGTGCCCGGCGCGGCCGTGGTCGGGTCGGTCGTGCCGGCGAGCGAGCGGAATCCCTCGATCACACGGTTGCCCGCGAGGCGGATCGCGACGGACGGACCGGAGAGCATGAACTCCAGCAGCGGCTCGTAGAACGGCTTGCCCTCGTGCTCGGCGTAGTGCTCGGCGAGCAGGTCGCGGTCGGGCTCGACGAGACGGATGTCGACGAGCGCGTATCCCTTGGCCTCGATGCGCGCGAGGATCGCGCCCGTGAGTCCGCGAGCGACACCGTCCGGCTTGACGAGGACGAGGGTTTCTTCGGTGGCCATGTCATTCACTCTCTGTCGAAGAATCGGTTTCGGGCTGCGTCGGACGTCGTGCATCCACGCGAGCCCCCATGATCGTCGCATACGTCCACATGCCACCGAAAACCAGCACGACCATGAGCATCGCGGGCACGAGGAACGCGGACAGCGCGACGATCACCTGAACGACCCATCCCGCTGAGATCGCCCACGGCTTGGTGATGAGTCCGGCGATCGCGATGCACGCCAGTGCCACGACCGCGCCGCCGACGATCGCCCACCAGTCGGCGACGCCGTCCGGCAGGACGCGGAGTCCGAAGATCGTGAGGCCGCCGAGGAACACCACGATGGCCTCGAATCCCAGCACGATCGGCGCGAGCTTCTGCACAAGCGTGCGCTGCGCGCGCGGCCGGCCGTGCGCCGGCTGGGCTTCGCTCATGCGCGCCACCCTGATTTCCAGTCATCGTCCTCGGCGAGGGCGATGGCCTCACCGGCGAGGACCACGGACCCGGCGATCACGACGGCGCGACGTTCGGACGACGCCGCCCACTCCCGCGCGGCGTCCGCGGCCTCCGCGAGCGATGGATGCACGGTGGCGCGATACCCTGCCTGCTCGACGAGATCGGCGATCGCGTCGGCGTCGCTCGCGCGGTCGGACTCCGGGGCAGTGGCGAACACGTGCGCGGCGGTCGGGGCGAGCACCGAGACGATGCCGGCGGCATCCTTGTCGGACAGGATGCCGAGCACCAGCCCCCACTCGTCGAAGTCGAAGCTGTCGTCCAGCGCCTGAGCGAGCGCCTGCGCGCCGTGCGGGTTGTGCGCGGCATCCACGATCACGGTCGGTGCGATGCCGAGCAGCTGCAGGCGGCCGGGCGACGTCGCGCCCTGCAGCCCGTCGGTGATGATGTCGCCGGCGATCGGCTGAGAGCCGCCTCCGATCAGCGACTCGACGGCCGCGACCGCGAGCGCGGCGTTGTGGCCCTGGTGGGCACCGTACAGCGGGAGGTACTCCTCGACGTACTGACCGGCGATACCGCGGATCGTGAGCAGCTGCCCGCCGACGGCGAGTTTCTGCTCGGCAAGACCGAAGTCGGCCCCTTCGAAGGCGATCGTTGCGTTCTTCTCCGCGGCCACGCGGCGCAGCACCGCTGCGGCCTCGTCCGGCTGCTGCGCGGAGACGACGGCAGCGCCGTCCTTGATGATGCCGGCCTTCACCCCGGCGATCTCCGCGATCGTGTCGCCGAGACGGTCGGCGTGATCGATGTCGATCGGCGCGAAGACTGCGACATCGCCATCGGCGGTGTTGGTGGAATCCCACGCGCCGCCCATGCCGACCTCGAGCACCAGGACGTCGACCGGAGCATCCGCTGCCGCCACGAAGGCCAGCACGGTGAGCAACTCGAAGAAGGTCAGCGCCGCGTCTCCCGCCGCCTCGAGCTCCGCGTCGACGATGCCGACGAAGGGCTCGATCTCGTCCCAGGCATCCGCGATCGCCCCGTCGTCGATCGGCTCGCCGTCGATCATGATGCGCTCGGTGAAGCGCTCCAGGTGCGGGCTCGTGAACAGGCCGGTGCGCAGGCCGTGCGCCCGCAGCAGGCTCTCGATCATGCGCGCGGTCGAGGTCTTGCCGTTCGTTCCGGTGATGTGCACGACGCGGTACGTGCGCTGCGGGTCGTCCAGCAGGGTGAGGATGCGCTCGGTGCGCTCCTTGCGGGGCTGGACCCAGCGCTCCCCCGCGCGGGAGAGGAGCGCCTCGTAGACGGCGTCCGCTCGGCTGCGATCATCCATGCTCAGGCTCCGATCCGGGTGACGGCGATCGTGAATGCGCCGCGGTTGGCGTACGTTCCAGCGGCGACTTCCGCCTCGAACTCGGGTTGCCCGGCCTGCTCGCCGTCCTCGAGGAGGACGGCGCCGGCCGATCGTACGCTGTACGACAGCGCGAGGGTCTCGCCTGCCACCTCCGCGGTCTCGAATGCCGCGGCGACGGCTGCGGCATCCTGATCGTCCTGGAACGTCAGGGCGAGCCGGATGCGATCGCTCACGTCGAAGTCGGCGTTCTTGCGCGTCTCCTGCACGGCGCGGATGACATCGCGCGCCAGCCCTTCGGCTTCGAGCTCCGATGTCGTGGCGGTGTCGAGCAGGACGAACCCGCCGGTCGGGACGATCGCGAGCGCCTCCCCTTCCGGTCGACCGGTGGTCTCGAGTGCGAGCTCGTACTCGTGCGGCTCGAGTGCGATGCCGTCCGCGGTCACGACTCCGGCCTCCTCGGTCCAGAACCCGTCCTTCGCCGCACGGATCACCCGCTGCACCTCCTTGCCGAGGCGCGGACCGGCGGCGCGCGCGTTGACGCTCAGCCGGTGGCTGATGCCGTACTCCGCGGCAGCGGTGTCCGTGAGCGGCACGAGCTCGACGGTCTTGACGTTGAGCTCCTCGCGGAGGATGTCCTCGAACTGTCCGAGCGAATCGGCGAGAGGCGACACGACGGTCAGGCGCGCGAGCGGCAGGCGCACCCGCAGCTTCTCCTTCTTGCGGAGGGCGTTGCCGACGCTGGACAGCTCGCGCACGGCATCCATCGCGTCGCGGATCTCGTCCGCGGCGGGGAATGCCGAGGCATCCGGCCAGTCCTGAAGGTGGACGCTGCGTCCGCCCGTGAGTCCCTGCCAGACGCGCTCGCTGATCAGCGGGACCAGCGGGGCCGCGACGCGGCACAGCGTCTCGAGCACCGTATAGAGCGTATCGAACGCCTCGCGGCTCTTCGGGTCGCTCGTGACGCCGGTCCAGAACCGATCACGCGAGCGCCGGATGTACCAGTTCGTGAGCGTCTCGGCGAAGTCGCGCAGGCGCCCGGCAGCGGTCGTGGAATCGAGTCCTTCGAGGTCGACCTGGACCTCGCGCACGAGATCGCCCAGACGCGCGAGGACATAGCGGTCCAGTACATCCGTCGAATCGGTGCGCCAGGATGCTTCGTACCCGTCACCCGACGCGTTCGCATACGTCGCGAAGAAGTACCACGAGTTCCACAGCGGGAGCAGGAACTCGCGGACTCCCGAACGGATGCCCTCCTCGGTCACGGCCAGGTTTCCGCCGCGGAGCACGGAACTGGACATGAGGAACCAGCGCATGGCATCCGAGCCGTCGCGATCGAGCACCTCGGACACGTCGGGATAGTTGCGCAGGGACTTCGACATCTTGTATCCGTCGCTGCCGAGCACGATGCCGTGGCAGCTCACCCCCGTGAACGCCGGACGATCGAACAGGGCGGTCGAGAGCACGTGCATGACGTAGAACCAGCCGCGCGTCTGCCCGATGTACTCGACGATGAAGTCCGCCGGCGCGTGTGCGTCGAACCATTCCTGGTTCTCGAAGGGGTAGTGCACCTGCGCGTACGGCATCGAACCGGAGTCGAACCACACGTCGAAGACGTCCTCGATGCGGCGCATCGTGCTCCGGCCCGTTGGGTCGTCGGGGTTCGGGCGGGTGAGGTCGTCGATGTACGGGCGGTGCAGGTCGATCTCGCCCTCGGGGTTGCGCGGCAGCGCGCCGAAGTCGCGCTCGAGTTCCTCCAGCGAACCGTAGGCATCGACGCGCGGGTACTCCGGGTCGTCGCTCTTCCAGATCGGGATCGGCGAGCCCCAGTACCGATTGCGGCTGATCGACCAGTCGCGCGCGCCCTCGAGCCACTTGCCGAACTGACCGTGCTTGACGTTCTCGGGCACCCAGGTGATCTGCTCGTTGTTCGCGAGCATGTCGTCCTTGATGTCCGTGACGCGGATGAACCAGCTCGATACGGCTTTGTAGATCAGAGGGTTGCGGCAGCGCCAGCAGTGCGGGTACGAGTGCTCGTAGCTCTGCAACCGGATGAGCTTGCCCTGCTCGCGCACCAGGCGGACCAGCGGCGTGTTGGCGTCCATCCAGAGTTCGCCGGCGACGTCGGTGACGTTCGGGAGGAAGCGCCCTCCGTCATCGAGGGACAGGATCGTCGGGATGCCGGCGGCGGTCGTGACGCGCTGGTCGTCCTCGCCGTAGGCGGGTGCCTGGTGGACGACGCCGGTGCCGTCCGAGGTCGTGACGTAGTCATCGACGAGGATGCGCCAGGCGTTCTCGGTGCCGTATGTCGCGGCATCCGTGTAGTACTCGAAGAGCGGCTCGTAGCTCACGCCGGACAGCTCCGCGCCCGTGACGGTGCGCTCGACGGCGTCGGATGCGGCGGCGGCGTCCTCATAGCCGAGATCCTTCGCGTAGCCCGCGAGCAGATCCACGGCGAGCAGGTACCGGCCGGTGCTGCCATCCGCCGCGCCGTCGGGACCCGCCGGGAGCACCGCGTAGGAGATCGACGGCCCCACGGCGAGCGCCATGTTGGTCGGAAGGGTCCAGGGGGTCGTCGTCCAGGCGAGGACGCGAACGCCGTCGAGGCCCTTCGCCACGGCATCCGGCCCTGTCAGCGGGAAGGCGACCGTGACGGACGGGTCCTGACGCATCTGGTACACGTCGTCGTCCATGCGCAGCTCATGAGCGCTCAGCGGCGTCTCGTCGCGCCAGCAGTACGGCAGGACCCGGTAGCCCTCGTAGGCGAGGCCCTTGTCGTACAGCGTCTTGAACGCCCAGAGCACGCTCTCCATGTAGCCGAGGTCGAGCGTTTTGTATCCGCGGTCGAAGTCCACCCAGCGCGCCTGGCGGGTGACGTAGTCCTGCCACTCGCGCGTGTACGCCAGCACCGAGTTCTTCGCCTTCGCGTTGAAGACGTCGATGCCCATGTCCTCGATCTCGCTCTTCTCGGTGATGCCGAGCTGCTTCATCGCCTCGAGCTCGGCGGGAAGACCGTGCGTGTCCCAGCCGAAGACGCGGTCGACCTTCTTGCCGAGCATCGTCTGGAAGCGCGGGAAGAGGTCCTTCGCGTATCCGGTGAGGAGGTGCCCGTAGTGCGGCAGGCCGTTGGCGAACGGCGGTCCGTCGTAGAACACCCACTCCTCGGCGCCCTCGCGCTGCTCGATGGACGCGCGGAAGGTGTCGTCCGCCGTCCAGAACTCGAGGATCTCCTGCTCGATGGCCGGGAAGCGCGGGCTGGGCGTGACGGGTGCCTGCCCTGAGCTCGTCGAAGGGTCGGCGGCGGGACCGAAGGCGGAGGGGCGTGGATAGGTCATCGTGACTCGCAGTGTTCGTCGTGGCGGATGCTGCTGCGAGGACGATCCCGTCGTGCGAAGGACCGCGGTACCACCCCGCGTGCTCCGCCTCACGGCGGGGCCACTCTCACTGCGGCGATGACGGGCCTGCCCCGCTCGGTTCTAGTGACTTCTGCTTGCGAAGCGTTCTTCCGAGAGCTCCCCGGTGATGGCCGGATCAGTGCTTTGGGTCCATTCTACGCGGCCCCGGTGCATACGCGCGCGTCGATCGCCTGCACTTCGCTCGAAGATCGCGCGTTCGTCGGAGAGAAATGGTCGATCAGGTCCGACTGGCATGTTCTCCGACGCACGCGCGGCGGGATCACCCCTCGCGGTGGTAGCCGTGCAGGTGCTCCTGCACGCCGTTGATCCAGATCTCGTCGCCACCGTCGGGATCCGGGATGCGAATGGTCCGCGCGAACGCCTCGTCGACGACGGATGCGTCGAATCCGGCATCCCGCAGCCGCGCGGCGAGAGCATCCAGGTCGCCGCGTGCCTCGAAGCCCAGGCCGTTGCGGGCAGCTCCCGTATGGAGTCCGACGGTCCCGCCTTCCGCGCGCAGCTCGACCCACCCGCCCCGGTCCGCCGCGAGGCCGGCGCGAAGGCCGAGCGCCTCGAGGATCGCGCGCGGCTCGGCGAGATCCTCCTGGAACCAGATCGGCTGGACAGCGCTGTCTCCCGCAGCTCCTGTCGCCTGCTCGACCGCCTCAGGGCAGGAGCACGTCACGGCGGCTCCGGACTCCGACCGCACCGTGAGCATCTCGCCGACGCCGTCCATCCTGTCCCTTCTTGCACGCCCTCCGATCGCAAGTGTCGGCGGCGCCCCATACGCTCGACGCATGGCACGCTCCCGCGAATCCCCCGCCGCTCCGCGCGTCTCGCCTCCGGACCTCCCCGATCTGCTGACGCCGGCGGAGCCCGCTCGGCGCGCGGATCTGCTCGCATCGCGACTCGCTCTGATCGACGACGTGGACCTGGCGCACGCGACCCTCGAGCAGTGCGTCGTGACCGCCGACGCGGACACGATCGATATGACGGGTGCGGATGTGATGGATGTCGATATCACCGGCATTCGCGCCGCATCGTTCACGCTTCGAAATGCCGGGATCCGTCGGGTGCGGATCTCGTCAGGACGCATCGGCACGCTCGATCTCAGCACCACGCGGATCGCCGAACTGGAGTTGCGGGATCTGCACATCGACTACCTCACGCTCGGAGCCGCGAAGGCGATCGACGTCCTCATCGCCGACTGCACGATCCGCGCGCTCGACGTGCCCCAGGCGCAGCTGACGCGTGTGCGCTTCGTCGACTGCCGGAGCGATGAGGTCGATCCGCGGGGTCTGCGTGCCAACGACGTGGATCTTCGCGGCCTCGACGCATCGGCGTTCATCGACACCAACAGTCTGCGCGGCGTGACCTTGACGACGTTCCAGGTGCAGCAGCTCGCACCGGTCCTCGCCGCAGGCGTCGGCATCGAGGTGCGCGACTGACCGTGCGCTTCGCTTCGGGTGGCGCCCCCGCATCCCGCAGTGGATTCTTCATCCTGCAGTGCGAGTTCGCGCCCGGAACTCCTGCAGGATCGCGAATCCCCTGCAGGATGCGGGGCTCACACGACAGCCAGGCCCGCGAGCATCACCTCGCGGCCGCGAGCAGCTCCTGCGTGAACGGATGCTGCGGCGCGGCGAAGACCTCCGCGACTCTCCCCTGCTCGACGACCGCACCGTCCTTCATCACCAGCACGTCGTCCGCGACAGCGGCCACGACGTCGAGGTCATGAGAGATGAACAGCATCGTGAGGCCGCGATCGCGCTGCAGGCGCAGCAGAAGCGCGAGAACGCGCTCCCTGACCGTCGGATCGAGCGCGGACACCGGTTCGTCGAGCACGAGCACATCCGGATCGGCGGCCAGCGCCCGCGCGATCGCCGCGCGCTGGCGTTGCCCTCCCGACAGAGCCGCAGGGCGGCGGGCGGCCAGCTCCGGGTCGAGGTCCACCTCGGTCAGCAACCGGGCGATATGCGCGGCCCGCTCGCCGCGTGGCACTCCGGCCGCTTCGAGCGCCTCCCTGAGCGACCGCCCGATGCTCCACCGCGGATCGAAGGCCCCGAGCGGGTTCTGATGCACGTATTGAACGCGGTGTGCTCCGTACCACGTGAGCGATCCGGCATCCGCGTGCTCGACGCCGATGATCATGCGGGCGAGCGTCGTCTTCCCCGAGCCGGACTCTCCGACGATGCCGAGCGTGCGACCTCGCGGCACCGCGAACGACGCGTTCGACACGGCCGGGATCCCATCGAACGCCTTCGACAGTGCCGTGGCCATCAGCAACGGCTCCTCGCTCCCGTCCGGAACCGGTCGCGGTTCGTGCCGTGTCGCCGCCACCAGCGCCTTCGTGTACTCCTCACGCGGGGCGTCGAGGATCTGCGCGGTGTCGCCCTCTTCCACGACCCGGCCGCCCCGCATCACCACGACGCGATCCGCCACACGGCGCACTGCCGCGAGGTCATGACTGATGAACAGCACGGCGGTTCCCGAGTCCGCGATCTCACGGAGCAGATCGAGCACACGAGCCTGCACCGTCGCATCCAGGGCAGTGGTGGGTTCATCGGCGACGAGGACGGCCGGTGATCCGGCGAGCGCGGAGGCGATCAGCGCCCGCTGCCGCAGCCCGCCGGAGAGCTCGTGCGGGTACTGCCTGGCGCGGCGGTCCGCATCCGGCATCCACACGCGTCCCAGCAGACCGAGCACGCGCGACCGCAGCGGGTCACCGCGCAGACCGCGTTCGTGCAGGCGCAGCGGCTCGGCGATCTCGGAGCCGATCCGCTGCAGCGGATCGAGCGATACCAGGGCGTCCTGCGAGACGAGCGCGATCCTGTCTCCGCGCAGCCGGCGCCAGGAGCGTTCGCCCAGACCACGCGCATCGAATCCGGCGACGTCCAGCTTCTCCGCCTGCACACGCGCCTCAGCGGGTGTCAGCCCCAGCATGGCCCGCGCCGTGAGGGTCTTGCCCGCTCCGGACTCGCCGACGACAGCGACGCATCTCCCCGGCTCCACAGCGAAGGAGACGCCGTCGACGACGACACGTCCGTCGAACGCGATCCGCAGCCCCCGCACCTCCAGTGCCGTCATGCCCGCCGCCCTTCCGCACTCGCCCGCAGAACCCGGCCGACGACGGTCACCGCCATCACCGTGACCGTGATGGCGATCCCGGGGAAGACCGATACCCACCAGGCCTGACCGAGCACGTTGCGCCCACCGGCGAGCATCAGCCCCCACTCCGGGGTCGGCTCCGTCGGCCCGAGTCCCAGAAAACTCAGTCCTGCTGCGGCGAGGATGCTGGAGCCCACCCCGATCGTCGCGAGAACGCTGAGGGAGCCGAGCGCAGCCGGCAGCACGTGCCGCGTGAACGCCCGCACGCGAGGCACCCCGAGGATGCGGGCGGCCTCGACGTGCTCGGCGAGACGAAGCGTCCGCGTCTGCACCCTGGCGAGCCGCACGTACACCGGAATCGCGGCGAGGGTCACCGCGATCGCGACGTTCACGGGCCCCGGACCGAGGATCGCCACGACGACGAGTGCGACGAGGAACTCTGGGAAGGCCATCAGCACGTCGTTCACGCGCATGAATCCCGCGTCGATGACGCGCGGCGACGATCCGGACAGGGCACCGATGAGGAGTCCGACGCCGAGCGCGATCGCGGTGGCCAGCAGACCGACCCCGACCGACCGCGCCGTCCCGTGGACGACCCGCGCGTACACGTCGCGGCCGCTCTGGTCCGTGCCGAAGAGGTGCTCGGCGCTCGGCGGCAGCAGCGTCGAACGCACATCGACCTGGAGCGGATCGTGGCCGGCCAGCAACCAGGGCGCGACGGCGGCGAGCGCGATCACGACGAGCACGGCGACAGCGCTCGCCAGCAGCACGGCGCGTGCGGCCCTCATCGCCTGCTCCTCGCCGGACGCAGTCGCGGATCGAGGACCGGATGCAGCAGTTCGACGATGAGGCTGACGATCACGAAGACGAGAGCGCTGAGCAGGATCACTCCGGTGATCACCGGGAGATCGCGGTCGGTGATGGCCGCCAGCGTCACGCGTCCCACGCCGGGGCGCGCGAACACCGTCTCGACCAGCACCGCGCCGCCGAGGAGCGAACCGGTGAGGTACGCGGCGAGCGTGAGGGCACCGGCGGCACCGTGCCGGAGGCTGTGCCGGAGGGTGAGCCACGTGGGACCAGCCCCGCGGGCGCGCACGGTGTCGGCGAACGGCTGACGTTCGGCCGTCGATATGCCGTCGCGCAGCACCTGTCCGAGCAGCGCTGCCACGGGAAAAGCGAGCGTGATCGCGGGCAGCACGAGCGTCGCGGGATTGCGGGAGCCGGTGACCGGGAACCAGCCGAGCCCGAACGCGAACACGCTGAGCAGCACGATGCCGATCCAGAACACCGGGGACGACAGGATCACCAGCTCGATGCCGGTCGCGATCGCGCCCGCGACGCGGCCCCTGGCGAGCAGGGCGACCGCGAGTGCGAGGACCACAGCGATGACCAGCGCCGCCGCCGACAGCTGCAGCGTCGCGCCGAGCTGTCGGCCGATCACCTCCGACACCGGCATCCGCAGCTGGTACGACTCCCCCAGGTCGCCGCGCACGAGCCCGCCCAGGTAGGTCAGGTACTGCTCGAACGGCGGTCGATCCAGCCCCAGTTCCGCACGGATCGTGTCCTTGACGCTCTCGCTCACCTGCGCCTGAGGCCCGAGCATCACCGACACCGGGTCGCCTGGGATCACCCGGAACGCGAGGAAGGCGAGCGTCGCTGCGCCCCAGAGCACGAGGACAGCGGATGCCGCGATCCCCGCGATCCGGATCACGAGCGGAGTCCGCTCCGCCTTCTCACTCAACGAGCGCGCCGGGTCAGTCGACCGTTGTGCCGTAGAACAGCGGTCGACCGTACAGGTCGTACTCGAGACCGTGCACGGTGTCGTTCACCGCCGTGATCAGCGACGGACTGTACAGCGGGACGATGGCGGTGTACTCGGCGTTCCACTGCTGCAGCTGCTGGTACGCCTCCGTGCGGGCATCCTGGTCCGTCGTGGCGACGCCCTGTTCGAGGAGCGCATCGATCTCGGCATCCGACACCTGAGAGGCGTTCTGGAATCCGTCCGTGTGCAGGTGGCTGCGCAGCAGATCGGGGTCGACACCCGAGAAGCCCCAGTCCGTGAGATCGAACGTCTTCGGACCGTACTGCTCGTTGTACGCACCGGGTTCGAGCACCTCGCGCTGCACCTCGAAGCCGATCTCCGCCAGATCCGACTGGATCGCATTGCCCAGCGCCGCCCTGTCGTCGGGCACAGGGGTCCAGGCGATCCAGCGCACCGAGAGGCGCTGGCCGTCCTGCATGCGGATGCCATCGCTGTCGCGGTCGGTCCAGCCGGCCTCGTCCAGGAGACGGTTCGCCTCGTCCTGATCGAACGGCCAGCTGCCCTCGAGCGAGGCATCGTACGTCGGCGTCGTCGAACCGAGGATGCTCCATGCGCGCGGGAACTGTCCGAAGAAGATCTCCTCGACCGCGGAGTCGATGTCGATGCCGCGAGCGAACGCCTGTCGCACCTTCTCGTCCGCGAACACGCCGTACTTCTCATTGAGGTACAGCGAGTACGGCAGCCCCGGGTACTCGAGCGACTCGACCGTCAGAGTGTCCGGCAGACCGGCGGCGATGTTCGGCGGAAGCTGGCTCGCGAGATCCGCCTCCCCGCTCTCGACGACGCCGGCGCGCACGGATGCCTCGGGCAGGATCGAGACGCGCAGGGTCTCGAACTGCGCGGTACCGGCATCATCCGGCCCCCACGCGTAGTCCTCGTTCCGCGTGTACACGATCTCCTGATCAGGCGTGTAGTCGGTCAGCTCGAACGGCCCGGTGCCGACTGTGATGCCCGGCCCACCCGCTTTGAACTGGTCGGCGGAGGATTCGAGCACCGCGGGCGAGTAGAACCCGAGCAGCGGCGTGCTCGCCGCCTGCAGGAACGGCGCGTACGGCTGGCTGAAGTTCACCTGCACCTCGTAGTCTCCGAGCACTTCGGTGCCGGCGTACCACTCGCCGCCGAGCATGCTCGCGGCCTGGGCGGACGCGGTCTCAGGATCCGCGATGCGGTCGAAGTTCGCCTTCACGGCCGCGGCGTCGAACGGCTCGCCGTCGTGGAAGGTCACGTCGTCGCGGAGCTGGAACGTGTAGCTGGTGGCGTCATCCGACACCGTCCACTCCGAGGCCAGCCACGGCGTGAACGAGCCGTCCGCTTCTTGGAACACGAGCGAATCGAACACCACGCGCTGCACCATGCTCGCCACATCGAGCTGGCTGGTCTGCGGGTCCATGTGCCCGGCCGAGAGGTTGGCACCCTCAATCGCCCAGACCACTTCGCAGCCATCATCCGCGGAGCCGCCGCCCGGTGCGGCGCACGCACTCAATGCCAGGGCTGTTGCGGCTGCGAGTGCGGCGAGTGGCAGGATTCGACGGGTGAGAGCGGCAGGCATGCGGATCCTCAGAACGAGCGAAGGGGGACATATCAGTCTACGTCCGATTCTTGGACCGGGTCGATCTACGCCGTCGGCGCGCTCTGCGAGCAATCGGTAGACTGTCTGCACCACCCCACACTCAGGCACGCATACACCGTGCCGTATACATCGCTCGAGGAGACCTCCTATGTCCGTGATTCCCGACAAGCCCGCACTCGAAGGCCTCGAAGCGAAATGGGACGGCGTCTGGTCCGACCAGGGCACCTATCTGTTCGACCGTCTGCGCGCTGCAGAACTCGGCCGACAGGGCGTCTACTCGATCGACACTCCCCCGCCGACGGCATCCGGCTCGCTGCACATCGGACACGTGTTCTCGTACACCCACACCGATGTGAAGGCCCGCTACGAGCGCATGCGCGGCAAGGCCGTGTTCTACCCGATCGGATGGGATGACAACGGCCTGCCCACCGAACGGCGCGTGCAGAACTACTACGGCGTGCGGTGCGACCCGACGCTGCCGTACGACGCCGCGTTCGTCCCGCCGTTCCAGGGCGACGCGAAGAGCCTCAAGGCCGCCGACCAGATGCCCGTGAGCCGACGCAACTTCATCGAACTGTGCGAGAAGCTCACGGTCGAGGACGAGAAGCAGTTCGAGGATGTCTTCCGCCAGATGGGACTGAGCGTCGACTGGACCCAGACCTACCGCACCATCTCGGACGAGACGATCCGCCAGAGCCAGCTCGGCTTCCTGCGCAACGTCGACCGCGGCGAGGCCTATCAGGCGCTCGCGCCGACGCTGTGGGATGTGGACTTCCGCTCGGCGATCGCGCAGGCCGAGCTCGAGGACCGCGAGCAGCCCGCCGCCTTCCACCGCCTCGCGTTCCACAAGAGCGACGGCAGCGGCGACATCGAGATCGAGACCACGCGACCCGAGCTGCTCGCCGCCTGTGTCGCACTCGTGGCGCACCCCGATGACGAGCGCTACCAGCCGCACTTCGGCAAGACGGTGCGCACTCCGATCTTCGACGTCGAGGTCCCCGTCATGCCGCATCACCTCGCGCAGCAGGACAAGGGCTCCGGCATCGCGATGGTCTGCACCTTCGGCGACGTGACCGACATCATCTGGTGGCGCGAGCTGGATCTGCCCAACCGGACGATCCTCGGCCAGGACGGCCGCGTGATCGCCGAGGCGCCGGATGCGATCGCCTCCGCGGCCGGCAGGACCGCATACGCCGAACTGGCCGGCAAGACCGTGTTCAGCGCGCGCAAGCGGATCGTCGAACTCCTCGAGGCGTCCGGCGAACTGCTCAATGTCTCCAAGCCGTTCAACCACGCCGTGAAGTTCTTCGAGAAGGGCGACCGGCCGCTCGAGATCGTGTCGACGCGTCAGTGGTACATCCGCAATGGCGCCAGGGATGCCGAGCTCCGCGACCAGCTCATCGCCAATGGCCGCGAACTGGCCTGGCACCCCGACTTCATGCGCGTGCGCTACGAGAACTGGGTCGGCGGGCTCACCGGCGACTGGCTGATCTCGCGCCAGCGCTTCTTCGGCGTCCCGCTGCCGGTCTGGTACGGGCTCGATGAGAACGGCGACCGCGATCACGATCGCGTGATCTTCCCCGATGCCGCGGCGCTGCCGATCGATCCGACCTCCGATGTCCCTGACGGCTACACCGCCGAACAGCGCGGCGTGCCCGGTGGCTTCGAAGCCGAGACCGACATCCTCGACACCTGGGCGACGTCGTCGCTCACTCCGCAGTTGGCGGGCGGCTGGCAGCGCGACGAGGAGCTGTGGAACCTGGTCGCGCCGTTCGATGTGCGCCCGCAGGCGCAGGACATCATCCGCACCTGGCTGTTCTCGACCATGCTGCGCTCGACGCTCGAGGACGGCCGCTCGCCGTGGGCGCACGCCTCGATCTCGGGCTTCATCGTCGACCCCGACCGCAAGAAGATGTCCAAGTCCAAGGGCAACGTCGTCACGCCGGCCGACATCCTGGACAAGCACGGATCGGATGCCGTCCGCTACTGGGCCGCGTCCAGCCGCCTCGGTGTGGATGCCGCGTTCGATCCGCAGAACCCGACGCAGATGAAGATCGGCCGCCGCCTGGCGATCAAGATCCTCAACGCCGCGAAGTTCGTGCTCGGTTTCCCGGTTCCCGAAGGCGCCACCGTGACGCACGACCTCGACGCGTCGATGCTCGCCGCGCTCGACGATGTGGTCCGCGAGGCCACGAAGGCGTTCGACGCTTTCGACCACGCGCGGGCTCTGGAGCTCACGGAATCGTTCTTCTGGACGTTCTGCGACGATTACCTCGAGCTCGTCAAGGAACGCGCATACAACCAGTCAGACGTGGGCCAGCCCTCCGCCGCGCTCGCGCTGCGGATCGCACTGTCGACGCTGCTGCGTCTGCTGGCGCCGGTGGTCTCGTTCGCGACCGAAGAGGCGTGGAGCTGGTTCGAGGAGGGCTCGATCCACACAGCGGCATGGCCCGAGGCTCGGGATGCCGGTGGCGACCCCGCTGTTCTCGCAGCGGCCAGCGCGGCCCTCATCGGCATCCGTCGCGCGAAGACCGAGGCTAAGGCGTCCCAGAAGACCCCGGTCGCCCGTGCAGTCGTCGCCGCTCCCGCTGCGACGATCAGCGCGCTGCGCGCCGCCGCCGGAGACCTTCAGGCGGTCGGCCGTATCGCGGAGCTGTCGCTCGTGGAGGGCGAGGAGCTCGCCGTCACGGAGATCGAGCTGGCGCCGGTGGAGGAGAGCTGATGCAGCTGGGTACGCGCTGGGCAGCCAAGACTGAGCCGCCGGCGTCGGTCCCGGCGTCCCTGCGCCCCGGCATCGCCGCGGTCGAGGCGGATGGCCACACGGGATCGTGGACGCTGACCTGGCTCGAGGGCCGTCCGATCGCCGAGCTGGATGCCGGATGGGAAGTGCTCGCCACTGCATCCGGTGAGGTCGTCGTGCGGCCGTTCCAGGACTGACGCCGACCAGTACTGCGAAAACCCCCTGTCGCTGATGCGGCAGGGGGTTGTCGCGTCCGGCGGTCAGCGTCGCGGCAGTCCCAGCTGCGCGAGCATGTGGTCGACGGCCCTCGGGTCCTGCCGCCTGGCCTGCTGCTCACGCAGGAGGTCGAGGGCGAGTGCGCGCTTGCGAGCACGACGCTGGATGCGGTGCTGCACGAAGGCGGTGAGGAGTTCGGCAAGCCCCAGCAGCCTCTGTTCGGTCTGCGTGGGAGCGATGAGATGGATGGTCGCGCTGGTCATGATCTCTCCGTGTTCTCGTCTGCGTCATCGGACAGCACCGGGCCCGATTCCGGAAGGTCGAAGAGCTCGGTGCGCATGGACACCCGGCGCACATCCGGTCCGGTCTGCCCTCGGTAGCGGTCCACGGCCGCGTCCACCACCGCCATGAGCTCGGCCTTGAGATCCTCCATCTGTCCCGGCGTCATCTCGAGCATCGTCGTGGCAATCAGGCCGGTGTCCTCCCAGCCCACCGGCACGTCCGAGGTCGACCGATTCACCCACGCCATCAAGGTCTCGTGGCGCAGTCGGAAGAATTCGGAGGAGACGATCTGCGCTGCGGCGCGATTGGCCGGCGACATCGCATCGTTCGGCCCCGGGATGTCGATGCGCCCCTGCGGAAGCTCCCACCAGCGCTCACGCGCAGTCCCCCGACCCTCGACCTCCCTGATGAGGTCATGCGCGGAAAGCGTGCGCAGGTGGTAGCTGGTCGATCCGGAGGTCTCCCCCAGCATCGTCGCGAGCGAACTCGCCGTCTGCGGACCGTGGGCGCTCAGCAGATCGAAGATCCGCACCCGGAGGGGATGCGCGAGCGCCTTGAGGGCCCCTGGATCCAGTCGTCGCATTGCTTCGTCGTTCGCCATGCATGCAAATATACATTTGCAAAGGTATCTTTGCAAGGGTTTCTTTGCATGAAGTTGCCTTCCCACCACGCGTAGGCTCGATCCATGACCGACGACGCCAATCCGCTGCTCCTGCCGTCCACGCTCCCCTACGCGCTGCCGGACTACGCCGCCATCCGCCCAAAGCACTATCTACCGGCATTCCGGGCCGCGTTCGCCGAGCATCTGACGGAGATCCGGCGCATCACGGCATCCGAGGCCGAACCGACCTTCCAGAACACGATGCTGCCGCTGGAGCAGGCGGGCGGGATGCTGGAGAGCGTCGCGCACGCCTTCTACACCGTGAGCTCAGCCGATGCGACGACGGAGATCCAAGCGATCGACGAGGAGCTCGCGCCGCTCATGGCCGCGCATCAGGACGCCATCGGGCTGGACGCCGCGCTCTATGCGCGCATCGCGCGCCTCCATGAGAATCTCGACGAGCAGGGGCTCATCGGTGAGGACCGCTACCTTGTCGAGCGGCACTATCGCGAGATGACGCACGCGGGTGCGGCGCTCGACGATGAGGCGAAGACGCGCCTGACGGCACTGAACCAGAAGCTGTCCACGCTGACGAACACCTTCGAGAAGAATCTGCTCGCGGACACCAATGAACTGGCGGTGCTCTTCGCCGATGAGGGCGAACTCGACGGGCTGTCGACGGGCGAGCTCTCCGCCGCATCCCTTGCCGCTGTCGAGCGAGGTCTGGAGGGATGCCTCGTCACGCTGCCGCTCTTCACCGGCCACCCGTACCTCGCCTCGCTGACGAACCGCCACAGCCGTCGTCGCATCATGGAGGCGTCGCGCTCGCGCGGTTCCCGCGGGAACGCCAACGACAACCGCGCCGTGCTGACCGAGATCGTCCGCCTGCGCGCCGAGCGCGCGGCGCTGCTCGGCCACGATTCGCACGCGGCCTACGTGACCTCGGATGAGACCGCGGGGACCCCGGAGGCCGTGTCCGACCTGCTGCACCGCCTCGCCGTGCCGGCAGCCGCGAACGCCCGCCGCGAGGAGGCCGCGCTGCAGCGGATCATCGACGAGACCGAGGACGAGCCGTTCGCTCTCGAGGCGCACGACTGGGCGTTCTACACCGAGAAAGTGCGCTCCGCCGAGTACGACATCGACACCGCGGCGCTCCGCGCGTGGTTCGAGGCGGAGCGCGTCCTGACGGACGGCGTATTCTTCGCGGCCACTCAGCTCTACGGGGTCACGTTCGCCGAGCGTTCGGATCTCGTCGCCTACCACCCGGGCGCGCGGGTGTTCGAGGTGTCGAATGTGGATGGCGCACCCCTCGGGCTGTACATCCTCGACCTCTACACGCGCGATTCCAAGCGCGGAGGCGCATGGATGAACCCCATCGTGAGCCAGTCCCGGCTTCGGGGTACGGCGCCGGTGGTCGTCAACAACCTCAACGTCGCGCGGCCGGCGGCCGGAGAGCCGACACTGCTGACGCTCGACGAGGTCACCACCCTGTTCCATGAGTTCGGGCACGCACTGCACGGACTGTTCGCCACCGTCACGTACCCGCATTTCGCGGGAACGAACGTGTTCCGCGACTTCGTCGAATTCCCGAGCCAGGTCAACGAGATGTGGATTCTGTGGAACGAGGTCCTGGAGAACTACGCCCGCCATCACAAGACGGGTGAGCCCTTGGACGCCGGGGTCGTCGAACGGCTGAAGGCGACCGAGACATTCGATCAAGGGCACTCGACCAGCGAGTATCTCGCGGCCGCCTGGCTCGACCAGGCCTGGCATCGGCTCGGCGCGTCGGATGCCGTCGACGATGTGTCGGGTTTCGAAGCGGGCGCCTTGGCCGAGATCGGTTTGGACAACCCCGCCGTTCCGACGCGCTACTCGTCGACGTACTTCGCCCATGTGTTCTCGGGCGGTTACAGCGCCGGATACTACTCGTACATCTGGAGCGAGGTGCTGGATGCGGACACCGTGGAATGGTTC
Organism: Microbacterium sp. GXF0217; assembly: GCF_054798195.1. NCBI lineage: Bacteria > Bacillati > Actinomycetota > Actinomycetes > Micrococcales > Microbacteriaceae > Microbacterium > Microbacterium sp. GXF0217. The sequence continues at coordinate 149,040 of NZ_JBSJZG010000001.1, read as the reverse complement.
CGGGAGAACGGCGGCCTGACGCGAGAGAACGGCGATCGGTTCCGTTCGCGGCTGCTCGGCGTCGGCGGATCCGAGGATCCGCTCGAGGCGTATCGCGACTTCCGCGGGAGGGATGCCGAGATCGCGCCGCTGCTGAAGCGCCGCGGGCTCGAGGGATGAGCGCGGCCGCGGGTCGTCCAGCGCCTTGCGCTCATCATCGGTGCCGAAATGCGCGTGCGTCACGAGGATTCCCGCGACCTGCTCCGGATGCTCAGCCGCGATGAGATCACTGACGTTGGCCGATATGTCCTCGCCGTAGAACAGATACGTCTGGGGGCCGAGAACATCCGTCATCAGCTCGTGCATCATGTCCGCCATGACCTGTCCGGTCATCGTGCCGTCGTACGGCCGCGTCCGTCGACGCTCAGTAGCCGAGTTCGGGCTGCGGCGGGATCGGCTGCGGGATGACGAGCGAACCGTCGAGCAGCTCGCGGTCGCCGAGGGGCTCGGAGAGTTCGACGGTGAAGGATGTCGGCGGATTGCTCTGGCAGTTGAACGCTCCCTGCTGCGCTCGGACGCCGACGCGGATGATGACGGCGTCGGTCGTTTCCTCGAGCGACAGGAGGTCGATCCGCCCCTCGGCGTCCTGTCCGCTGTTGCACTCCCGCTCGGTGACCAGCAGCGCGACGCTCGTGCTGTCGGCGGCCGGCTCCGCGGACGGATCCAGTGCGACATTGGCCGAGGTCAACGGCGAGGGGTCGAGCGCGAGCGCGCACGATGCGCTGCTGGTCAGCATCCAGCCCGGCTCGCCGGTAGCAGGAACCTCGTCCATCCGATCGAAGATGACGACGTCGTACTCGCCTTCCACCTCGAGAGGATGCAGCAGCGTGACGCTGTCATCCTGCTGCACGGCGACGATCCACGAGGAGAGGTCGTCGGTCATGGCGCCGTCACCCGCATCATCGACCGCCACGGCAGTGCCCTCGACATCCTCTTCCGGCAGCTGATCCGCTGTCATTCCGTCGGCGTACGTCTCCGGATCGACGAAGCGGCCGTTGCACTCGTAGGCGTCCGCATCCGACGTCGTCGAGGTCGGAGCCGTGGCGCCCGAGCATCCGGCCAACAGCGCAACCGACAGCACCGCCGTGCCGAGCACGAACCATCGCTTCTGCGTCGTCGTCATACCCTCGAGTGTCGCCGGTGGGGCGTTCGTCTCAGGCCCGGGTCAGGCGCTCTTGCGCTTGCGCTCCATGATCACGGTGGGCGGCGCGCCCTCGTCGACCGCTGCGCGGGTGACGATCACCTTCGCGACGTCCTCGGCGGACGGGATCTCGAACATGATCGGCCCCAGGACGTCCTCGAGGATGGCGCGGAGCCCGCGGGCACCGGTCTTGCGCTCCACCGCGAGGTCGGCGATCGAACGCAGCGCGTCCTCTTCGAACTCGAGCTGGACGCCGTCGAGTTCGAACATGCGCTGGTACTGCTTGACCAGAGCGTTGCGCGGTCCGGTCAGGATGTCGATGAGGGCATCCTGATCCAGCGGCGAGACCGAAGCCACGACGGGCAGGCGTCCGATGAACTCGGGGATCAGACCGAACTTGTGCAGGTCCTCGGGCAGCACCTCGCTGAAGAGGTCGAGGTCCTTGGACTTGTCGTGAAGCGGGGCGCCGAATCCGACGCCGTGCTTGCCGACGCGCGACGAGACGATGTCCTCGAGACCGGCGAAGGCACCGGCCACGATGAACAGCACGTTCGTCGTGTCGATCTGCAGGAACTCCTGGTGCGGGTGCTTGCGACCGCCCTGCGGCGGAACGGATGCGACCGTGCCCTCGAGGATCTTCAGCAGCGCCTGCTGCACCCCCTCGCCGGACACGTCGCGCGTGATCGACGGATTCTCGGCCTTGCGGGCGATCTTGTCGATCTCGTCGATGTAGATGATGCCCTGCTCGGCGCGCTTCACGTCGTAATCGGCTGCCTGGATGAGCTTCAACAGGATATTCTCGACATCCTCGCCGACGTAACCGGCCTCGGTGAGCGCCGTGGCGTCGGCCACGGCGAACGGGACGTTGAGGCGCTTGGCGAGCGTCTGGGCCAGGTAGGTCTTGCCGCAGCCGGTCGGACCGATCATCAAGATGTTGCTCTTGGCGATCTCGATGTCCTCAGCCCGCTGCTCAGCGGATTGGAGCGTGCTCCGCGCGCGCACGCGCTTGTAGTGGTTGTAGACGGCGACCGACAGTGCCTTCTTCGCCGGCTCCTGACCGACCACGTACTCCTCGAGGAACGAGAAGATCTCGCGCGGCTTCGGCAGATCGAACTCGGCGACGCCGGAGGCCTCGGACTCGGCCATGCGCTCTTCGATGATCTCGTTGCACAGCTCGACGCACTCGTCGCAGATGTACACACCGGGGCCAGCGATGAGCTGCTGGACCTGCTTCTGGCTCTTTCCGCAGAACGAGCATTTGAACAGGTCGGCGCTCTCACCGATACGAGCCATGCGCATCCTCCTCAGGATCCGGAGATCTTCCTGACGAGCCTAACCCGTGCATCGGACACCGAGCCGCATTGCCACGATTCGGTGTCTGACGTCATCACACGAGACTCTTCGTGTGCCACACGGTCTTCGTCTCCGTGAACGCGGCGATGCGCGCCGGCGACGCGTCGACCGGCCCAGGAGGCAGCACGCGCTTGAGCGTGTCAGCCGCGCTGATCTCGAGATCGACCCAGTCGAGCGCGCCGGCACCGGCGAGATCGAGCGCATTGACGTCAGCGTGCGATGCCAGCCACGGAGCCATCTCGGCTGCTGAGCCGGTGAGGACGTTCACCACTCCGCCCGGCACGTCGCTCGTGGCGAGCACCTCGGCGAGACTGATCGCCGAGAGCGGGAAGCGCTCGCTGGCGAGTACGACGACGGCGTTGCCGGCGACGAGAGCGGGAGCGACCACGGAGATGAGGCCCAGCAGCGCCGAGTCCTGCGGCGCGACGATCGCGACGACGCCCGTGGGCTCCGGCACGGTGATGTTGAAGTACGGCCCGGCGACGGGGTTGGCATTGCCGGCGACCTGCGCGTACTTGTCGCACCATCCGGCGTACCAGACCCACAGGTCGATCGCGTCGTCGACCTGGGCGCCCGCCGCAGCGGCAGACACCCCTTCCTGTTCCACGATCTCGTCGATGAACTGCGCACGGCGACCCTCGAGGACCTCGGCGACGCGGTACAGCACCTGCCCGCGGTTGTAGGCGGTCGCGCCGGACCACCCCTTCACCGCTGCGCGCGCGGCGACCACGGCATCCCGAGCATCCTTGCGCGACGCCTTCGCGGCATTCGCGAGGAAGGCGCCCTTCGCCGAGACGACCTCGTAGGTGCGGCCGGACTCGCTGCGGGGGAATGCTCCGCCGATCGCGAGCTTGTAGGTCTTGGGGACGGAAAGCCGCTTGCTCATGCGGAGGCTCCCTTCAGGTAGGCGGTGAGCCCGTGACGGCCGCCCTCGCGACCGTAGCCGGACTCCTTGTAGCCGCCGAACGGACTGGACGGATCGAAGCGGTTGAAGGTGTTCGCCCACACAACACCGGCGCGCAGACGGTCGGCTACGGCCAGGATGCGGGAGCCCTTGTCGCTCCAGATCCCGGCCGAAAGCCCGTACGGCGTGTTGTTCGCCTTCGCGATCGCCTCGGCAGGCGTGCGGAAGGTGAGCACCGACAGCACCGGCCCGAAGACCTCGTCCCTGGCGATGCGGTGCGATGCCTCGACCCCGGTGAAGATGGTCGGTGCGAACCAGAAGCCCTTCTCGGGGATCGCACAGTCCGCTGTCCAGCGTTCCGCCCCCTCGGCCTCGCCGATGTCGCTGAGCTCGCGGATGCGGGCCAGCTGGGCTGCGGAGTTGATGGCCCCGATATCGGTGTTCTTGTCCAGCGGGTCGCCGAGCCGCAGTGTGGACAGACGGGTCTTCAGACGATCGATGACCTCATCGTGGATCGACTCCTGCACGAGCAGGCGGCTGCCTGCGCAGCAGACGTGGCCCTGGTTGAAGAAGATGCCGTTGACGATGCCTTCGACGGCCTGGTCGATCGGTGCGTCGTCGAAGACGATGTTGGCCGCCTTGCCGCCGAGCTCGAGCGTGAGCTTCTTCCCGCTGCCGGCGACGGCGCGAGCGATGTCGCGTCCGACTCCGGTCGATCCGGTGAACGCCACCTTGTCGACATCCGGATGCCGGACGAGATGCGCTCCGGTCGATCCGGCACCGGTGATGATGTTCACGACCCCGGCCGGCAGGTCGGCCTGCTGGAGGATCTCGGCGAAGATCAGCGCCGTGAGCGGCGTCGTCTCGGCGGGCTTGAGCACCACGGTGTTGCCCGCCGCGAGTGCCGGAGCGATCTTCCATGCCAGCATCAGCAACGGGAAGTTCCAGGGGATGACCTGGCCGGCGACACCCAGCGCTCGCGGATCGGCCCCGAGTCCGGCGTAATCGAGCTTGTCCGCCCACCCTGCGTAGTAGAAGAACCAGGCCGCGACCAGCGGCACGTCGACGTCGCGGCTCTCCTTGATCGGCTTGCCGTTGTCGAGGCTCTCGGCGACGGCGAGTTCGCGAGCCCGCTCCTGCACGAGCCGCGCGATGCGGAACAGGTACTTCCCCCTGTCGCGACCGCTCATCTTCGACCAGGTCTTCTCATAGGCGCGGCGGGCGGCGGCGACAGCGCGATCGACGTCCTCGTCCGAGGCGCCGGCGATCTCCGCGATGTGCGATTCGTCCGCCGGTGAGATCGTGGTGAAGCTCGCGCCCGAACTGTCGACGAACTCGCCGTCGATGAACAGCCCGTAGCTGTTCTTGAGGTTCAGGACCGCCTTCGACTCGGGTGCCGGAGCGTATTCCAGGAATGACATATCTCGTCCTCAGTCGATCGTGACGTAGTCGGGGCCGGAGTAGTGACCGGTGGCAAGCTTCTGACGCTGCATGAGCACATCGTTGAGCAGACTCGATGCGCCGAATCGGAACAGGTGCGGCTGGAGCCACTCCTCCCCCGTCGTCTCGGCGACCGTCACGAGGTACTTCACGGCATCCTTCGACGAACGGATGCCGCCAGCCGGCTTGACGCCGATCCGCTCGCCGGTGGCACGATGCCAGTCGCGCACGGTCTCGAGCATCAGGAGCGTCGTCGGCAGCGTCGCGGCCGGCTGCACCTTGCCCGTCGACGTCTTGATGAAGTCGCCTCCGGCCAGGATGCCGAGCCACGAGGCCCGCTTGATGTTGTCGTACGTGTTCAGCTCGCCGGTCTCGAGGATCACCTTGAGCGAGGCGTAGGTGCCGTCCTCGCGGCGGCAGGCCTCCTTCACACGGGCGATCTGCTCGAATACCAGGCCGTAGCGTCCGGAAAGGAACGCCCCGCGGTCGATGACCATGTCGATCTCGTCGGCACCCGCAGCAACCGCCTCAGCTGTGTCGGCGAGCTTGATGTCCAGCGACGACCGCCCGCTCGGGAAGGCCGTGGCGACCGCCGCGACCGAGATCCGGCCGTCGTCCGGGTCGCCATGGAGTCCGCCGAGCGCGTCGACGGCGTACGGAACCATATCGCCGTACACGCAGACCGCGGCGACGAGTGGTGTCGATGCATCCGCGGCATCCGGAGTCTTCGCCTTCGCGACCAGCGAGCGCACCTTGCCAGGGGTGTCCGCGCCCTCGAGCGTCGTCAGGTCGATGAGCGAGATGATCTTGTCGAGCGCCCATGCCTTGGATGCCGTCTTGATCGAGCGCGAGCCCAGGCCTGCGGCCCGCTGCTCGAGCCCGACGGCGTCGACTCCTGGCAGCCCGTGCAGGAAGCGGCGAAGCGTGGCATCGTCGGGTTCGGCCCCGAGCACGTCCACCGCCGTTCTGCGGGTGAGTTCCTTCGTGGTCACTGTTCCTCCAACAATGCTCTGGCTGTGGGCTCGTCGGTCACCAGCACGCGGCACAGGCCGCTGGTCACGACTGTACGCGCGATGTCGTGCTTGGCGGCACCCGCGGTGACGAAGACGGTGTGCTCGGCGGCGCGGATGCGGTCGAGAGAGACGCCCACCGTTCGGGCGTCGAGTTCAGGATCGACGACGTTGCCCTCGGCGTCGACATAGCGACCGAGAACGTCGCCGACGGCGCCGCGCCTGGCGAGCTCGGTGACGTCATCGACGTCGAGGTACCCGTTCTCGACGTGCGCGGACGTGTGGTCGCAGGGGCCGGCGCTGAAGAGGAACGCCTGCGCGTTCGCGGCTTGTTCCAGGACACCGGCGACGGTCCGATCGGACTCGATCGCGCGCTTGGTCTCGATGCGCTCGAGAATCGCGGGGCTCGGCAGGAGCGCGACCTGACCCCCAGCGCGCTGGGCGATCGTGGCGGCGAGCTGCGCGGCACCTCCGGATCGACGGCTCAGGCTCACGCCGCCGTTGAGCTGGACGACGGTCACGCCGTGCGCCCAGCCGTCGACGAGCGCCTCGGCCACCGCCGTGAGCGTGCGCCCCCAGCTGACGCCGAGAACACGCGGCACCGGCCGCATGGCTGCGAGGTGATCGGCAGCGCCCTGCGCGACTCGGTCGAGCGTTGCCGCGTCGTCGTCCGCCGCGGGCACCACGATGGCGTCGGCCAGGCCGAATCGTTCGGTGAGCAGGCGCTCGACGCTCAGGCGCCTCGCACGCGGATGCACGATCTCGATGCGGACGATCCCGCGCTCACGCGCCTGGGTCAGAAGGCGCCCGACCTTCCAGCGGGAGATCTTCAGGATGCCGCCGATCTCGTCCTGGGTCCGGTTCTCGTCGTAGTACAGCTCGGCCACGCGCACGGTGAGCAGATCGTCGTCCACGGCATCCTCCCTTCGTCTTCAGGCTATCGAGATGTCGACGCATGCGCACTTCACTGCTCACATGAGCACACGGATGCCGCAGGCATGCGCATCCGCGGCCATCTGTCGTTCCCCGTTCGTCGGAGAAGTCGCTCGCGTCGCAGGGGATCGCGCACACGCGGCATCCGCACGCACGAAGGGGCGACCCGGCGTGATGCCGGATCGCCCCTTCGAGCAGAATCGCTCAGGCGCGCTTGCGCGTGGTGAGCACCTGGTCGACGATGCCGTAGTCCTTGGCCTGGGCAGCCGAGAGGATGTTGTCGCGATCGATGTCGCGGTTCACCTTCTCGACAGGCTGACCGGTGTGGTGCGCCATGGTCTCCTCGAGCCAGGTGCGCATGCGGAGGATCTCCGCCGCCTGGATCTCGATGTCGGATGCCTGGCCCTGACCGGCCTCCCCCATCGCCGGCTGGTGCATGAGCACGCGGGCGTTGGGGAGCGCGAGACGCTTGCCCGGTGCACCGGCGGCGAGCAGCACGGATGCCGCCGAAGCCGCCTGACCGAGCACCACCGTCTGGATCTGCGGCGCGACGTACTGCATCGTGTCGTAGATCGCCGTCATCGCCGTGAAGGATCCGCCGGGCGAGTTGATGTACATCGTGATGTCGCGCTCGGAATCCTGGCTCTCGAGCACGAGAAGCTGCGCCATCACATCATCGGCCGAAGCGTCGTCGACCTGAACACCGAGGAAGATCACGCGGTCTTCGAACAGCTTGTTGTACGGGTCCTGGCGCTTGAAGCCGTAGGCCGTGCGCTCCTCGAACTGCGGGAGGACGTACCGGCTGGAGGGCAGGTTTCCTGCGGAGCGGAAAGTGGGAGTGTGCATGGGAATCCTTTCGCTTTCCGCTTACTTGTTGTCCGGCTCGGTGCCGCCGCCGCCGATGACGTCGGTCGCGGACTCGCGGATGTGATCCACGAATCCGTACTCGAGCGCCTCTTCCGCCGTGAACCAGCGGTCGCGGTCGCCGTCTTCGTTGATCTGCTCGACCGACTTGCCGGTCTGCGAGGCGGTGATCTCGGCGAGGCGCTTCTTCATCGACAGGATGAGCTGCGCCTGCGTCTGGATGTCGCTCGCGGTTCCGCCGAAGCCGCCGTGCGGCTGGTGCAGCAGCACACGGGCGTTGGGCGTGATGTAGCGCTTGCCCTTGGTGCCGGCGGTCAGCAGGAGCTGACCCATGGATGCCGCCATGCCGATGCCGACGGTGACGATGTCGTTCGGCACGAACTGCATGGTGTCGTAGATGGCCATGCCTGCCGTGATCGATCCACCGGGCGAGTTGATGTAGAGGTAGATGTCCTTCTCAGAGTCCTCTGCGGCGAGAAGAAGGATTTTCGCGCAGATCTCGTTGGCGTTCTGGTCGCGCACCTCTGAGCCGAGCCAGATGATGCGGTCCTTCAGCAGCCTGTCGAAGACGCTCGTCGCGACAAGGGGTTCTGCAGCCATTTCAGCTCCTGTTTCCGTGTTCGATGATTCGAATCTACCGGCGACGACGCGGCACTCAGGTCGTGTTCGCCGTCGGCATATCAGGTGTCGAGCTCGGCGATCTCGTGCGCGTATGCAGTCATCGAGCGGTGATAGCGCGGAAGACGCGGGATCAGCGCCAGCAGAGCGACCGACAGCCCGCGTGCCGGGGCGCCCGAGCTGGCGAGCACGAGTGCCTGCACGACCGCGACCGCGTCGCGGTACGCCGAATCGGGGTGCTCGCGCTGCTCCTCCGCGAGCAGGGCGAGCGCTTCATCGTGTTCGCCGATGTTCCGCAGCGAGCTCGCGAGCTGGATCACCGCCTGCGGACGATGCTCGTCGTCGAGCCCGAGCTCCAGCGCGCGCCGGTAGAACCCCACGGCCTCGGCTTCGCGTCCGGCCGAGTCCCTGGCGCCACCGCGTTCGAACTCGGCCCTGGCGTCCTCCGCTCCGCGTTCCGCCGCTATCGCGTCGATGCGCGAGATGACGTCCTCATCCGCGAGAGTGTTGCTCGCCGCCCACACGCCCCCGATGCGCTCTTCCCAGGTGTCCATACCGCTCTTCTCACGCAAGAAGGCGGATGCCGAAGCATCCGCCTTCTCGTCAGGATCGTCTCGCGATCACTCGGCCGTGGCGGCCTCGTCCTTCTTGGCGGCCGTCTTCTTGGCCGGTGCCTTCTTCGCGGCCGGCTTCTTGGCAGCAGGCTTCTCGGCCTCGGCCTCGTCAGCGTCCGCCGTCTTGGCCGGAGCCTTCTTCGCGGCGGGCTTCTTCGCGGGAGCCTTCTTGGCCGGCTTCTCCTCGGCGGGCGCCTCTTCGGCAGCCCCGTCCTCGTCGTCGACGGCGATGAAGTCGCTCAGGTCGACAGCCTTGCCGTTCGTGTCGACGACCGTGACCTTGCCCAGGGCGATCGCCAGAGCCTTGTTGCGGGCGACCTCGCCGACGAGCGCCGGGATCTGGTTCGACGACTGCAGCGCCTCGACGAACTCCTGCGGAGCCATGCCGTACTGGGCGGCCGACTGGATCAGGTACTGGGTGAGCTCGTCCTGCGAGACCTGAACGTCCGCCTGCTCGGCGATCGTGTCGAGCAGCACCTGCGTGCGGAACTGCTTCTCGCTCGCCTCGGTGACCTCGGCGCGGTGCTCGTCGTCCTCGAGGCGGTTCTCGGACTCGAGGTGGTTGTGCACCTCGTCCTCGATGAGCTGCGGCGGAACCGGGATCTCGATCTTCTCGAGCAGCGCCTCGACGAGCTGGTCGCGCGCCGCAGAACCCTGCGTGAACACGCCCTGCTGGCTGACGCGCTCCGCAACGCTGGCGCGCAGCTCTGCGATGGTGTCGAACTCGCTGGCGATCTGAGCGAAGTCGTCATCCGCCTCGGGAAGCTCGCGCTCCTTGACAGCCTTGACGCTGACGGAAACCTCGGCCTCGCTGCCGGCGTGGTCGCCACCGACCAGCTTGGAGCGGAACGTGGTGTCCTCACCGGCGGTGAGCGACTCGATCGCGTCGTCGATGCCCTCGAGCAGCTCGCCCGAGCCGACCTCGTAGGAGACGCCCTCGGCACGGTCGATCTCGGCGCCGTCGATCGTGGCGACGAGGTCGAGCTCGACGAAGTCGCCCTTCGCGGCGGGACGGTCGACCGGGATCAGCGTGCCGAAGCGGCCGCGCAGACGGTCGAGCTCCTCGTCGACGGCTGCCTCATCGGTCTCGATGGCGTCGACGGTCAGTGTGATGCCATCGAACGACGGAACCTCGATCTCGGGGCGGACGTCGACCTCGATGTCGACGAGCAGGTCACCCGTGAAGTCCTTCTCGTTCGGCCACTCGATGATCTCGGCCGACGGACGACCGACGATGCGGATCCTGTGCTCGCTGGCGGCGGCGCGGAAGAAGCCGTCGAGGCCCTCGTTCACGGCGTGCTCGATGACCGCGCCACGACCGATGCGCTGGTCGATGATCGGCGCGGGGACCTTGCCCTTGCGGAAGCCCGGGATCTGGACGTCCTGAGCGATGTGCTCGTAGGCGTGCTTGATGCTGGGCTTGAGGTCCTCGGGGGTGACCGTGATGCTGAGCTTGACCCGGGTCGGGGTCAGCTTCTCGACGGTGCTGTTCGCCATGCTGGTTCGTTCTCCTTGTGGTTCCCGCGCGGAAGCGCGGCGTGAAGCGTGTGGGACAGAGTCGGGGCGACAGGATTTGAACCTGCGACCTCCCGCTCCCAAAGCGGGCGCTCTACCAAGCTGAGCTACGCCCCGGGGAATCCGCACGCAGATTCAGCCCTAGGAAGTCTAACGGACATGAGAGCCCTGAACTGTCCGCTATGCTTGACCAGTCGGTTCCCGGCCCGCTGTACGGGCCGGATCCGGGGCTGTAGCTTAATGGTAAAGCCTCTGTCTTCCAAACAGATGACGCGAGTTCGATTCTCGTCAGCCCCTCCACTCCTGGAGTCCCCTAGAGGAGGTGCCGTGACCTGGCAGCACCTCGGTGGGGATCACGAACTCCCCGCGATTTTCTCCAGCCCGCCTGCGCCGTCCGCTCCCCCGGTTCGTCGGCGTCGCATCGCCTGGGTCATCTTCGCCGGAGCGCTCATCCTGGCTGTCGGAGCAGGACTCCACCTTGCCGCGAACCTGCACTACGACGACGCCCTCACCGCGTTCCAGGATGCCGAGACGTCCACCGAGAAAGAACAGCGCGATCTTGCAGCCGATGCCGAACAGCTCGGCACGGACGCGGCGACCGCGAGCGACATCGCCGCCGCCGACTCCGCGGTGCTGATGCCGGCCGCCGCACGCACGGACCTGGATGCCGCGATCGCCGCCGTGGAGCCGACACTGTCGGATGCGGAGGAAGCGAGCTCGGCATCCCTTCCCTCCGCCGGAGAGAAGCCGCAGTGGGCCTGGGAGCTGTTCGCGGAAAGCGGACGGCTCGCCGACGACACGCGCGATCTTGAGGACCAGGAGGCGGAACTGCGTGCGCTCAGCGACGACGTTGCGGAGCGCACGACGGCGGTCGACGAGAGCGCCGTCGAAGCCGTGCAGACGTCCGCAGCCGCTGCGGCCGACTTCGAAGCCGCGCATGTGAACGCCCGCAATCCCGAGATCATCGCGCTGCGCACCGCGGCCGCGGCCGCAGGTTCGATCTCCGACCTGGATGCCGAAGCCGTGCAGCAGTTCGTGACGCTGGAATCGGCGGCGGCGGGCGCGTTGACGAGCGAGCAGGCGGAGCTGGCCGAGAAGGCCGGAGCGCTGTACGGTCCGCGCGTCGAGATCGAGGCCTTCGCGCGTTCACTCGCCCCCGGCGTGCTGATCGATTTCGACTGGGCACCGACCGTCCCCGGCTACGACCGGCCGTCCTATGGCGGCTGGACCACCTGGTGGTACGGCGATCCCGGCTACTCGACCATCGCCCTGTCCGACTACATCGCGGAGTCCTGGCCGGCTGAATGGGCGAAAGCACTGGTCGCGCACGAGGTCGGACACGCCATCAGCGTGAAGTGCGAGTCGCTGTACGACTCGTCGGACCAGGACACCATCGAGGCCTGGGCGACAGCGTGGGCGATCAGCATGGGATTCACCGACAGCGGCAACGGCACCGACGTGTACGGTGCGCCTCCGCAGTCGATGATCGACGCAGCCGCGAACTGCCGCTGACGCGATCCGATATTCCGGTATCCAAACTCTTCAGAGCGCATTACGCTTGCGCAGAGGACGGGCGCGCCCCAGGCGCTCGATGGAGAGGGGCACTCATGAACAGCACCATCACGCGACCGGCGAATTCGCGGCGCACGAAGATCTACGCAGTCCTGGCGGGAGGCCTCGTCCTCGGCGTCGGCACCGCCGTGACGCTCGCGGCCTGGAACGACTCCGAGTTCGCCAGCGTCGACTTCGCGGCCGGAACGTTCGTCTTCCAGGGATCGACGGATGGCACCACATTCGCCGATCATGAGTCGGAGGCAGGCGCAGCCGAGCTCACGTTCACGGCGCCCTTCGACAACCTGAGCCCGGATGATGTGGTGTACGCGCCCTACGCGCTTCAGCTCGACGCAACCGATGCGGCCGATCTCACATCGGTCGCACCCGTGGTGACCGGCACGCTGAACGGCGACCTGACCTTCGCTGCCGTCGAGACCGCAGCATTCGGCTGCGACGAGGACTCGTTCACCGCCGGTACCGCCGTGCCGACCACAATCGCTGATGGTGAGATCATCAACCTCTGCCTCCAGGTGACAGCCGCATCCAGCATCGAGCAGGGTGAAACCGGCACCGCGGTGTGGCAGTGGAACGCCGTCTCGCAGTAGGACCGGTGCCCGAGGGCCGACGCCGCACGCGTATCGCTGGGCGACGCCGCCTGCGCTCCCTGCGCGTGCGCGCGGTGCTCGCTGGCGCCCTGGTGCTCGGAGTCGGCGGTTCGGCGACCCTTGCGGCCTGGACCGATCAGGAGCTCGCCTCGACCACCGTGACCGCCGGCACCTTCGCGCTCGCGTCACGGACCTCGACGAGCGATCCGTTCGTCTCGCACGGGGGCGGTGCCGAGGGCACGGCTGTCATGACCTTCAACGCAACCGGGCTGTACCCCGGTCAGGTCCGCTCCGCCTGGATCCAGATCCAGAACACCGGTTCGATCGCGGGCACCGTGAACCTCACGACGGTGGGCGTCACCGCATCTGGAACAGCGAGCACAGCCTTGCGGGACGCCGTGCAGGTTCGATACGTCCCGGTCGCCGCACCAGGAGACATGGCTTCCTGCACGACGAGCACCACGGGCGGAACGTCTGTGACGGGCCTCGCGAGCGTTCCCACTCTGACTGCACTGCCCATCGCGGCGGGGGCGACAGTCGGCTACTGCATCGTACTGACGCTGCCGACCACGACGCCGACGGGGGCACAGGGCGGCTCCGCTGTCCCCACCTGGACGTTCACCGGAACCACGGGGTGACACGCATGAGTACCGTCGCGGCGCGACTACTGGGGAGGGCCCTGCGAGAGACAGCCCTCACGCTCGCCGCGCTCGGCGGCGTGGTGTGCATCGTGCTCGCCGTGCTCGCCTTCAGCGGCGGATACACGCTGATCATGTTCAAGACGGGCTCGATGTCGCCGACGATCCCGGCAGGCTCCGTCGCGCTGGTTCAGCGGGTCCCGGCGTCCGATCTCGTCGTCGGGGACGTCGTCACCGTCGACCGGCCGAATGCCCTTCCTGTCACGCACCGCATCACCGGCGTGGCGGAGGGCAGCTTCGTCGATGAGCGGATCATCACCTTGAAGGGCGATGCGAACGAGAGCGAGGATCCCGCACCGTACGCCGTGACGGAGGTGCGGATCGTGCGCGCGTCCGTCCCCCACCTCGCGAATGTCCTCGTCTGGTTCGGCAATCCGATCGTCCTGGGGTGCCTCACGGTCGGCGCAGCCGCACTCGTCACGTGGGCGTTCTGGCCCAGGGGCCGGCAGAAGCAGGACGAGGGGAACGCCGTCGAAGATGCCGCCGGAGGTTCTGAGACGGACGAGGCACCGACAACTCGTCGTGGGCGTCGCGCCGCCCGAGTCCTCGGCGTGGTCGCGCTGATCGCTGCGGCGACATCGCCCTTCGTCTCGCCTGTGCCGGCGCACGCGGCCGGCACCCTCCGCCTCTCGTCGGACCTGTCCGGTACGCAGACACTGGATGCCGTCGATCCACTCAACTGGCACCTCGACGTCGATGGATCGAGTCTGCCCGCCGAGGGAGTTCTGACGATCGCACTCTCCGGTGCACAAGCGCAGCCGGGACTCCAGATCTCGGCCGAGGTCCGCTCATGCGCCTCGGCGTGGACGCCAGACGGCTGCGCGCGCGGCGAGAAGCTTCTGCGTCCAGCGTCGCCGGTCACATTGGACGGCACATGGGAGCGGGTCCATCGCATTGCGACCCCTGTGAGTGTCCACCTGCGGGTCCTGCTCACCGCCCCTGAGAATCGAACGGACTCCGCTTCGGCGACGCTCACCATCCGCGCGAACGCAGCGGGACAGACGGCGGAGGAGACCGTGAACGGCGAGGACGGCCTGGCAGACACGGGCGGCGTCTCCTGGGCGCTCTATGCTGCTCCCGGCGCCGTGCTCATCGGCCTCGGCATCGCCATGACGGCCCGTGCCCATCGCCGGAGCAGCCGATGAGAGCCGCGGTGCGGAGCACCCGACTCGGCGCCGCGGTGCTGGGCGTCGGTGTGCTGCTGCTCGGAGGTTCGCTGACGCCCGCACCGACCGAGGCCGCCTGGACGGATGCGGAGCTCGGCAGCAGCGCCGCCGTGACAGCGGCCGCTCTCGCTGTGCCGACAGCCACGACCTGTACGGCGCGCAGCGTGGTGGTCCTGGGGCTCCAGGACTTCACCCTCACATGGACGTCGGATCGGCCGGGCGCGCAGATGGTCCAGCTCACCCGTGGCACCACAACGGGCACGGACGTCCAGGGCGCATCGGGCAGCGTCATCACGCAGACCGGGAGCACGGGTGGCAAGTACCAGTATCGCGCGATCTACACACAGGAGAAGCTGCTGGGACTGCTCGACCTCGCAAACCTTCTCGGTGGTTCCTACGAGGTGCGCATATACAACGGCTACGCCGGGAGCTCCTGGGTTTCCGCGCCGGTCCGGTACAACCTGAACGTCGTGCTGCTCGGTCTCGGCTCGAGCTGCACCTTGGTGCCGTGACGCGGAAAGACCGCCGCGACTGAGACGTCACGACGGTCTTTCCGAGAAGAACTCGAGCTACTGCCCGCGGCGCTCGCGCAGCTGCGAGAGCGCGTCCTCGAGAAGCTGCTCCGCCTCGACGTCGGTGCGGCGCTCCTTCACGTACGCGAGATGCGTCTTGTAGGGCTCCGTCTTCGACAGGGCAGGCGGGTTCTCCTTGTCGCGCCCGGCAGGAAGACCGGAGTGCGGGTGATCGATGGTGTCCGGGATCTCCTCTTCGGGGAGACCGGCCGCGAAGTACCGCACGGTCTCGTTGCCGAGCCCGTCCCAGTACGACACCGCGATGCGGTCGGCGTGGTAGCCGTGGTCCTGTTCGCCCATCGGGCCGGAACCGACGCGGGTCCCTCGGATCGCATTGCCGCCGGTAGCCATCAGAGCGCCTCGAATTTCGTGATGAGGCCCAGTGCCACGATGGCGACGAACCAGGTCAGAGCCAGAACGACCGTGAACCGGTTGAGGTTGCGCTCGGCGAGACCGGAGGAGCCGACAGCCGTCGACATCCCGCCGCCGAACATATCGGACAGACCGCCGCCACGACCCTTGTGGAGAAGGATGAGGAGAGTCAGCAGGACGCTGGTGATACCCAGCACGACCTGCAGGACGAACTCGAGAACTTGCACGTGAAATGCCTTTCGCTCGGGCCGAAATGCCCGCGTAACGGTCAAGTATACGGTGCGGCGGGGCCGGAGCCCCGCCGCACACTCATACTCCGACGTGCTTCTGGAACCGGATGATCGCCGCGAACTCGTCGACGACGAGGCTCGCCCCACCGACCAGAGCGCCGTCCACATCGGGCTCGCGCATGAAGCTCGCGATGTTCGAGGACTTCACCGAACCGCCGTACAGGACACGCGTGCGTGCCGCGGCATCCGCATCGAGCACCTCAGCCAGCACACCGCGCAGCGCGGCGCAGACGTCCTGCGCCTGCTGCGGCGTGGCGGCCTGGCCGGAGCCGATGGCCCAGACCGGCTCGTACGCCACGACGATGTCGGCGGATGCCGGCACACCGTCGAGAGCAGCCTTGAGCTGACCAGCCGGAACCGCGCTGGCCCCGAACTTCTCCAGGTCCTCTGCCGTCTCGCCGACGCAGATCACCGGGACGAGACCGTGCTTGACCGCAGCCTTGACCTTCGCTGCGACGACGTCGTCGGATTCGGCGTGGTACTCGCGCCGCTCCGAGTGGCCGATGATGACGTACTTCGCGTCGAGCTTCGCCAGGAACGCTCCGGACACCTCACCGGTGTACGCACCGGAGTCGTGAGCCGAGACATCCTGCGCGCCGAGCGCGAACGGGATCTTGTCCGCATCGATCAACGTCTGGACGCTGCGGATGTCGGTGAACGGCGGGAAGACGGCCACCTCGACCGAGTCCCCTTCGTGTCCGGCATCCTTCAGGGTCCAGTGCAGCTTCTGCACCGTCGCGACCGCCTGAAGGTGGTCGAGGTTCATCTTCCAATTGCCCGCGATCAGCGGGGTACGGTTGGTCACGCCCATCCGAGCACCTCCAGGCCGGGGAGTTTCTTGCCCTCGAGGAACTCGAGGCTGGCCCCACCACCGGTGGAGATGTGGCCGAACTGGTCATCTGCGAACCCGAGCTGCCGAACGGCGGCGGCCGAGTCGCCGCCACCGACGACGCCGAGGCCGTCGACCTCGGTGAGCGCCTGTGCGACGGCCTGTGTTCCGTTGGCGAACGCGGGGAACTCGAACACGCCCATCGGCCCGTTCCAGAACACCGTCTTCGACCCGCGGATCGCCGAGGCGAAAGCGGCGGCCGTGTCCGGGCCGATATCCAGACCCAGGCCGGCAGCTCCGGCAGCCGTGCTCTCGATGGCGTCGACCGCCACCGTCTCGTGCGCAGCGTCGGCGGCGAAGGACGCCGCGACCACGACATCCGTCGGCAGGACGATCTCGACACCGCGCTCGGCGGCTTCGGCGATGTAGCCGCGGACCGTGTCGAGCTGGTCCTCTTCGAGAAGGCTCGATCCGACCGCATAGCCCTGCGCCTTGAGGAAGGTGAAGAGCATGCCGCCGCCGATGAGCAGGCGGTCGACCCGCGGAAGCAGGTGCGAGATCACACCGAGCTTGTCGCTGACCTTGGATCCACCGAGGACGACCGTGTAGGGCCGCTCCGGTGTCTCGGTGAGGCGGTCGAGGACGCCGAGCTCGGTGGCGATCAGAAGACCAGCCGCCGACGGCAGGATCTGGGCCAGATCGTAGACGCTGGCCTGCTTGCGGTGCACGACGCCGAATCCGTCGGACACCAGCACGTCGCCGAGACCGGCGAGCTGCTGCGCGAACGCCTGACGCTCTGCTTCGTCCTTCGACGTCTCCCCCGGGTTGAACCGGAGGTTCTCGATCACGGCGATACCGCCGTCCTCGAGAGCGGCGACCGCTTCGGAGGCCGACTCGCCGACGGTGTCTCGGGCGAAGGCGACCGGCTTGCCGAGCAGCTCTGAGAGACGCTGGGCGACCGGCTCGAGGCTGTACTTCGCATCGGGCGCGCCGTCAGGGCGGCCGAGGTGCGAGCAGACGATCACACGGGCGCCGGCGTTGAGCAGCGCGTTGAGGGTCGGCAACGAGGCGCGAACACGGCCATCGTCCGTTATGACGCCGTCCCGAAGGGGGACGTTGAGGTCACAACGGACGATGACGCGCTTGCCCTCGAGCGACCCCAGGGATTCCAGGGTGCGCAGAGACATGTTCGGTTCTCAGAGACGCTCTGCGACGTACTCGGTCAGGTCGACGAGACGGTTGGAGTAGCCCCACTCGTTGTCGTACCAGCTCGAGACCTTGACCAGGTTGCCGCTGACGTTCGTCAGCGTGGAGTCGAAGATCGAGGAGTGCGCGTTGTGCTGGATGTCGCTCGACACGATCGGGTCGGCGTTGTACTGCAGGTAGCCGGCGAGGCTGCCCTCGGAAGCGGCCTTGGCGTACGCCGCGTTGATCTCATCGACCGTCAGGTCGGTGCGGTCGGTGACCAGCGTCAGGTCGACGATTGAGCCGGTGGGAACCGGAACGCGGTACGAGGAGCCGCTCAGCTTGCCGTCGAGCTCGGGCAGGACCAGGCCGATGGCCTTCGCCGCACCGGTCGAGGCCGGGACGATGTTGATCGCCGCAGCGCGTGCGCGGTGCAGGTCGCCGTGCGGGCCGTCCTGCAGGTTCTGGTCTGCGGTGTAGGCGTGAGCGGTCATCATGAAGCCGCGCTCGATGCCGAAGGCGTCGTTGAACACCTTGGCGAGCGGGGCCAGCGCGTTCGTCGTGCAGGACGCGTTGGAGATGATGTGGTGGTTGGCCGGGTCGTAGGACTCTTCGTTCACACCGACGACGAAGGTGCCGTCCGCACCGGTCGCAGGAGCCGAGATGAGAACCTTCTTGGCGCCGGCATCGATGTGCTTCTTGGCGAGCTCGGCCTTGGTGAAGAAGCCGGTCGACTCGATGACGATGTCGACACCCAGCTCGGCCCAGGGCAGGTTGGCGGGGTCGCGCTCGGCGAACGCCTTGATGGTCTTGCCGTTGACGGTGATGCTCTCATCGTCGTAGCTGATCTCTGCGTCCAGCACGCCGCCGACGGAGTCGTACTTCAGCAGGTGTGCGAGCGACTTGTTGTCCGTGAGGTCGTTGACGGCAACGATCTCCAGGTCTGCGCCCTGCGCGAGAGCCGCGCGGAAGTAGTTTCGTCCGATGCGGCCGAAGCCGTTGATGCCGATCTTGACAGACACTCAGGTCTCCCTGTTTCTCGTGCGCTTGCGCGCTGTATTGATAGAGAATGCGTGGACAGCGGCGTCCCGACGGGCTGATCGTCCGTCGGGACGCCCGTCTTGTTTACGACAGTACCAGCAGGCCGTTCGTCTGCTTGCGGGCGATGTCGAGACGCTGGGCGACGTTCTCCCAGTTCGCGATGTTCCATGCCGCCTTGACGTAGTCCGCCTTGACGTTGAGGTAGTCGAGGTAGAAGGCGTGCTCCCACATGTCCAGCTGGAACAGCGGGATGGTCCCCTGGGCCGTGTTGGACTGCTGGTCGAACAGCTGCTGGATGATCAGACGCTGACCGATCGAGTCCCAGCTGAGCACCGACCATCCGGAGCCCTGGATGCCGAGGGCGTTGGCGGTGAAGTGCGCCTGGAACTTCTCGAACGAACCGAAGAACTCCTCGATCGCCGCCTTCAGCTCGCCCTCGGGCTCACCGCCGCCGTTCGGCGACAGGTTCGTCCAGAAGATCGAGTGGTTGACGTGGCCGCCCAGGTTGAAGGCGAGATCCTTCTCGAGCTTGTTCACGTTCGCGAGGTTGCCGCTCTCACGGGCCTCGGCGAGTCCGTCGAGCGCAGCGTTCGCGCCGGCGACGTAGGTCGCGTGGTGCTTGTCATGGTGCAGTTCCATGATCTTGCCGCTGATGTGCGGCTCGAGTGCTGCGAAGTCGTAGGGAAGGTCGGGAAGCGTGTATGTCGCCATGTCGATTCAATCCAATCCGCGCCGCGCCGCGGCGCTTTCCGGTCCTCCGCGATGCCGAGATGCAGCGCGGAGCAGACGGTTTCCATCCTAGTGACGGCAACGCGTCACGGCAGGGGAACCTTCCCCGGGATGGCGAAGATTTCCCTAAACGTCGAGGCCGGCCGGCACCGCGGCCTCGGTACCGGGGATGCCCTCGACCTGCGCACGCTTATCGGCCATCGCCAGGAGCCTGCGGATGCGTCCTGCGACGGCATCCTTGGTCAGCGGCGGGTCAGCGTGATGGCCGAGCTCGTCCAGACTCGCATCGCGATGCGACAGACGCAGTTCGCCTGCGACCTTGAGGTGATCGGGCACGTCTGGGCCGAGGATCTCCAGTGCGCGCTCGACGCGCGCGCACGCCGCGACGGCGGCCTGCGCCGAACGGCGGAGGTTGGCGTCGTCGAAGTTCACGAGCCGGTTGACGCCCGCGCGCACCTCGCGGCGCTGGCGCATCTCCTCCCACGCGGTCGCGGTCCCTGCCGCGCCCATCTGGGTGAGGATCGAGCGGATCGCCTCGCCCTCGCGGACGACGACCCTCGGCATCCCGCGGACCTCGCGCGCCTTGGCCGCGACGCCGAGGCGGTGTGCAGCGCCGACGAGAGCCATGGCGGCTTCGGACGAGGGGCAGGCCACCTCGAGCATCGCCGAACGGCCGGGTTCGGAGAGCGAACCGGCGGCGAGGAACGCGCCGCGCCAGAGGCCAGCGATCTCTTCACGCGACCCGGTGGTCAGGCGGTTGGGCAGCCCGCGGACGGGGCGCCGACGCTGGTCGAGGAGCCCGGTCTGGCGCGCAAGCGTCTCCCCCGCGCCGATGACGCGGACGGCCCAGCGCGCACCGTCGTTCGAGCTCGAGGACTGCACCTGAGCGATTTCGGGGCGCACGCCGTAGATCTCGGCGAGGTCCCTGGCGACACGACGCGCGAGCAGCTCGGCATCCACCTCGGCTTCGACGGCCACGCGGCCCGCGATCGAATGCAGACCACCGGCGAACCGGAGGATCGCAGTGACTTCCGCGACGCGCACCGTGGGTGGCGCGTTCCGGATGCTGACCAGCTCAGCCTTGACGTCGGTGGTTAGTGCCACGACACTCCTTCTCGCTCTTCGCGCCGGATCGCGGCGCGAAGGACTAGCCTACTCGGCTCCGTCGATCTCTACTCGCGGCCGAGGTCGCGGTGACGCACGTTGACGGCCACGCCTGGCACCTGCGCGAGGCGTTTCGCGAGCTCTTCGGACATCGCGACCGAGCGGTGCTTGCCCCCGGTGCAGCCGATCGCGACCGTCGAGTGGCTCTTGTTCTCGCGCTGGTAGCCCTCCAGAACGGGCACGAGCGCCTTCGCATACGCGTCGAGGAACTCCTGAGCGCCCTCGCGGGAGAGCACGTATTCGCGCACGGCCTCGTCCTGGCCGGTGAACCCGCGGAGCTCCTCGTTCCAGAACGGGTTCGGCAGGAAGCGCATGTCCGCGACGAGGTCGACGTCCGTCGGCAGCCCGTACTTGAAGCCGAAGCTCAGCAGCGTCAGCCGATGCCTCGCCGCTCCTTCTTCCGAGAAGAGCTCGTTGGTCTTCGTCGCGAGCTGATGGATGTTGAGGTTCGACGTGTCGATGACGATGTCGGCTGCTTCCCGCACGAGCATGAGCCGGGAGCGTTCGAGCCGGATGCCGTCCAGCAGCGTCCCGTCGTCCTGCAGCGGGTGCGGGCGGCGGACGGCCTCGAAGCGGCGGACGAGCACGTCATCCGAGGCATCCAGGAACAGCACCTGAACCGAGCCGCGCGAGCGCAGTGTCCTGGCGACATCGGGCAGGTCGTCTAGCAGGTTGCGGCCCCGCACGTCGACGACCGCCGCGACCTTGGGCAGCGCTCCCCCGCCGAGGTCGGTGAGATCGAGCAGCGGGCGCAGCATCTGCGGAGGCAGGTTGTCGACGACGTACCAGCCGAGATCCTCGAGCGCATTGCCGACCGTGGTGCGCCCTGCCCCGGACATGCCGGTCACGATCAGGAACTGGCTCTGGTCCTCGCCTGTCATCGGTTCTCCTCCCGTGGAACAACCCTATCGACTGGAGAGGTGCGCGTGGATTCCCTGCGCGAGGGCCGGCCCGATCCCAGGGACCTCCTCGATCTCCGCCGTGGTCGCTGCGCGCAGCCGCGTCACGGATCCGAAGTGCTTGAGCAGCACCTTGATGCGCGCGGCCCCGAGCCCCGGTACCTCGGCGAGCGTGCTCGAGATGTCGCGCTTGCGCCGTTTGCGCTGATGCGTGATCGCGAATCGGTGCGCCTCGTCCCGCAACCGCTGCAGCAGATACAGCGCCTCGCTCGTGCGGGGCAGGATCACCGGGAAATCGTCATCGGGGAGCCAGATCTCCTCGAGTCTCTTGGCGATGCCGCACAGCGCGATCTCGGTGTGCCCGGCATCCTTCAGCGCGCGCGCCGCCGCAGCGACCTGCGGCTGGCCGCCGTCGACGAGCAGCAGCTGCGGCGGATACGCGAAGCGGGGGCGACGACGCGTGGTCGTGACCTCCCCCTCGGCCAGCGGATCTGCCACGGCGTCGTCATCCTCTTCCGGGGAGTCGAGATGGGCCAGCCGTCGGCGCAGCACCTGATACATCGAATCGGTGTCGTCCGTCGTCTCGGCGATGTTGAACGAGCGGTACTGGTCCTTGCGAGGCAGGCCGTCTTCGAAGACGACCATCGACGCGACCACGTTCGATCCCTGGAGATGCGAGATGTCGTAGCACTCGATCCGCAGCGGGGCCTCCTCGAGGCCGAGCGCGTTCTGCAGATCGGTGAGCGCCTGCGTGCGCGCGACGTAGTCGCTCGTGCGCTTGGTCTTGTGCCGGATTAGCGCCTGCTGCGCATTGAGGGTCGCCGTGCGCATGAGCTCGGCGCGCTGCCCGCGCTGCGCCACGGCGATCTCCAGCTTGCGTCCGCGCCGCCCGCGCAACCACTCCTCGAGCTCGGTCGCATCGTCCGGCAGAGTCGGAACCAGGATGCGGCGCGGGATCTCGCCGTCGGCCGCTTCGCCGTAGACGCGCTGCAGGATCTGATCGACGAGCTCGCCGGAGGAGACATCGATCTCCTTCTCGATCGTCGACGCGCGCACACCACGAACGCGCCCGCCGCGGATCACGAACTGCTGCACCGCTGCGGAGAGCTCATCCTCGGCGATGCCGAAGAGGTCGGCATCCTCGTCCGCCGGTAGCACGAGCGCGCTCTTGCCGAGGACGGCATCGATCGCGGAGAGCTTGTCCCGGTACTTCGCCGCGGACTCGTAGTCCATCGCCGCGGATGCCTCGCGCATGCGCCTGGTCAGCTCGCGCGTGAACCGCTCGTCGCCCCCTGCCATGAAGGCGACGAAATCGTCGACCATCGCGCGATGTTCTGCGATGGTGCAGGTCATCGAGCACGGGCCCCCGCACTTGCCGATCTGGCCGGGGAAGCACGGGCGCCCGGTCTGCATCGCCCGTTTGTAGCTCGCGTCGCTGCAGGTGCGGATGGGGAACGCCTTGACCATCAGATCGATGGTCTCGTGCACCGCCCACACCTTCGGAAACGGGCCGAAGTAGCGCGCGCCGGGGATCCTGCGATTGCGCGTCACGATCACACGCGGGGCCTCGTCGGCCAGCGTGATCGCCATGAACGGGTACGACTTGTCGTCCTTGTAGCGGACGTTGAAGGGCGGATCGAACTCCTTGATCCACATGTACTCGAGTTGCAGAGAGTCCACGTCGGTCGGCACGACCGTCCACTCCACGGACGCCGCCGTCGTCACCATCCGACGCGTGCGCTCATGCAGCGTCCGCAGCGGTGCAAAGTAGTTCGACAGGCGCTGGCGGAGGTTCTTCGCCTTGCCGACGTAGAGCACCCGCCCCTGCGCATCACGGAAGCGGTACACCCCCGGATCGGTCGGAATCTCCCCCTGCTTGGGCTTGTACGGCAGGACGTCCGCCATCAGCCGGCCTTCCGCGCCTGGCGCCCTCCACCGAGGATCTCGGCGAGGAACTGCCCGGTGTGGCTGCCCTCGATCGCGGCGATGTGCTCCGGCGTCCCCGCCGCCAGGATCTCACCGCCTCCTGAGCCGCCCTCCGGGCCGAGATCGATGACCCAGTCCGCCGACTTGATCACGTCGAGATTGTGCTCGATCACGATCACCGTGTTGCCCTTCTCGACCAGGCTGTCCAGCACCTCGAGCAGCTTGCGGACGTCCTCGAAGTGCAGACCGGTCGTCGGCTCGTCGAGCACGTAGATGCTGCGACCGTTGCTGCGCCGCTGGAGCTCCGTCGCGAGCTTGACGCGCTGCGCCTCACCACCGGACAGCGTGGTGGCCGACTGCCCGAGGCGCACATAGCCGAGGCCGACGTCGACGAGCGTCTTCATGTAGCGATGGATGGCCTGGATCGGCTCGAAGAACTCGGCGGCCTCCTCGATCGGCATCTCGAGCACCTCGGCGATGTTCTTGCCCTTGTAGTGCACGGCGAGCGTG
The DNA here is from genome assembly GCF_054798195.1 of Microbacterium sp. GXF0217. Lineage (NCBI taxonomy): Bacteria > Bacillati > Actinomycetota > Actinomycetes > Micrococcales > Microbacteriaceae > Microbacterium > Microbacterium sp. GXF0217. The sequence goes on along the minus strand of NZ_JBSJZG010000001.1, from coordinate 125,069 downwards.
TCACGGTTGTACCGCTTGCCGTGGCACACCTCGCAGTCGACGTAGACGTCTGGCAGGAAGTTCATCTCGATCTTGATCGTGCCGTCGCCCGAGCACGCCTCGCAGCGCCCGCCCTTGACGTTGAAGCTGAATCGCCCTGGCTGGTATCCGCGTACCTTCGCCTCCGGCGTCTCGCTGAACAGCGTGCGGATGCGGTCGAAGACGCCGGTGTAGGTGGCCGGGTTCGATCGCGGAGTGCGACCGATCGGCGCCTGGTCGACGTGGATGACCTTGTCGAGGTTGTCGAGGCCGGTCACGCGCGTGTGCTTGCCCGCGAGCGAGCGGGCGCCGTTGAGCTTCGAGGCGAGCACCCGGTAGAGGATGTCGTTGACGAGCGAGGACTTGCCCGAACCGCTCACGCCGGTGACGGCCGTGAGGACGCCGAGCGGGAACTCGACGTCGACGTTCTTGAGGTTGTTCTCCCGCGCGCCGACGACCTTGAGCATGCGCCGCTTGTCGAGCTTGCGGCGCTTGCGCGGAGTCGGGATCTCGCGGCGTCCGGCGAGGTAGTCGCCGGTCATCGATTTCTTCTCGCCGAGCAGCGCCGTGTACGGACCGGAGTGCACGACGTCGCCGCCGTTGACGCCGGCGCCCGGTCCGATGTCGACGACCCAGTCGGCCGCTTCGATGGTCTCCTCGTCGTGCTCGACGACGATCAGCGTGTTGCCGAGATCGCGCAGAGTGAGCAGCGTTTCGATGAGGCGCCGGTTGTCGCGCTGGTGCAGTCCGATGGACGGCTCGTCGAGGACGTAGAGCACGCCGGTGAGTCCCGAGCCGATCTGCGTGGCCAGTCGGATGCGCTGAGCCTCACCGCCGGACAGCGAACCCGCAGACCGGCTCAGGTTCAGGTAGGACAGGCCGACCTGCAGCAGGAAGTCGAGTCGCAGTCGGATCTCGCGAAGCACCTGCGCTGCAATCTTCGCTTCGCGCTCCGTCAGCGTGAGCTCTTCCATGAACGCTCGCGCATCGGCCAGGCTGAGATGGGAGACCTCGGCGATCGAATGACCGTGCACCTGGACGGCGAGCACCTCCGGCTTGAGCCTGTTGCCGTCGCACACCGGGCACGGCACCTCGCGCAGATACTCGCCCCATCGTGCACGCTGGGTGTCGGTCTCGGCCTGCGCGTACTGCCGCTCGATGTACGGAACGACGCCTTCGAAACCGGACGCGTACCGCATCTCACGGCCGTACCGGTTCTTCCACTTGACCGTGACCTTGTAGTTGTCTCCGCGCAGGATCGCGTCCTGGACGTCGACGCGCAGGTCGCGCCATGGAGTGTCGAGGTCGAAGTTGAGGTCGCGCGCGAGTCCTTCGAGCAGGCGCTCGTAGTACTGGAACAGTCCCTTGCCCTGCGTCGTCCAGGGGATGATCGCGCCTTCGCGGATCGACAGCTGCTCATCACCGAGCATGAGCTCGACGTCCACCGACATCCGTGTACCGAGTCCGGAGCAGGACGGGCAGGCACCGAACGGGGCGTTGAACGAGAACGTGCGCGGCTCGATCTCGGTGAGCGTGATCGCGTGCCCGTTGGGGCAGGCCAGCTTCTCGGAGAAGGACTGCCACGCGGCATCCCCCTCCTCGTCGACGAAGTTGATCTGCAGCACGCCGCCGGCGAGACCGAGCGCGGTCTCGACCGAGTCGGTCACGCGCCCGAGGATGTCATCGGAGGCGACCAGGCGGTCGACGACCACGGCGATGTCGTGCTTGTAGCTCTTTTTGAGCGTCGGCGGCTCTGCGAGCTGGATCAGGTCGCCGTCGACGATCGCTCGCGAATAGCCCTTGGCGCCCAGCTCGCGGAAGAGGTCGACGAACTCGCCCTTCTTCTGCGACACCACGGGAGCCACGATCTGGTAACGGGTGCGGTCGGGGAGCTCCATGAGCTGGTCGGCGATCTGCTGGACGGTCTGCCGCTGGATGCGCTCTCCGCACTCCGGGCAGTGCGGGATGCCGATGCGCGCCCACAGCAGACGCATGTAGTCGTAGATCTCGGTGATGGTTCCCACTGTCGACCGCGGGTTGCGGTTGGTCGACTTCTGATCGATCGAGACCGCGGGGCTCAGACCCTCGATGAAGTCGACGTCCGGGCGGTCGACCTGACCGAGGAACTGACGCGCGTACGCGCTCAGCGACTCGACGTAGCGGCGCTGACCTTCGGCGAAGATCGTGTCGAACGCGAGGCTGGACTTGCCGGAACCGGACAGCCCGGTGAAGACGACGAGCGAGTCGCGCGGGATGTCGATGTCGACGTTCTTGAGATTGTGGACGCGCGCACCGCGAACACTGAGTTTTCCTGGGCTGGAGACGGGGACAATGGGCACCGGTCAAGTCTAAGAGGGGCCACGGACATTGGCTCCGATAGCGCTCTCAGGCTGGGCTCCGCAAGATGCTCACCGCCGCACGTGGCGCAGCAGCAGCACGGCAGCAGTCGCGACGGCGACCGCTCCGATCGGAGCGAGCCAGGCGACTCCGGTGCCTTCGGCGGACGGCAGCAGCACGGCGACGACGGCGACGGCCTGCGCGATCGCCTGGACCCAGACGAAGCGCACCCCCGTCGGCCGCAGCGCTCGCAGCGCGACCCGCGCCCGCAGGGGAATCGACAGGCTCATCGTCGCCAGTACGTGACCGAGGTGCACGATCAGCACGGCGAGGCACGCGCGCGCGGGATCCTCGGGCTGCGTGATGAGCGCGAACGGCACGACGATCAACGCGAACCAGGCACCGCCGGTCTGCGGCAGGACTGCTCCGGCGACGACGAGGATCAGGGCGATGCTCTGCCAGACGATGCCCGGCTCCAGCATCCATGCGCCGCCCGCAACTACCACGACGAGGGTGATCCGGATGAGCACCGCAGGGACCGCTGCACCGATGTCGAGTGCGTCGTCGCTCACCTGGGGCCGCCTGTCCTGGCCAGGGCGAGAGCGCCGATCTCGCCGGCGGCCGCGGCGTCCCACCGCACGATCTCGACCCCGGCGGCCCCGAGGTCGTGGAACATGTCGTCGCGCTCGGCGAGGACGATGCGCAGAGCGAGATGCTGCTCGCCGGACAGCCGCGCGCTGTCCAGCGTCGGAAGCGTGTCGATGGCGAGTACCCGATGCCCTGAGGCGCGCCACATCAGTGCGAGCTCGGCCGCGGCGCCGTCGAAGAACGTCGACAGCACCGCGATCACGGACCCGTGGGGCACCGGCGGCGTGCGCCGGTAGCGACTGTCGTCTCCTGCCTGACCCGTGCCTGATATCTCGGCGACGACCCGAGCGAGGTGTCGCGCGCCGGTTCCGCTGCGCAGCGACCGTCCACCCTGCACGAGTACGTGATAGGCGACGCGATCCCCCACCGAGATCGCGGCCGTCGCCAGTGAGCGCGCTGCCTCACGGGCGTTGTCGAGCGATGTCTTCCCGCTGCGCTCGAGGTCCCCGCTCCCCCACGTGGCGACGACTTCACCGAGGTCATCGGCCGCGTCGACGGCGATCACGACCGAGGCATCGCTGAGCGAATTCGTCCGGCGGACGAAGAGCTCGCCGGGTCGGCGGGCCGCTCGTGCGGTGGCGCGCCAGTCCACGCGCCGCAGCTCGTCGCCGGGGGCGAAGGGATGGATGTCGCGGAAGTCGCCGCCCTGCCCGGCCCGCGACCCTTCGTGCGCGCCGTGCAGCCCGGTCAGACGGGGAGCCGTCGGCAGCGCGGGCAGGTCTCTGGATGCCGGAGCCACCGCGCGACGCTGGATGACCGTCCCCCATGCTCCGCCAGTGAGGGCGCCGTCACCGCCGAGGCTGCGTCCGCTGACGCGGACGGCGTCGATCGGACCGGAATGCCGAGTCCGGCTGTGCGCGCGGATCGTCCCCCGGCCTGGCACGAACACGCGACGCCTGCGCCGTGCGGACTGCACGATGAAGAGCTCGGCGATCTCGGCATCCGTGTCGACCGTGATCACGTCGTCCAGCGCGCCGGCCGTCGCGTCCGTTGCCGCTCGTATGCTGATCGGAGCGTCCTCCCGGGCTGCGGGTCGGCGGCGTTCGCCATCCGCCGCCAGCAGCGACCAGATCGCCAGCGGAGCGGCGAGGGCGATCACGTCGGGGCGCGACAGCGCGAGACCGAGACCCGCCAGAACCACCGCGGCTCCGATTCCGATCAGGAACGCGGGCGTCCGCTGCCACCGGCGTGCAGGAGTGCGCTCGTCGTTCATGGTGCGGCGCTCACCGTCGGCGGGACCGCGACCTCGGAGAGCACCCCCTGCACGATCCGCGCCGGCTCGATGCCCTGGGCCCAGGCCTGTGGAGTGAGCGTGAGCCGGTGCGCGAGGACGGGAACCGCGATGCGCTTGATGTCGTCCGGGCGAACGTAGTCTCGGCCGTCCAGCGCCGCCAGGGCACGGCCGAGCAGCAGGAGCGACTGCGATCCGCGCGGCGATGCGCCGACCGCGACGTTCTGCGCCGTCCGCGTCGCGCGCGCCAGGTCGACGCAGTACCGCGCGACATCCGGATCGACGTGGATCGCCTCGACCGCTGCCTGGACCTCGCGCAGTCGCGCGGCGTCGATCACGGCATCCACGCTGGTCTCCTCGCGCTGCCGGCGCACCCGGCTGAGCAGGATCTCGGTCTCACCCGCAGGCTCGGGGTAGCCGACCGACAGTCGCACCATGAAGCGATCGAGCTGCGCCTCCGGCAGGGCGTAGGTGCCCTCGTACTCGATCGGGTTCGCGGTCGCGATCACATGGAAGGGGCGCGCGAGCTGATAACTGTTCCCCTCGACCGTGACCTGCCGCTCGGCCATGGCCTCGAGCATGGCCGACTGCGTCTTGGGCGTCGTGCGATTGATCTCGTCTGCCAGCAGCAGACCGGTGAAGATGGGGCCCGGTCGGAAGACGAAGTCGCCGGTGTCCGGCGCGTAGACATACGAACCGGTGACGTCGCCGGGGAGCATGTCGGGCGTGCACTGCAGCCGCCGGAAGTCGAGGCCCAGCGCCGAAGCCAGACTGCGTGCGGCCAGCGTCTTGCCGAGACCCGGCACGTCCTCGAAGAGGACATGCCCGCCGGCGAGGATCGTCGCGAGTGCGATCTCGAGAGTGTCGTCCATCCCGACGACGACCGTGCGGACGGCATCGAGGACACGCCGCCCGGTCTCCGCGATCTCAGTGGTGTTCGTCATGCGCGCTCCTGCTTTCTGGTCGTCGGCTGGGTGGGGCCTGTCGACGCGACCCCGGTCGATTCCTGCGGAGAAACGGATGCCGCGACCAGCCGATCCGCGGCATCCAGTGCACTCCTGATGTCGGCGTTCTGCACCTGGCGCCCGTTCAGTCGCTGCCAGAGGCCGACGCCGAGCACCCCGTTCACGCGCGCGGTCTGAGCCGGGTCATCGACGTCGATGCCGCGCCGCGCGAGCCGCCGACGCAGCAGAGCGCGGACGCGTCGACTGACGATCTCGCCTGCGACGCCGGTGCGAGGGTTGAACGCCCAGGCGAGACGAGAGATCTCCGATCCCCGCGTCGCCGGTGCACGTTCCTCGCGCGGCCCCTCCTCGCTGACGGCTTCTGCTCCGCGCAGCGCCGCCAGCAGAATCACCGCCCCCGCCAGCACCCCACCACTCAGGGCGAAGACGGGCTCCAGCCCGAAGAAGATCAGCGCGGCGCTGGCGGCGACAGTGACGACGCCGGCCGTGATCCATCGTCGCAGCGTCATCGCCAGCCCTCCTGGATCGCGGCGAGCGTCTGTCGCGCCTGCGCGCGATCCGCTTCGTCCGCGGTGCGGCCCGCGAATCGCACTCGTTCGTACAGGCCCAGCAGCGTCCGTGCGTCCGCCGCCACATCCGCGCGGTGGGTGATGACCCGCAGCGTGAACTCCGCCGGTGTCTCGGTTCGACCGCGGGTGATGCCCGCCTCCGCGGCGCTCTCCTCCAGCCCCACCCACGCCGCAATGATGGCGTCCGATGGCGCGGCGTGCTCGTCGATCACGCGCAGCGCGGCCGCGATGCCGCGGCGGATCGCCGGCGCCGCCGTCTCTGGATCGGGATCGGACGATACCGCGAAGCTCTCGTCGCCAGCCTGATCGACCTCGCGACGCGGGATCCGCGCGGCCCACGCCCGCAACAGTGCGCGGATGACGAGGAACAGCAGCAGTGCCCCGACGACAGCGGTGATCACCAGGAGAATGATCGAGACCACGGTCGCAGCAGTCTCGTTGGTCGACAACGGCGTCTGCGTGGGCAGCGGCAGCGGAGTCTGCGCCGGATCATCCGCCATCGTCGGCAGCGGAGCCGGTGCCGCGTCGAAGTCCGGCGGTTCGAACCGAGCGTGCCCCTGCAGGGATGCCGCGACCATCACGACCAGCAGCAGCGCGACGATGGCGCCGATCCCCAGCACTCGTCTCATGCGTGCTCGAGACGGAGACGAAGCGCGGGCATGACTCCACCCTAGAAGAAGGACGGTCCGGTCGACCGGCCTGTGGACAGGTCGGATGCCGTGGCGCGGCGGCCCCCTAGGGGCGCCGTCCGGCGAAAGGCTGCAGAGCGTCACGCAGGGCCGCGATCTGCGCGATGTCCATCCCCACCGCATCCATGACCTGCGGCGGGACCTCGAGCGCCTTCTCGCGCAGGGCGAGACCGGCGTCGGTGAGGAGGATGTCCAGGCGACGCTCGTCCTCGGGGCTGCGGCGACGGGCGAGGAGACCGTCTGCTTCGAGCCGCTTGACCAGGGGCGAGACGGTCGCCGGCTCCAGCGCCAGGTCGGCAGCCAGGTCGTTCAGGCTCCGCGGCGCCCGTTCCCACAGCGCGAGCATCACGAGATACTGCGGATGCGTGAGTCCGAGCGGCTCGAGGATGGGCCGGTAGATCGCGACGACGTTGCGCGCCGCGGTCACCAGCGCGAAGCAGAGCTGGTTGTCGAGCTGGAGCAGATCATCGGCATCGGTCACGGCTCGATTATACGAGTGCACGAATACTTAGTACACTAAGCTCTATGACCAGGAAGCCCGACCGCCCTCCGCTTCGCACCCGCATCCGCGAGGCCGGAGGGCTGTACGCATGGGCCAACTCGAACCTCATCCGCTTCGCCGGCCCCGCGTCGGTCGGCCCGTACGAGCCGACGCCCCCACCGAGTGCGGCTGAGCGCGCGGAACGCGCATGCCCGCTGTGCGGGGCCCCGATGACGCAGCACGAGATCGACCGCTCCGGTCCGAAGCCGCTGATCCACTGCCCCTGACCCCGTCTCGCCCCCGAAGCGATGCGCGGCGGATTCAGGCGTGCCCGGCGTTCTCCATCGCGCGGAGTTCCTTTTTGAGGTCTTGCACCTCGTCCCGCAATCGCCCGGCGAGTTCGAACTTCAGCTCTTCCGCCGCGGCGAGCATCTGATTCGACAGGTCCTCGATCATCGCCTCGAGCTGTTCGGCGCCCTCGGCAGCGATGCCCTCACGGCGCAGGTTCGGCGTCGGCGACTTGCCCTTGCCGCTCTTGCCCGCCTTGGTGCGCCCTGAGCGCATGTCGGCCGTGTCGGCCGCCTCGCGCGCGAGCACCTCGGTGATGTCGGCGATGCGCTTGCGCAGCGGCTGCGGATCGATGCCGTTCTCGGTGTTGTACGCGATCTGCTTCTCGCGTCGGCGATCGGTCTCCTCGATCGCCTTGGCCATCGAATCGGTGATGCGGTCGGCGTACATGTGCACCTGGCCGGACACGTTTCGCGCCGCTCGACCGATCGTCTGGATCAGTGATGTGCCCGACCGCAGGAACCCCTCTTTATCGGCATCCAGGATCGCGACCAGCGACACTTCGGGAAGGTCGAGACCCTCGCGAAGCAGGTTGATGCCGACGAGGACGTCGTAGACACCGGAGCGCAGTTCGCTGAGCAGTTCGACGCGGCGCAGCGTGTCGACGTCGGAGTGCAGGTAGCGCACTCGGACGCCGTGCTCGCCGAGGAAGTCGGTGAGCTCTTCGGCCATCTTCTTCGTGAGCGTCGTGACGAGCACGCGCTCGTCACGGGCCGCGCGCAGCCGGATCTCCTCGAGCAGATCGTCGATCTGGCCCTTGGAGGGCTTGACGACGATCTCGGGGTCGACGAGTCCTGTCGGGCGGATGATCTGCTCGACCACCCCGTCGGCGATGCCCATCTCGTACTTGCCCGGGGTTGCGGACAGATACACGGTCTGGCCGATGCGGTTCTTGAACTCGTCCCAGCGCAGCGGCCGGTTGTCCATCGCGCTCGGCAGCCGGAAGCCGTGCTCGACGAGGGTGCGCTTGCGCGAGGCATCCCCTTCGTACATCGCACCGATCTGCGGCACAGTGACGTGCGACTCGTCGATCACCAGCAGGAAGTCATCGGGGAAGAAGTCCAGCAGTGTGTGCGGCGGCTCACCCGCCTCACGGCCGTCCATGTGCCGCGAGTAGTTCTCGATGCCGGAGCAGAAGCCGAGTTGCTGGAGCATCTCGAGATCGAAGGTGGTGCGCATGCGCAGCCGCTGGGCCTCGAGGAGCTTGCCCTGGCGCTCGAACTCGGCAAGACGCTGCTCGAGTTCGGTCTCGATCGTCCCGATCGAGCGCTGGATGACGTCGGTTCCGGCGACGTAGTGGGAAGCGGGGAAGATCGGTACGGCGTCGAGGCGCTCGATCACGTCACCGGTCAGCGGGTGCAGCGAGTACAGCGCCTCGATCTCGTCGCCGAAGAGCTCGATGCGGATCGCGTGCTCTTCGTACACCGGAATGATCTCGATCGTGTCGCCGCGGACGCGGAAGTTGCCCCGGGAGAAGTCGACGTCGTTGCGGTTGTACTGCATCGCGATGAAGTGCCTGATCAAGGCGTCGCGGTCGTACCGCTCCCCCACCTGCAGCGCCACCATCGCACGCAGATACTCTTCCGGCGCACCGAGACCGTAGATGCACGAGACCGTGGAGACCACCACGACGTCGCGCCGCGACAGCAGCGAGTTGGTCGTGGAGTGCCGCAGCCGCTCGACCTCGGCATTGATGGACGAGTCCTTCTCGATGAAGGTGTCCGTCTGGGGGACGTACGCCTCTGGCTGGTAGTAGTCGTAGTACGAGACGAAGTACTCGATGGCGTTGTTCGGCATGAGGTCGCGGAATTCGTTGGCGAGCTGCGCGGCCAGCGTCTTGTTGTGCGCGAGCACGAGGGTCGGACGCTGCACCTGCTCGATGAGCCATGCCGTGGTCGCCGACTTGCCGGTACCCGTCGCACCGAGCAGCACGATGTCGGTCTCACCCGCGTTGATGCGCGCGGCGAGATCGGCGATCGCCTTCGGCTGATCGCCGGCCGGAACGTACTCGCTGACGACCTCGAAGGGTCGGACGCTGCGGGTCGGTTGCATGCTTCCAGCGTAGGACGCCCATCGGACATCGGGGGCTGAGCGGGCGATCGCCCCTCGCGGCGGCGTCGCCGCCCCGCCCTAGAGTGGAGCCGTGCTCGAGTTCCTGATCGGCTCCACCCTCGCCGCATCCGCAGGGCTGAATGCCTGGATGCCGCTGTTCCTGCTCGGTCTGGCTGATCGTTTCCTGCCCGCGGTGGAGCTCCCGACCGGGTGGTCATGGCTGTCGAGCGACATCGCGCTGTGGATCCTCGGCGCGATGCTCGTGCTCGAGATCATCGCCGACAAGATCCCTGCGCTCGATTCGATCAACGACGTGATCCAGACCCTGCTGCGCCCGGCATCCGGCGGCATTGTGTTCGGCGCCGGCGCGAGCGCTCAGACCGTCGCGGTCGACGACCCGTCCGCGTTCTTCAGCGAGAGCACCTGGATCCCGATCATCGCCGGTGTCGTGATCGCGCTCATCGTGCATGCGACCAAGGCCACGCTGCGCGTCGCCGCGAACACGATGACCGGCGGTCTTGCGGCACCGGTGCTGAGCACTGCTGAGGACGGCGCATCCTTCACTCTCGCAGCCCTGGCGATCCTCGTTCCCGCGCTCGCCGTACTCGTCCTGATCGGCCTCGTCGTCGTGGTGATCGTCTTCTTCCGCCGCCGCTCGATCCGCACCCGCACGGCGTCACCACGCCTGCCCGCTGGTCCGCCGCCCGCCGCACCCTGACTCCCGACACAGATCCTCAGGAAGACCTGAGGCGATCCTGAGGTGGTCCTGACCGACGGCTGAGGTCGGCTCCATACGTTCGAGGCATGACATCGAACACGACTGAAACCGCACCAGCCCCGCAGCGTCGCCGCCGACCCTTCGTCGCCTTCGGCCTCGCCGCACTCGCCATCGGCGGCATCGGCGCCGCTGCCACGAGCGCCGCCTGGACCGACAACACCTTCTTCGCCGCACCGGCCGTCGCCGCGACCTTCGACCTTCAGGGTTCGCTCGACGGCGCAACCTGGACCCAGTCCTCGACGGCGGACGCCATCCAGCTGACCGTCCCGGCCAGCACCTTCGCCGACCTGCTCCCTGGCCAGACCCGCACGATCGACCTGTGGGTGCGCAACGAGAGCTCGGTCAAGGCCGCTCTGACCTCGACGGCCGCCTTCGCCTCGGGAACCACGTTCACCGCACAGCCCTCCGTCGCCATCTCGGACCTCGCAACCTCGCTGACACCGGCTGGAGGCACCGCCGCCAAGGACAAGTTCCAGCTGACCATCACCACGCCGTCGGACTGGGCCGCATCCAACCAGGGCAAGACCGGAAACGTCGTCGTCACGATCTCCGCGACCGCGACGTCCTGATCCACCCGAACCGCGAAACGAGCAGGACTCACCACGATGCACATCATGCGCAACCTCTCCCTCATCGCCCTCTGGGCGCTCGCCGTCGTCGGCGGCGCGTGCGGCGTGATCTGGGGCGCGACCGCGATGGGCATCATCAAGCCGCTGGTGGTGATCTCGGGCTCCATGGAGCCCGAGATCATGACCGGCGACCTCATCATCGACACCAGGGTTCCCGCGGAAACTCTGGTGGTCGGCGATGTCATCAGCGTTCCGAGCGAGCTCACCGGCGACCTCGTGACGCACCGGATCGAGGCGATCGTGCCGGATGGGAGCGCCGGATACACGATCACCTTGAAGGGCGACAACAACGCCTTCTCCGACGCGCTGGACTACACGGTGTCAGGAGACGTCTGGCAGCCGTCGCTGCAGTTGGCCGGTTGGGGATCGGCCATCATGCGGATGACGACTCCCGCCGTCGCACTGCCGCTGCTCGTGGGTCTTCTCGGCCTGCTGGGTCTGGCGACGTGGGCACCCGGGCAGATCCGGATGCCTCGGAAGGCGGTCGCCGCATGAGGACCGGGCGCGGTATCACCTGGTCACTCGCACTTCTGATCGGCGGCGCGCTGGGGATCGTCGCCGCCGGTCAGGGGTTCATCGGCACCACGTCGGCCGCCTGGTCGGATCAGGTGAACGTCACCGCCACGGCAACGGCCGGAACCTGGCAGACACCGACCACCGGAAGCACCTGCATCGCCTACGGACAGAACGGCGCCGCACTCGCCGGCTGCAAGGTGAGCCGCATCGACTACTTCGGATGGGGCCCTTCCGGAAACCAGACACGCAACTACTACCTCTCGTTCGCGACGCCGTTGGGGACCCGCTCGGTGAGCTTCGACGTCGATCTGACCGGCGCAACCGGAAACGGCGGGTCCTGGTCCTGGGAACGCGCCGGAGTGCTTGCCGGTGCGCAGTTCAGTGCACGGGACGGCTGGAACTGCGGGCAGCTGCCGCGCGTGCGCGGCACGGGCGCCGACTGGCAGACCACGACGGTGTTCTTCCAGGTCGTCGAGAAGCGCAACAGCGCGGGGATGCTGTGCTCGTGAACACGGCTCACACGACGGGGAGGCACGATGCCCGGTGAGGCGTTCACGCGTGTCTTCTGCGATATCATCTCCGAAGTTCCGCCGACCATCGGCGGACTCGGAGCACCGGAGAGTGAGGGGCAGCCGACTATGCGCGTCGCCGTGGTCATCGAGGATGAACCCGACATCCGCTCGTTGCTGTCCGACATCCTGGAGCAAGCCGGCTTCGTCGTCCACTCCGCCGGCACAGGACTCGACGGCGTCGAACTCGTTCGGACCCATGATCCTGTGGTCACGACCCTCGATGTGAGCATGCCCGGCATGGACGGGTTCGAGACCGCGAAGCGCATCCGCGCGTTCAGCACGACCTACCTGCTCATGCTGACCGCGCGATCCGACGAGATCGACACCCTCCAGGGTCTGCAATCCGGGGCGGATGACTACGTCACCAAGCCGTTCCGCCCTCGTGAGCTGCGCGCAAGGATCGAGGCCATGCTGCGTCGACCCCGAGCGGTGTCCGATGCGACGACCGCCCTTGCGCCATCACCTGCTCCGCCGACAGAGCCGAATCACGACGAATGGCAGGAGCACAAGGGCCTTCGAGTGCACCCCGGCATGCGCATCGCAGACGCGAACGGCAGCACTATCGATCTCACGCGCAGCGAGTTCGACATCCTCGCCGAACTCCTCGACGCGGGACGGCGGGTCATCAGCAAACGCGAACTCGCACTCGTCGTTCGCGGAGAGCGCGGAATGGCGAGCGACTTCATCAGCGAGCACGATGTCCGCGCCATCGAGGTGCACGTCGCGAATCTGCGTCGCAAGCTCGGCGAGTCGCCCGCGGACCCGCGGTGGATCGAGACGGTGCGCGGCGTGGGCTACCGCCTCACCGCCTGATTGACGCTGGACGCTCAGTCCGCGACGACGACGCTGCTGTCTTCGCTGATCGCTGCCTCAGCGGCGGCCGCCCTGGCCGCGAGAACGAGATCCGCCGGGCCCCGATCGGAAGCGTCGCTCATCACCACTCCCACTCCGATCACCGGAATGACGCTGCCGTGCACCGCCTCGAGGGCTTCATGGACCCCCCGGCGCAGGCGCTTCGCGATCCGCCGGGCTCCGGTGGCGTCGGCGACGACCGAACTGACTACCAGTCCCCCGGCGCCGTCGTCGCCGATCCACGCCTGAGTCGGGACGCTGGTGCGCATGGCCTCCCGCCAGGCCGATCGGAGCTCGTCGGCCTCCTCCGCCCCGAACGCGGTCGACACCTGGTCGAGATCGTCGATGCGCACCGAGATGACTCCGATTCGCTCGCCGTGCAGTTGCGCTCGACGCACGGCGTCCCGCAGGAAACGCTGGAACGAGCGGGCCTCCAGCACCGCTCCACCGGTGAGGACCGGAGCCGTGAGCGTCTCGCGTCCTCGAAGCCCCGCTCTTTCGGCGCGCAGCACGGATGCGACGACGACCGCGACCACCATCAGCGTGATCGTGACGATGCTGGTCGACACCGTCCCCCACCAGGTCGTGAACACATCACTGTCGGTGCCGAACACCAGCGACACGATCGTGCGTCCCAGGTAGTAGAGACTCTGCATCCCCAGCACCAGAGTGAACCCGAGTGTGGTCTTGATCCGCCCCAGCTGGCCGCGAAGAGCTTCGATCGCGGCGGCCCCCGGCAGGACGAACAGCGAGACGAACATGACGTTCGCACCCGCCCATGCTCCGCCATCAGGACCTTCGATGATGACGGTGACGCACGCAGCGGCCGTGAGGAAGCCCACGACGCCCAGCGGCCAGCCGATCGCCCTGTCGTTGAACGCGCGGCATCCGAGCCACATGAAGCCGCCGCTGGCGACGAAGGCGGCGTTCCCGATCGCGACGGCCCACCAGGTCTGCGGCGCGAGAGCCCAGATCATGTACGCGAGCGATGTCAGGATGCCGCTCAGGAACGCGAGCGACCACAGCCGACTCACGATGTCATCCTCCCTGAGCAGGGTCTCTGCGATGAACACGACTCCGGCCACGACCACGACCAACGAAGTCAGGGCCGAAACGGTCACGAGATCGAATTCCATCAGCTGCGTCTCCCTTTGCCCTGCAGCGGCAACCGGACGACGAATGTCGCCCCCTTGCCGAGCTCTGATTGCACGGTGATCTCGCCTCCGTGCGCGCGCACGATGTCCCTGCTGATCGACAGACCGAGTCCGCTGCCGTGCATCGATGTACGACGGACCGCGTCGGCGCGGAAGAACCGCTCGAACAGGCGCGGAAGCTCGGTCGGCGAGATGCCTGGGCCGTGGTCGCGGATCACAATCCAGGCATGGTCGCCGTCGTGGGTCGCGCCGATCTCGACACGACCGCCGTCCGAGTTGTACTTCACCGCGTTTCCGATCACGTTGTCGACCACCTGCCTGATGCGGAGCGGATCCGCGATGGCGGTGACCTCCTCGATGCCGCTGCCGTCCAGCTCGATCCGGCGTTCGGACGCGCGTGCCTCGAGCGCCTCGATGGCAGACCGGACGATCTCGTCGATGCGCACCTGCTCCGGCGCGATCGACAGGACGATGCCGCCGTGGTCGTCTGCAGCGACCGAAAGCAGATCGGCGATGATGTCGAGCAGTCGACCCGCGTTGCGCTCGGCGACTTCGAGGCCGCGCCGCGCCCGCGGCGAAAGGTCGTCGGTGTCCAGCACGAGCTCCAGGTAGCCGAGGATCGACGTCAGCGGAGTCCTCAGTTCGTGCGACACCGACGCGACTAGGTCGTCTCTCGCCCGCAGCGCCATGACCTCGTCCGTCACATCACGGGAGATCAGGATGCCCCCGACCCGTTCGCCCGACGGCCCCTCGAGCGCGCGGGCTGTCACGCTCAGCGCACGGCGTCCCTCTCCTGGCGCGCCGTACCAGATCAGTTCCCGCTCGAACGTCTCGCCGCGGCGGGCACGCGTCAGCGGGATGCTCTCCTGCGGCAGTTCGGTCAGTCCGTCATCCGCATATACGAGCGATTCGCGTCCCTCCGATCCGAGCAGCTGTTGCATGCGTGCGTGCGCCTCGTTGCGCACGGAGGTGTCGCCGTCTGCGCCGAAGCGGATGACGCCGAAGTCGACGGCGTCGAGCACTTCTGTCACGGTGTCCTCCTGGCGCCGTGCCCGCTCGACCGCGCGGGTGAGCAGGCGCGCCTGCGTCGCGAGGAGCGAGCGCTGCGCGGCGGCCCGACGGGCCGAGAGGTAGGACGTCACCGATACCGCGATGATCATGATGGGGACGAGGAAGACCACCGGACCGATCGACTGCCGCGGATCCAGCAGGACCGTCAGCGAATACAGTCCGTTCGTGAGCACCGTCGCTACGACGAGCCCCATGAGTCCGAATGCTCCCGAGATCCACATCGCCGGAAAGATCCACAGCAGCGAGAACCCGGCGCTGGGGTTCGCTTCGCGCATGAGGGTGATCGCGAGGATGTCGCCGATCGGCAGGAGCATGCTCCAGAGCGCAGGGATCCGATTCCACGGCACCGCGACAGCGACGGCCGTAAGTGTCACGATCACGAGCATCGCGATGAGCAGGAGATCCAGACGCATCTCCAGGTTCATGCTCAACGCGATGACCGTGGCGATGAGCGCAACGAAGCACAGCAGCAGCTGATTGAGCATCGTCGTGCGCTCACGGGTGCGATCCACGGAGAGGATCTTCACGGGATCACCGCGTCGCTGAGCATGTGGATGAGGCTATCGTGTCCTGGGGCGCTCACCCGCGGAGCCGCTGCCAGAGCGCGTCGACCTGCTCGCTCGTCTGCGCCCTGCTGCCGGCGGTATCGATGATCACGTCGGCGATCGCGAGTCGCTGCTCGTCGGGCACCTGTGCGTCGATCCGCGCTCGCGCGGCATCCGCGGACATTCCTCGCAACTCCAGGAGCCGGCTCAGCCGCACCTCCGCCGGAGCGTGAGCCACCACGATCAGATCCCACGGGTCGTCGACGCGCGCCTCCACCAGCAGAGGGACGTCGTAGACCACCACGGCTTCCGGATCCGCGGCGAATGCCTCATCGAAGCGCCGCTGCGATTCGGCGCGCACCGCCGGGTGCACGATCGCGTTGAGTCGCGCGAGCGCGTCGGCATCGCCGAAGACGATGTCACCGAGCGCCGCTCGCTCCAGCGATCCGTCCTGGGTGATCACCGTGTCACCGAACTCCGCGGCGATCTCCGTCAGCACCGGTGATCCGACCGCCTGCACGTCCCTGACGATCTGATCCGCATCGACCACGACCGCTCCGTGCTCAGCGAGTCCACGAGCGATCGTGGACTTTCCGGACGCGATTCCGCCGGTGAGCGCGATGAGAGGCATGCGCACCATCCTGACATGCCTGCGGTGTCGGTCCTCGGCGCGTCATGCCGCTCGTGGCGCATCCTTCATCATCCCCGCGACGACGAGGGCGCCAGCACCCACCAGCACGAGCAGCCACAGTCCCAGCCAGTACGAGTTCGTCTCGGCGTTATAAGTCGCCCCCATGACCAGTGGGGGGAAGTAGCCGCCGAGGCCACCGGCCGCGGCCACGACTCCGCTGACGGCGCCGACCTTCTCCTTCGGCGTTGACGGTCCGATCCAGCCGAAGACGGCACCCATCCCGAGTCCCATCGCCGCCGCCATGCCGAGAAACGTGACCCCGGTGAGGATGCCCTCCGGCGGCTGCTGCCCGACGATGTACGCCAGCGCGACTATGCCCGCGAGCGAGACGAGCGAGACGACCTTCGGGCCGAACCGGTCCGCGAGCACGCCGCCGATCGGACGTGCGATCACCGCGGCCACGGCGAACATCGCCGCGCGCGTTCCGGCGCCGACAGCATCCACCTCCCCCGCATAGATCGTCGTGAGGTACTTCGGAAGGAAGGTCGAGAACGCGACGAAGCCGCCGAAGACGATGCCGTACAGGAACGACATCCGCCATGTGATGCTCAGGCGCAACGCCCCCCTCACCTTCGGTACGAGCGGGATCCTGCTGGGTTCCCAGACCGGCGAGTCCCTGAGGAACAGCCAGCTGAGAACGGCGAAGAGAACCATGATGCCCGCGATCACGAAGTGCGTCGGGAGATATCCGATCCACTCCACCAGGCGAGGGGTCAGGAACGCCGACACCGCGGTGCCGATCATGCCCATGCCGAACACGCCGTTGGCGAAACCGCGCCGTGCTGGGGCGTACCAGGCACTGGCGAACGGCACACCGGCCGCAAAGATCGTACCGGCGACGCCGAGGTAGAAACCCGCGATCAGCAGGAGCGGAAAACTGCGGATGCTCCCGGCGAGCGCGACGAGCAGCACGGCGGGGACCGATCCGAGCAGCACCACCGTGAACATGACTCGTCCACCGAATCGGTCGGTCATGGCGCCGACGACGATGCGTCCCAGCGCACCGACGAGCACTGGGGTCGCGAGCATGAGCGAGATCTGCCCCTCATCGAGACCCATCTCCGCCGCATAGCTGCCCTGCAGCGGAGCAATGCACATCCAGGCCCAGAACCCGACCGTCGACGCGAGCGTCGCAAGCAGTACCTGTGGCAGTTGACCCCGCAGCTCGGGCTGGCTCGTGGCGGAAGCGGTCGTCATGACCGCGAGCGTAGCCATCAAAACCCGGTCGCGGAAGTGCTGTTCGGCCGTCATTAATCGTCCCTTCTCCGTGCGTGCGCGCCGTTCTGGCCGAACTCGAATAAAAACGGCAGAAGGGGTGGCAGAGCGGCCACCCGAGGCACCATGCTGAGTGGCAACGACTGAGGAGGCGCCCCATGAGCCCCGAGACGCGAACACGCAGGACACCGGCGACCGACGGGCCGCTGGCGGATTCGCTGCTGTCGATGGGGCGGTTCCTCAGACAGGGAGAGACCAGCGAGGATCTTCGCTCGCTGTTCCTCGAGGGCGGGAGATCGGGCGACGCGTTCTACCGCGACCGCTGGTCGCACGACAAAGTCGTGCGTTCGACGCACGGGGTGAACTGCACCGGTTCGTGCTCGTGGAAGGTGTACGTCAAGGACGGCATCATCACCTGGGAGGCGCAGCAGACCGACTATCCCAGCGTCGGCCCCGACTCCCCGGAGTATGAACCGCGCGGCTGCCCGCGGGGTGCCGCTTTCAGCTGGTACACCTACTCGCCAACGAGGGTCCGCTATCCGTACATCCGCTCGGTGCTGGCCGCACTGTACCGCGATGCGAAGAAACGGCATCCTGACCCCGTCGATGCGTGGGCGAGCATCGTCGACGACCCCGAAGCCTCGGCGCAGTACAAGCGCGCTCGCGGCAAGGGCGGGTTGATCCGCACCAGTTGGGACGAGGTGCTCGAGATCGTCGCGGCGGCCCATGTGCACACCGTGAAGGCGTACGGCCCGGACCGGATCGCCGGGTTCTCCCCCATCCCCGCGATGTCGATGGTCTCGCACGGCGCCGGCTCCCGGTTCCTGAGCCTGTTGGGCGGGACGATGCTCTCGTTCTACGACTGGTACGCCGATCTGCCGGTCGCGAGTCCGCAGGTGTTCGGCGACCAGACGGACGTTCCTGAATCGGCGGACTGGTTCAACGCCGGGTACCTGATCATGTGGGGTTCGAACGTGCCGGTCACCCGTACGCCTGACGCGCATTTCATGACCGAGGCGCGCTACCGCGGACAGAAGGTCGTCACGGTATCGCCCGACTACACCGACAACACCAAGTTCGCCGATGAATGGGTATCGCCGCATCCGGGCACGGATGCGGCGCTCGCGCTCGCGATGGGGCACGTGATCCTCACGGAGCACTTCGTCCACAAGCGCACGCCGCGCTTCGAGGACTACATGCGGCGGTACACCGACGCGCCATTCCTGGTCTCGCTCGAGCGCAACGGCGACACGCTCGTGCCGGGCAAGTTCGTGACGGCGAGCGATCTCGATTCGGATGCCGCGGCTACCGCGCATGCCGATTTCAAACCGGTGCTGCTGAACGCCGACGGGGCGCCGGTCGTACCCAACGGCTCGCTCGGACATCGCTTCAGCGCGGAGGACCGGGGGCGCTGGAACCTCGACCTCGGCGATGTCGTTCCTCCGCTGTCGATCGCCGATCTGGACGGCGCTGCCGAGACGGCGCCGATCAGCCTGCCCCGCTTCGACGTCGCTCCCGAAGCCGGCCAGGAGCATGCGGGCGGTTCGGGCACCATCGTGCGCGGGGTTCCCGTGATGACGGTGGCCGGCAAGACGGTGACCACGGTCTTCGACCTGATGCTGGCCCAGTACGGCGTCGGCCGCGATGGCCTCCCAGGGGTATGGCCGACCGGCTACGACGACGCCACCAGCCCAGGCACGCCGGCGTGGCAGGAGGAGCTGACCTCTGTGCCGGCGGTGCAGGCCACGCGTATCGGCCGCGAGTTCGCCGAAAATGCCGAACGCAGCGGTGGACGCTCCATGATCCTGATGGGCGCGGGAACGAACCACTGGTTTCACTCCGACACGATCTACCGCACCTTCCTGGCACTAACGACGATGACCGGATGCCAGGGCGTGAACGGCGGCGGCTGGGCGCACTACGTCGGTCAGGAGAAGGTCCGCCCGATCACGGGATACTCGCAGTACGCGACGGCGGCGGACTGGAACAGGCCGCCGCGCCTCGCGATCGGCACGGGCTTCTGGTATCTGGCGACAGATCAGTGGCGCTACGACGGTCTGCCGGCGGATCAGCTGTCATCGCCGCTGGCGCGCGGGGTGTTCGAAGGACGCACGACGGCGGACTGCTTGGTGGAGTCGGTGAAGCGCGGGTGGATGCCGGCATTCCCCACCTACTCGCGCAACCCTCTTGACCTGTGCGACGAGGCAGAGGCCGTCGGGAAGGAACCAGCGCAGCACGTCGTCGACTCGTTGGAGGACGGGTCGCTCGAGTACGCGATCGAGGATCCGGACGCCCCGGCGAACTTCCCTCGCATCGTCCTGGTCTGGCGCGCCAACATCCTCGGGTCCTCTGGCAAGGGGAACGAGTACTTCCTCAAGCATCTCCTCGGCACCGATTCGGCTGTGCGCGCCTCGGAGAGCGCCCCCGATGCCCGCCCCAGGGACATGCGCTGGCGAGAGCGGGCACCGGAGGGGAAGCTCGATCTGCTGGTGACGAGTGATTTCCGCATGACCAGCACGACCCTGTTCAGCGACATCGTCCTGCCGACGGCCACGTGGTACGAGAAGTACGACCTGTCCTCGACCGACATGCATCCGTTCATCCACTCGTTCAACCCCGCGATCGCGCCGCCGTGGCAGACCAAGACCGACTACGACACGTTCCGGTTGCTGGCGGAGAAGTTCTCTGAGCTCGCCCGCACGCATCTCGGCGTCCGGCGTGATCTCGTCGCCGTGCCGCTGCAGCACGACACATCGGACGTCATGGCGACGCCGCACGGACGCGTCGAGGATCTGCCGCTGAAGCCCGGCGTGACCATGCCGAAGCTCGCCGTCGTGGAGCGCGACTATCCGAACCTCGCCGAGAAGTGGAAGGCACTCGGTCCTCTGACCGGCACGCTGGGGCTCACGACCAAGGGCATCACGTATCACGCCGAGCCCGAGCTGCAGCGTCTGGCGCATCAGAACGGAACGATCGATTCCGGCCCCTACCGCGGCGCTGTCCGGTTGGACACCGACCAGCGTGCATGCGAGATGATCCTTGCGCTGTCCGGCACCTCTAACGGGCGTCTCGCGACCCAGGGGTTTCGCTCGTTGGAGGAGCACACCGGCCAGAAGCTGGCGTTCCTCGCCGAAGAGCACGAGGGGTCGCACATCTCCTTCGCAGATGTCCAAGTGCAGCCGCGCAGCGTCATCACGTCCCCGGAATGGTCCGGATCCGAGCATGGCGGTCGACGCTACACCGCGTTCGCGATCAACGTCGAGCATCTGAAGCCCTGGCACACGCTGACCGGCCGGCAGCACTTCTATCTCGATCACGACTGGATGGAGGAGCTCGGTGAGAACCTCCCCATCTATCGGCCTCCGCTGGACATGGCGCGTCTGTTCGACTCCCGCCCGGTCGGCGATGTGCGCAACGAAGGACGCGGCACCGAGGTCTCCGTGCGGTACCTCACGCCGCATTCGAAATGGTCGATCCACTCGGAATATCAGGACAACCTGTTCATGCTCGCCCTCTCCCGCGGCGGTCCCACCATCTGGATGAGCATCGAGGACGCGGCGAAGGCCAGCATCGCCGACAACGACTGGATCGAGTCGTACAACCGCAACGGCGTCGTCGTCGCGCGCGCGATCGTCTCGCATCGGATGCCGGAGGGCACGGTCTTCATGTACCACGCGAAGGACCGCACGGTCGATGTGCCCATCGCGGAGACCAGCGGCCTGCGCGGCGGCATCCACAACTCCCTCACCAGGATCCTTCTCAAGCCCAGTCACCTCATCGGCGGCTACGCGCAACTGGCCTGGGCATTCAACTACCTCGGCCCCACCGGAAACCAGCGCGACGAGATCACGACGATCCGTCGCCGCAGCCAGGAAGTGGAGTACTGATGGAGACCACCGCTGTCGCGTCGAGCACCCTGCCGAGGAGAGCGCACCGATGAAGGTCATGGCGCAGATGTCGATGGTGATGAACCTCGACAAGTGCATCGGATGCCACACCTGCTCCGTCACGTGCAAGCAGGCATGGACGAATCGCACCGGCGTGGAGTACGTCTGGTTCAACAACGTCGAGACCCGACCGGGCGTCGGCTATCCCCGGGGCTACGAGGACCAGGACCGGTGGGAGGGCGGCTGGGTCCGCGACAAGCGCGGACGGCTGAGGCTGCGCAGCGGCGGGCGGCTGGCGAAGCTCATGCGGATCTTCTCGAATCCGAACCTCCCCGAGCTCCATGACTACTACGAGCCCTGGACGTACGACTACGACATGCTGATCAGCGCGCCGGCCGGTGCGCAGACCCCGGTAGCGAAGCCGAAGAGTCTGCTGACCGGAAAGGACATGAAGATCTCGTGGTCGGCGAACTGGGATGACGACTTGGGCGGATCCCAGGCGACGATGCGCAACGATCCGATCCTGAAGAAGATGAGCGAGGACGTCTCGGCGGAGTTCGAGAAGGCCTTCATGTTCTATCTTCCGCGCATCTGCGAGCACTGCCTGAATCCGTCCTGCGTGGCGTCGTGCCCGTCAGGGGCGATGTACAAGCGAGCCGAGGACGGCATCGTGCTGGTCGATCAGGATGCCTGCCGCGGCTGGCGGATGTGCGTGTCCGGTTGCCCGTACAAGAAGGTCTACTTCAACCACCGCACCGGCAAGGCCGAGAAGTGCACGATGTGCTATCCGCGCATCGAGGTCGGCCTTCCGACGGTGTGCTCGGAGACCTGCGTCGGACGACTGCGATACCTCGGGCTGGTGCTTTACGACGCCGATCGCGTGGCCGAGGCCGCATCCGTCGAGGACGAGCACGCTCTGCTCGCCGCGCAGCGTTCGGTCCTCCTCGACCCGAACGACCCCGCGGTCATCGAGCAGGCACGCGCCGACGGCATCCCCGAGGACTGGCTCGAAGCCGCCCAGCGCAGTCCGATCTGGCGGTTGATCCAGCAGTACGAGGTCGCGCTTCCCCTGCACCCGGAGTACCGCACCATGCCGATGGTCTGGTACATCCCGCCGCTGTCCCCCGTGGTGGATGTCGTGACCGGCTCCGGCAACGACGGAGAGGACGCGAGGACGCTCTTCGCGGCGATCGACAAGCTGCGCATCCCGATCGAGTACCTCGCCGAACTCTTCACCGCCGGTGACACGCGTCCCGTCGACCACGCGCTGCGACGACTAGCCGCGATGCGCTCCTACATGCGCGGTGTCAACCTCGACGACGAGCGGGAGGAGCGCATCGCGACCGCCGTGGGAATGACCGGCATCGAAGTCGAAGAGATGTACCGGCTGCTCGCCATCGCGAAGTACGAAGAGCGCTACGTCATCCCCGCCGCGCACACCGAGCGCGCGCATGAACTGGAGGAGATGGCCTGCTCGCTGGACTACGAGGATGGTCCAGGAATGGGCGGCGCCGGTCCCTTCGGGTCCTCGAGCGGGCGCCAGGTACCCGTGGCCGTGGAGAACTTCCACGTGCTGCAGAACCGGCAGACGGCCGATCGACCGTCATCGCCCGGGCGCGTCAACCTGCTCAACTGGGACGGCAACGGTTCGACAGACGGACTATTTCCGCCCGCGACGGATCGGGAGTCGTGATGCCCTCGCTGCTGAAAGCGCGTGTGACCCCGCGAAAGGCGCTTCCGGACGCGCTGACCGCGGTGGCCATGACCCCGCCCACGCGTGCGCGCGCACACATGCTCGCCTCCCTGCTGCTGGACTATCCCGATGATGTGTGGTTCGCGCGCCTCGATGAGCTCCGCGCTCACACCGTTGCGCTGCCGACTGCGATCCGCGATCCGCTGGTCGCCTTCATGGATGCGGCGGCGGATGCCGGGGCGGATGCTCTCCAGCGGACGTACGTCGAGACGTTCGACCTCAAACGCAAGTGCAGTCTGTACCTCAGCTACTACGCCACCGGAGACACCCGCAAGCGGGGCACTGCGCTCGTGACGTTCCTCGAGGCGTACCGGGCCGCCGGGTGGGAGTTCGATGCCGCCGAGCTCCCGGACTACTTCCCCGCGGTACTCGAATTCTCGGCACGGTCGGACTCCCCGGTCGCCGAGGCCCTGCTGGCGGCGCATGTGGAAGGCATCGAAGTGCTGCGGGCCGCGCTGGAGGACATGGGCAGTCCCTGGGCCGGCGTGGTCCGCAGCGTCACCCGGTCGCTCCCGCCCGTCTCCGCGGCGACGCGTGAGAGGATTCTCGATCTCGTCACCGAGGGCCCGCCGGTGGAGAGTGTCGGGTTGAGCTTTCTCGGGAATCTCGCCCCGTTCACGCCGACCACTTCCCAGCAGGAGCGGTCATGACCGCCCTGAACGTTCTCGTCTGGGTGGCGCTGCCCTACGTGTGCTTCGCCGTCTTCGTCGTCGGTCACATCTGGCGGTACCGCTACGACAAGTTCGGCTGGACGACTCGATCCAGCCAGGTCTACGAGAACCGGCTGCTTCGGTGGGGTTCGCCGATGTTCCACCTCGGCATCCTCATGGTGATAGCCGGGCACGTCGTCGGCCTGCTGATCCCCCGCGAGTGGCTGTACGCGATCGGGATCAGCGAGGAGATCTACCACGTGGGCGCGACCGTGCTCGGGACGTTCGCCGCCGCTCTCACGCTCGCAGGCTTGGCGATCCTGATCTATCGTCGCCGTGTCGTCGGGCCGGTGTTCCTCGCCACCACGCGCATGGACAAGTTCATGTACGTCGTCCTCGGTGCGACGCTCCTGTTCGGCACGGCCGCGACCGTCGTCCACCAGGTCTTCGGCGGCGGCTTCCACTACCGCGAGACCATCTCGCCCTGGATCCGCAGCCTGATCCTGCTGCAGCCGCAACCCGAGCTCATGATCGGCGTCCCGCTGCTCTTCCAGCTGCACATCATCACCGCCAGCCTGCTCTTCGCCCTCTGGCCGTTCACCCGGCTCGTGCACGTCTTCTCCGCCCCGGTCGGATACCTGTTCCGTCCGTACATCGTCTACCGCTCACGCGATGACGTGCGCGGTTCTCGCGCGGCCAAGCGTGGCTGGGACCCGGTCGCGGCGCCTGATCCGGAGAAGCTGCACAAGCTGTAACGGCCGGCCGGTCGTACGCGTCCTAGACTGGCGAGAACAACAGGATGGCGCGACGACAGGAGGCCGGCATGAGCAGGACCGCACGTGTCATCACCGTCTCCGACCGCTCGGCGGCGGGCACACGCGAGGATCTCTCCGGTCCCACCGGCGCCGACCTGCTGACGGCCACCGGCTGGCAGGCTCGCGTCGTGATCGTCGCCGACGAGCGAGAGCAGATCGGATCCGCCATCCGCGCCGCTGTCGCTGAGGGCGCACGCCTGGTCGTCACGACCGGCGGCACCGGCGTCGGACCGCGCGACGTCACCCCGGAAGCCACGCTTCCGCTGCTGGATCCCGTCATCCCCGGCATCGCGGAGGAACTTCGTCGCCTCGGAGCGGCGAAGGTCCCGACGGCCCTCCTCTCGCGCGGAGTCGCCGGCATCTACGAGGGCGCGCTGGTGGTGAATCTCGCCGGCTCCCCCGGCGCGGTTCGCGACGGCATTCCCGTGATCCTCGATCTCGTCGACCATGTGCTGTCCCAGCGCGCCGGAGGCGATCACGCATGATCGTGCTCACCACGATCTCCGACGAGGATCTCGACCCCACCGCCCATCTGGATGCCGTCGCTCACGACGCGGCCGGTGCGACCGCGCTCTTCGTCGGCACGGTGCGCGACCACGATCCCGGAGCATCCGGTGAGGTGACCCGCCTGGAGTACAGCGCCCATCCGGATGCCGCCACGACCCTGCTTTCCCTGGCGGAGACGGTCGACGCCGACGACCTGCGCATCGCGATCAGCCACCGCATCGGCGCGCTCAGCGTCGGGGAGATCGCCATCGTGTGCGCGGTCTCCAGCGCGCATCGCGCGGAGGCGTTCGACATCTCCCGTGCGCTCGTCGAGAAGGTCAAGGCCGAACTGCCGGTGTGGAAGCGCCAGATCACGGTCGACGGCACCACGAACTGGGTCGGGCTGTGAGCGCGTTCGACGGCCCGCTGGTCGATCGCTTCGGCCGCGTGCACCGCGACCTGCGGATCTCGCTGACCGACCGCTGCAACCTCCGCTGCACGTACTGCATGCCCGCCGAAGGTGTGCCATGGCTCGCGAAACAGAACATCCTCACCACCGATGAGATCGAACGCGTCGCGGGGATCCTCGCCAGGCTCGGCATCGTCGAGGTGCGCTTGACGGGCGGCGAGCCGCTGCTGCGGCCCGACCTCGTCGATGTGGTTCGTCGTCTCGCCAGGATCCGGGGTGTCGACGGCCCGCTGGAGGTGTCGCTGACGACCAACGGAATCCGGCTCGAGAAGATCATGGACGACCTCGTCGAGGCCGGCCTGCAGCGGCTCAACATCAGTCTGGACACCGTCCGTCCCGATCGCTTCACCGATCTGACCAGACGCGACCGGTTCGAAGACGTGGTGCGCGGCATCCGCGCGGCCCAGGCGAGCCCGCTGCGCCCGCTCAAGCTCAACACCGTGGCGATGCGCGACGTCAACGACGACGAGTTCTGCGACCTGCTCCGCTTCGCGCAGGAGCACGACGCCGAGCTGCGCTTCATCGAGCAGATGCCCTTGGATGCCGGGCACATCTGGTCTCGTCAGACCATGGTGCCCGCGGAGGAGATCCTTGAGAAGCTGTCCGCGGAGTTCACGCTGACCGCGGTCGGCGAACGGGGTTCGAGTCCGGCCGAGATCTACACGGTCGACGGCGGGCCCACCACGGTCGGTGTGATCGCGTCCGTCTCCGCGCCTTTCTGCGGCTCCTGCGACCGGGTGCGCATCACCGCGGACGGCCAGGTGCGCAACTGCCTGTTCGCCCGCGAGGAGTCCGACCTGATCTCCCTGCTGCGCGGCGATGCCGACGACGAGGCGATCGCGGGGATGCTGCGGCAGAACATCGAGGGCAAGCGAGCCGGCCACGGCATCGACGACCCCGGATTCCTGCAGCCGTTGCGCCCGATGTCCGCGATCGGCGGCTGACCGCGCCCTCACCTGGCCGGCAGCTCAGCCTCCGGCGAACGGCGGCAGCACGTCGACGGTCGCCGTCTCCGCGATCACGTGGTCGTCATCGACCGCTGCGCCATCCACACGGATCGCGCAGCGGGCGAGTACCCGCGTGAACTCCGCACCGTGCTCGCTGCGCAGGTTCGCGAGCAGTGCGCCGAGCGTACTCGCCGTCGCGATGTCCTGTTCCTCGCGCCCCGCGGCCTCCGCTGCCGCGGCGAAGAACCGGACCCTCACGCCCGGTCCGCGATCTGCGCCTGGACGACAGCGATCGCCTGCTCGATCGGAAGCCCCTGCGCGACAGCACGGCCGACGAGATACGTGGAGATCGGACCAGCCGGGCGGGTCACGCCGTGCGCCACCTCTCGCGTCACATCCAGCAGTGCGGCGATCGGCACATCATCCCGCACACCCAGTGCGGCGGCGAGCGACGCGGCCCAATCGGTGAGCTCGTCCGGTGTATCGGTCATGCTGTCTCCTTCATCGCGTGCCCAGTCAGTCGGGTCGATCGGATGCCGCGCGGTACTCGAACACATCATCCCAGGTGTCGAGGTCGACCGAGACCCCCTCCGGGTCATCGATCTCCGATACCCGCAGCGCTTCGGTCAGGCGCCGCATCGCCGCGCCGTCCGTACGGGGCAGCGCATCCACCGCGCGGCGAAGCGGCCCGACGCGGTAGCGCCCAGCGAGCGGCTGCGCGCGGCCGTCCGCATCGCGCAGCACCAGAGCATCTACGTCGTCCGGCAGATCGACAGCCGACAGGAGATCGATGACGCCGGCGGCCCGCGGCAGGTCGCACGCGAGCACCCAGGTCTCCGACACGTCATCGGTCAGGGACCTGAGCGCCGCCGCCAGCGCCGCCACGGGGCCGCCGAACGGCGGATCCTCACGCGCGACGTGCACTCCTGGTCGCGCGAGATGATCCGGGCCGACGAGGACGATCGGATCGCACGGCGAGACCGCCTGCAGGACGCCGTCGATGAGCATCCGGCCGCCGATCTCGATCTGCGCCTTGTCCGCGCCGCCCAGCCGTGTCGCCCGCCCACCGGCGAGGACGATGGCGGCGCGGCGCGGCGCGGGAGTCACCGCGTCCATTCCCCGCTCTTGCCGCCGGTCTTGCGCACGAGGCGCACGTTCTCGATCTCCACGGTCTTGTCCATGCCCTTGACCATGTCGATCACGGTCAGTGCCGCGATGCTGACGGCCGTGAGAGCCTCCATCTCGACGCCGGTGCGGTCGGCGGTGCGCACCGTCGCGGTGACCCGGACGCCCGTGTCGATCACGTCGAGGTCGACCGTCGCTCCGTGCACGCCGATGATGTGCGCGAGCGGAATCAGCTCGGCCGTGCGCTTGGCTCCCTGGATGCCGGCGATGCGCGCCACAGCGAGCACGTCGCCCTTGGGCGCCGAGCCGTCGCGCAGGGCGGCGACGACGTGCGCGGGGCAGCGAACGAGGCCGGTGGCCGTCGCGCTGCGAACGGTGGGCTGCTTCTCGGTGACGTCGACCATGCGTGCGTGGCCGTGCTCGTCCAGATGCGTGAAGCTCACGGAATCGTCCTCTCTGTCGCGACCAGCATCACGTCGACGAGGTCGCCGGTCTCCACCCGCTCGGTGTCGGCGGGAATGATGGCGAAGTCTGTGGCGTGCGCGAGCGAGGTCACCAGGTGCGATCCGCTTCCGCCTGCGGATGCCGGGATCACCCTGTCCCCCTCGATCACCACCGGTAGCACCTGTGCGCGTCCCGGCGGGCAGCGCCAACTCGTTCCCGCCGTCAGCGTGACGTGCGGCCGACGCCCATCGGATCTCCCCGCCAGGGCGCGGACGGCCGGTCGCACGAACATCTCGAAGGACACAGCGACGCTGACGGGGTTGCCCGGCAGGCAGAACAGCAGCGTGCCATCATCCGCGATGCCGAAGCCCTGCGGCTTGCCGGGCTGCATCGCCACCGCGTCGAAGCGCACCGGCCCGCGTCCGGGACCGGCCGCGTCCAGCACCGCCTTCACGACGTCGAACGCACCGACGCTGGCCCCGCCGGACAGCACCACGAGATCCGCGTCGATCGCCGCGAGCTCTGCGCGGAGCGCCGTCTCGTCGTCCGGCACCGTGGTGATGCGGACGACGTCAGCACCGGCATCCTGCAGCGCTGCAGCGAGCAGGTGCCCATTCGACTCCGGGATCTGGCCGCGCTGCGGTTCGGTGCCCGGCCGCACGAGCTCGGACCCCGTCGAGATCACGGCAGCCCGCGGCGCGGGGTGAGCGAACACGTGGTCATGCCCGGCCGATGCGATCGCGGCGAGCTGCCAGGGGCCGAGGACGGCACCGGCGTCGACGACGACCGTGCCTGCTGCAGCGTCCTCGCCGCGGCGACGGATGTGGGCGGTGGCAGCCGGCGCGCGCGTGATCGTGATCGTCTCGGGCGGGACGGCACCGGTGAACAGCCCGAGATCGGTGTGCTCGACGGGCACGATGGCATCGGCATCCGTCGGCACGGCCGCCCCCGTCATGATGCGCACCGCCTCGCCCTCACCGAACCGGGGGTCCTCGCCTGAGCCGGCCGGCACGTCTGCGACGATGCGCAGCACGGCTCCCTGAACGGCCTCGGCCGCCCGCACCGCGTAGCCATCCATCGCCGAGTTGTCGAACAGCGGGACCGGCCATCGCGTCGAGATCGGCGATGCGAGGACGAGTCCACGGGCATTCTCGAGCGTGTGCTCACGGGGCGCGAGCGGAGCGGCCGCCGTCAGAATGCGGTCGCGGTGCTCCTCGAGCGAGATCACGCGCCCGCCGTGGCGATCTGCTCGGACCATGCCTGGTACCCGCCGTCGAGCAACAGGATCTCCGCATCCGGCTCTGCCGTCGCGAGCACCGCGGCCGCCGCCCTGGCGCGCGGTCCGATCTGGCAGAACACCACGATCGGACGGGTTGTTCCGACCTGCGACGGGTTCTCCCGAAGGCGACCGAGCGGAATCGAGCGGGCACCGGGGATGCTTCCCGCACGGAACTCCTCGTCCTCGCGCACGTCGAGCAGCAGGATGTCCCCGAGCTCGGCGAGTGCCCGAGGTGCAACAGTGCGCGGGGCCGTTCGCGGCTCGCGGTGCGGTGCGGCATCCGCGGGCACCGTCGCGGATGCCGGAACCAGCGGCACCTCGCGGGTGCGAGCCGAGAGCGCGTCGATCACGAGCATCCTCCCGAGGATCGGATCTCCGAGACCGCAGATGAGTTTGACGGCCTCGGCAGCCATGAGCGCACCCAGCTGCCCGCAGAGCGCGCCGAGCACGCCGGCATCCGCGCAGGACAGGACCTCTTCGGGCGGCGGGGCGGAGGGGAACACATCGCGCAGCCGCACGGGCGCCCCCACGGGCGGGCGAGACCAGAACAGCGTCGCCTGCGCGTCGAATCGCAGAACCGATCCCCAGACCAGCGGAACGCCCAGCGCGTCGCACGCGTCGGCGACCGCGTACCGCGTGTCGAACGTGTCGCTGCCGTCGATGACGAGGTCGTAGCCGGTCAGCATCCGCTCCGCGTTCTCGGCGGTGAGGCGCTCCTGCGCACGGATCACCGTGGTGTGCGGCGAGAGGGCCCTGATGCGCTCGGCGGCAACGCGACCCTTCGGACGGCCGACATCGGCCGTGCCGAAGAGCACCTGGCGCTGCAGGTTCGATGCGTCCACGACGTCGTCATCGACGACGCAGATGACGCCGACGCCGGCGGAAGCCAGGTAGAGCAGGACGGGTGACCCGAGGCCTCCGGCGCCGATCACGCAGACGCGCGCGGCGAACAGCCGACGCTGGCCGTCGGCGCCGATCTCGGGCAACCGGATCTGCCGTGCCGCACGCTCCATCTCTCCCTCGGGCAGAGCGGATGCCGGGGGCAGAAGCGGGGGAAAGGGCATGTCTCCCACGGTACCGCCCTGGTGAGATCGCGACCGTGTCGTGTCCGAGAGAGACGCGCGGCCGCTCGCCTCGCGCGAGGATCTTACGATCCGCAAATGCGGCCTTGCATTCGCTCTAGGCACGTGCTTGCGGCACTATTCTCTAATTCATGACGCTATTCCGGATCAAAGAGGCCGCTCAGCTGCTGTCGGTGAGCGATGACACCGTCCGGCGATGGATCGACACCGGGCAGCTTCCAGCGCAGACGGATGCATCCGGACGCCGCGTCGTGGCCGGTACCGACCTCGCCGCGCACCTCACCCGGTCCCCCGGCGGTCTCGACGACCCGCTCGAGCGCGCGTCGAGCGCGCGCAATCGCTTCGTGGGGATCGTCACGAACGTCGTGTCCGACACCGTCATGTCGCAGGTCGAGCTGCAGTGCGGTCCGCACCGCGTCGTGTCCCTGATGTCGACGGAGGCCGTTCACGATCTCGGCCTGGAGGTCGGGAGCCTGGCGACGGCGATCGTGAAGGCGACGACCGTGATCGTCGAGACGGCACCCGCCGAGGTCGCACGATGAGGCGCGCCGGCGTGCTGGCGGCTTCCGGACTCCTGCTCGCGCTGGTCGGCTGCACCGCCTCGGTGCCGGATGCGGCGGAGTCGCAGGGCTCGCAGAGCGAACCGGTGATCGTGTTCGCCGCGGCCTCCCTGAGCGGCGCGTTCGATGAACTCGCCAAGAGGTTCACGGTCGAGCATCCCGAGTACCCGATCGCCCCCATCCGGTACGACGGTTCGCAGGCACTCGCCACGCAGATCATCGATGGCGCGGACGTCGACGTGATCGCGTTCGCGAACGAGGACAGCCTTGCGCCCGTCATCGAGGCCGGACGCAGCACCGAGGGGGACATCTTCGCCACCAACACGCTGCGCATCGCCGTGGCCCCAGGGAACCCGCACGACATCTCCGATCTGAGCGACCTCGCCGATCCGACCCTCGCCGTCGTGCTGTGCGCCCCAGAGGTGCCGTGCGGTGCCGCCGCGCAGACGCTGCTGCAGAACGCCGGAATTGATCTCACACCGGTGAGCGAGGAGACGAACGTCACGTCGGTCCTGACCAGGGTGGCCGACGGCGAAGCGGATGCGGGACTCGTGTACGCGACCGACGTCGCCGCGGCGGATGCGGATGTCGACGGCATCGTCCCCGAGGGTGCGGATGCCGTGGTCAATCGCTATCCGATCACGGTCGCCGATTCGGCACCGTCCGCGGAGGCCGCTCGCGCGTTCGTCGACTACGTGCTGTCGGACGAAGGTCAGGAGATTCTCTCGGAGTTCGGATTCGAGGCGCCGTGACGATCCCTCGCGGGCTGTACGTCCCCGCGATCGCGGCGATCGCGCTGCTCGTGCTGCCGATCGTCGGGCTGCTGTCGCGCGTGCGATGGGACCGACTCGGCGATGATCTGCTCTCCCCCGCCGCTCTCATCGCCCTCGGGCTCTCGCTGAGCACAGCCGCGGGGGCGACCGTTGTGTGCCTAGTGCTGGGCGGTCCGCTCGCGATCGTCATCGCGCGAGCGCCGCGCCGCGCCGCCGCTGTCCTGCGCACGATCGTGCTCGTGCCGCTCGTGCTGCCGCCGATGGTGGGCGGGCTCGCCCTCCTCGCCCTGCTCGGTCGCAGCGGTCTCGTCGGCAAGCCGCTGTTCGAGGCGACCGGTTTCAGCCTTCCGTATACGACCGCAGCGGTGGTCGTATCGCAGGCGTTCGTCGCGCTGCCGTTCCTCGTCATCGCGCTGGAGGGAGCGCTGCGCACGTCGGGGATCGGGCACGAGCAGGTGGCCGCCACTCTGGGCGCCGGCCGGTGGCGGGTACTCACACGCGTCACGCTGCCGCTCGTACTTCCCGGTCTCGTCGCAGGCACGGTGCTGTGCTTCGCCCGTGCGCTCGGTGAGTTCGGAGCGACGGCACTGTTCGCCGGCAACGCCGAGGGAATCACCCGCACGATGCCGCTCGCGATCTACACCGCGTTCAACGGCGTCGGGGTGACGCAGGATTCGGCCGTCGCGCTGTCGTTGCTTCTCTTGGTCAGCGCAGCCGTGATCGTGAGCGGTCTGCGCTCGTGGCGAGAGGATGCCGTGCGATGACCCCTGCACGGACCGGGGGCCTTGTGGCCGACATCGCCGTGGAGCGGGATGGCTTCCGTGCGGTCGCATCGATCGAGGTGGAGCCGGGGGGACGACTCGCCGTGCTCGGCCCCAATGGATCGGGCAAGTCCACGCTCCTGGGAGCGATCGCCGGGCTGATTCCGATCGCGCGCGGCGCGGTCGTCCTCGACAGTCGCCCGGTCGAGGACAGAGGTGTGCTGCGACTGCGTCCGGAACAGCGGCAGATCGGCCTGCTCGATCAGAAGCCCCGCCTGTTCCCGCATCTCAGCGTCGGTGAGAACATCGCGTTCGGACCCCGGGCTCGGCGTGCGGGGCGCGCAGAGACGCGCGAGCTCGTGCGCACCTGGCTCGACCGCCTCGGCCTCGCCGATCGCGCCGATGCCGCGGCACATGAGCTCTCCGGCGGGCAACAGCAGCGGGTCGCGATCGCGCGCGCCTTCGCCGCGGAGCCCCGGCTTCTGCTCCTGGACGAGCCGTTCGCTGCGCTGGATGCCGAGAGCGCTCCGCAGGTGAGGCGGCTGCTGTCCGACGAGCTGGCGCGGACGGGCACGGCGGCGATACTCGTGACGCACGACCTCGCTGATGCGTGGCAGTTGGCCGATGATTGCCTCGTGCTGCACGGCGGCCATGTCATCGAGCGCGGGTCACCCGCTGAACTCGCCGCTCACCCACGGCAGACATTCACCGCACGGCTGGCCGGCTTCGCCGTCATCGAGGGATGCTGGACAGGCACAGCCCTCGACATCGGCGACGGTATCCTGCTGCCGGGGCGAGCGGACGGAGAGGTGTCGCCGGGCGATGCCGCGTTCGCGGTGGTGGCCCCGCAGGATGTCAGCGTGCTGCCGCGTGACGACGCGCGCCGATCCGGCGTCGCGGCGCCCCTGGTCTCGGTGTCGTCGCAGGCCGGCTCACTGCGACTCGAGCATCGTTCTGGGCTCGCCGCCGTCGCACCGGTGGCCGACTTCGCCGAACAGGCACTCCCGCGGGTCGGCGATGTCGTGCGGTTCGCGCTCGGTCCCGTCGCCGTGCGGCGCGCGGCGGAGGCACCAGCGCACCGGTGAAACGCGGAACGGGCCGCCACCCGAAGGTGACGACCCGTTTCTTTGAAGCGATGCTTACGCGTTGCCGCCCGAGAGCTTCTCGCGCAGAGCCGCGAGAGCCTCGTCGTCAGCGAGCGTGCCGGCGCCGGAGTCGCTGGTGAACGACTGCGCAGCGGCGAAGTCGTCGCCTGCGGCGGCCTCGGCCTCGGCTGCCTTGGCAACCGCGACCTTGTGAGCCTCCCAGCGCGTCTGGGCTGCAGCGTACTCCTGCTCCCAAGCCTCGCGAGCGGCGTCGAAGCCTTCCTTCCACGCACCGGTCTCGGGGTCGAAGCCCTCCGGGTACTTGTACTCGCCGTTCTCGTCGTACTCGGCGAGCATGCCGTACAGGGCCGGGTCGAACTCGGTGCCGAACGGGTCGACCGACTCGTTCGCCTGCTTCAGCGACAGCGAGATGCGGCGACGCTCGAGGTCGATGTCGATGACCTTGACGAAGACCTCTTCGCCGACCGACACGACCTGCTCAGCCAGCTCGACGTGCTTGCTGGAGAGCTCGGAGATGTGGACCAGACCCTCGATGCCGTCTGCGACGCGCACGAACGCACCGAACGGAACGAGCTTGGTGACCTTGCCCGGTGCGATCTGACCGATCGCGTGGGTGCGGGCGAAGACCTGCCACGGGTCCTCCTGCGTCGCCTTCAGCGACAGGGAGACGCGCTCGCGGTCGAGGTCGACCTCGAGGATCTCGACGGTGACCTCCTGGCCGACCTCGACGACCTCGGAAGCGTGCTCGATGTGCTTCCAGGACAGCTCGGAGACGTGCACGAGGCCGTCAACGCCGCCCAGGTCGACGAACGCACCGAAGTTGACGATCGAGGACACGACACCCTTGCGGACCTGACCCTTGTGCAGGTTGTTGAGGAAGGTCGTGCGGGACTCGGACTGCGTCTGCTCCAGCAGGGCGCGGCGCGAGAGGACCACGTTGTTGCGGTTCTTGTCGAGCTCGAGGATCTTCGCCTCGATCTCCTGGCCGAGGTACGGCGTGAGGTCGCGGACGCGGCGCAGCTCGATCAGCGACGCCGGCAGGAAGCCACGGAGTCCGATGTCGACGATGAGGCCACCCTTGACGACCTCGATGACGGTGCCGGTGACGACCCCGTCGTTCTCCTTGATCTTCTCGACGTCGCCCCAGGCGCGCTCGTACTGCGCACGCTTCTTGGAGAGGATCAGTCGGCCTTCCTTGTCCTCCTTCTGGAGAACGAGGGCCTCGACCAGGTCGCCGACAGCGACGACCTCGTTGGGGTCGACGTCGTGCTTGATGGAAAGCTCGCGCGAGGGGATGACGCCCTCGGTCTTGTAACCGACGTCCAGCAGAACCTCGTCGCGGTCGATCTTGACGATCGTGCCCTCGATGATGTCGCCGTCGTTGAAGAACTTCAGGGTCTTCTCGACCGCGGCCAGGAAGTCCTCGGCAGATCCGATGTCGTTGATCGCGACCTGCTTGGTGGCCGGGGCGGTCGTTGCGGTAGTCATTTAGTGGGTTGTCCTTGTTGAATGGGTGCTCGGGCTTCCGACCCACGTGCGCACACGTGTCTGATGGTGGGAAAGCGAATGGATTTTGGAGTGCTGTCTCGAAGGCACGCGCCAGCGCGCCACAAGTGACACTTCAGATTATCAGGTTCGGCGGCAGATGTCTCCTGTGGATAACTCCTGCGGATGCCGAGCCGTTGGCGTTAGCGTGATCGGGTGATCTTCCCCCGCTCCCGCCATCGTGGTCTGACCGTCCTCGGCGTCGTCGCTCTGGCCGCCGGCTGCCTCGTCGGATGCGCACCGGGACCCGAGCCGACGCCCACGCCGACATCCGCTTTCGCGTCCGAGGAGGAGGCGTTCGCCGCCGCGGAAGAGGTGTACCGGGCGTACACACACACGCTCAACGAACAGCGGTCAGGTGTTGCCGGAGCCGATCCCATGGACTATCTCACGGGAACAGCGTTGGAAGACGAACTCCAGAGCCAACGAGACCTGGAGTCAGCCAAGATCTCAATACAAGGAGCGACAGAGGTTGTGAAGTTCGCTCCAGACAGCGCCGAGATCGAATGCACCCCGGAGGTCGCTGGGGTCGTTTGTCTAGATCTGTCGGGCACCGTTGTTCTGGGCGACGATGGTTCCGACATCACCCCCGATGATCGTAGTGAGGTCGCGGCGCTCCAGGTCGCGTTCACATGGAACGGTTCTAGTCTGCTCATCTCCGAGTCCTCTCTTTCGGACGCGCGATGTTGAGTGAACTCATCGTCGCGGCACTTCTTTCGGGGACGCTCGTCGGATTCGGCGCAAATGGATGCAGCCAGACCGAGGTCATCACCGGTGCGTGCGGGAAAGTCGAGGGCGGTGAGGTCGTCGTCGGCGGCACCGGGAACGAGGACGGCTCCGATGGCCGAGACGGACGCGACGGTGACAACGGTTCGCGTGGCCGCGATCATGACTTCGACGGCGGTCCAGCACAGCCCGACGCACCGTCCGAGTTCGAGCAGTGCCTGGACGACTGGAATCGCTACATCGGCTGCTTCGAACGCGGGGATCCCACGGATCCCGCAGACCCGGCAGACCCCGGGGTTCCGGCGATCCCGGTCGTCACGATCACCGACGTCGCTCGCTTCGCCCCGTCCGGTGCACTCGTCACGGCCGAACCGGACAACGTCGGAGTCGTCGGTCTCCCGACGAACTTCGTCGCCTCGGCATCCGCTCAGACCGTCGGCGGAGAGCTCTTCGGCTACCCGATCTCCGTGCGCTTCACGCCCGTCGGGTTCGACTTCGACTACGGCGACGGCGTCACCGCGACGACTCCCGACGGCGGCGCGAGCTGGGCGACGCTGAACCAGGCGCAGTTCACGCCCACCCCGACGAGCCACGTGTACGCGCAGCGCGGGGAGTACACCGCGACCGTCGACGTCCGCTACACCGCCGAGATCGACCTGGGCATCGGCTGGTTCCCGATCGACGGCGAGCTCACCAGCGCTGGACAGGGACAGCAGGTGCGGATCTTCGAGGCGCACACCGCTCTCGTCGCCCACACCTGCGAACAGGCGCCCTCCTCCCCCGGCTGCTGACGCAGGTCACGGCGCGAAGATCCAGACCCGCGAGTCCCTCATCCCCTCCCACCCCGACCAGTCGGTGCCGCCGACGACCACGAGCTGCTCACCCGCCCAAGCTGTGACGCCGACGACGTCCGGTGCGTCCGCCGGAGTCGTCGTCACGGTCCAGCTCTCTTCGGCGTCATCGAAGATGTAACCGCCGCCGGTTCCGCCTCCGACGGGGAGAGCTCCGGGTCCGGCGCAACCTCAGTGCATCCGGCGAGCAGCAGCACTACGGCCACGGCGACGCCCGTCACGGTCCTCATACCCACGGGTGTCACCGCCCGGGCGTCCGTCTCGAAACACGCCTGTGCCATGCTGATCCCATGAGCGACAGGCTGATGCTGCTGGACACCGCGAGCCTCTATTTCCGTGCCTTCTACGGGGTGCCCGACAAGGTGAAAGCACCCGACGGCTCCCCCATCAACGCCGCGCGCGGACTGCTCGACATGATCGCGAAGCTCGTCTCGACGTACCAGCCGACGCATCTCATCGCCTGCTGGGACGACGACTGGCGCCCGCAGTGGCGCGTGGACCTCATCCCCAGTTACAAGGCGCATCGCGTCGTCGAGGTCGTGCCGAACGGCGCAGACGTCGAAGAGGTCCCCGACCCGCTCGAAGTGCAGATTCCGCTCATCCGGGCGGAGCTCACGGCCCTCGGCATCCCGATCATCGGCGTCGCGGAGCACGAGGCCGACGACGTGATCGGCACCCTTGCGACCCACGCCACGATGCCGGTCGACATCGTCACGGGCGACCGCGATCTCTTCCAGCTCATCGATGACGAACGCGATGTGCGCGTCATCTACACCGCGCGCGGCATGAGCAACCTCGACACGCTCACCGATGCGAGCGTCGTCGTGAAGTATGGGGTTCTGCCGTCGCAGTACGCGGACTTCGCCACCATGCGCGGCGACGCATCCGACGGACTCCCCGGTGTGGCCGGCGTCGGCGAGAAGACCGCGGCGACGCTGCTCCAAACCCACGGCGATCTCGACGGCATCCGCGCCGCCGCGCGCGCAGGAGAGGGCATGTCCGCCGGCCTCCAGGCCAAGGTCCTCGCCGCGTCCGACTACCTCGACGTCGCGCCGACAGTCGTCAGAGTCGCCCGCGATCTCGAGATCACGGCCCCCACCGTTCCGCTCGGCCATCTCGACGACGCTGCGAAGGATGCCGCTGTCGCCCTCGCCGAGACCTGGAATCTCGGCACGTCCATGACGCGCGCGCTGGCCGCGCTGCCCGGCTGATCCTCAGCCCGCCCACGCGAGCAGGCGGTCCACTCCCCAGGTCGTGATGATCCGCGCCGCCGGAACGCCTGCGTGCTCGGCGCGCAGGGCGCCGTGGTCGAGCAGCGACAGCTGGCCCGGCGCATGCGCGTCCGAATCGATCGAGAACAGACAGCCTTCCTCCAGCGCGATCGCGATCAATTCGTCCGGCGGATCCTGTCGCTCCGGCCGCGAGTTGATCTCGACCGCGACACCGTGCTCCGCGCACGCCGCGAACACGGCGCGGGCGTCGAACTCGGATGCCGGTCTCGTCCCCCGCTCCCCCTGCACGAGCCGCCCGGTGCAGTGCCCGAGGACGTTGACGCGGCCCGAGCGCACCGCCGTGAGCATGCGCTCGGTCATCGGCGCGGCATCCATGCGGAGTTTGGAATGCACGGATGCCACCACGATGTCCAGCTCTTCGAGCAGATCCGGTTCCTGATCGAGCGCACCGTCTTCGAGGATGTCCACCTCTATGCCTGCCAGCACCCGCAGCCCGGCATCCGACTCGGCCCGCACCAGCGGGATCTGCTCGCACAGCCGCTCGGCACTCAGGCCCCGAGCCACCCGCAACCGCGGCGAGTGGTCCGTGATGGCCAGGAACTCGTGCCCGAGTGCGCGAGCCGCGTCCGCCATGGTGCGGATCGGAGTCGTACCGTCCGACCAGTCGGTGTGAGCGTGCAGGTCGCCGCGCAGCAGACCGCGGAGCGTCGAGGCGATCTCCGGCTCGACCTCGCCGCGCAGCTCGACGAGGTAGCGCGGCACGTCGCCAGCCTGAGCCTGCGTGATCACTTCGAACGTCGAGGCGCCGATGCCCTTCGCCGCGCGCAGCCGCGTCGGATCCGCCCGCACATCGTCCGGCAGCGAGTCCCAGGTCGCCGCGGCCTGACGGAACGCCTTGGCCCGGTATCGCGAGGCGCGCTCGCGCTCCAGCAGCGCGGCGATCTCGAGGAGCGCGGCCGCCGGATCCATGATCAGGCCGTGGCCAGCTCGCGGGAGACCGACACCCACGCGTCGAGCTTCGCGGACGCGCGCCCGTCGTCCACCGCCGCCGCCGCCGCCGCGTAGCCATCGCGCAACCGGTCCAGAATCGGACGCTGCACCTGCGCCGCATCCTGCGACAGCTCGTACGCCACGATTCCGGCGGCCGCATTCAGAAGCACGATGTCCCGCACAGGGCCCTGTTCGCCGCCAAGCGTCCGTCGGAGGATGTCGGCGTTGTGCTCTGGCGTTCCGCCGATGAGGTCAGACAGATCGGCCAGCGGGATGCCGAGATCGCGCGGGTCGAGATCGTGCTCGTGGATGTCGCCGCGCGACACCTCCCAGATCCGGCTGTGGCCGGTGGTCGTGAGTTCGTCCAGACCGTCGTCACCGCGGAAGACGAGCGCGGTCGCGCCGCGCGTGCGGAAGACACCCGTGATGAGCGGCACCCGCTCGAGCTGTGCCACGCCGACCGCGTTGGCCTCGGCGCGGGCCGGGTTGCAGAGCGGTCCGAGCATGTTGAACACGGTCGGGATGCCGAGCTCGGCGCGCGCGGCGCCCGCGTGCTTGAACCCGGGGTGGAAGGCCGCGGCCCACGCGAAGGTGATCCCGGTGCGAGCGAGCACGGACGCGACGTGGTCGGGCGACAGCGAGAGTTCGAGTCCCAGCGCCCCCAGGACGTCGGATGCTCCGGATGCCGAGCTCGCAGCGCGGTTGCCATGCTTGACGACCGGGACGCCGGTGGCACCGATGATGACCGCAGCGGTGGTCGAGATGTTGACGGTGCCGACGCGATCGCCGCCGGTCCCGACGATGTCGAGCACGTCGGGAGAGACCGGCAGCGGGACCGCGGCTTCGAGGATCGCGTCACGGAAGCCGACGATCTCGTCGATCGTCTCGCCCTTGGCACGCAGGGCGACGAGGAAACCTGCCAGCTTCGCGTCCGACACGTTCCCGTTCATGACCTGGCGCATGGCCCACGTCGATTCCCAGACGCTGAGATCGCGTCGCTCGAGAAGCGTGGTGAGCACATCGGACCAGGTCAGGGATTCAGCCATGTGTGCGATCCTATCGGCGCGCAGAAATTCCTTATGTCGCCGCCACCTGTCCCGGCATCCGCAGTTTCCCTTGTATTCACCGCAGATTCGCAGGCGTTTCTTAGGTTG
Source organism: Microbacterium sp. GXF0217 (assembly GCF_054798195.1). Classification (NCBI taxonomy): domain Bacteria; kingdom Bacillati; phylum Actinomycetota; class Actinomycetes; order Micrococcales; family Microbacteriaceae; genus Microbacterium; species Microbacterium sp. GXF0217. The sequence continues at coordinate 85,073 of NZ_JBSJZG010000001.1, read as the reverse complement.
CCCTAAGTGCCATGCGAGCGAATCGGGGGCCGGCGATGCAAGAATCGCGCCCCGGGATCGGCCATAATGGAGGGGTGACGACCTCAGCGACGTATGCCTCGGCGGCAAGAACGATCAAGCGCCCCAATCCGGTAGCTGTCGGCACCATCGTGTGGCTCGGCAGCGAGGTGATGTTCTTCGCGGGCCTGTTCGCGATCTACTTCACTCTCCGCAGCACTTCCCCGGAGCTGTGGGCGCAGGAGACCGAACTGCTCAACGTCCCGTTCGCGGCGATCAACACGGCTATCCTGGTGCTGTCCTCCGTGACATGCCAGATGGGCGTCTTCGCCGCCGAGGACCTGCAGCCCTACCGCATCGCCAAGGGGCAGCTGAACCCGTCCGGCCGTCGCCGCCTGTTCGGCTGGGGCATGGTCGAGTGGTTCTGGCTCACCTTCGCGCTCGGCGCGATCTTCGTCTCCGGCCAGGTCTGGGAGTACGCCCAGCTGGTCGCCGAGGGGCTGCCGATCCAGGCCAACTCCTACGCTTCGGCGTTCTACATCACCACGGGCTTCCACGCCCTGCACGTCACCGGTGGCCTCATCGCGTTCCTGCTCGTCATGGGCCGCGCGTTCGCCGTCAAGAACTTCACGCATAAGGAGGCGACCTCCTCGATCGTGGTGTCCTACTACTGGCACTTCGTCGACGTCGTCTGGATCGTGCTGTTCTTCGTCATCTACTTCCTGAAATAAGAGCGGAGCTGATCCCTGAGATGGCACGAGAGAAGAAGCGCCGTTCGAACGGTCGCCGCAGCCCCTTCGCGGCAGCGGCACTGATCGGAGCAGGACTCCTCATCACCGGCGGCGTGTACGCCGGTGCATCAGCGGCGATCGCCGCGACCGAGACACCGACCGTCGCCTCGGCAGCCCTGACCGTCGAGGACGGCGAGAAGCTGTTCCAGGCAAACTGCGCCACCTGCCACGGTCTCGACATGCAGGGAACCGACAACGGCCCCAGCCTGGTCGGCGTCGGTGAACTCGCCACCGAGTTCCAGCTGTCGACCGGTCGCATGCCGCTGCAGATGCAGGGACCGCAGGCGCCGCAGAAGCCGGTGCAGTTCACGGAGGACCAGATCCAGGCGATCTCCTCCTACGTGCAGTCCGTGGCCCCCGGCCCGACGTACCCCGCCGACTGGATCACCTCCGGTGAGGCGAACCCCGAGAACGCCGAGGACGAGGCGAGCGTCTCGCACGGTGCAGAGCTGTTCCGCGTGAACTGCGCGATGTGCCACAACGTCGCCGCCGCCGGTGGCGCGCTCACTGAAGGCAAGTACGCTCCGGCGCTCACCGAGACCAGCGCGCTGCACATCTACGCCGCTATGGTCACGGGTCCGCAGAACATGCCCGTGTTCGGCAACATGAACCTGTCCGACGAGGACAAGCGCGACATCATCGCCGCACTGGTCTTCCAGCAGGAGTCGGTGCAGCCGGGCGGCTTCTCGCTCGGATCCCTTGGCCCGGTCTCCGAGGGCCTGTTCGTGTGGATCTTCGGCATCGGCGCGCTTGTCGCCATCACCGTGTGGATCACGGCGAAGTCCAACTGACGCATATTCATCGAAGAGGAACGTACGAGGAGCACCATGGCACACGACGACGACTCGCAGGCTCTTGACAGGGCCTACCAGCCCTCTCCTGGGCTGGGTGTCGCAGTCAGCGATCCCGTGCAGAACCCGGGGCTGCCGCCGCACCGCGAGCGGATGACCGACAAGGACCCGCGCGCTGAGAAGCGCGCCGTCCGCACGGTCTACACGCTCTTCTACCTGTCGCTGGCCGGGTCCATCTGGGCGGTCGCCGCCTACATGCTGTTCCCGATCGAGGACCAGTCGCTGGTGTCGATCCGCTACAACAACCTGTTCATCGGTCTCGGCATCGGCCTCGCGCTGCTGTCGCTCGGCCTCGGAGCCATCCACTGGTCCAAGGCCCTGATGAGCGACAAGGAATTCACGGAGCACCGCCACCCGACGCGCGGCAAGGACTCCACCCGTGAGGCCACGATCAAGGCCTTCGCGGACGCGAACGAGGAGTCCGGGTTCGGACGACGCGTGATGATCCGCAACTCGCTGTTCGCAGCGCTCGTCGCATCGATCATTCCCGGCGTCATGCTGTTCCGCGGCCTCGCACCGCACTCGACTCCGGACGACCCGACCGCCGGCGATCCCGTCGTGCTGCTTCAGCACACGATGTGGGCCGAAGGCCAGCGTCTTGTGCGCGACCCGGATGGCACTCCCATCCGTGCGGCTGACGTCACTCTCGGTTCGGCGTTCCACGTCATCCCCGAGGACCTCGCGACGCTGTCCCACCACGACGGCTACCTCGAGGAGAAGGCCAAGGCGATCGTGCTGATGATGCGCCTGCGCCCCGAGCAGCTGATCGAGGCCGAGGACCGCAAGGACTGGTCGTACGACGGCATCGTCGCGTACTCGAAGGTCTGCACGCACGTCGGCTGCCCCGTCGCCCTGTACGAGCAGCAGACGCACCACCTGCTGTGCCCGTGCCACCAGTCGCAGTTCGACGTCACGGACCACGCCAAGGTCATCTTCGGCCCGGCCGCGCGTCCGCTGCCGCAGCTGCCCATCACCGTCGACGACGAGGGATATCTCGTCGCACGCAGTGACTTCCACGAACCCGTCGGCCCGAGCTTCTGGGAGCGCCATTGAGCACCGCAACGCTGTCCAACGAGGACAAAGACACCAAGGCACCCCTCGGCGGCCGCTTCGTCGGCGCCGCGTCGAACTACATCGATGAGCGCACCAGCCTCTCCGGGTTCGTCAAGGAGCTCGGTCGCAAGATCTTCCCCGACCACTGGTCGTTCATGCTCGGCGAGATCGCGCTGTGGAGCTTCGTCGTCGTGTTCCTCTCCGGAACCTTCCTGACGTTCTTCTTCCAGGCGTCGATGGTCGAGACGCACTACACCGGTGCGTACGCCCCGATGCGCGGCATCGAGATGTCAGCGGCTCTCGAGTCGACTCTGAACATCTCGTTCGACGTGCGCGGCGGACTGCTGGTGCGCCAGATCCACCACTGGGCGGCTCTGGTGTTCATCGCCGGCATCGGCGTGCACATGCTGCGCATCTTCTTCACGGGTGCGTTCCGCAAGCCGCGCGAGCTCAACTGGGTCATCGGCTTCGTGCTGTTCGTCCTGGCGCTCGCTGAGGGCTTCACCGGCTACTCCCTGCCGGACGACCTGCTCTCCGGAAACGGCCTGCGCATCATCGACGGCATGGTGAAGGGTCTCCCGCTGATCGGCACGTGGACGTCGTTCCTCGTGTTCGGCGGCGAGTTCCCGGGCACCGACATCGTCGGCCGCCTGTACACCCTGCACATCCTGCTGCTGCCGCTGCTGGTCATCGCCTTCATCGTGCTGCACCTGATGCTCATGGTGATCAACAAGCACACGCAGTTCGCCGGCCCCGGCCGCTCGAACGACAACGTCGTCGGCTACCCGATGATGCCGGTCTACATGTCGAAGATGGGCGGCTACCTGTTCATCGTCTTCGGCACGATCGTGCTGATCGCGACGTTCTTCCAGATCAACCCGATCTGGAACTACGGCCCGTACGACCCGTCCCCCGTCTCCGCCGGAACCCAGCCGGACTGGTACATCGGCTTCGCGGACGGCGCTCTGCGTCTGGCCCCATCGAACTGGGACATCGTCTTCCTCGACCGCACCTGGTCGTTCGGCATCATCGTCCCGGTGCTGGTGCTCATGGTGTTCCTCGTCGCGGTCGCGCTCTACCCCTTCATCGAGGCATGGGTCACCGGCGACAAGCGCGAGCACCACATCGCTCAGCGCCCCCGCAACGCGGCCACGCGCACGGCGATCGGTGTCGCCGGCGTCCTCTTCTACGCGGTCATGTGGGCTGCGGCATCCTCCGACCTCATCGCGACGCACTTCATGCTCACGATGGAAGGTGTGATCCACACGCTCCAGGCGCTGCTCTTCCTGGCGCCGATCCTCGGCTACTTCGTCACGAAGCGCATCTGCATCGCGCTGCAGAAGAAGGACCGCGAGATCGTTCTGCACGGATACGAGTCCGGTCGCATCGTGCGCCTGCCCGGCGGCGAGTTCATCGAGGTGCACCAGCCCGTCGACAAGTACGACCGCTGGAAGCTCATCGACGTCGACGGCTACGAGCCGCTGGTCGTGCGCCCGAACGCCAAGGGCCGCATCCCGTGGACGGAGAACCTGCGTTCGGCCATGTCGCGCTGGTTCTACGAGGACCGTCTCGCTCCGCTCACGCAGGCAGAGGTGGATGCGGCGGATGCGCATCAGCACCACGTCACCGCCCACATGGACGAGACCGAGGCCGAGGAGATCCGCGGCGCTCACGAGCGCGCCGGTGCTCCGGACGCCCCGCTCATCGCCTCGGAGGACCACGTCGGCGAGACCGCGAACACGCCGAGCACGGTCATCGCAACCGACCCGGTGAAGCCCAAGAAGAAGTCGGAGGACGGCGAGTAGCACCGCCGCCCTCCCCCGGCCCCGTCGCGATTCGCGGCGGGGCCTTCTTCGTGTCGCGAATCGCACGAGAGGTGACCGCTGCACGACGGCGGCAGGGCCACGGCATCCGTACGCTGGGATCATGATCGATCGTGCCGCCTTCTTCGCCTCCAAGCTCGCCTGCGAAACAGACCCCAGCGACCTGTACGCCCGTCTGAGGGCGAGCGACGACGTCGTGGTCATCGATGTCCGCTCCGACGAGGCATGGGCGCAGGGCCGTGTCGCCGGGGCCGTGCACATGCACTACAACGACATCGCCGGGCGTGCGCCTGCGGAGATCCCCGCCGGCACCGAGGTCGTCGTGTACTGCTGGAGCCCCGGATGCAACGCCGGAGCCAAGGGCGCACTGGAGTTCGCCAAGCTGGGCTACGACGTGCGCGAGATGATCGGCGGGTTCGAGTACTGGGTGCGCGAGGGCTATCCCGTCGAGAACGCCGATGGCGTCCATCGCCGCCCCATCGATCCGCTCACGGGAGTCCCCCGCATCCGGACGCGCGCCTGACCGCGCATCCATCTGATAGCCTCGCGCCACGAGCCTGCAGGACGTGACGACGACGCCGGATACCCTCCGGCGTGCTCGCTAGCAGACTCAGCGAACCAGAGCCCCGGGGAGTTGTTCCCGGGGCTTCGTCGTCGTCTCACGATCATCTCCTCGATCGACATTCAAGGTGGACCGATCCGGCTGCCAGCGCATCTTCACCCCGAGCTCGAGAGCGCACTGCAGCAGGTGGGTGTCGCGTTCCGGCGTGCGCCGGGCGAAGCGGCGTTCTACGGCCCGAAGATCGACGTCCAGGTACGGGATGCAGCCGGGCGCGAGGAGACCCTCGCCACGATCCAGATCGATCGCGTTATGCCCGAACGCTTCGGACTGAGCTACATCATCGAAGCCGTGAGCGTGGAGATCGCCACGAGAGCGCTGCACAAGCCGTTCTGACCGGCAGTCCCCCCCGCACGACGATGGCCCCCGGGAGAACCGGGGGCCATCGTCGTTCACAACGGTGTCAGCGGGCGAAGTTGCCGCGGTAGTACTCGTACACCCAGCCCACGATCGCGACCACGAAGACCGCGAGGCCGATCGGCAGGAGGAAGTGTCCGACCGCGAGGCCGACGACGAAGATCGCCGCGGAACCCGCGAGGACGATCGGCCACCACGACCACGGGCTGAACTCACCGAGCTCGGGGTCTCCGTCGTCGATGTCGCTGGTCAGGATGTCTTCCGGCAACTCCCCACCCTGCGCGCGGTGCGTGCGGTGCAGATAGAAAGCGACCATCGCGCCCATGAAGGCGGTGAACAGCAGAGCGATCGTTCCGACCCACTCGATCGCGGTGACGACAGGGCGGTCCTGGTGCTCCAGGATGTTCCAGGCCGTGTAGATCACGGCCACGACGGCGAAGAAGGCGGTCAGCACCCACCACAGGATGACGTTGTCGCGCATGTTACTTGGCCTCTCCGTTCGCGCCGACCAGGACGGGCTCCGGAGCCGCGACCGGGTGCTCTGCAGCCTCCGGGTGGTTCAGGTCGAACGCAGGACGCTCGCTGCGGATGCGAGGGATGGACGTGAAGTTGTGACGCGGCGGCGGGCAGCTGGTCGCCCACTCGAGCGATGCGCCGTAGCCCCACGGGTCGTTCACGGTGACCTTTGGCGCCTTGCGTGCCGTGATCCAGACGTTCAAGAAGAACGGCAGCATCGACGCACCCAGGATGATGGCACCGATCGTCGAGACCTGGTTCTGCCAGGTCCAGCCCTCGGCCGCGGAGTAGTCCGCGTAGCGGCGGACCATGCCGTCGACGCCCAGCCAGTGCTGGATGAGGAAGGTCATGTGGAAGCCGATGAACAGCATCCAGAAGTGCACGTACCCGAGACGCTCGTTCAGCATCCGCCCTGTCCACTTCGGCCACCAGAAGTAGAAGCCGGCGAACATGGCGAACACCACCGTGCCGAAGACCACGTAGTGGAAGTGCGCAACGACGAAGTACGAGTCGGACAGCGCGAAGTCGAGCGGCGGCGAGGCGAGGATCACACCGGTCAGACCACCGAAGACAAACGACACGAGGAAGCCGAGGGCGAAGACCATCGGTGTCTCGAACGTGACCGATCCGCGCCACATCGTACCGATCCAGTTGAAGATCTTCACACCCGTCGGAACCGCGATGAGCATGGTCATCAGTGAGAAGAACGGCAGCAGCACGGAACCCGTGACGTACATGTGGTGCGCCCACACGGCGACGGAGAGGGCCGCGATCGCGATCGTCGCGTAGACGAGGGTCTTGTACCCGAAGATCGGCTTGCGGCTGAAGACCGGGAAGATCTCGGAGACGATGCCGAAGAACGGCAGCGCGATGATGTACACCTCGGGGTGACCGAAGAACCAGAACAGGTGCTGCCAGAGGAGCACGCCGCCGTTGGCCGGGTCGTAGATGTGGGCACCGAGGATGCGGTCGGCTGCGGCGGCGAAGATCGCGGCGGCGAGAACCGGGAAGGCCATCAGGATCAGCAAGCTGGTGATGAGCGTGTTCCAGCTGAAGATCGGCATGCGCCACATCGTCATACCGGGGGCCCGCATCGTGATGACGGTGGTGATGAAGTTCACCGCGCCGAGGATCGTTCCGAAACCGGAGATGCCGAGTCCGACCATCCACAGGTTCCCACCGGCGCCGGGAGAGAACGAGGCGTTGGCAAGCGGCTGATACGCGAACCAGCCGAACGAGGCAGCACCCTGCGGGGTGAGGAAGCCGGCGACGGCGATCGTCGAGCCGAACAGGAACAGCCAGAAGGCGAACGCGTTCAGACGCGGGAAGGCGACATCGGGAGCACCGAGCTGCAGCGGCAGGATCGCGTTGGCGAAGCCGGCGAACAGCGGCGTCGCGAACATGAGCAGCATGATCGTGCCGTGCATGGTGAAGAGCTGGTTGTACTGCTCCTTCGTCGGGATGATCTGCATACCCGGGGCGAAGAGCTCAGCGCGGATGACGAGAGCCATCACGCCGCCGAGGAGGAAGAACAGCACGGACGCGATCAGGTACATGTACCCGATGGTCTTGTGGTCGGTGGAGGTGATCCACTTGACGACGATGTTGCCCTTCTGCTCCACGCGCGAGGAGCTCATGAGAGCGGCCTGGCGTGCAGGCAGTGCGCTGGTGCGGTGAGCTGCGGCGTCACCGGATGCGGGAGTGGTGGACATGAGGATTACTCTCCCTCTTCCTCGGAGCCCGCCTCGGACGAGCCAGTGGTGCCCGGGAGGTTCGACAGGCGGTCGTAGGCATCGGCGATGTCGCCGGTGTTGCCCTTCTCACGCAGTTCTTCGACGTAGTCGTCGTACTCGTCCTGCTCGACGACCTTGACGTTGAACAGCATCATCGAGTGGTACTCGCCGCAGAGCTCTGCGCACTTGCCGGCGTACTCGCCGACACGCGTCGGAGTGAAGGACCAGGTGTTGTCCTTCCCGATGTACATGTCCTTCTTGTAGAGGAAGTCGATGATCCAGAACGAGTGGATGACGTCGCGCGACTGAAGGTGGATCGTGACGTCCTGGTCGACGGGAAGAACCAGCGTCGGGAGCTGCTCCTCATCGACGTTGCCGTCCTTGTCCGGCTGAGCCTGGATGCCCATGGTCCACACGGCATCCGACATGTCGTCGTCCTCGCCGGCGTACATGAAGTCCCACGACCACTGCTTGCCGATCGCGGTGATCTCGACGTCGGGCTCTTCCCACTGCGTCTCGATGGCCGTCTGGTCGCGAGCCGTGAAGAAGAACATCCCCAGGACGAGCAGCAGCGGCACGATCGTGTAGAAGATCTCGATCGGCATGTTGTAGCGCAGCTGCACCGGCAGACCGGTCTGCCCCTTGCGGCGGCGGTAGGCGATCGCCGCCCAGGCCATGAGGCCCCAGGTGATGATGCCGACGGCGAGGAGCACGATCCAGGAGTTCACCCAGAGACCGGAGACCCGCTCGGTCTGGTTGGTGGCGGCCGGGCCGTCTTCGACGAAGCCAGGAAGGAAGCCGTTCAGCTCGGTGGGAGTACATCCCGCCAGGGCCACGGCTGCCGCGATTCCCAGAGGAATGGCGGCCCAACGAAGGCGGCGTTTCGAGGGCACGATGCACCTTTCAGATCGCGGACAGGGCCTACCCAGTCTAGGGCAACCTCACACCTGATTCACGCCAACCACGCAGGTTGACGTGTGCGTCGGGGTCAGTGGAAGCTGTCGCCGCAGGCGCAGCTGCCCGCCGCGTTCGGGTTGTCGATCGTGAAGCCCTGCTCCGAGATCGTGTCCTTGAAATCGATCGATGCACCGTCGAGGTACGGGACGCTCATGTTGTCCACGATGACCTCGACGCCATCGAAGTCGACGGTCTCGTCGCCGTCGAGGTAGCGCTCGTCGAAGTACAGCTGGTAGATCAGGCCGGAGCAGCCGCCGGGCTGGACAGCGACGCGCAGACGGAGGTCGTCGCGTCCCTCCTGCTCGAGAAGGTTCTTGACCTTGATCGCCGCAGCGTCGGTCAGCTTCACCCCGTGTGCGGTGGTGGTCTCGTTGGTCAGTGTGGTGTCGCTCATCTCACTCCTAGGGGACGGGCCGCATGCGGCACGGCGTTCTTCAGATTCTACCGCCGGGTGCGCCGGCCGGGCGTGTCAGCGCGCGATGCGGTTCATGCGCGTCAGCATCAGCGCCTCGGTGCGCACCGCATGCCGGAACGTATCCAGGTGCAGCGACTCGTTCGGGCTGTGCGCGCGTGCGTGCGGATCCTCGACACCCGTGACCAGGATCTGGGCCTCCGGAAACTCGCGGACGAGGTCTGCGATGAACGGAATCGATCCACCGACGCCGAGATCCACGGGTTCGACGCCGTAGCCGTCGGCCATCGCCGCACGGGTGAGCGCCACCGCCCAGCCGCTCGTGTCGACGAGGAATCCGTCTCCGAGGTCGACATCCGAGAACGTCAGCTGTGCACCGAACGGCGCGTTGGCCCTGAGGTGCTTCTCCAGCGCGGCATACGCATCCGCACCGCTCTGGCCCGGTGCAACGCGTGCGCTGATGACGACGGTCACCTCGGGCGAGAGCGTGTTGGATGCCGAGGCCACGCTGGTCGCGTCCACGCCGATCACCGTGACGGACGGCTTGTTCCAGATCCGGCTGAGGATGCTGTCCCGACCGATCGGCGATACGCCGTCCGGAAGACCCGCCTCGTCGCGGAGCGTGTCCTCGGAGTACTCGGGGGTGACCGCATCCCGCTGCGCGAGCCCGTCGACGGCGACGGCACCGTCGGCATCCCACAGCGAGTCCAGGAGTTTGATCGTCGCCATCATCGCGTCCGGGACCGCGCCGCCGTACATACCGGAGTGCGACGCGTGCTCGAGCGTGCGCACGGTCAGCGTGAAGCGGGCGTTGCCGCGCAGCGAGACCGTCAGACCAGGGGTACGGGCATCCCAGTTGCCCGAGTCGGCCACCACGATCGCGTCCGCGCGGAGGGCGTCGGCGTTGTCGCTCAGGAACTGACCGAACGAGCGGGAGCCGTACTCCTCCTCCCCCTCGATGAACAGCGCGACGCCGAGGTCGAGGTCGGCGCCGACGGCATCCGCGACGGCACGCAGCGACGCGATGTGCGCCATGATCCCTGCCTTGTCATCGGCCGCGCCGCGGCCGTACATGCGGCCGTCACGGACGGTGGGCTCGAACGGAGGCGTCTCCCACAGCGCGTCGTCCCCGGGAGGCTGCACGTCGTGATGCGCGTAGAGCAGAATCGTGGGGCGGCCGTTGCGGGCGGCCTTCGTGGCGAGGATCGCCGGCTGGCCGACCTCATCGGTCCCTGGGACCGCCGCCCGCAGCACGCGCACGTCGTCGAAGACTCCGGTGTCGCGCACGAGCGACGAGATCGCATCCGCGCTGCGCTCGAGCTGCGACTGATCGAAGGACGGCCAGGCGATGCCGGGGATGCGGACGAGATCGCCCAGATCGCCGAGCGCGCGCGGCAGGCCGGTCGCGACGGATTCGAGCACCGCCTCTTCGACGGCGAGGTCTTCAGGTGTCTGCGAATCAGAAGAGGTCATGCGGGTAATCTTAAGGGCGAACCCCTTCACGTGACCGAGGAGCCCTGTGGCCATTCCGACCCCTGAGACGAACGACGACGCCGCAAAGACGCCCGCCGTCGGCAAGGGGCGCGCGACCCCGTCGCGCGCCGAGCAGGAAGCGGCCCGCCGCCGCCCGCTGGTGGCGAACACCAAGGAGGCGAAGGCCGCGGCCAAGGCGCAGCTGAACGAGCAGCGCGAGAAGGCCCGGGTCGGCATGGCGAACGGCGACGACCGGTACCTGCCGCCGCGCGACAAGGGTCCGCAGCGCCGTTGGGTGCGCGACTACGTGGATGCCGGTTGGCACCTGTCCGAGTGGATCATGGCGCTGATGCTGGTCGTGATCCTGGTCTCGCTCGTGCCGAACGCCGCCGTGTCGTTCTACGCGTTCGTCGGCCTGTGGGCGTACCTGCTCATCTCGATCCTCGACATGGTGCTGCTCGCGAACCGCGTGAAGCGCAAGGCCGCTGCGAAGTTCGGCAAGGACAAGCTCGAGAAGGGCCTCGGCTGGTACGCGGCCATGCGCGCCCTGCAGATGCGCTTCATGCGCCTGCCCAAGCCGCAGGTCAAGCGCCGCCAGTACCCCGCCTGATTCCGCGCGGCTCAGTGTCCGCCGCGCGGCTCAGCGCCCGCGGCGCGGCTCAGCGCCCGCGGCGCAGGCCGCGGGTGATCTGGCGACCCCAGAACGGTCCGCGGTACAGGAAGCCGGTGTAGCCCTGCACGAGCGTGGCCCCGGCATCCAGACGCGCGCGCACGTCATCGGCCGTCTCGACGCCGCCGACCGCGATCACGCAGAACTCGGCGGGGACGGCAGCACGCACGACCTTCAGCACCTGCATCGAGCGTTCCCGTAGCGGAGCGCCCGAGAGTCCGCCCGCCCCCGCGGCCTCGACCTTGGCCGGATCGGTCTTCAGCCCATCACGCGAGATCGTCGTGTTGTGCGCGATGATTCCCGCGAGCCCTTCGGACACGGCGAGCTGAGCGATCGCGGCGATCTCCTCGTCCGGCAGATCGGGGGCGATCTTCACGAGCAGAGGCGTGTCGCCAGCGGCATCCTTGACCGCGCGCAGCAGCGGAGCGAGCGTTTCCACGGCCTGCAGACCGCGCAGGCCCGGCGTGTTCGGGGATGAGACGTTGACGGCGAGATAGTCCGCGAGCGGGGCGAGCTTCGTCGCGCTCGTGACGTAGTCCGCGGTCGCGTTCTCGACCTCGACGACACGGCTCTTGCCGATGTTGACGCCGATGACGGTGTTCGGCTTACGTCGGCGGAGCTTCGCGAGACGCTTCGCCGCGGCATCCGCTCCGGCGTTGTTGAAGCCCATCCGGTTGATGACCGCGCGATCGGGGATCAGGCGGAACAGGCGCGGTTTGGGGTTGCCATCCTGCGGGATCGCCGTGATCGTGCCGACCTCGACATGTCCGAAGCCGAGCGCCGCGAGACCACGCACACCGACGGCGTTCTTGTCGAATCCAGCGGCGATGCCGAAGGGCGACGGGAACTCCAGTCCGAGCGCGCTGACGCGCTGCTCGGCCGGTGGCGCCGTCAGCGCACGAGTCGCCCACGAGAACGGCGGAACGCCGAGCACGCGGATCACCGCCATGCCGGCATGGTGGGCGAATTCGGGATCGAGGCGCGACAGGACGACGCGGAAGAGCAGCGGATACATCCCTGCCAGATTACCGGTCGTCTGCCGCGTTCCCCGCGCGCTCGTGGTCGGCGCGCAGATCGGTGATGGCGCTCTCGAAGTCCTCGAGTGAATCGAACGCCTGGTAGACGCTCGCGAATCGCAGGTAGGCGACCTCGTCGAGCTCGCGCAGCGGTCCGAGGATCGCGAGTCCGATCTCATTGGCGTCCAACTGCGAGACGCCCGTCGCGCGAACGTTCTCCTCCACGCGCTGCGCCAGGACGGCCAGGTCCGAGTCGGTCACCGGGCGCCCCTGGCAGGCCTTGCGCACGCCGGAGATGACCTTGTCACGACTGAACGGCTCCATGACGCCGCTGCGCTTGATGACGTTCAGGCTCGCAGTCTCAGTCGTCGAGAACCGGCCACCGCACTCGGGGCACTGTCTGCGGCGACGGATCGACAGACCGTCGTCGCTGGTGCGCGAGTCGATGACGCGGGAATCCGGATGCCGGCAGAACGGACAGTGCATTTGAGTCAGCGTACCCGGTCAGTCGGCAGTCGCTTCGGAGGTGAAGCGCGCCTCGATCGCTTCGCCGTGAGCCGGCAGCACCTCGGTGTTCGCGAGCGCGACGACGCCGGAGCGCACCTGCGCCAGCGCGGCGTGATCGTAGCGGATCACCTGCTGCGGACGCAGGAACGTGTAGGCACCGAGCCCCGGGGCGTAGCGCGCCTGACCGCCGGTCGGAAGTACGTGGTTGCTCCCGGCCATGTAGTCGCCGAGGCTGACCGGGGTCTGGTCCCCCACGAACACCGCTCCGGCACTGGTGAATTCGGATGCCGCGGCATCCGCGTCCTCGAGGTGCAGCTCGAGGTGCTCCGGTGCGTAGGCGTTGCTGAAGGCGGTCGCCATGGCCCGATCGTCGACGAGCACGATCGCGGACTGCTCACCGTTCAGGGCGGCGGCGACGCGCTCGGCGTGCCGGGTGGATGCCGCCTGCTGCTCGACCTCAGCCGCGACGCGCTCGGCGAGATCAGCGGAGTCGGTCACGAGCACCGCAGACGCCTGCTCGTCGTGCTCGGCCTGGCTGATCAGGTCCGCCGCGATGAGGCGCGCGTCCGCCTCGGCATCCGCGACGATGAGGATCTCGGTCGCGCCGGCTTCCGAGTCCGTGCCGACGACACCGGCGACGACGCGCTTTGCGGAGGCGACGTAGTTGTTGCCCGGTCCGGAGACCACATCGACCGGGTCGAGTCCGATGCCGGCGACGCCGTGGGCGAAAGCCCCGATCGCACCGGCGCCGCCCATCGCGTACACCTCGTCGATGCCGAGCAGGCCGGCGGCGGCGAGGATCGTCGGGTGGATGCGTCCGTCCTGATCCGCCTGCGGCGGCGAGGCGAGCGCGATCTGCTCGACGCCGGCAACCTGCGCGGGCACGACGTTCATGATCACGCTCGACGGGTAGACGGCCTTGCCGCCGGGAATGTAGACGCCGACGCGCCTGACCGGCTGCCACCGCTGCATGATACGCGCACCGGGACCGATGTCGGTCGTCTGCTCGGCGGGGACCTGTGCGGCAGACGCCTGTCGCACGCGACGGATGGTCTCCTCCAGCGCGAAGCGGATCTCCGGGTCGAGTGCGGCCACGGCCTCGGCGATGTGCTCGGCCGGCACCGTCACATCGTGTCCGGTGACACGATCGAAGCGCTCGGCCTGGTCGCGCAGAGCCGCCTCGCCGTCGGCGCGGACGTCTTCGACGACGCGGGCGGCCGTGTCGAGTGCCTCGGCGCGCGCCTGCGCCGCGCGCGGGACGGCCGCGAGCATGTCGGATGCCGAGAGCTCTCGCCCTCGGAGATCGATGGTGCGCATGTCAGCCCTTCGTGATGTCGTCGATGTCGTGCAGATAGCCGATCCGGCCATCATCATGTCGCACGACGAATGCGCCACCACGATCCTCGATCACGAGGGCCCAGGCATCGGGGCCGATGCGGAACAGCAGCTCGCCCCGCTCGTCCACGACATCGCGGTCGCTCGGTGCCAGCGCCCAGAACGGCTGAGCCGCTGGCGCGAAACGGGGGTTGGTCGCGTCGACGTCGAAGACCTGTTCGACGACGACCTGCTCCTCGGCAGCTGGCGACTCGGCGACTTGCGCTTCCCCGACCTCGACATCGACGATCTCCACATCGACTTCCTCGACCGCGTCGGACTCCGGTGCGAGGCCGGCTGCGCTGATCGGTGCGATCTCCGGTGCGTCGTCATCGAGACGTGCGTGCTCGGCATCCTCTCCGCGCGAACGGCGCGCGTAGCCGGGCACGTACTCCTCCTGTGTCAGCACGGAACCCGTGTCTCCGCCGGATGCGTGCGCGGAGAGCGGCACCTGACCGGCCAGGCCGAGAGCTGCGATCTCATCTGTGGTGTTCTCACCGGAGAGCTCGGCATCCAGCACGGGAGCGGCTGGCGCGTCCGACGCGGTCGCTGCGGCGGACCGGGGCTCGCGCGGCTTGGCGATCACCGGGCGGACGGGGTTGGCGTTGCGGTGGGCCAGCGTCTCGAGACGACCGATGAAGTCCTCACGCAGCCCGGGGATCAGCGGCGCGAACACGGTCAGCACGACCAGGGCAAGGGCGGCGACGAGCTCGACCCACGGCACCCATGCCGCGGGGGCGATGCCGGTGGCGATCCAGGACCCAACGAGCGACCAGCTCACCTGCGCCCACGAGATCGCCGCGACCGCGAACGCCACAGAGGCGAACTGGTCGATCCCGAGCGAGCCGACGCGCCGGATGCCGTCCGGCGAGAACCGGCGCAGCACGATCAGGAACACGGCGACCGTCGGCAGGCCGATCGGCAGCACCCAGGCGATCCCCTGGGACCAGACGGACCCGCTCCCGCCGACGAGCGGGAAGAACGACACCACGAAGGCGACCAGCCAGGCACCGACGATGATGAGCTCGCGCAGCGTGAATCCGAGGATCCCGTACTCCGGCGTCACCTGGTCCTCGTAGAGGACGGAGCCATCCTCCACCGTGAACGTCTCATCGTCGGTGGTCGGTGTCGCGGACTCGGTGTCGCCCTCGAACGGGTGCTGGTTACTCATCCTGTTCCTTTCGTCACGGGACGCGACCGTGTCGGCCGACGTCCCTAACGCGTCCCGATATTACCTGCGGGTGCGCGCGGCACCCTTATCGAGAACGTAACCGTCATGACATTCTCATGAACCGCGTCAGCCGAGGCAGGCGGGTCCGAGCAGCGACTTCAGATCGCCGAAGAGATCAGCGGAGACGGTGACCGGCATGGGAACTTCGAACACTTTGGCGGTCTGCCCCCGGTGCACGCGGAGCATCACTTCGGTGTCGCCGTTGTGCCGGCGCAGCACCTCGGCGAGATCGTTCATGACCCGCTCGGTGGCGCGCTGCTCCGCCACGACGAGCGACAGCGGCCCGGCTGCATCGAACGAACCGATGTCCGGGGCGAACGCCGACTGCGCGTGCAGATTGAGTCCGTCATCGCGACGCGACACGCGTCCGCGGACAGCGAGGATCGCATCCTGCTGCAGCACGTGCTGGAACTCGGTGTACGTCTTCCCCATGAACATCACGGTGACCTCGCCGTTGAAGTCCTCGACGGTGATCATGCCGTACGGATTGCCGCTGGCCTTGGCGACACGGTGCTGCACGCTGGTCACGAGTCCGGCGACTGTAACCTGGTCGCCGTCCTGAAGGTCCTCGGACGCCAGCAGATTGTGGATCGAGATCGAGGCGTGCTTGGCGAGCGGCACCTCGAGGCCTGCGAGCGGGTGATCGGAGACGTACAGACCGAGCATCTCGCGCTCGAACGCCAGCTTGTCCTTCTTGGTCCACTCCGGGCGCTCGGGCACCTTGGCCGGTGCGGCCTCCTCCATGTCGTCGTAGAGGCTGTCGAAGTCGAACCCGATCGCGCCCTGCGCCTCGTTGCGCTTGCGATCCACGGCGGCCTCGACGGCATCCTCGTGGATCTCCATCAGTGCACGACGCGTGTCGCCCATCGAGTCGAAGGCCCCGGCCTTGATCAGGGATTCGACCGTCCGCTTGTTCGTGACGTGCAACGGCGCCTTGTGCAGGAAGTCGTGGAACGAGTCGAACTTCTCCTTCTTGCGCGCCTGGACGATGCCCTCGACGACGTTGCTGCCGACGTTGCGCACGGCCCCGAGTCCGAAGCGGATGTCCTCGCCGACGGCGGCGAAGAAGTTGATCGACTCCCCCACATCCGGCGGAAGCACACGGATGCCCATGCGACGGCATTCGTTCAAGTACAGCGCCATCTTGTCCTTAGAGTCGCCGACGCTGGTCAGCAGCGCGGCCATATACTCGGCGGGATAGTGCGCCTTGAGATACGCGGTCCAGTACGAGACCAGCCCGTACGCTGCCGAGTGGGCTTTGTTGAACGCATAGTCCGAGAACGGCAGCAGGATGTCCCACAGCGCCTTGATGGCACCCTCACCGAACCCACGCTCGATCATGCCGTCGTGGAAGCCCTCGTACTGCTTGTCCAGCTCGGACTTCTTCTTCTTGCCCATCGCGCGGCGCAGGATGTCTGCTTGACCGAGCGAGAACCCGGCCACCTTCTGCGCGATCGCCATGACCTGCTCCTGATAGATGATCAGGCCATAGCTGATGTCGAGGATGTCCTTCAGCGGCTCCTCGAGCTCCGGGTGGATCGGGGTGACCGGTTGCAGACCGTTCTTGCGCAGCGCGTAGTTCGTGTGCGAGTTCGCGCCCATGGGGCCGGGGCGGTACAGCGCGATCACGGCCGAGACGTCTTCGAAGTTGTCCGGCTTCATCAGTCGCAGCAGCGAGCGCATCGGGCCGCCGTCGAGCTGGAAGACGCCGAGCGTGTCACCGCGGGTGAGCAGCTCGTACGCGGCGGCATCGTCGAGTTCGAGATGCTCGAGATCGAGTTCCTCTCCCCTGTTCGTGCGGATGTTGTCGAGCGCGTCCGAGATGATCGTGAGGTTGCGCAGCCCCAGGAAGTCCATCTTGATGAGGCCCAGCGTCTCACACGACGGATAATCGAACTGCGTGACGATCTGGCCGTCCTGCTCGCGGCGCATGATCGGGATGATGTCGAGCAGCGGCTCGGACGACATGATGACGCCGGCGGCGTGCACACCCCACTGGCGCTTCAGCCCCTCGAGCCCGAGTGCGCGGTCGAAGACCGTCTTCGCCTCTGGGTCGGTCTCGATGAGCGCCCGGAACTCGCTCGCCTCCTTGTACCGTTTGTGCTCGGAGTCGAACATGCCGCCGAGCTCCATGTCCTTGCCCATGACGGGCGGCGGCATCGCCTTCGTGAGACGCTCGCCCATGCTGAACGGGAATCCGAGGACGCGCCCGGCATCCTTCAGCGCCTGCTTGGACTTGATGGTGCCGTACGTCACGATCTGAGCGACGCGCTCGGAGCCGTACTTCTCGGTGACGTAGTCGATCACCTCGCCACGGCGACGGTCGTCGAAGTCGACGTCGAAGTCGGGCATCGAGACGCGGTCAGGGTTGAGGAAGCGCTCGAAGATGAGTCCGTGCTCGAGCGGGTCGAGGTCGGTGATCTTCATGGCGTAGGCGACCATGGATCCTGCACCGGAACCACGACCAGGACCGACCCGGATGCCGTTGTCCTTGGCCCAGTTGATGAAGTCGGCGACGACGAGGAAGTACCCCGGGAAGCCCATCTGCAGGATGATCCCGGTCTCGTACTCGGCCTGCTTGCGGACCTTGTCGGGGATGCCGGCCGGGTAGCGGTAGTGCAGGCCCTGCTCGACCTCCTTGATGAGCCAGCTGTCCTCGGTCTCTCCGTCGGGTACGGGGAAGCGCGGCATGTAGTTCGCCGACGTGTTGAACTCGACCTCGCAGCGCTCGGCGATGAGCAGCGTGTTATCGCACGCCTCCGGGTGATCGCGGAAGAGCTGGCGCATCTCCTGCGCGGTCTTCACGTAGTAGCCGTCGCCGTCGAACTTGAAGCGGTTCGGGTCGTCCAGTGTCGACCCGGACTGCACGCAGAGCAGGGCCGCGTGCGCGTCGGCCTCGTGCTGGTGCGTGTAGTGCGAGTCGTTGGTCGCCACCAGCGGGATGCCGAGATCCTTCGACAACCGCAGCAGATCGGTCATGACCCGGCGCTCGATCGACAGGCCGTGGTCCATGATCTCGGCGAAGTAGTTCTCCTTGCCGAACAGATCCTGGAACTCGGCGGCCGCCGCACGCGCGGCATCGTACTGCCCGAGGCGCAGTCGGGTCTGGATCTCGCCGGACGGGCAGCCGGTTGTCGCGATCAGTCCCTTGCCATACGTCTGCAGCAGGTCGCGGTCCATACGGGGTTTGAAGTAGTAGCCCTCCATGCTCGAGAGCGAGCTCAGCCGGAAGAGGTTGTGCATGCCCTCGGTACTCTGACTCCACATGGTCATGTGGGTGTACGCACCGGATCCGGAGACGTCGTCGCTCTTCTGATCGGGCGAGCCCCACTGCACGCGCGTCTTGTCGCTGCGGTGCGTGCCGGGGGTGACGTAGGCCTCCAGACCGATGATCGGTTTGATGCCTGCGTTGCGCGCCGCGTTGTAGAACTCGAAGGCCGCGAACGTGTTGCCGTGGTCGGTCACCGCGATGGCCGGCATGCCGTAATCCGCCGCCGCCTGGGTCATCGCCGCGATCTTCGCCGCACCGTCCAGCATCGAGTACTCGCTGTGGACATGGAGGTGCACGAAGGAGTCGGATGCCATGCTTCGAGTCTACTTTCGGGTACCGACGTCGGGTGCCGGAGGGGTCGAGATCGGTCAGTCGCCGCGTAGCACCTCCGGGGCACCGGCGAGGTCGGCCTGGTCTCTCACGGCACGGCATCGACCACGGAGAACGTGAACGTTCTCCGCACATCGGGAATCTCGTCACCGACAAGCGCCGATCCGGACCCCGCCACCGTGGAGACGATCTCGGTGGCCCGACCGGGCTCGTCATAGTAGGGCCGGCGGAAGGACACCGTCACGACACCGCCGTCCTGACCCACGCTCTCCGTGCCGTCGAGTAGCCAAGGGCCTGCGCGGCGCCCTCGCCGGAACACGGAGGCCGGCCCGCACCCGTGCACGTGACGACGCGATGATCGACTCGCTCAGGGTCACGTCAGGGCGATGTCACGCACGAGATCCAACGCATCCATCGTTCTCTCCTTCCTTCGTCACGTGTGCAGCCGTACGGCTCGAGCGGTGCGGGTCGAGCATCCAGAGGCCACCCGCGGCGTGACCGAACGCACAGACCGTGACCCCAGATCAGGTGGTTCGCCCGAGATCAGGAAGAGAACCACGAATCCGTCCGGTTCTCGGGAGAACCTCCTGATTTCGGGCGCAGGTCAGTCGGGCTCGCGCTCAGTCGCCGCGCAGCATCTCCAGCGCGCTGGCCAGGTCCGCCGGATAAGGCGAAGCGAACTCGACTCGGTCGCCGGTCGCCGGGTGCGCGAAAGCGAGCTTGTGCGCGTGCAGCCACTGCCGCGTCAGCCCCAGCCTCGCCGCCGTCGTCGGGTCGGCTCCATAGAGGGGATCGCCGACGCACGGATGCCGGTGAGCAGCCATGTGCACGCGGATCTGATGGGTGCGCCCCGTCTCGAGATGAACCTCCAGCAGCGACGCACCGGGGAACGCCTCGAGCGTCTCGTAGTGCGTCACCGAGTCCTTGCCCTCCGGTGTGACGGCGAACTTCCACGAATGGTTCGGATGCCGCCCGATCGGGGCGTCGATGGTTCCCGCCAGGGGGTCGGGGTGCCCCTGCACGACGGCGTGGTAGATCTTGTCGACCGTGCGCTCCTTGAAGGCGCGCTTGAGCAGCGTGTACGCGCGCTCGGTCTTCGCGACGACCATGAGGCCGGATGTGCCCACGTCGAGGCGATGCACGATGCCCGCGCGCTCGGCCGCACCGCTCGTGGCGATGCGGAATCCCGCGCCGGCCAGCGCGCCGAGCACTGTCGGTCCGTCCCAGCCCAGCGAGGGGTGGGCGGCGACGCCGGTGGGCTTGTCGACGACGACGATCTCGTCGTCGTCATGGATGATGCCGAGCTCGGGGACGTCCACCGGAACGATGCGCGGCTCCTCCTTCGGCCGCCATTCGACACTCAGCCAGCCGCCGGCGTGAAGCCGATCCGACTTGCCGAGCGTCATGCCGTCGACGCTCACGCCCCCGGCTTCGGCGACCTCGGCCGCGAACGTGCGCGAGAAGCCGAGCATCTTGGCGAGTGCGGCATCAACACGCACGCCCTCGAGGCCGTCCGGAATCGGAAGGTGACGGGACTCCACGATCAGGATGCCGCGCCGGACGACGCCGGGCGGCCGGCCTCGTCGTCTTCCGCACGCGTCGGATCCGACGGCTCATCTGCGACGTCGACGCGGTCGGCATCCGCCGTGCCCTCAGCGCCCTCGGCCTGCTGCGCGGCGGCGGCCTTCTCCGCTTCGATGTGGTCCCGCTCGCGCGTGCCGTCGAAGCGCAGACCGAACACGACGAGCAGGGCGACGGAGATCATGCCGGTGACGATGAAGACGTCGGCGATGTTGAAGATCGCCGGCATCATCCACGGCATCGAGATCATGTCGACGACTTCGCCCATCGCGAAACCGGGCTCACGGAAGAAGCGGTCGCCCAGGTTGCCGAGCACGCCGCCCAGCAGGCATCCGAGCACGACCGCCCACAGGCGCGACTGCACGCCGACAGCCTTCCAGATGATGACCATGGCGACGACGCTCAGCGCGATTGTGAAGATCCAGGTGTGGTCGGCGCCGATGGAGAACGCGGCACCAGGGTTGCGCACGAAGAGGAGCTGGAGGAACTCCCCCAGCACCGGAACAGGCTCCCCGTAGGGAAGGTTCTCGACCGTGAGGTACTTCACGAACTGATCGGCGGCCAGCACGACGATCGCGAGAATCGCGACGATCGCGCCGGCCGCCGACCGACGAAGGGGACGACGTCCTGACAAGAGGATGCCTTAGAGACCGATGGCGGAGACCGGCGTCGAATCCGCCGACGTGGCCTTCTCGTCCAGGTCTCGCAGCTGACCCTCGATGTAGCCGCGCAGCTGTGTGCGATAGTCGCGCTCGAACGTGCGCAGCTCGGTGATGCGGGCTTCGAGCGTGTTGCGCTCGCGCTCGAGACGTGCGGACTCCTCGCGCTGCTTGGCCGCGGCCTCGCTGCGGATCTTCTCGACCTCGGTCTCAGCCTCGGCGATGAGCGCAGCACGCTTCGACTCGCCCTCGGCGACGTGCTCGTCGTGCAGACGCTGGGCCAGCTCGATGATGCCAGCGGTGGTCGTGGTGGCCACAGGCGCCGCCGCAGGAGCGGGCGTCTCGACGGGCGCGGGAGCCGCGGCGACCGGCGCCGGAACCTCGGCGACGACCGGAGCCTCGGGAGCCTCGGCGGCCTTCTTCTCACCGGACTCGTACGCGGCGAGCTTGGCTTTTAGCTCGGTGTTCTCCTCGAGGGCCTTGCGCCACTCGACGACGATCTCGTCGAGGAAGTCATCCACCTCGTCCGGGTCGAAGCCGTCCTTGAAGCGGACGTGCTGAAACTGCTTGGTGACGACGTCATCCGGGGTCAGTGCCATGGGTAGGCTCCTCTTTCGATGAGTTTGTGGATCTGGCGCGGACCCTGGGGGCGCACCTGGGAGCCAAGCATAGTCCCCGGACCTGATCGCCGCGACGGCGGACGCTCACTCCGGCGTGCCGGTGCTCAGCTCGCGGCGCCGCCGATCGCGCGCACGACGGCCATGAGGATGAGGACGACGAACATCGTCAACGCGAACCCGAAATCCAGCGACAGTCCGCCGATCCGCAAGGGCGGAATGATTCGACGGAAGAACCGGATCGGCGGATCGGTGATGGTGTAGATCGCCTCTGCGACCACCAGGCCGAAGCCCTTCGGTCGCCACTCCCGATTGAACAACGGGATGTAGTCGAGGATCAGTCGCGCGAAGAGCACGAAGATGTAGATCAGCAGCACCAGATGAACGATGCTGGCGATGAGAGAGACCAGCGAACCCACGGTTTATGCGTGGTCGAAGGCGGCGGACTCCGCGTCCGCCTGAGCGATTCCCCCGTGTCCGGACACGGCGATGTTCTCCGGCGAGAGCAGGAACACCTTGGAGGTGACGCGCTCGATGCGGCCGTAGAGACCGAGGGAAAGACCGCTCGCGAAGTCGATGAGGCGACGAGCCTCGGCATCCGACATCTGCGACAGGTTGATGATCACCGGAATGCCCTCGCGGAAGCTCTCGGCGATGAGCTGCGCATCGCGGTACTGCTTCGGGTGCACGGTGAGGATTTCGTTCACGGCGCCTCCAGCCGGCTGGCGCACGGCCACGGGACGACGAAGCGGGGTCACCGGCGCGGGTGCCTGCTCCTCGACCTCGCGGTCGCGCTCGCGGTGTGCACGAGCAGGCGCCTGGGACGCCTCCTCTTCGTAGACCTCTTCCTCGTCGGCGAGGCCGAGATACACCATGGTCTTCTTCAGCGGGTTTCCCATCGTGTCCTCCGGAAACGTATCGGGGCTGGTCTGGTTCGAGGTTATCCCCGCACAGGGCGGGGACCGGTGATTGCGGATCCGATCCGCAGGTGTGTCGCGCCAGCCGCGATGGCCTGCGCGAAATCGGCCGTCATACCCGCCGAGATCCAGGCGGCATCCGGATGCTGTGCGCGCACGGCATCCGCCACCGCTCGCAGTCGGGCGAAGGCAGAAGCGGGCTCCTCGTCCAGAGGAGCGACCGCCATGACGCCACGCAGACGCAGTGAACCCAGGGCGGCGACGTGGTCGGCGAGGCCGACGGCCGCCTCGGGGGCGACTCCCCCTCGTCCGGCATCCTCGGTGAGGTTGACCTGCACGAGGACATCGAGCACGGCATCCGAATCCGCCGCGCGATGCAGCGCATCCGCGAGGCGGCCCCGGTCGAGCGAGTGCACCACGTCGGCGCTACGACGGATCGCCGCTGCCTTGTTCGTCTGTGCCTGGCCGATGAAGTGCCAGCGCAGTTGCTTCAGCTCATCCGACTCCTGAGCCTGTCGCAGCTCGTCCCGCTTCGCGGTGAGCTCCTGCTGACGGTTCTCGCCGACGTCGGCCACCCCGAGCGCGGCGAGATCGGCGACCAGGGAGGCCGGGTGGAACTTCGTGACGACGATGCGTGTGATCTCGTCGGCGTTGCGCCCCGACGCGCGCGCGGCGTCGGCGATCTGCTCATCGATCGCCGACAGCCGTGCCGCCAGGGTCATCGTGTGGTCGTCCTCGAGGTCACTTGAGGAACTCGGGGATGTCGAGGTCGTTGTCGTCCGCGAACGCCGGCTCGTAGCTGCTGGTCGCCGAGATGGGCGCCACCGGCTCGCGCTTCTCCTCGACCACCGGGACCTCGATGCTCTTCTCCTCGGCCACCGTCTGCTCGGTCAGCGGCTCGGGGCGGGAGAGGAACGTCGGGTCCAGTCGCAGCGACGGCTCGCCGCTGTCGAACCCGGCCGCGATCACGGTCACGCGCACCTCGTCGCCGAGCGTGTCGTCGATGACGGTACCGAAGATGATGTTCGCCTCGGGGTGCGCGGCTTCCTTGACCAGATCCGCCGCGTCGTGGATCTCGAAGATGCCGAGGTTCGAGCCGCCCTGGATCGACAGCAGCACACCGTGCGCGCCTTCGATGGATGCTTCCAGAAGCGGCGACTCGACGGCGAGCTCAGCGGCCTTGATCGCCCGATCGGCGCCGCGCGCGGACCCGATGCCCATGAGCGCGGAGCCGGCACCCTGCATGACCGACTTGACGTCGGCGAAGTCGAGGTTGATGAGACCCGGGGTCGTGATGAGGTCGGTGATGCCCTGCACACCGGCGAGGAGCACCTGGTCGGCCGTGGCGAAGGCCTCGATCATCGAGATGCCGCGGTCGCTAATCTCGAGGAGTCGGTCGTTCGGCACCACGATGAGGGTGTCGACCTCTTCCTTCAGCTTCACGACCCCCGCCTCGGCCTGGCTCTGGCGACGGCGGCCCTCGAACGAGAACGGCTTCGTGACGACACCGATCGTGAGCGCGCCGATGGACTTCGCGATGCGCGCGACGACGGGGGCACCACCGGTTCCGGTGCCACCGCCCTCACCGGCGGTGACGAAGACCATGTCGGCGCCGGTGAGCGCCTGCTCGATCTCCTCCGCGTGGTCCTCTGCGGCGCGACGGCCCACCTCGGGGTCGGCGCCTGCGCCGAGTCCGCGCGTGAGTTCGCGACCGACGTCGAGCTTGACGTCGGCGTCGCTCATCAGCAGCGCCTGCGCGTCGGTGTTGACGGCGATGAACTCGACGCCGCGCAGGCCGAGTTCGATCATGCGGTTGACGGCGTTGACACCGCCACCGCCGACGCCGACGACCTTGATCACGGCGAGGTAGTTCTGGTTCTGGCTCATGGCCGGCCTCCGATATGTCGAGCCTGAAAATCTGTTCTGCGAGTGTGTGAACCTTAAACCTCAACTAGAGGTGTAAAGTATTTCCCGGTATTGCGTTCTCTTGATCGAAGGTATGCGCCCATCCGGCGCGGACGCGCAACGACACGGGCGTGTCTCGCAATCGCTCTCGCAGAAGCCGCTGAGAGGGCCCCGGGTGCGATCAGCCCGCGATGCCGACGGCGGGAGTCGAGACGTCGAAGGTCTGCGCTTCCGGATTGGCGGCGACGAGCCGCGACAGCACGAGCGCCTTGAGCGCCGAGTCCTCGGAGCTCCCCCACATGACCGACTTCTCCCCGAGCGTGAGAGTCACGTCGTCGGTCGACGACGCCACGACGCGTGTGAGCTGCGCGCGCAGATCGGCCGGCAGCGACCGGACGACGAGACCGGCAGCTTCGAAGGCCGCTGATTCGGTCCCGCCCTCGATCTCGAGCAGCGGCTGCCCGGCCGGCTGGGCGTCGGTCGTCGCGAGTGCCACGCCGGCGGCATCCACGAGGGTGTATCCGGCATCCGAACTGAGGACCCCGACCGGTGTGCGCTCGACGATCCGCACTGTGAGCTCGTGCGGGGGCTTCGCCTCGAGCGCGTAGGTCTCGATGAGCGGGAAGGCGATGAGCGCTGCTTTGACCTCGCTCGCGTCCACCGATGCCAGCGGCGTACCCATCTGGCCGGCCAGAGCGGCTTCGATCTGCGCCGGATCGAGTGACGACGCCCCGATCACCGTCACCTTCTCGACGGCGAACAGCGGGCTGTATGCCGCCAGCGCCGTGCCGCCGATCAGCAGCACGAGCGCGCCGAGCGTGCCGAGCCAGATCATGCGCCGACGGCGCGAGCGCTGGGTGAATCGGCGGATCTCGGTCTTGAGCGCCTTGCGGCGCGCACGGGCGGCGCGCCAGACGTCCCGCTGGGTCAGCGTCGGCTCGCGCGGTTCCTCCTGGATGCCGGCATCCGCCTCGCCGGATGTGTCGGCGGCGTCGGTCGGAGCGATCGTCGAGACGACCGCCTCCGACTTCTCGTCACGCGTGCGGCCGCCGCGGCGGACCGGCGGCTGGTCATCGGACGGCTGCTCGTCCGGTGCGACCGGAAGGGGCGCTGGCCGGCGCATCCGTTAGTCCTCTGGTGTCTGCCGGAGCGCGTCCAGCACCTGCGGGATGATCTGGTAGACGTTGCCGCAGCCGAGGGTCAGGACGTAGTCGCCCTCGCGCGCGATGCTCGCCGTGTAATCGGCGGCCTCCTGCCAGTCCGCGACGTAGTGCACGTTGCCCTGGTCGGCGAAGGCGCCGCTGACCAGTTCGCCCGTGACGCCGGGCACCGGGTCTTCGCGCGCGCCGTAGACGTCGAGCATGACGGTGTGATCGGCGCCCTGCTCGAGCACTTCGGCGAACTCGCGGAACATGTGCTGCGTGCGCGAATACGTGTGCGGCTGCTGGATCGCGATGACCCGGCCGCTGCCGACGACGCTGCGGGCAGTGGCGAGGGCGACCTGCACCTCAGCGGGGTGATGCGCGTAGTCGTCGAACACGCTCACGCCGCGCTCGGTGCCGTGCAGCTCGAAGCGCCGCACCGTGCCCGCGAAGCCCTCCAGCGCGTGCGCCGCATCGGCGAGCGAGTAGCCGAGGGACTGCAGCACCGCCACGGCGCCCGCGGCGTTGATCGCGTTGTGCGCACCCGGCACCGCCAGCTGCAGCCGAACGGACTCGCCGCCTCGGGAGAGCGTCGCCGAAACGGGACCGGTGGTGTCGATGTCGGTGATCCGGAGATCCGCGCTGTCGGCGAGGCCGAATGTGATGACGTTCGCATGCGACATGCCCGCTGCGACGCGGAGCGCGCCCGGGTCGTCGCTCGAGATGACGACGGCTTCGGTCGCAGCATCCGCGAACCGGACGAAGGCGTCGTGGAACGCCTCGTCCGAGCCGTAGAAGTCGAGGTGGTCGGGGTCCACGTTCGTGATGAGCGCGACGGCCGTGTCGTACAGCAGGAAGGTGCCGTCCGACTCATCGGCCTCGATCACGAACAGCTCATCGGCGCCGGTAGCGCTGGATGCGCCCAGCTGCTCGATGACTCCGCCGTTCACGAAGCTCGGGTCGGCACCGAGCGCGCGCAGAGCCGTGATGATCATGCCCGTCGACGTGGTCTTGCCGTGCGCGCCGGCGACCGAGACCAGACGGCGCGAGCCGATCAGCCAGTGCAGCGCCTGCGAACGGTGGATGACGTGCAGGCCGCGCTCCTTGGCGGTGACGAACTCCGGATTCTCCGGCCAGATCGCGCCGGTGTGGATCACGGTGTCCGCATCGCCCAACTGTGCGGCGTCGTGGCCGATGTGGACGGTGGCCCCGGCATCCGCGAGGGCACGCAGCGCAGCGCTGTCCGCGCGGTCCGAACCGGACACCCGGATGCCGGCATCGAGGAACATCTTCGCGAGTCCGCTCATGCCGGAGCCGCCGATGCCGATGAAGTGCGCGGCGGTGATGGACTCCGGAATCGGGAGGGTGAGGTCAGGTCTGATCATGTCGTTCCCAGTTTAGGCGGGGCTGCCGAGTGCACGGTCGACCAGTGCGATGACGTTCTCCGTGCCGGCTCGCGTGCCGACCCGGTCGGCAGCCGCGGCCATGGCCGCGATGCGATCGGCGTCGCCCAGCAGCGGAACCACGACGTCGCGCACAGTCGCACCCGAGAACGTCGGATCGTCGAGCAGACGGGCCGCGCCCGCAGCGACCGCGGATGCCGCGTTCAGCCGCTGCTCGCCGTTGCCGACCGAATAGGGCACGTACAGCGCCGGCAGGCCGAGCGCGCTGATCTCGCTGACCGTCGCGGCGCCGGAACGCGAGACGACGAGATCGGCCAGCGCGAAGGCGAGATCCATCCGATCCACGTAGCGGCGCATGGCATACCCCTCGGCGCCGGGGTCGGCGAGGTCGCTGCGCTCCCCCGTCACGTGCAGCAGCTGCCAACCGGCATCCAGGATGTCCTGCCAGGAGTCCGCCAGCGCGTCGTTAAGGCGCTGCGCGCCGAGCGAGCCTCCGAACACGAGCAGCACAGGGCGATCGGCATCCAGCCCGAAGGCCGCCGCGGCCTCGGCGCGGACGGCCCGCCTGTCGAGTTCGATGACCTCACGGCGCAGCGGCATGCCGACGACGTCCGCTCCGCGCATCGGCGTGCCGTCGAAGGCGACCCCGACCGCGGCCGCACGACGCGCACCGAGCTTGTTCGCGAGCCCAGGCTTGGCGTTGGCCTCGTGCACGACATACGGAATCCCCTCGCGGCGGGCGGCGACGTACGCGGGAGCTGCCGCGTAGCCGCCGAAGCCGATCACGACATCGACGCCGCGCGTGCGGATGTGCTCGCGCACCTGGCGGACGGCTCTGCGGAACTTCGCAGGGAACGCGGCGGCCTGCTTGTTGGGACGGCGGGGGAACGGGACCTTGTCGACGATCAGCAGTTCGTAGCCGCGCTCGGGCACCAGACGGGCCTCGAGCCCCTCAGCGGTGCCGAGCACCAGAAGGTCGGCGTCCGCGTCGCGCAGACGGAGACCGTCGGCCACGGCGAGCAGGGGGTTCACATGTCCGGCGGTGCCTCCGCCGGCGAGCAGGTACGTGGTCACCTGGTGACCCTACCCCGTCCGTCTGCAGGGATCGTGCGCGCGAAGGCCAGCAGCACACCGCAGGCGAGCAGCACCGACAGCAGCGCTGTACCGCCCTGCGACATGAACGGCAGCGGCACGCCCATGACCGGGAAGACGCCGATCACGACGCCGATGTTGATGAGCGCCTGACCGATGATCCAGACCGTGATCCCGCCGGCGGCGACCCGGATGAACGGGTCGTCCGTCTTGCGGATGATGTGGAACGCACCGATCGCGAACACGGTGAACAGCGCCATCACGACGATGCAGCCGATGAGGCCGAGCTCCTCGCCGACGATCGCGAAGATGTAGTCGTTCGCGGCGGCGGGCAGCCAGCCGTACTTCTCCTGCGAGTTGCCGAGGCCCAGGCCGAAGATGCCGCCCGTCGCCATGCCCCAGAAGCCGTGGATGGCCTGATAGCAGATGTTGTCGAACGTCTCGCGGTCCGCCACGGGGTCGACGTTCGCGCACAGCGCCGTGATGCGCTTCATGCGGTTGTCGCTGGAGAGCGCGTAGAACAGCACGGCGCCGGCGCCGGCCAGCAGCGGCAGGATGAACAGGCGCAGCTTGACGCCGGAGAAGAACAGACAGGCGAGCAGGACGAGCACGAGCACCATCGCCGTGCCGAGGTCCTCACCGGCCATAACCGATCCGATCACGAGCACCGACACCGGGACCACTGGGATGAACACGTGATGCCACACCGCGAGCCTGGTCTGCTTGCGCAGCAGAACGTACGCGATCCACAGCGCGAGCGCGAGCTTGAGGAACTCCGACGGCTGCAGCGTGAAGCCGGCGATCTTGATCCAGTTGCGGTTACCGCCCGAGTCCACACCCAGCGGAGTGAACACGAGCAGCTGCATGAGGGTCGCTGCGATCAGGGCAGGCCAGGCGAGCTTCTTGATCCAGTCGACCGGCATCCTGCTCACCAGGAACATCATCGGTATGCCGACGAGCGCGAACAGCCCCTGCTTGATGGCGGTGTCCATCGTGCCGCTCTCCGTGGCAGCCGTCGCCGAGACGACCATCACGATTCCGAAGGCGGTCAACAGCAATGCTGCCGAGACGATCAGGACGAACTCGGTCGACGGTGGAGTGAGCAGGCGCCCCAGTGAGACGCGGGCGGCGAGACCGGATCCGGACTCAGTGCGCTTCGGGCGAGCCACCTGCGTCATCGGCGCTCCCCCTGTCGATCCATCCCTGCACTGCTTCGGCGAAGCGGTGGCCGCGATCCGCATAGCTGGAGAATTGATCGAAGGATGCCGCGGCGGGGGCCAGCAGGACCGTACCCTCCCCATCGACGATCCCGGTCGCGATCTCCACGACACGGTTCATGACCTCTCCAGTGTCGCCAGTGACGACCTCGAACACCGGCACCGTCGGCGCGTGTCGTGCGAATGCCGCGACGACCTCGCTCCTGTCGACGCCGATGACCACCGCGGCGCCGGCCGTCGGTCCGACATCCGCGATGAGATCCGCGATGTCCACGCCCTTCAGATCGCCGCCGAGCACCCAGACGGCTCCGGGATAGGCCCGCATCGAGGACGCGGCCGCGTGCGGGTTGGTGGCCTTGGAATCGTCGATCCAGGTGATGCCGCGGTGACGCGCGATGACCTGGATGCGGTGCGCATCCAGGCGGAACGAGCTCAGTGCCCGCGTGATCGCCTCCGGCTCGACGCCGAGCGATCGGGCGAGGGCACTGGCGGCGAGAATGTTCTGCACCACGTGGGGCGCCGAGAGCCCCGCGAGCGCGAGGTCGTCGAGCGTCGTCAGCTCCAGCGCGCTGTTCGCGCGATCGTCGAGGAAGGCACGATCCGCGAGGATCCCGTCGACGACGCCGAAGTCGCTGGGCCCCGGCACGCCGAGATCGAACCCGATCGCGCGGGCGCCCTCCGTGACCTCGGCCTCTTCGACCATGAGGCGCGTCGCGGCATCCGCCTTGTTGTACACGCACGCGATGCGGGTGTTGCGGTAGACGATCGCCTTGGCATCCCGATAGGCCTGAGCGCTGCCGTGCCAGACCAGATGGTCGTCGGCGAGATTGAGGCAGACCGCCGAGTACGGGTGCAGCTCGGCGACCGCCGAGCTCTGCCCCAGATACCAGAGCTGGTGGCTGGAGAGTTCGATGACGAGCACGTCGAAGCCGGCAGGGTCGCGGACCGCATCCAGCACGGGGATGCCGATGTTGCCGCACGGCGCCGCGCGAAGGCCGCCCTCGACGAGGAGCGTCGCGGTCAGCTGCGTCGTAGTCGTCTTGCCGTTCGTTCCTGTGATGAGGACCCAGTCGGCCGGTGAGCCATCGGGGCGGACGACCTTGTCGCGCACGCGCCACGCGAGCTCGACGTCGCCCCAGAGGGCGATGCCGGTCTCCTGCGTCCACCGGATCACGGGGTGGAACGGCGAGAACCCCGGGGAAGCGATGACGACCTCGGGGTCGAACGCACGCAGCGCCTCGGGAACGTCGGAGAGCGGTCCGATCTCCAGCGCTGCACCGATGACCGGCACGAGACGCTCGTACTCCTCGCTCGCGCTCTCGGAGAGCACCAGGACGTCGGCGCCGAGCTCGGTGAGCGTGTCTGCGACGGAGAACCCGGTGACCGACAGCCCGAGCACCGCGACGCGCAGGCCCTTCCAGTCGGCATGCCAGCTGGTCAGCGCGTCCAGGCGGGCGTCAGTCATGGACCTGGCTCAGCCACTCGACGTAGAACAGACCGACGGCCGAGACCGCGAGGAGTCCGGCGATGATCCAGAGCCGCACGACGATCGTGACCTCGGGCCAGCCGCGCATCTCGAGGTGGTGGTGGAACGGGCTCATCAGGAACAGGCGCTTGCCGCGGGTGATCTTGAAGTAGGCGCGCTGCAGGATCACGGACCCGGACGACAGCACGAAGACGCCGGCGATCACGAACAGCAGCAGCTCGGTGCGGCTGAGGATCGCCATGGCGGTGATGACGCCGCCGATGGCCATGGATCCGACGTCGCCCATGAAGACCTTGGCCTTCGGCGCGTTCCACCAGAGGAAGCCGATGAGTCCGGCGGCGAAGGACGCGCCGACGATCGCGAGGCTGAACGGGTCGCGCACCTCGTAGCAGGCGGACACCACGGACGGATCGACACCCTCGCCGCAGACCTGCTTGAACTGCCAGAAGGCGATCAGGCTGTAGGCGCCGACGACGAACACGCCGGCACCGGCGGCGAGGCCGTCCAGTCCGTCGGTGAGGTTGACGCTGTTGGAGGTGGCGACGCCGATCACCGAGATCCAGATCAGGTAGAGCGCCCAGCCGAGGACCAGGCCTCCAGCCATGAGGTTCAGCCACGGGATATCGCGGAACAGGGAGACGTATCCGCTGGCGGGGGTGTTGCCGAGCTCGTTCGGGAAGTTCAGCGCGAGGATGCCGAACGGGATCATCACCAGCAGCTGGCCGACCACCTTGCGCCAGCCGGAGAGGCCGAGGCTGCGCTGAGAGCGCACCTTCATGAAGTCGTCGATGAAGCCGACGGCGCCGAAGCCGACCATGAGCCAGAGCACGAGCATCGCCGAGAGCGTCGGCTCGCTGCCGCCGGCGTAGATGCCGGTGAAATAGCCCACGATCGTGCCGACAATGAAGATCACGCCGCCCATCGTCGGGGTGCCGCGCTTGGCCTCGTGGCTCGGGTTCTCGATCGCGTCGGGGGTGCGGATCACCTGCCCCCAGCCCCACTTGCGGAACAGACGCAGAAAGACCGGAGTCAGAAAGAGTGTGAAGGCGAGCGATATCGCCGCCGCCATAAGCAGGGACCTCACGAGAACAATTCTCCCAGACGATCACCGAGGTGCCGGAGCCCTACGGAATTGGATGACTTCACGAGCACGCGGTCCCCCGTGCGCAACTCGTTCTTCAGGTACTCGAAGGCGGCGTCCTGGTCGGGGAGGTGCACGGCCTCGCTGTCCCAGGACCCCTCGCCGATGGCCGAGATGTAGAGCCGCCGCGCCTCCGGACCCACCACGACGATGCGCTGGATGTTGAGGCGCACGGCGAGCAGCCCGACCCGGTCGTGCTCCTCCCCCGCGTCCTCGCCCAGTTCCGTCATGGCGCCGAGGACGGCGACCGTGCGCTCGTCGGGGCCGGTGATCTGCGCCAGTGTGCGCAGGGCAGCGGCCATCGAGTCCGGGCTGGCGTTGTACGCGTCGTTGATGATGCGGACGTCGTCGTTGCCCATCGGCTGCATGCGCCAGCGCTCCGCGATCTCGAGCGTCTGCAGACGCTCGATCGCGGTTGCGGTCGGCACCCCGAGCGCTCTGGCTGCGGCGATCGCAGCGAGGGCGTTAGAAACGTGATGCGCACCGAGGACCTGAAGAGCCAGCGGGTGGGCCTGCTCGCCGTCGACCTCGATGACGCAGCGTGTGCCGGATGCCGAGACCTCGACGCCACTCGCGCGCACGTCGGCGGAGGGCGACTGCCCGAACCCGATCACGGAGATCCCGCGTTCCTCGGCCGCAGACCGCATGGCCGCGACGCGCGGGTCGTCGAGGTTGAGCACGGTGGTTCCGCCCTGGCGGGTCGCCGTGACGAGCTCTGCCTTGGCCTTGGCCGTCTCTTCGATGCCACCGAAGCCGCCGGCGTGCGCCATGCCGACCATCAGGACGATCGACAGATCGGGCTCGACGAGGCCAGCGAGATGAGCGATGCGGCCGGGTGCGCTGGCACCGAACTCGCTGACGAGGAAGCGGGTCGCGGTCGTGACGCGGAGCATCGTGACGGGGGCGCCGACCTCGTTGTTGTACGAGTTGATCGGCGCAACGGTCTCGCCCTCGGCCTCGAGGATGCGCGCGAGCATGTTCTTCGTCGTGGTCTTGCCGTTGGACCCCGTGATCCCGACGATCCGCAGACCGCCGAGTGCCCGGACCCGTGCGACGACCTCCCGAGCCAGGTCAGCGAGAGCGCCAACGGCGTCCGGCACCACGATCTGGCTGATCGGAGCATCGACGGGATGCTCGACGATCGCCAGGGCGGCGCCGCGGTCGGCCGCTTGACCGACGAAGGCGTGCCCGTCCGTCGTGGCGCCCGGCTTGGCGACGAAGATCGTGCCCGACCCCATCTGACGGGAGTCGGTGTCGACGATGCCGTCCACGACGGTGTCGGCCGTGTGGTCGCCGAACAGGCGCAGCTCCCCCTTCAGGACAGCGGCGATCTCGGTGAGCGACAGGGCGATCATGACTTCTCCACGCGCGGCGGTGAGCCGGCTTAGTTGAACTTGGGGAGAAGCTCGTCCATCGGTTCCGTGGACGGCTTCACCCGGTAGGTCTTGAGCACCTGCGTCATCGCCTTCTGGAAGGCTGTGGCGGTGGCAGCAGACGTCCTCAGCTTAGTCGGCTCGTCCATCGTGACCACGACGACGTACTCAGGGTCCTCGGCCGGCGCGTATCCCACGATGCTCACGTCGTAGAGCCCGCTCTTGTATCCGCCGTGACCGTCCGGGGTCTGCGCGGTACCGGTCTTGGTCGCGATCCGGTAGCCGGGAACCTCGATGCGCTCGGCCAGTCCGCCCTGAACGGCGACGTTCTCCAGCATGCGCTGCACCTGTGCCGCGGTGCTCGCCTCGATGACCTGCTCGTGCTCGGGCGCGTCCGCTTCGACGACGGTGCCGTCGGCCTGCGTGCACGATTCGATGAGCGACAGGTCGATCCGCTCGCCGTCGTTCGCGAAGGTCTGGTATGTGCTCGCGAGCTGCGCCGCGGTGATCGTGAAGTGCTGGCCGAATGTCGTCGTGTACAGCGACTGGTTGTCCCATTCGCTCGCGGGGTGGAGGGTACCCGGCTCCTCGCCGTACAGGCCGATGCTCGTCTTCTGCCCCACGCCGAACTTCGCCAGATAGTCGTGCCGCACTTCCGCCGAGACCATCTCGCCGTACTTCGACAGCGCGACGTTCGAGGAGTCGATGAGGGCGCCGGCCAGCGTGTAGTTGTACTTCGGGTGCGAGAACGGATCGTTGATCTCGGCGCCGTTCGGGAAGTACTCACGGCTCTCCGCCGTGACCCCCGTCGACCAGTCCGCCACGCCCTGATCGATGATCGTAGCCGCCGTCACTGCCTTGAACGTGGACCCGGGCTCGAAGGTCTTCGAGAAGATCTGCGACGTCCAGTAGCCGCTGGGAGTGCCGTCGACGTTGTTGGGGTCGACCGACGGCCACTCAGCGGCCGCGCGGATCTTGCCGGTCTTCACCTCGACGACCGTGACGGTCGCGCTCTGAGCACCCTGGCGCTGCGCCTCTTCGGCGACCATCTGCTGCAGATACCAGTTCAGGTCGCTGTTGAGCGTGAGCTGAACCGTTCCGCCGTCGATGGCATCCGTCGTGGTCTCACTGCCGGGGATGACGACGCCGTCCTTGCCCTTGCGGTAGGTCTGCGATCCGTCGGTCGGCGCCAGGCACTCGCCGGCCATCCGCTCGACGCCGTACTGACCTTCGCCGTCGCCGTTGAGGAAGCCGACCATCGTGCCCGCGACCGCGCCGTTCGGGTAGACGCGGACGCTGCGCGGCGCCATGTACAGGTATGTCGACACGCCGATTTCACGCAGCTGAAGGTACTGCTCCGTGTTCAGGCCGCGCTTGAGCTGCGCATAGCGGCTCTCCGGATCCTTCGCCAGAGCATCCGAGACCAGCGCGCGCACGTCATCGACGTTCTGCCCGGTGATCGCGGCGATCTTCTCGGATGCTTCGGCCCACGGGACCTCCGGCGGGTTCTTCTCGTCGTTCTCGAGCTTGTCGATGAGGAAGGGATCTAGCTGGGCGTCGTACACGAGCGTGCTCGCGGCGAGGACGGTGCCGTCCGCATCGACGATGCTGCCGCGATTGCCCGCGATGGCGGTCGTTGAGCCGAGGTTTCCGACTTCGAGCGAATCCGAGACGTGATCATCGGCCGAGACCACCTGGATGTCGACCAGGCGGATGACGAACGCGGTGAGGACGATGAGGACCACGGCGAGTGCGACGACGGTACGTCGCCGGGGACCACGGGTTGCGCGCGTCGTCATCATGTCTCCGGTCTCAGTGTGTGCTCGGTGTCGGCAGCCCGTCGGTCAGGGCGGGCGGCGTGTCGGATTCCGCCTCGACGACGGCGTTCTCCGTGGGGGCCGTCTCGGCAGTCTCGGCCGCCTCCTCGGATGCGGCGGCTGTCGCTGCGACGGCGGCGCGCTCCTCGAGCAGCGAGTTGGCGACGGAGCCCGATCCGTTCGGATTGACGGTCGACGACCAGTCCGCCGCGGATCCGGCGCCGACGACCATGCCGTCGCTGAGGCGCAGGTACGACGCGGTCCCGGCGACGACCATGCCCAGCTCACTCGCCTTGCTTGCGAGCGCCTGCGGCGAGTTCGATCCGGCGAGCTGCTCCTCGAGCGCCTGGGTCTCGAGGCCGAGCGCGCGCTGCTGGCTCTTCAGATCGGCCACGACGAACGAGTCATGCGTCGTCGCCAGCGTGAGGCCCATCTGCGCGGCGCCGATCACGAGCGCGCCGGCCAGCGCCGTCAGGGCGTACACGAGCTTCGGACGGCGACGCGGCACCGCGTGTTCGACGGGGCGGAGGCTGCGTCCTCGCTCCTCACGCACCGGAGCCTGCGGAGTCGGCCGCAGGCGGGCGGTTGCTTCGGCACTCATGACCGCTCCCTCAGCTTCTCGGCGGCGCGCAGCCGCACCGGGATCGCACGCGGATTGCGCGCTCGTTCTTCGTCTCCCGCGAGCTCGGCGCCCTTGGTGAGCATCCGGAAGCGCGGGGCGTGCTCCGGAAGCTCGACCGGCAGACCGGCCGGGGCCGTCGATGCGGATGCCGCGGCGAACGCCTGCTTGATCAGGCGGTCCTCCAGCGACTGGTACGACATGACGACGATGCGTCCGCCGATGTTCAGCGCGTCCATGGCCGAAGGAATCGCGTCGGCGAGGACGCTGAGCTCGGAGTTGACCTCGATCCGCAGTGCCTGGAAGACCCGCTTGGCCGGGTGGCCGGCGCGCTGCGCGGCGGCCGGGGTGGCCTCGATGAGCAGATCGACGAGTTGACCGGACCGCTCGAGCGGCGTCTGCTGACGCGCCTGAACGATGAAACGGGCGTAGCGGCCGGCCAGTTTCTCCTCCCCGTAGCGTTCGAAGATGCGCCGCAGGTTCCCTTCGCTGTAGGTCGCCAGGACGTCTGCCGCCGTGGTGCCCTTGGTCTGGTCCATCCGCATGTCCAGCGGAGCGTCCTTGGAGTAGGCGAAGCCGCGCTCCGCCTCGTCGAGCTGGAGCGAGGAGACACCGAGATCGAACAGGATGCCGTCAGCACCCTGCGCGTGCAGTCCGATCTCGTCGTACACCGAGTGCACGAACGTGACGCGTCCGCCGAAGCGGGCGAGCCGCTCCGAAGCGATGCGCAGCGCATCGGTGTCGCGGTCGAGGCCGATCAGGCGGATGTTCTCGAACCGCTCGAGGAAGGCCTCGGCGTGCCCGCCCATGCCGAGGGTGGCGTCCACCAGGACGGCGCCGTCGTGCTGCAGCGCCGGAGCGAGCAACTCGATGCAGCGCTCGAGGAGGACCGGGGTGTGAATGTCTCGGATGCTCATGATGTCTTCGGGAGACCTGCGACCCTGATCCCCCTCCGCTTCACGACCCGGCACCGGGGAAGTGTGTCGGGGCGGGAGCGGCGGGGCATCACAGTCGAGGTCAGAACAATCCCGGAATCACCTCCTGTTCCAGTTCTGCGTACGATTCCTCGTTTCCTTCGAGGTAGGTGTTCCAGGCCGCGGCATCCCAGATCTCGGCATGTGCGCCGACACCCGTCACGACGAGCTCCTTCTCGAGCCCTGCGTACTGACGCAGGTGCGCCGGGATGGTGATGCGGTTCTGGCTGTCCGGCATCTCCGCGCTCGCTCCGGACAGGAACATGCGCAGGAAGTCGCGGGCCTGCTTGTTGCTGAGCGGTGCCTGACGGATCCGCTCGTGCAGCTCCTCGAACTCGGCCGTGCTGAAGACGTAGAGGCAGCGCTCCTGCCCGCGGGTGACGACGATGCCGCCGGCGAGATCCTCGCGGAACTTGGCGGGCAGGATGACTCGGCCCTTGTCGTCGAGCTTCGGTGAGTGCGTCCCCAGCAACATCGGCCTTCACCCCCCTCTTCGCCCGGCCAACTCGAGGTATACCCCACTTTACTCCACTTTGCTCCACTTTCCTACGATGAATCCCGTCGATAAGGGCATGGCGAGGCCCATTGCCCCAGCGAACGCCGAAGAGATCCGCGGAAAGACGCGGGTCTCAGTGCGTGGAGTGAAGTGGAGCGTCAGTGGAGGGCAAGTGGGGCCACGGGGAGGCCGCCCACCCGGAAACGAGAAGAACCCGGATGCTCAGGGCATCCGGGTTCTCGAAGTGGAGAGAAGTGGGGTCAGCGGGTCAGCGACCTTCTTGGCGGCGATCCCATCGATCGTTCATGCGGTCCATGAAACCCGCCGACGACGTGGGCGCACCCTTGTCGCGGGGGGGCTTGGGAAGGGAGCCGCCGGCGCGGCGGATCGGAGTCACGGCGAGCATCACCCCGCCGAGCATCGCGATGAAGCCCACCACGCCGATGGCGATCGCGAACCCGCCGAGGTCGCTGGCGAGAGCCACGCCGACCACGAGTGCGCCGATGCCCACGAGCAGTAGAACCGCCCCGTAGACGAGGTTCCGATAGCTCAGAACGCGATCGCCCGATGGCGCGCTGACGACATCGGCGTCGTTCTGGAGGAGATGGCGTTCCATCTCGTCGAGCAGACGCTGCTCCTGTTCGGACAGTGGCATTCCGTCCCCCTCGGGTTTCGTGTGCTTCAGTCTACTCGTGCACGGGCCTCCGAGGCTAGATATCGGCTGAGAGGAGTCGCGTCTCAGCGCCGTAGGCTGGACCAGTGCCCTCCCCTTCTCCGGTTGCCGACGCCATCGCCAGTGCACTCGACCAGTTCCTGGATCGCATGCGCGCGGAATCCGTTGCCTACGGCCACGACGGACGACGGTTCATCGACGCCGCCGCTGCGACGCTGTCTGGCGGCAAACGCCTCAGAGCACGGTTCTGCCACGCCGGATGGACGGCGGTCGCACGCGCATCGGATCGCACCGCCGCCGAGCCCGAATCGCTGTGGCTGCTGTGCGCCGCGCTCGAGGTGTTCCAGGCCGCGGCGCTCGTCCACGACGATCTGATCGACAACTCGGACACCAGACGCGGGCGCCCTGCCGCCCACCGCTCCCTCGAGGCGGAGCACCGCGGGGCCGGCTGGAGCGGGGACGCCGAGGGCTTCGGACGCTCCGGCGCCGTGCTGCTGGGCGACCTGCTGGTCGCGTGGAGCGACGATCTGCTCGAGGACGCCCTGCGGGACCTGCCGAACGCGCCGGCCGTCCGGGCCGAGTACGCGCGCATGCGCCGCGACGTGACGACCGGCCAGTTCCTCGACATCGCCGAGGAGTCGGCCTGGAGCGTCAACCCGCTCGAGGAGCATGCGGAGCGCGCGCTCCGGGTCATCTCGTTCAAGTCAGCGCGGTACAGCGTCGCGCAGCCGCTGCGACTCGGCGCTCTGCTCGCCGGAGCGGATGCCCAGCAGCTGAATGCCCTGGACGGCTTCGGGATGCCGGTCGGCATGGCTTTCCAGCTGCGCGACGATGTCCTCGGCGTGTTCGGCGACGCAGCCGTGACTGGCAAACCCAGCGGCGATGACCTGCGCGAGGGCAAGCGCACGGTGCTCATCGCGTTCACCCGTGAGCGCCTCGCGGCGCCGGCGCGCACCGTACTGGACGAGATGTTGGGCGACGACGGACTGGACGAGGCGCAGATCGCGGCACTGCAGGCCACCGTGCGTGAGAGCGGAGCGCTCGATCGGGTCGAGGAGCTCATCACGGACTATGCGAAGACCGCCGACCGCGCGCTCACCGGAGCCCGGCTCGACAACGCGGCCGTCGGTCAGCTGCGCGATCTCGCCAGGGCGGCGACGGCACGCGTCGCCTGACCTGCCCGACCGGGCTGGTCAGGCCAGGGTGCGCGCGACGCGCCTGACCTCGCTCTTGTGACCGGCGAGCAGCGCCGCGATCGGCGCGCGGCCCAGCGTGTCATCCTCCGCGAGCATCCAGTCGATGGCCTCGTCGTCCGTGAGCCCAGCATCCTGCAGAGCGATGATGGTGCCGCGCAGCGACGAAAGCGGGTGCCCGTCGACGATGAAGACCGCCGGCACGGCGAGTACGCCGCTGCGCTTCGATGCGATCAGGTAGTGGTCGTCGATCAGGCGGCGCACACGGCTCTGCGATTCGTCGAGCACCTCGACGAGATCGGGCAGGGTCAGCCAGTCGGTGGGGGTCGATGCGGGGACAGTCTCAGACACGTTGTTCACTATCTCACCTCCGGCTGACAGGCGCATGTCGTCACAGCAGTCACATGTGTCCCATTCGTCACTTCTGTTGACTTCCGTATACATCCGTGTCAGCGTGGATGGGCGATCAAAGGGGTCCCACCGTGAGCCAGCAGACCATGCGCCGACGCATCCGCCACCTCCAGGTGGGGATTCCGGCTGCCATTCTCAGCACGTTGTCTGGCGCCTTCGCGGCCGCGCCGGCCTCGGCATCCGACGTCGACACCGGAGCGGTCGAGCGTGTCCACGCGTTCAGCACGCGCACGCTGCCCGCCGCGGCTTCCACGCCCTCGACGCACACTGTGCAGAGCGGCGACACGGTCTGGGCGATCACCCGGACCTACGGGTTGCGCTCCGCCGACCTCGTGGCCTGGAACGGTCTGGGTGCGGACGCGATGATCCGCCCCGGGCAGGTGCTGCGCCTCGTGCCCGCTTCCTCCTCGGCCCGCACCGCACCGGCCGCTCCCACGCCAGCAGCACCTTCTGCGCAGACGCACACTGTGGTCGCGGGCGACACGATCTCGCGCATCGCGGCGAAGTACGGCTCGACGATCGACGCCGTGCTGGCGGCCAACGGACTGTCACGCGCCTCGATCATCTACCCCGGGCAGCAGATCCGGGTCGCCGGCGCTGCCGCATCGACTCCGGCGCCTGCGCCGGCAGCGACTCCTGCGCCGGCATCGAACACCGCCACGACGCACACCGTCGCCGCGGGCGACACCATCACGAGCATCGCGACCACGTACGCGACGACCATCAGCGCGATCTTCGCGGCGAACGGACTCTCAGGGTCGTCGATCATCTACCCCGGTCAGAAGATCGCGATCCCCGGCAAGCAGGAGACCGCGGCCACCGATGTCGGCCCCAAGTCCGCGGTGCTCAACGCTCCGCAGACGGAGAACGCGCTCATGATCATCGGCATCGGGCGCGAGCTCGGCGTCTCGGATCGCGGCATCGCCATCGCCCTCGCGACGAGCATGGTGGAATCCGGCATGCGCAACCTCGACTGGGGCGACCGCGACTCGATCGGCCTTTTCCAGCAGCGGCCGAGCACCGGGTGGGGAACGCCGGAGCAGATCGGCCACCGCGACTATGCGATCCGGGCGTTCTACACCGGGACGACCAATCCGGACGGCACCATGACGCACGGGCTCCTCGACGTCGGCGGGTGGGAATCCATGCGCTTCACGGACGCAGCGCAGACCGTCCAGAAGTCCGCCTTCCCCGAGCGCTACGGCCAGTGGGAGCAGGCGGCTCACGGGTGGCTCGCCCAGCTCGGGTGACGGCGGAATCCCGCGCCGAGATGGTCGCAGGGGTGAGCCGTTGCCGGGGCTTTCAGCCTGTTCTCCGTAGACTTTCTTCGTGACGACGAATCAGCAGGCCGACCCTCTCATCGGGCGGCTTGTCGACGGTCGCTATCGCGTGCGGGCTCGGATCGCCCGCGGCGGCATGGCGACCGTGTACGTCGCTACCGATCTGCGGCTCGAGCGACGCGTCGCGCTCAAGGTCATGCACGCGCACCTCAGCGACGACTCGAACTTCCAGAGCCGTTTCATCCAGGAGGCCAGGTCGGCAGCGCGTCTCGCCGATCCGCACGTGGTCAACGTGTTCGATCAGGGCCAGGACGGCGAACTCGCCTACCTCGTCATGGAGTACCTGCCCGGTATCACGCTGCGCGAGCTCATGCGCGAGCAGAGACGACTGACCATCCCGCAGACGATCACGATCATGGATGCTGTGCTGTCCGGCCTCTCTGCCGCGCACCGCGGCGGAATCGTGCACCGCGACGTGAAACCGGAGAACGTCCTGCTCGCCGAGGACGGCCGGATCAAGATCGGCGACTTCGGACTGGCCCGCGCCACGACGGCGAACACCGCCACGGGTGCGCAGCTGCTGGGAACGATCGCCTACCTCGCCCCCGAACTCGTCACCCGCGGCACGGCCGACGCCCGCAGCGACATCTACGCGCTCGGCATCATGCTCTACGAGATGCTCACGGGAGAGCAGCCGTACAAGGGCGAGCAGCCGATGCAGATCGCGTTCCAGCACGCGACCGAGTCGGTGCCCCGCCCGAGCGTGCGCAACCCTTCTGTCCCCGAGCCCCTCGACGAGCTGGTGCTGTGGGCGACCGAGCGCTCCCCGCAGGAGCGTCCTGACGACGCGCAGGCGATGCTCAACCGCCTCCGCGAGATCGAGAAGCAGCTCGGCATCGCCCCTCAGGTGGCAGCCGCGACCTCTCCCCCGGCGCGCTCGCAGCTCGAATCCGGCGAGGTCACGAAGGTCCTACCGGGAACGGCCGTGATCGCGGACCCCACCGGCCCGGTAGATCAGCCCGTCGACAATGCGACGCTGCTGCGCCGCCGCACATCGCGCCGCCGTGCGCGCGGCGCGTTCCTGCTCGCCCTCGTGCTCCTGCTCGCGACCGTCGCAGGCGGCGTGGGCTGGTGGTTCGGCTCCGGGCCTGGCTCGCTCGTCGCCGTCCCCGACGTGGCCGAACAGACCTTTGCCGAGGCCCAGGCGACCCTCGCCGAGAACGACCTGATCGCGGTCGAAGCGCACGAGAACGCGATCGACGTCGATGCGGGGCTCGCGATCCGCACGCATCCGACACCGGGCGAGCGGCTGGAGAAGAACGCGGAGGTGACGGTGTACATCTCGGATGGCCCCGCCTCGCACACTCTGGAGCCGCTGAACGGGCGGACGGAGCAGGAGGCCAGGGACTACCTCGCCTCCGTGAACGTCAATGCGCAGGAAGAGACACTCGAGCTGTACTCGTCCGCCGACGCCGAGGTCGTCATCAACGCGTACGTCACGCCGCGCGCCGGAGGTGACACCTATCAGTGCGGCGATGGCTGCGAGATCCTCGAGGACGACACCGTCGAGCTCTACGTGTCTTTGGGGGCGCTTCCGGACGTCGTGGGCATGTCCGCGGACGATGCCGTCGCCGCTCTCGATGAGAAGGGGATCTCGGTCACCGAGCAGACCGAGGAGTACAGCGAGACCGTCGAGGCGGGCATCGTCCTGTCGATGGCCGAACGCGATCCCAGCGGCAACTGGCGCCCTGGGGATTCCACGTCGCTCGTGGTCTCCAAGGGGCCGCAGCTGTTCGAGGTGCCGGATGTCGTCGGCATGACCCGCGACGAGGCATCGCAGACGCTCCAGGATGCCGGGTTCGACGTCGCCGGAATCGTCTTCCCCTGGAACATCGCGCAGGACGGTCTCACCGAGGTGCAGACGCAGGACCCCGAGGCGGGTTCCATGGAGCGCTCCGGTACGACGGTGACGATCTCGATCGACGTCCGCCAGTGAGCGCGGAGCGCGCCCGCCGCGCGTTCCCTCGCTCTTCCGCCGCCTCGCGCGCACGCTACGCGAAGCGACGAAAAGGACGTCTCGCCCGCGTGGACAACGATCTGACCGCGCAGCAGTGGGGCGATCTCCGCGCCGCCTGGGGAGGATGCGCCTACTGTCAGGCGACCGGGCTCGCCCTGCAGCGCGACTGCGTTCAGCCCGTCTCGCGCGGCGGTCGCTACACCGTCGAGAACGTCGTCCCCGCGTGCGCCTCCTGCAACGCGAGCAAGCACAACAGCGAGGTCACTGGCTGGCTGCGACGCAAGAAGCTCGACGAGCGCGCGTTCCTGCTCCGGCACGCCACGATCCTCGCGGAGCTGCGCTCCGCGGAGTGAGCCAGGACTCCGGCCCGGCTCAGCGCTTCTCGAGCTCCTCGGCCACGAGGAACGCCAGCTCGAGGCTCTGCATGTGGTTCAGCCGCGGGTCGCACAGCGACTCGTAGCGCGTCGCGAGGTCGGCCTCGTCGATGTGCTCCGACCCGCCGAGGCACTCGGTGACGTCGTCACCGGTCAGCTCGACATGGATGCCGCCGGGGAACGTGCCGACCGCACGATGCGCCTCGAAGAAGCCGCGGACCTCGTCGACGACGTCGTCGAACCGACGCGTCTTGTACCCGGTCGGCGTCGTGATGCCGTTGCCGTGCATGGGGTCGGTGACCCAGAGCGGCGTGGCCCCGGCATCCTTCACGGCCTGCAGCAGCGGCGGAAGCGCGTCGCGGATCTTGCCTGCGCCCATGCGCGTGATGAACGTGAGCCGGCCGGGCTCGCGCTCCGGATCGAGCTTGTCGATCAGCGCAAGCGCTGTCTCCGGCGTCGTGGTCGGGCCGAGCTTCACTCCGATGGGGTTGCGGATCTTCGAGAAGTAGTCGATGTGCGCGCCGTCGAGCTCGCGCGTGCGCTCCCCCACCCAGAGGAAGTGTGCCGAGGTGTTGTACGGGGTGTCGGTACGCGAATCGATCCGGGTCATCGGGCGCTCGTAGTCCATGAGCAGGCCCTCGTGGCCGGTGAAGAACTCGACGCGCTTGAGCTCGTCGAAGTCCGCGCCGGCCGCCTCCATGAACTTGATGGCGCGATCGATCTCGCCCGCCATCCGCTCGTAGCGCTGGTTGGCGGGGTTCTGCGCGAAGCCCTTGTTCCAGGAGTGCACTTCGCGCAGATCGGCGAAACCTCCCTGCGTGAACGCGCGGATGAGATTCAGAGTGGATGCCGCGGTGTGGTACCCCTGCA
Source organism: Microbacterium sp. GXF0217 (assembly GCF_054798195.1). NCBI lineage: Bacteria > Bacillati > Actinomycetota > Actinomycetes > Micrococcales > Microbacteriaceae > Microbacterium > Microbacterium sp. GXF0217. The sequence continues at coordinate 40,835 of NZ_JBSJZG010000001.1, read as the reverse complement.
GCAGACGACCGGGGTCGGCCGTTCGGGATGCCTCGGTGAAGTCGTACCCGTTGACGATGTCGCCCCGGTACGCGGGAAGCGTGACGTCGCCGCGGGTCTCGGAGTCGCTGGAGCGCGGCTTGGCGAACTGCCCAGCCATGCGGCCCATCTTCACGACCGGCATGGAGGCGCCGTAGGTGAGCACGACTGCCATCTGCAGCACCGTCTTGATGCGATTGCGGATCTGCTCGGCCGTCGCTCCGGCGAACGTCTCGGCGCAGTCGCCGCCCTGCAGCAGGAAGGCCTGCCCTGAGGCCGCGCGTGCCAGCCGATCACGCAGGTTGTCCACCTCGCCGGCGAAGACCAGCGGCGGAAGCGCCGCGATCTGGCGGGAGACCTCGGCCACCCGGTCGGCATCCGGCCACTGCGGCTGCTGCTTGATCGGGAGTGCTCGCCAGGCGTCGAGTGCGGCGTCATGCGGGTTCGACATGGCTCCCAGCTTACTGGGGCGCGAACACCCTGAGATGCCTCAGGAGCGCCGTGTGACGCCGGGCGGCATCCGGTCCTTGACGGTGGACGCGTACACGTCGTCGTAGTGCTGTTCGCCGAGGCGCTGCAGCGCGATCATGATCTCGTCCGTGACGGAGCGCAGGATGTAGCGATCGTTCTCCATGCCCGCATATCGGGAGAAATCCAGAGGTTCGCCGATGACGATCCCGATGCGCACGATGTTCGGCAGCCGCTGCCCGATCGGCATCGCCGTGTCGGTGTCGACCATGACCACCGGGATCACCGGGACCTTGGCCTCCAGCGCCATGCGCGCGATGCCCGTGCGTCCGCGATAGAGCGTGCCATCAGGGCTGCGCGTCCCCTCCGGATAGATGCCGAGCAGGTCGCCGCGCCCGAGGACCTGCAGGCCGGTGTTGAGCGAAGCCTCCGACGCCTTGCCGCCGGAGCGATCGATCGGGATCTGACCCGTGGCCTTCATGAAGAACCGGGTCGACCAGCCCTTGATCCCCCGCCCGGTGAAGTAGTCGCTCTTGGCGAGGAACGACATCTTCCTGTCGATCATCAGCGGCAGAAAGATGGAATCGGCGAACGAGAGATGGTTGCTGGCGAGGATCGCCGCACCCGTCGTCGGCACGTTGCGTCGGCCCACGATCCAGGGGCGGAAGATCGCCTTGACGATGGGGCCGATCGCGACATACTTCATCAGCCAGTAGAACATCGAGGTGAAGTCTAGCGCCCACCGAATCGATGCGACGCAGTACCAGAATCCCTGCGACTGAATCCCATGCCTTAGACTCGTTGCACGCCCGTGCCCGACCGGTACCGAAGGAGCTGCCGTGGTCCAGTTCGATGTTCCCGCAATCGTCCCCGCCGATCCCGATGCCAACATCGCCGACCTGCTCGTCGAGCGGGTGAAGTCGACGCCGAATCTTGCCCTGTTCTCGGTCCCGCAGGGCGACGGATGGCGCGACATCAGTGCCGCGGACTTCCAGACGGCCGTGGTCGCGCTGGCCAAGGGCTTCGCCGCCGGCGGCGTCCAGCCGGGCGACAAGGTGGGCTTCATCGCCCGCACCACGTACGAGTGGACGCTGGTCGATTTCGCGCTTTTCTACGCCGGTGCCGTCATGGTTCCGGTGTACGAGACCAGCTCCCCCGCGCAGATCCAGTGGATCCTCGAAGACTCCGGCGCCGTCGCGCTCATCGTGGAGTCGACGGATCACTTCCAGCGCTTCGACGAGGTTCGCGGCGACCTGCCGCTGATCCGCGATGTCTGGCAGCTGCATCTGGGCGCCATCGACACGCTCACGGCGCAGGGCGCATCGATCGAGGATGCGGAGATCGAGCGCCGTCGCCAGCTCGCCGTCGGCAGCGACATCGCGACCCTCATCTACACATCAGGATCGACCGGCCGCCCGAAGGGATGCGTGCTGACGCACAGCAACTTCGTCGAGCTGACGCGCAACTCGTCCACCTCGCTGGATGCTGTTCTCTCGATGCCCGGTGCCTCGACCGTGCTGTTCATCACGACGGCGCACGTGTTCGCCCGATTCATCTCGATCCTCAACATCCACGCCGGTGTGCGCACCGGTCACCAGCCGGACACGAAGCAGCTGCTGCCGGCGCTGGGCTCCTTCAAACCGACCTTCCTGCTCGCCGTTCCCCGTGTGTTCGAGAAGGTCTACAACTCCGCCGAGCAGAAGGCCGAGGCCGGCGGCAAGGGGAAGATCTTCCACGCCGCAGCGGCAGCCGCGATCGAGCACTCCCGGCTCGTGGAGGAGGGGCGCAAGATCCCACTCGGCCTGAAGATCAAGTTCGCCCTGTTCGACAAGCTCGTCTACTCGAAGCTGCGCGCGGCCATGGGCGGCAACATCGCCTACGCGATCTCCGGCTCCGCGCCCCTCGGCGCGCGCCTCGGACACTTCTTCCACAGCCTCGGCGTCGTGATCCTCGAGGGCTACGGTCTGACCGAGACGACCGCGCCCGCGACCGTCAACCAGGCCGACAAGTCTAAGATCGGCACAGTCGGTCCTGCACTGCCGGGAGTCAGCGTGCGCCTCGCCGAGGACGGCGAGATCGAGGTCAAGGGCGTCAACGTCTTCAAGGAGTACTGGAACAACCCGGAGGCCACCGCCGCCGCGTTCCACGACGGCTGGTTCCGCACCGGCGACATCGGCTCGTTCGACAGCGACGGGTTCCTCACGATCACCGGCCGCAAGAAGGAGATCATCGTCACCGCCGGCGGCAAGAACGTCGCCCCGGCCGCCCTGGAGGACCCGATCCGCGCCAACCCGGTCGTGGGACAGGTCGTCGTGGTCGGCGACCAGAAGCCGTTCATCTCGGCCCTCATCACCCTCGACCCGGAGATGCTGCCCACCTGGCTCGCCAACAACGGCCTGAGCGGATCCATGTCGCTCGCCGAAGCATCCAAGAACGACGCAGTGCGCGCCGAGGTCCAGCGTGCGGTCGACGTGGCGAACGCCAGCGTCTCGCGTGCCGAGTCCATCCGCAAGTTCACGATCCTCGAGTCCGAATGGACCGAGGCATCCGGGCATCTGACGCCCAAGATGTCGATCAAGCGGAACGTGATCATGTCCGACTTCGCCGACGAGATCACGGCGATCTACGACGAGCCGGTGCAGACCACGAACGTCGCCATCGGCGGCTGAGGGCGTGCCCGCTCGCCGAGCGGGCCCCCTCAGAACCAGTCGCTCTCGCGGACCTCGCGCATCGCGATCTTGCGGGTTTCGGGAGCGAGCCTGGACAGGTACACCATGCCGTCGAGATGGTCGGTCTCGTGCTGCAGCGCCTGGGCGAGCAGCCCATCGCCCTCGAGCACGACCGGGTTGCCATCGAGATCGGTGCCCTCGACGCGCGCCCACGGATGCCGCAGCGCATCATGCCAGAGGCCGGGAACGGACAGGCAGCCCTCCCCCGTCGGCACGGGTTCGCCGCGCACCTCGACGAGCACGGGGTTGAGCACGTAGCCGATGTCGCCGTCGATGTTGTAGCTGAACGCGCGAAGCGCGACGCCGATCTGGTTCGCTGCGACGCCGGCCCTGCCCGGCAGCTCGACGGTGTCGACGAGGTCGGCCACCAGCGCGCGGATGCCGTCGTCGACGGCCTCGATCGGAGCGCTCACCGTGCGCAGCACGGGGTCGCCGAACAGACGGATCTCGCGGACGGACATCAGGCGGCGCTCGCCCGCAGATCCTCGACGACGAGGGCGGCGAGCTCTCTGGCCGCCTGTCGCGTCTCGCGCTGCAGCGACGTGTACACGATGGGTCCGCCGCCGGCGATCTGAGGGTCGTACGGCATCCGAACCACGTGACGAGCGCGCGTGCCGAAGTGCGATTCGAGCTCGTTCAGCCGGACCAGCGGGCTGCCGGGGGTGGACTGGTTGAGCACGACGATCGCGTCGCGCGCCTGCGCGGCGTAGCCGTTCGTCTCGAGCCAGGTGAGTGTCTCGGAGGCGAGACGCGCCTCATCGACGCTCAGACCGGACACGATCACGAGCTGGTCGGCGAGTTCGAGAGTCGCCCCCATGACGGAGTGCACGATGCCCGTTCCCGTGTCGGTGAGCACCAGCGAGTAGTAGTGCGCGGCGACGTCGGCGACATCGCGGTAGTCGGCATCGCCGAACGCGTCCGCGATGCGCGGATCGGCGTCGGACGCCAGTACATCGAGGCGTGTGGTGTCACGGGCGACGATCGCCGAGATGTCGTGGTAGCCGCGTACCTCGTCGTGGATGCGCACCAGATCGCGCACGGACTTGGTGTGCGAACGCACGATGCGCTCGGCGAGAGTGCCCCGATCCGGGTTCGCGTCCACGGCGATCACGCGGTCGTCCCTGGCATCGGCGAGAGCCATGCCGAGCAGCGCGGTGATCGTGGTCTTGCCGACGCCGCCCTTGCGCGAGAGCACGGGCACGAAGCGCGCGCCCCCGCTCAGGGGTGCCGCGATCCTCGAGGACAGCGCCTTGCGGGCCTTGGCCTTCTTGCCGTCGCCGATGTTGATGCGTCGACCGGAGACGGTGTACAGGAAGTGGCTCCAGGCGCCCTCAGGCTCGGGCTTGCTGACCTGATGCGGGTCGAGCAGCCGGTCGGCGGTGAGCAGATCGGCCGACTCGCGTGACGCCTGTCCGAGCTGGTCCCCCAGCCGCTTCGAGGTCAGTTCGACCTCGGCCTTCGCCGGAGCCGCAGCGGTGCGCGGCGCGAGCGATGTCTCGGCGGGGGCCTCTCGGGAATCCTTCTCGGTGCTCACGGTCTCGTCCTGTTCCTCGATGGGATCGGATGCGTCACCCGCTGCCGCACGCTCGACCGTGGCGACCCAGGCGGACGTGGAACGCGCGACGGGTGCCGGCGCCGGCGTCGGCGGGGCGGGGTCCTCGGGCGCGACGGGCGCCGGCGCGGGCTGCGCGGACTGCTCGTGCGAGTCGTCCGCCGGTGTCGGCGCCGCCGCGACGGGTGCCGAGTCGGGCTCGATCCGGGGAGCAGCGGGGGCGCTCTTGGCCTTGGCGGTCTTCACCGGCTTCGGCTTCTTGACGGGCTTCGCCGGCACTGCAGGCAAGACCTGCTCCGGCTCCGGCTCCAGCGCGGGGGCTTCTGCGGGTGCTGCGTCCGCAGTCTCCGCGTCGGCCTCCGCCTGAGCCTCTGTCTCCTGGGCGTCGTCGACGTCCTCGGCCGACAGCTCGGCATCCTGCTCGACGAGGACGTCATCCGGGACGGCGGCCGACTCGGCCTCGTGTGCGGCGACCTGGCCCGCCAGCTCGTCTTCGTCGAGCACGACCTCTGCGGTCACGGCATCCTCGTCATCGGCAGCCACGACCGGCGGCAACTCATCGGCCGGGATCTCGATGACGATGTCGATGCCGCCGTCCAAGATGCGTCCGACCGTGTCGGCAGCGGACGCGGGCTCCAGCTCGGGAGCGGGATCGATGATCAGCTCGGAAGCGACCTCGCCGTCGACGACCGCGTCGTCATCGAGAAGGTCGTCGTCGTCGCCCCTCGGGATCGTCAGACTCACCTGTGCGGTGCTGCCACCGAGGATGCCGATACCGGCCGTGTCCAGTGACGCGGCGTCGTCCAGCACCCCGAGCGAATCATCGTCGTCGGGTCGGTCGGTGTTCTTCGCGGTCATGTCTCACTCCCCAGACGTGCAGCATGCACGCCCGGTCAAGGTTACTGGGACGGGCGGATGACGACCAAAAGGTCGCCGGCATCCACCTGCGCGGTCTGGGCGATCGCGAGGCGGTCCACCACCCCGTCGACGGGAGCGGTGATCGCCGCCTCCATCTTCATCGCCTCGATCGAAGCGACCGGTTCACCGGCCCTGACGGTCGCGCCCTGTTCGGTCTTCAGCGTCACGACACCCGAGAACGGAGCCGCCACCTGACCGGGCTTGGACGTATCGGCCTTCTCGACCTCGTGGATCTCGACCGTGATCGACCGATCCCTCACGAACACCGGCCGCAGCTGCCCGTTCAGGGTGGTCATGACGGTCCGCATGCCCCGCTCGTCCGCATCGCCGATCGCTTCGAGGCCCACGTACAGCTGCACGCCCCGATCGATCTCGACGAGGTGCTCCTGCCCCTGCACGAGACCGAACAGGTAGTCGCTGGTGTCCAGCACGGAGACGTCGCCGAACAGTTCGCGCTTCTGGGTGAACTCGCGCGTCGGCGCCGGGAAGAGCAGCTGGTTCAGACGTGCGCGCCGCTGCGCGCGGGAGCCCGCGAGCTCCTGCTCGTCCTCCGGAGTGATCTCGGCGACGGCAGGGCGGACGGTGCGTCCGGCGAGGACCTTGGACCGGAACGGCTCCGGCCAGCCGCCGGGCAGGTCGCCCAGCTCGCCGGCCATGAATCCGACGACCGAGTCCGGAACGTCGTACTTCTCCGGGTGAGCTTCGAAATCGGCAGGGTCGGCCTTCACGGCGGCGAGGTGCAGCGCCAGGTCGCCGACCACCTTCGACGACGGCGTGACCTTCGGCACACGTCCGAGGATGCGGTCGGCGGCGGCGTACATGTCCTCGATGAGTTCGAAGTCATCGGCGAGCCCCAGCGCCTTGGCCTGCTGGCGCAGGTTGGACAGCTGTCCGCCGGGGATCTCGTGGTGGTACACGCGTCCCGTCGGGCCCGGGAGCCCGGACTCGAACGGCGCGTACGTCCGACGGACCGCCTCCCAGTAGGGCTCGAGGTCACTGACGCCGGCGAGATCGATGCCGCTGTCGCGCTCGGTGTGCACGAGCGCGGCCACGAGCGACGACAGCGACGGCTGGCTCGTCGTCCCGGACAGGGGTGCGGATGCCGCATCCACCGCATCCACTCCGGCGGCGCTGGCCGCGAGCAGCGTCGCCAGCTGGCCGCCAGGGGTGTCGTGCGTGTGGAGGTGGACCGGGAGATCGAAGCGCTCACGCAGCGCCGAGACGAGGGTCGCCGCTGCGGCCGGCCGCAGCAGTCCGGCCATGTCCTTGATCGCGAGGATGTGGGCACCGGATTCGACGATCTGCTCGGCGAGGCGCAGGTAGTAGTCGAGCGTGTACAGGTCCTCGGCCGGGTTCAGCAGATCACCGGTGTAGCAGAGCGCGACTTCCGCGACCGTCGTGCCCGTCGCGCGCACGGCGTCGATCGCCGGGCGCATCTGCGCGACGTCGTTGAGCGCATCGAAGATGCGGAAGACGTCGACGCCGCTGGTCGCGGCCTCCTGCACGAAGGCATCCGTGACCGGGGTCGGGTACGGGGTGTAGCCGACAGTGTTGCGCCCGCGCAACAGCATCTGGATCGCGACGTTGGGCAGGGCCTCCCTCAGCTTGTCCAGTCGCTCCCACGGGTCCTCGCCGAGGAAGCGCAGCGCGACGTCGTAGGTCGCTCCACCCCACGCCTCCACCGACAGCAGGCCAGGAGTGAGACGCGCCAGGTAGGGTGCTGCGGCGACGAGATCGCGCGTGCGGACGCGCGTCGCGAGCAGCGACTGATGGGCATCCCGGAACGTCGTGTCGGTGATCGCGAGCGCCTTCTGCTGACGCAGCGCGGCGGCGAAGGCATCCGGACCGAGCTCGAGCAGGCGCTGCCGCGAGCCGGCGACGGGCGTCGTGGAGAGATCCAGCGTCGGAAGCTTGGTCCGCGGGTCCGCCGTGCCGGGGTGCGACCCGTGGGGCTTGTTGACGGTGACGTCGACGAGCCAGTTGAGGATCTTGGTGCCGCGGTCCTTCGAGACGCGTCCCTTGAGCAGCTCGGGGCGCTCGTCGATGAAGGAGGTGCTCACGTCGCCCGCGATGAACGCCTCGTCCTCGAGCAGCGCCTGCAGGAACGGGATATTGGTCGACACTCCGCGGATGCGGAACTCGGCCAACGCGCGGCGCGCACGGGCGACGGCGGCCGGGAAGTCCCGCCCGCGGCAGGTGAGCTTGGACAGCATCGAATCGAAATGCGGGCTGATCTGCGCACCCTGGTGCACCGTGCCGCCGTCCAGGCGGATGCCGGCGCCTCCGGGCGAGCGGTACGTCGTGATCTTGCCGGTGTCAGGGCGGAAGCCCTGCGTGGGGTCCTCGGTCGTGATGCGGCACTGCAGTGCGGCACCGCGCAGCTGGATGCGGTCCTGCACGAGCCCCAGTTGCGCCAGCGTCTGACCGGACGCGATCCGCATCTGCGTCTGCACGAGGTCGACATCCGTGACCTCCTCGGTCACGGTGTGCTCGACCTGGATGCGCGGGTTCATCTCGATGAAGACGACCTCTCCGGTACGCTCTCCCGCCGTCTCCAGCAGGAATTCCACCGTCCCGGCGTTCTCGTAGCCGATCGACCGGGCGAATGCCGTCGCATAGGCGTGCAGGTCCCGCCGGATCGCCTCGTCCAGATTCGGAGCCGGAGCGATCTCGACGACCTTCTGGTGACGACGCTGCACCGAGCAGTCGCGCTCGAACAGGTGCACGGTCTCCCCGGTCTTGTCGGCGAGCACCTGGACCTCGATGTGACGCGGACGCACGACCGCCTGCTCGAGGAACATGCGTGCGTCGCCGAACGCGCTGGCGGCCTCTCTCATCGCCTCCGCGAGAGCGGGCGCCAGTTCTGCCTTGGTCTCGACGCGGCGCATTCCGCGTCCGCCACCGCCGGCGACGGCCTTGGCGAAAAGCGGAAAGCCGATCCCGTCGGCCTGCGCGAGGAGCGCGTCGACGTCGTCGGATGCCTCGGTGGACCGCAGCACCGGAACGCCTGCCTCGACGGCGTGACGCTTGGCCTCGACCTTGTTGCCTGCCATCTCGAGGACCGCAGCCGGCGGCCCGATGAAGACGATGCCGTTCGCCGCCGCCTTCTCTGCCAGCTCGGGGTTCTCGGAGAGGAATCCGTAGCCGGGGTAGATCGCATCGGCGCCGGACTCGCGCGCCACACGGATGATCTCGTCCACGTCGAGGTAGGCGCGGACCGGATGGCCCCGTTCTCCGATCTCGTACGCCTCATCGGCTTTGAGCCGATGCACGGAACCGCGATCCTCGTGCGGGAAGACGGCGACCGTCCTCGCCCCCACTTCGAACGCCGCACGGAAGGCACGGATCGCGATCTCGCCGCGATTGGCCACAAGGATCTTCTGGAACATGCACACCTCTGAGGGCTCGATGCACGCGCGGATCCGCGTGCAAGGGCGGGGCTGAGTGTCCCCCCAGACTAGGGCAAGGTAACGTGGAGTCCGTGCACGTACTCAGCGTCAGCTCTCTCAAGGGAGGCGTCGGCAAGACGACCGTGACCCTCGGCTTGGCCTCAGCGGCCTTCGCCCGTGGTGTCCGGACCCTCGTCGTCGACCTCGACCCGCAATCCGATGTCTCCACGGGGATGGACATCCAGGTGGCCGGACGGCTCAACGTCGCCGATGTCCTGGCGAACCCGAAGGAGAAGGTCGTCCGTCAGGCGATCACCTCCAGCGGCTGGGCGAAGGTGCACCCCGGGACCATCGATGTGCTCATCGGCAGCCCATCCGCCATCAACTTCGACGGTCCGCACCCCAGCGTGCGCGATGTGTGGAAGCTCGAAGAGGCGCTGGCCGCTGTCGAGGCGGACTACGACCTCGTTCTCATCGACTGCGCGCCGTCGCTGAACGCCCTCACCCGCACGGCGTGGGCCGCGAGCGACCGGGTCATGGTCGTCACCGAGCCCGGCCTGTTCTCCGTCGCAGCCGCTGACCGCGCGCTTCGCGCGATCGAGGAGATCCGACGCGGACTCTCCCCCCGTCTGCAGCCGCTCGGCATCGTCGTGAACCGCGTGCGCCCGCAGTCGATCGAGCACCAGTTCCGCATCAAGGAGCTGCGCGACATGTTCGGTCCGCTCGTCCTTTCCCCTCAGCTGCCAGAGCGCACGTCGCTCCAGCAGGCTCAGGGTGCCGCCAAGCCGCTGCACATCTGGCCGGGCGACTCCGCACAGGAGCTGGCCGCCGACTTCGATCTGCTGTTGGATCGCATCGTCCGCACCGGTCGCATCGCCGTCGCAGAGACGGGCCCGAAGGCCTGACGCCGAGACCTCCTCGCAACTGCGAAACCCCGTCGTATCAGCGCAGATACGACGGGGTTTCGCAGTTCACGAAAGGTCTCGCGGTACGAAGTCCGTGCTCTAGGCGGAGCGCTTCGCGCGTCGCGTGGCGAGCTCGTCCACGGGGTCCGGCGCAGTCGGGTCGAACTCGACCAGCGTCGACTCGACCTCGCGGAGGACCTTGCCGACCGCGATGCCGAACACGCCTTGACCGCGGCTGACCAGGTCGATGACCTCGTCGTTCGACGTGCACAGGTACACCGACGCGCCGTCGCTCATCAGCGTGGTTCCGGCGAGATCCCGGATGCCGGCGGCGCGCAGCTGGTCGACGGCCGTGCGGATCTGCTGCAGCGAGATGCCCGTGTCCAGCAGGCGCTTGACGAGCTTGAGCACCAGGATGTCGCGGAAGCCGTAGAGGCGCTGGGAGCCGGAACCATTGGCGCCGCGGACCGTCGGAACGACGAGTTCGGTGCGGGCCCAGTAGTCGAGCTGACGGTACGTGATGCCGGCGGCGCGAGCGGCGACCGCGCCGCGGTAACCCACCTCGTCGTCCATCGCCGGCAGACCGTCCGTGAAGAGGAGTTCGGTCACGAACCGCGGGTCGCCGGTCAGCTCATCCGCATTCATTTGAATTCCTCCCTGGAGCGCTTACCTCCACGCTAGAGCAGTGCTCGGTACCCGGCAATGACATCCCTGCCGTGCCGAAGGTGTGTCGCAATCAGTTCGTTACGTAAGGATGCGGGAGAGCGCGTCCTTCATGAAAAGAGCGCGCACCTCATCGATCTGCGAGGCCAGTTCCGGCCCCAGTTCGTTCGCCTTGCCGCGCGAGGTGGCATCCGTCCGACGCAGCAGTGCGGACATCGCCGACTCGATGAGCGCGACGTCGCGCTCGGCGCTCTGGCGCACCGAGCGCAGATGCCTCGGCTCGATGCCGTGGCGGTCGAGTGCGACCAGACCGCGCATCAGAGTGACCACGTGCTCGGAGTAGGACTCGCCCGCGGCGATGATGCCGGTGCTGATCGCGTCGTTGAGCAGCTGCGGGGCAGCGCCGGCCGCAGACAGCAGTTCATCGCGCCGGTAACGACGCACGGTGGGGGCGATCGACGGCGGCGGGTTCAGCGCTCCGGACAGATCGCCGTTCGCCTCGGCCACGTCGAGCTGCTCGCGGATGACGTTGAGCGGCAGGTAGTGGTCGCGCTGAAGGGTCAGCGCGAGCCGCAGCCGTTCCACGTCACCCGTGGAGAACTTGCGGTAACCGGAGTCGGTGCGCGCTGGCGTGACGATGCCGCGCACCTCGAGGAAGCGCAGCTTGCTGGCCGACACATCGGGGAACTCGGGGGTGAGTCTCGCCAGCACCTGACCGATGCTCAGAAGACCCGGAGACGCGGTGCGTTCCCGGGTGGGGCTGGCAGACGCCATCAGTCGTTCGCCGCCGCGAGGTCGACCGGAGAAGCGAAGAAGTTGAGGCGGAATTTGCCCACGCGCACCTCATAGCCATTGGCGAGGGTGCTGCGATCGGCACGCTCGCCGTTCACGTACGTGCCGTTGAGGGAGCGCTGATCGATGATCTCGAACGTCGTGCCGTTGCGGGTGATCTCGGCGTGCCGACGCGACACGGTGACGTCGTCGAAGAAGATGTCGGCCTCAGGGTGACGGCCGACGGTCGTGACATCGGTGTCGAGCAGGTAGCGGGCACCCGCCAGCGCGCCGGAGCGGACGAGCAGCAGCGCCGATCCTGACGGCAGCGCCGCGATCGCGGTCTGCTCCGCCTCGCTCAGCTCCACGCCGAAAGGCACGAAGGAGAGGTCGGAATCATGTCCGAACGTCTGCGTCACATCGTGCTTCTGCTCACCATCGCGATGGATCGCTGCGTTTCCGATGTGTCGGCTCTCGCTGTCTGTCACGGTGCCCTCCCTAGACGTCCCAGCCTAACTGATCGGATGGGGGCCGCGGGAGGGCGAATCCGCTCCCAGCGGCGGCCCGTAGGGTGGAGACGTGCCCACTGCTGCTCTGAGACGCCCCGCCCTGCCCGCTGCGATCGCCGCAGGGCTGCTCGCAGCTCTGCTCGTTCTGCTCCCCTCGACCCGTGCCGCCGCGCACGACGATCTGGTCTCGTCGGATCCGGCCGCCGGATCCACCGTGCAGATGCTGCCTGCCGAGATGACGCTGACGTTCAGCGCCGCCCTCATCGACTCCGAAGGCGGAACGGCTGTCGTCGTGACGGATGCCGCGGGCAACGACCTCGCGGATGGAGCGCCCATGATCGACGGCGCTGTGCTGATCCAGCCGCTGAAGGCGGACGCCGCGACGGCCGGCGAGTACACCGTGATCTGGCAGGTCGTCTCCAGCGACGGCCACCCCACAGACGGCGAGTTCGCCTTCACCGTGGCCGAAGCCGCACCACCCGCGACGGCGGAGCCGACCGCGACGAGCGAGCCGACGCCATCCGCATCCGCATCCGCATCCGAGACGGTGACGCCCACCGAGGAGACAACCGCGGAAGCCACCGCGACCCCGGCCCCTGACGCAGACGACTCCTCATCGACATCCGCCTGGATCTGGGCCCTCTCGATCGCCGGCATCCTCGCGGTCGTCATCGCCGTGGTCTGGTTCTGGCTCCGCGGACGGCGGACCGCGACCGGCACCGGTTCGGACACCCCCGCAGAGGGATAGGCTGGAGCCATGCCACATTACGATGTCGTCATCCTCGGCGCGGGCCCTGGCGGATACGTCGCCGCCGTCCGCAGCGCTCAACTCGGAAAATCCACCGCGATCATCGAAGAGAAGTACTGGGGCGGTGTATGCCTCAACGTCGGCTGCATCCCCTCCAAGTCGCTGCTCAAGAACGCGGAGATCGCCCACACCTTCACCCACAAGGCCGAGTTCTTCGGCATCTCGGGTGACGTGCACTTCGACTTCGGCGCGGCGTTCGACCGCAGCCGCAAGGTGGCGGAGACCCATGTCAAGGGCATCCACTTCCTGATGAAGAAGAACAAGGTGACCGAGTACGACGGCCGAGGCACCTTCACCGGCCCGAAGGCGATCTCGGTCGCGAAGTCCGACGGCACGACCGAAGAGGTCACGTTCGACAACGCGATCATCGCCACTGGTTCCACCGTGCGACTGCTCCCCGGTGTGCAGCTCAGCGAGAACGTCGTCACCTACGAGGAGCAGATCCTCTCGCGCGAACTGCCCGAGTCGATCGTGATCGTCGGCGCCGGTGCCATCGGCATGGAGTTCGCCTACGTCCTGTCGAACTACGGCGTCAAGGTGACCATCGTCGAGTTCCTCGACCGTGCGCTGCCCAACGAGGACGTCGAGGTCTCCAAGGAGATCACCAAGCAGTACAAGAAGTACGGCATCGACATCCTCACCTCCACCAAGGTGGAGACGATCGTCGACAACGGCTCCTCGGTCACGGTGACCTACACGGGCCAGGACGGCCAGCAGACCTCGATCGACACCGGCAAGGTGCTCATGTCGGTCGGATTCGCGGCGAACGTGAACGGCTACGGCCTGGAGAACACGGGTGTCGCGCTGACCGAGCGCGGTGCGATCGACATTGACGACCGCATGCGCACCAACGTCGAGGGCATCTACGCGATCGGCGACGTCACCGCCAAGCTCCAGCTCGCCCACGTCGCCGAGGCTCAGGCCGTCGTCGCCGCAGAGACCATCGCCGGCGCCGAGACCCAGACGCTGGGCGACTACCGCATGATGCCCCGCGCGACGTTCTGCCAGCCGCAGGTCGCCAGCTTCGGTCTCACCGAGGAGCAGGCGCGTGCCGAGGGACGTGAGATCAAGGTCGCGAAGTTCCCGTTCAGCGCGAACGGCAAGGCGAACGGCCTTGGCGAGCCGATCGGCTTCGTCAAGCTCATCGCGGATGCCGAGCACCTCGAGCTCATCGGCGGCCACCTGATCGGCCCCGACGTCTCCGAGCTGCTCCCCGAGCTGACGCTCGCACAGAAGTGGGACCTCACCGCACTCGAGGCCGCACGCAACGTGCACACGCACCCGACGCTGTCGGAGGCGCTGCAGGAGGCGTTCCACGGTCTCTCCGGACACATGATCAACCTCTGATCGACGTCCTCTCGACGGCCCGGCCCCTGGCGGGGGCCGGGCCGTCGTCGTTCACAGTCCGCTCATCGTCATCATGCCGAGCAACCGTCGTCCGGTTTCGCCGTCCGCGAGCAGCCGTATCGCCGCGTCCCGTGCCGATCTGGGCGCCCCTGGCCAGGGCGCACCCATCGCCATGTTGAACCGCGCGCGTCGCTGGGCGACCGCGGCCGACCGCAGCGAGACCCGCTCGTAGGCGCCAAGCGCGGCATCCCGATCGGAACGCTCCGTCAGCGCGACCGCGAGACGGCAGGCGGCGATCCAGGCGAGGTTCATGCCCTGTCCGCCGATCGGACTGATCTCGTGCGCGGCGTCGCCGAGCAGCACGATCGGACCGTGCACGAGCCGCCCGGCCCTGTGCTGGCCGGCGCGGAACCGCTGCGGCTCTGCTCCGCCGGGGTCGCCGATGTCGAGCCCGGTGCGTTGTACGACCGCGCACGCGAAGGATGCCGCGGTGCCGAGCGCGTGCGTCCGCTCCCGGATCACCCAGCGCCGCGCTCCGCCGGGCAGCGGGAACGACTCGACGACGCCGTCCGGTTCGAGGTGCAGGCGCGCCCTGTCGTCCGGTGGCGCATCGACGACGTCCAGCATCGCGTACTCCGCTGCGCCAGGGATCCGTCGCCAGGGTGTGCGCATCACGCGTCTGATGCCGCTGTGCACTCCGTCCGCGACGACGACGGCTCCTGCGGACACCTCATCCGCACGGTCGCCGATCGTCAGGACCGCCCGCGCCGATGGGCCGTCTGGAATCACCTCGCGCACCAGGACGCCGGTGCGCACCGCATCCGGTGCCAGCTGCGCGAGCCGATCGCGCAGCAGCGCATGCGTCCGCGCCTGCGGCAGGGTGAGCACCTCGCACCCGGGAGCGAAGTCGACCTCGGCCAGCGCGTCTCCGCACGAGGTCACGACGCCGCCGGACAGCGCGAGCGCCTCAGCACGGACGGCCTCCTCCACGCCCGCTCTCCGCAGCGCGGCGACCCCGGGCGGGTGGATGCCGATCGCACGCGATCTGTCCTCGCGTCCTGTCCCCTTCTCGAACACCGTCACGCTCGCCCCCGCCTGCGCGAGAAGACACGCCAGCAGGAGTCCGGCGGGCCCTGCGCCCACGATCGCGACGTCGCAGTCGGTCACCGCGCGCCTCCGCTGATCAGCAGGGCACGGCACGGCGCGGCGGCCGCAGCAGACCAGCCCTGCGGTGCGAGGCGGGCGAGTTCGGTGACCGTGTACGAACGCCGGATGCTGGTCAGCCCGTCGTCGCGGATGAAGGATCCGGCGAGCACGGTGGAGGCGAACGGCCAGGTCAGCGCGTTGAAGAGCGCATAGGCATGCCGACTCCGCGCGATGTCCACGTGCACGGCGATGCCGTCGGTGTCCAACAGGGCATCGGTCTCGGCGAGCAGCCCGGAGACGGTGTCGAGATGATGCAGCAGGTGGTTCGACACCACGACATCGAAGCGTTCACCGGAGGCCACGAGCTCGGAGGCCGTTCCCGTGCGGTATCGGACGTTCGTCGGCCCGCCCTGCTGCGCGGCCCATGCGGTCGCCCGCGGATCGGCGTCGAGTGCGGTGACGACGGCATCCGCCGCATCACGTCGCGCCCATCGGGCGAGCCGGCGCGTGACGTCTCCACCACCGGACCCGATATCCAGAATCCGCACCCCACCGGCCTTCACACGCGGCCGGACCAGACGCCGGTAGATGCTGCGCCACCCGCCGACAACCGGATTGACGAGACGGAATCTCGCATACGTGCGCTCCAGCGCCGCCCGATCGGCGTCTGCCGCATCCATGAGCTCGCGCGCCGAGGTGGCGCGCGTGGCGAGGTCAGGCACCGTCAGCGGCCCCGCCCAGCACGGTCATGACACCGCCCTCCATCGTGAGCCCCGGGCCGAACGCCATCGCGATGAGGCGCTCCCCGGTGCGGGTCGCGTCGTCGAGCAGGATGCGCCGGATGACGAACAGGACCGTCGCGCTCGACATGTTGCCGCACGTGCGCAGCACTTCGCGCGCGGCATCCAGTTGCGCGTCGGCGAGTCCGACCTGGTGCTGCACGCGGTCGAGGATGTCACGGCCACCGGGGTGAACGGCCCAGTGCGCGACCGTGCCGGCGAGATCGTCGCAGTCGCGCGCGTAGGTCAGTTCCTCGTCGGCCGCGCACAGCGCCCCGAGGGCGTCGTCGATGTTCGCCTCGATCACCTTGGGCACGGCCGTCGACAGAATCATCTCGAAGCCGTGATCGCCGATCGTCCACGCCATGTGCTCCACGGAGTCTGGAGCGATCGCCGTGGCGAACGAGTCCAGCTCGGCACCGGGGATGCCGGGGGCCGGCGGCCGCCCGGTCACGAGTGCACCGGCGGCACCGTCCGCGAAGAGCGAGGAGGCGATGATCGTGTCCGGGTCGCTCGAAGACCGAAGATGCAGCGTGCACAGCTCGGCGCTGACCACGAGGACGACGGCCTCGGCATCCGCGCGGCAGAACTGGGCCGCAGCGCGCAGCGCCGGAATCGCGGCGTAGCAGCCCATGAATCCGAAGTGGTACCGCTCGACGCCGGGGCGGAGCCCCAGTTCGGTGACGATCGCGAAATCGGGACCAGGGGCGTGGAACCCCGTGCAGGAGACGGTGATCACGTGCGTGACGTCTTCCGGTGCGATGTCGTCGGCCGCGTCGAGCGCCTGCCGCGCCGCGTCGACGAACATCGGCGTCGCAGCGCGGATGTAGAGGTCGTTGCGCAGTGCCGTCCCCGGGGAGCGCAGCAGGTTCGACGAGCGATCGTAGAACGTCGCGTCCTGCGTGTCCTCCGTGTCCTCCTGGCCCAGTTCAGCGATCGCGGTGTAGCGGGTCTCGATGCCCGATCCCCCGAAAGACGTGTTCACGATGCGGGCGGCCAGCCGGTCGATGTCCGGCTGGCTCGCGAAGACCTCGCGCACCTCGTCCTGATGCAGCGGAGTCGGCGGGAGGACGGTCTGCGGCACTCGGAGATAGGCGCTCATGAGCACACGTTCGCACGTCGTCGCGCGGAGCGCCAGGGGCTTGTCAGTGCGCGCCGGCCCCGATATCCGAGCGGGTCAGAATCCGAGCGCGCGGGCGAGCTTAGATCCGGATGCCGCGTGCCGGCCACCCGCGGCGAAGACCGCCCGTTCCGCAGCAGCGAAGAGCAGATCGCGCTCCGCAGGGTCGGACGGCGCCGCTGGGCCCAGCTCGAACTCCCACTCGCGCCATTCGCGCTGCGTGCCCTGACGGAGATCCGTCGCGCGGACGCGATCGTCGACGAACTCGGCGACGACACCGTCCGGCCCCGTCAGCAGATACGCAGTGCGGTCGTTCTCGATGCGGGCGAGCGGCGTCAGCGGGTCGGTCGTCCAGCGGGCGAGCGTGTCCGCCACGGCATCCGGAACCGCATCGTCGTCACCGAGAGGCCAACCGATCTCGAGCCGACCGTCTCCCTCGCGAGGCCCTTTGACGTGCCAACCGGCATCCGGTCCGCCCGTGCGACGACGCAGCGCGACACCGGAGCGCGACAGCGCGGCGTCCGCCGTGTCGAGGTAGCGCGCGTCGAGCACGCGCAGCTCACCCGTCGTGACGGCGTCGACACCGGGGATGTCCTGCCAGAGCGGCAGAGGCGTATCGCCGGCGACGTCGTACTTGCGCTCGACCTCGACGGTGCGCGACGGCTCGGATCCGCTCGGAGCCTCAGCCATCCTCAGTCGTCCGATGGGGTGAGGTCCTCGAGGGACTCCTCGAACCAGTAGTCGACCTCGGTCGGGCCGTCGCTGTCGCCGGTGTTCTGCGGCTCCCCGCGGCGGAGGTAGACCACCTGGGTCTCGGCGTAGGGAACGATCAGCTTGTCGTCGACGTCCGCCTCGAGCGGAAGGATCTGCCCGTCCAGCGGGCCGCCGTGGAATCGTGCGAGTGCCATGACTTCACCCTAGACCTGTCAGCCCACCACGATGCCCAGGACCGCACCGACGATCATCCACGGGCCGAAGGCGATCCGGGTGCTCCTGTTCGCCCTGCGCATGGCCATCAGCACGAGCGCGTACACGGCGCCGAGCACGAACGCCGCTGCCGCGCCGACGATCAGCACCTGCCAGCCGTGCCAGGCGAGCACGAGGCCGATCACCGCGGCCAGCTTCACGTCTCCGCCGCCGACTCCGCCACCGGCGAGGTTCAGCACGGCGTAGAAGCCGCCGAGGATCAGCCCTCCCGCGACGGCACGGACGAGGGACTCCGGCTCCCCCGCGGCGAGCGCCTCGATGCCGACGAGGGCGAGGAGCACCGCCCCGACGGGCAGCACGATGCGGTTCGGCAGACGGTGCGTTCGCGCGTCGATGATGATCAGCCAGATACCGATGCCGATCAGCACCGCGTGCACGGCGATGACGATCGCGGTGTGCAGCATCTGGGGCATCCCCGCAGGCTAGGCGATCGGCAGTCCTGGTGAGTTGGGCCTGTGGATAACCGCGGCTCGGCGAATGTCCGATGTCCGAATTACGCTCGGAGCACCACTTGATTTATTAGTAGATATCTTCGAGGATGGATGCATGGGCACCGCACTCTCCGCCCCGACCGCTCTCCCCCGCGAGAGCATCGCTTCCCGCGCGCAGGAGCTGCACCGACTGCGCAGCGAGATCTCCCGCATGCAGCGTCGGCGCAGCGACGTGCCCCTCCTGCCGATCGACCCAGCGCTCGAAGGTCTGCTGCCCGATGACGGGCTGCGCACCGGCGCCGCGTACTCCCTCATGCCGTCGCCGAGTCTGCTCGGCGCACTGCTCGCCGCACCGTCGCAGAACGGATCCTGGTGCGCCGTCATCGGCATGCCGACGCTCGGCATCGAGGCGATGGCCGATTTCGGCGTCGATCTGTCGCGCCTCATCCTCGTGCCGGATCCCGGCCCGCGCTGGCTCACCGTCGCCTCCGCACTGTCCGAGGTGATCCCGCTCATCGCCGTGCATCCGCGCAGCCGGGTGTCCGACGCCGACGTCCAGCGCATGAACGCGCGGCTGCGCGATCGGGCGTGCACTCTTCTGGTCACGGCCCGCTGGCAGCAGAGCGAGGCGACGCTGCGCGTGGAGGAGACCGAGTGGCACGGACTCGGCGAGGGCTGGGGGCTGCTCGCCGATCGGACGGTCACGCTCACCTGCTCGTCCCGCCGGCTGGAGACCCAGCGCCGCATCCGGGTGCGCCTGCCCGGTTCTCTGGGGCGTGTGGATGCCGCGCCGGCCCCGTTGCGCCCTGTCGCCCCGCTGCGCCGCACGGCGGACGAGCCCGCCGCTCTTCCCGATCACTGGGCGGTGGCGGGATGATACCGCTTCGCCATCTCGTGCTGTGGCTGCCCGATTGGCCGGTGCGCGCGGCTGTCGGCGCCCCGCCGCCGTACGGTCCGGTGGCGGTCGTGCAGGCGAACACGATCATCGCCTGCTCCGCCGAGGCCAGAGCACAGGGGGTGCGCCGCGGGCAGCGACGACGGCTCGCGCAGTCCCGCTCCCCCGCACTGCAGCTGCTGAACGCCGATCCGCTGCGCGACGAGAGCGCGTTCCTGCCGGTCCTGCGGCTGCTCGAGGATCAGGTGCCAGGCGTCCAGCCGCTGCGCCCCGGTCTCGCCGCGCTGCACGCGCGAGGACCGGCACGCTACTACGGCGGGGAGGCCGAAGCGGCACACGTGCTCATCGACGTGCTCGCGGATCACGGGTATCCGGGCACCAGGGCCGGCGTCGCCGATGGCCTGTTCACCGCTGAGCAGGCCGCACGGCTCGGCGATCCCGCCTTCGTCGTGCCGCAGGGGGGCGCAGCCGACTTCCTCGCCCCGCTGCCCGTCCAGGTGCTCGCGGACGAGGAGATCACCGCGCTGCTCGATCGACTGGGGGTCAGGCGCCTCGCCGACTTCGCCCGACTCGGCGAGAGCATGATCCGCGATCGCTTCGGCGAGCGCGGCGCCCGCCTGCACGCGCTGGCCGCCGGCGCCGACTCCCGCCCGCTGCCGACCGGGACCCCTCCCCCCGAGCTCTCCCGAGAGGTGTCGTTCGAGACTCCGCTCACTCTCGCCGATCAGGTGGCTTTCGCGGTCAGGCAGACGGCGGATGCCGTCTTCGCCGGTCTCGCCGAGGCATCGCTGGTCTGCACCGAGGTCCGCATCGAGTTCACCGACGACGACGGAGCCGTCGGCTCGCGGGTATGGATGCATCCGACCTCCTTCGAAGCGGCGGACCTCGTCGACCGGGTGCGCTGGCAGCTCGAGACGCTGCGCCCCGCCGCGTCGGATGCCTCTGACCGGACGCCAGCGGGAATCGCGACCGTGCGGATCATCCCGACCCGCACGGATGACAGCCGCCATCACCAGCCGGGGCTCTTCGGACAGGGACCGGAGGAACGCCTGCACCATGCCGTCTCCCGTGTGCAGGCGCTGCTCGGTCACCGAGGCGTCGTCACCCCGGTCATCATCGGCGGACGGCGTCTGGCCGACCGGCAGCAGCTCCAGCCCTGGGGCGATCGCGCTCCGACCGAACGCGATCCCGCCCTCCCCTGGCCGGGCAGCCTGCCGACCCCGCACCCCGCAGAGGTCTTCACCCCTCCGCGGCCGATCGCGGTCGTCTCGGCCGATCGGTCAGCCCCCACCGTCGACGCGAGAGGCGCGCTCTCCGCAGCTCCGGCCTTCATCGCGGAGGCGGCGGTGATCTCCTGGGCCGGCCCTTGGCCGTTGCGCGAGCACGGCTGGGATCCGGATGCCGCGCAGAACGCGCACCGTTTCCAGATCGTCGATGCCGCACAGCGGGCATGGCTCGTGCTGTGGGAGCACGAGGCCTGGTGGGCCGAGGGAAGGTACCTCTGATGGGCTGGCAGAACCACCCCGGCATGAGCTGGAGCGAGCTCGAAGAGACTCTGAGCGCCCGAGAACCGGCCGACGGCACCGCCCGACCCGATCCAGGACCGGTCAGCCGGAAGAGGCAGGCCGAGCCGCCAGCCCCCGTCGTCCGTCCGGAGGATGCCGTCCCCTACGCCGAACTGCATGCGCACTCCACGTTCTCGTTCCTGGACGGCGCCTCCGCCCCCGAGGATCTGCTCCTCGAGGCCGAACGGCTCGGGCTCACGGCTCTGGCCATCACCGACCACGACGGCTTCTACGGCGCCGCGCGCTTCGCCGAGACCGCGGATGCCGCAGGGCTCGGCGTGCGGACGATCTTCGGAGCCGAGCTGTCGCTGAATCTCACCGCCCCACGGAAGGGCTCCCCCGACCCACCTGGGGAGCATCTGCTCGTCCTCGCGGGCGGCATCGAGGGCTACCACCGCCTGTCCGGTGCGATCACCCGCGCTCAGCTTCGCGGCGGTGAGAAAGGGCGCCCGCAGTACGACATCGATGAGCTCGCGGCGAGCGCGGACGGCCAGTGGACGATCCTCACGGGCTGCCGCAAGGGCGCGGTGCGGCGTGGACTCGCTGCGGGCGACGCCGCGACGCCGCTGCGCCGTCTGGTCGACCTGTTCGGCCGGGATCAGGTGGCCGTCGAACTCATCGACCACGGCGACCCGCTGGATTCCCGTCGCAACGACGCACTGGCCGACCTCGCGCGTGCCGAACGCCTGCCCGTCGTGGCGACCAACAACGTGCACTACGCGGCCCCGGAGCGCGTCGGGATGGCCGAGGCGGTGGCCGCGGTGCGCGCCACCCGCGGTATGGACGAGCTGGACGGCTGGCTCCCCGTTCACGGCTGGGCGCATCTGCGCAGCGGAGCCGAGATGACCGAGCGGTTCCGCCGCTTCCCCGGTGCGATCAGCCATGGTCTCGCCATCGCCGCCGACAGCGCTTTCGAGCTGCGCCGCGCTCGCCCAGCCCTGCCCCGTATCGAGGTCCCCGACGGGGAGACCCCCATGAGCCACCTGCGCGCGCTGGTCTGGGAAGCGGTCCCCCTGGTCTACCCCCGTCTGGACGGAGACGGTCGCCGCCGCATCGAGCGGGAGCTGGACGTCATCGACGAGAAGGACTTCCCCGGGTACTTCCTCATCGTGCACGGCATCGTGACCGAGGCGCGGCGCCGCGGCATCCTGTGCCAGGGACGCGGGTCGGCTGCGGCGAGCGCGGTCTGCTATCTGCTGGGGATCACCGCGGTCGATCCGATCCTCTACCGGCTCCCCTTCGAACGATTCCTCGCCACCACCCGCGAAGAGGAACCGGACATCGACGTCGACTTCGACTCGGACCGCCGAGAGGAGATCATCCAGTGGGTGTACGAGCAGTACGGTCGCGAGCGGGCAGCACAGGTGGCGAACGTGATCCAGTACCGGCCCAAGAACGCCGTCCGCGACATGGCTCGGGCGCTCGGCCATTCCCCCGGCCAGCAGGATGCCTGGTCCAAGCAGGTCGAGGGGTGGGGCGCCGGTCTGCAGCCTGCCGAAGGACACGACATCCCCGCACAGGTGCTGGCCTATGCCGGCGACCTGCTGAAGGCGCCGCGCCATCTCGGCATCCACTCCGGCGGCATGGTGCTCACGGCGCGGCCCGTCGGCGAGGTCGTCCCCGTGGAGCACGCGAGGATGGCGAACCGCACGGTCATCCAGTGGGACAAGGACGACGCGGCCTGGATGGGGCTGGTGAAGTTCGACCTGCTGGGGCTGGGGATGCTGGCAGCTCTGCAGCACTGCTTCGACCTCATCGCCGGGGCCACGGGAGAGCGCTGGACGCTGCAGTCCCTCCCGAAGGAGGAGCCTGCGGTGTACGACATGCTGTGCCGGGCCGATTCGATCGGGGTGTTCCAGGTCGAGTCCCGTGCGCAGATGGGACTGCTGCCGCGTCTGCAGCCCAGAGAGTTCTACGACCTCGTCATCCAGATCGCTCTCATCCGCCCCGGCCCCATCCAGGGCGGCGCGGTGCATCCGTTCGTGCGCCGCAAGCTCGGGCAGGAGCAGGTCACCTACGCGCATCCGGTGCTGGAGCCGATCCTGAAGCGCACTCTCGGCATCCCGGTGTTCCAGGAGCAGCTCATCCACATGGCGACGGCCCTGGGCGACTGCACGGCCGACGAGGCCGATCTGCTGCGCCGGGCCATGGGCTCCAAGCGCGGGCTGGAGAAGATCGATCGCATCCGCGGGAAGCTCTACGCCGGCATGCAGCGGCACGGCCTGGACGAGGCCACCTCGAACCGGATCTACGCGCAGATCCAGGCATTCTCGAACTTCGGCTTCGCCGAGTCGCATTCGCTGTCGTTCGCCCTGCTCGTCTACGCCAGTTCCTGGGTGAAGCTGCACTATCCGGCCGCGTTCCTCGCCGGGCTCCTGCGCTCTCAGCCGATGGGGTTCTACTCGGCGGCGACGCTCACCGCGGATGCTCGTCGGCACGGAGTGCGCGTGCTCCGGCCCGACCTGCATGCCTCCGAAGCGCAGGCGTCGCTGGAGCCCACCGCGGACGACGGCGTCGCCACGGGGCTGTCGACCTGTCTCGCCGACGGGGATCCGGATGCCGCGGTCCGCTTCGACCGGTCGAAACCGGACGAATCAGCCGCCCACCGCCGAGACGGTTCGTTCGCCGTCCGGCTCGGACTCTCCGACGTCCGCAGCATCGGGCTGCCGTTCGCCGAGCGGATCGTCGCCGAGCGGGACGCGAACGGTCCCTTCCGCGATCTGAACGATCTCGTGCGCCGCACGGATGCCACCGCCGCACAGCTGGAGGCGCTGGCGACGGCCGGGGCATTCGAGAGCATGGGGATGAAACGCCGGGAGGCGGCCTGGCTCGCGGGTGCCGCTGCCGAGGATCGCGCCCGCTATCTGCCCGGCACCGTCCTGGCCGTCCAGCCGCCGCTGTTCCCCGATCAGACCGGATACGAGCAGCTCTCCGCCGACCTCTGGGCGACGGGTGTCGCGACGGATGATCACCCGCTGGCGCATTTCCGCGCGCATCTGGACAAGCGAGGCGTGCTCTCCTCCGCCCGGTTGGCGGACCACGAGGTCGGTCGACGCATCGAGGTCGCCGGTCTCGTGACGCACCGGCAGCGTCCGGCGACGGCATCCGGCATCACGTTCCTCAACCTCGAGGACGAACAGGGTCTCGTCAACGTGGTCTGCTCCCCCGGCGTGTGGAAGCGGTATCAGCGGGTGGCCAGGGATTCGCCGGCACTCATCGTCCGCGGCATCCTCGAACGGTCGACCGAAGGCGTGGTGAATGTGCTTGCCGACGCGTTCGAGGATCTGCGCACAGGCGTCCAGCACCGCTCACGGGATTTCCGCTGAGCCGGCCTGGTGCGTTCACCAGAAGCGGTCGGGCTCCTTCTCGGGGAACGGGTCCGATCCCCACCGATCGGCTTCGCCCTTCGCCGCGTCCACCGCGGCATCCGCACCGCGCAGCGCGATATCGGCGTCGAACGCGGCGGAGCGGACCGCGTCGACCTTCACGGCGGTCCGCGGACCGTCGGCGGTCGCCGTGATCGTCGTGGTGAGCACCCGACCCTGCCAGACCGACAGCTCGCCGGACGGCTCCTCGGCGCGCTGGTAACGCACCCCGCTCTCGAGATCCGTGATCGCGATGACGGCGCTCGTCCCGCTCGCGAGATCGACCTGCTCCGCCACCTCGACGCGATGACCGACCGGGATGGGCGCGGAGGCCGCCAGCACGAGGGTTCTGTCCATGACACCACTCTAGGAACTTCGCCTGAGCGGCGCACTCGGATCCACCGACGTCTTCCGCGCATCCGCCCCCGCGGACGCCCGTGTCAGACGGCGAGAAGCTCCCCGACTCCCGCCAGCCAGGTGTCTGCGACGATGCGATGGCCATCCGGTGTGGGGTGGATGCCGTCGCCGGCGATGCTCGCCGGGCCCTCCGCCTGTGCAGCAGCGTCGGCGAGCACGGCATCCAGCGGAATGAAGGTCGCACCGAACTCGTCGGCGAGCCGTCGTTCGATCTCGATCTTGGGATCGAGATCCTCCCGGAAGCGCAGCTTGTCGGTCACCGGGAGCAGAAACGGCTCGAGGATCACGATGGCAGCGTCCGTGCGATCGCGCAGCTCGGTCAGGATCGTGCGCAGGTTGGCCTCGAACTGCTCGGCGCTGGTGGCGTCATCGTCGTCGTAACGACGCCAGACGTCGTTGATGCCGATCAGGATGCTGACGACATCCGGGCGCTCATCGACGCAGTCCGCATCGAGTCGAGCGATGAGGTCGCCCGTGCGGTTCCCGCCGATCCCCCTGTTCACGACCCGCAGATCGGGACGGCTCTCGGCGAAGCGCTCCGCGATCACGCGGACGAAGCCATCGCCGAGCTGATCGGGGTCTGTGCGTCGTCCGGCATCCGTGATGCTGTCGCCGAAGAAGAGAATGGTGCGTTCGCGAGCGTCGCTGCTCATTCGAGGGATGTCCGTTCTGTGGAGGGCGGGGCTCGTTCGAGCCGCGGCCATCCTATCGATCAGTGACGCATCCTCTGCGCGATCGTTCAGGTTCGCTCCCCTAGCGTGGTGGCATGACGTCGAGCGCCGAGAATCTCAACGCCATCGCCGCCTGGGCGGTCTCCCTCATGGAGACGCTGGGTGGACCGGGAGCCGGTCTCGCGATCGCTCTGGAGAACCTGTTCCCTCCGCTGCCGAGCGAGATCATCCTTCCGCTGGCCGGCTTCACCGCGCACCAGGGCACGCTGAGTCTCGTCTCCGTGCTGATCTGGACCACCGTCGGCTCCATCGTCGGCGCGCTCGCACTGTACGGTCTGGGCGCCTGGCTGGGTCGACGACGGCTGTTCGCGATCGCAGATCGGATGCCGCTGATCAAGATCGAGGACGTCGAACGAGCCGAGTCCTGGTTCCTCCGACACGGGTCGAAGGCGGTGTTCTTCGGACGGATGATCCCGATCTTCCGGAGCCTGATCTCCATTCCTGCCGGTGTCGAGCGGATGCCGCTGCTGCGTTTCACACTGCTGACGGCAGCGGGAAGCGCGATCTGGAACACGATCTTCGTCATGGCGGGATACCTTCTGGGCGCGAACTGGCACATCGTCGAGGACTATGCCGGCATCTTCCAGAAGCTGGTCATCGCGGCTGTCGTGATCGCCGTCGTCGTGTGGATCGTACTGCGGGTGCGTCAGGCTCGCCGCGACCGTGCAGCGGCCTGACCCGAACGATGTGCGACGCCTGTTCGTGATCGGTCGAAGCGAACGCCGCGGTCGACCGGGCAGAATGAGGGCGTGATCCCTCCGACGGCGCGCACCGGACGCGCCTACTTCGCCCTGCAGGCGGTCGCCGGCGCGCTCTGGTGGGTCGCCGTCTGGGCAAGCGCCGACGTCCGATCGGCGACGCTCGGAGCGCTGGATCCGGTACTCGTCGCGATGCTCGACATTCCGCTGTTCGTGCTCGCATCCGCGCTCGTCGCGGGCGGGATGCGTGGGGCGGTCTGGGTCGTTGCGCCCTGGACGATCCTCGTGGCGGTCGTGATGGCCGGGTATGCGACGCTCACCGGGTCCGCCGGCTGGGGCGCGCTGCTGATGATCGCCGCCGCGGTCGGCAGCGGCGGCGCGGGTCTCCTCGTGCTGCGCGGGCGCCTGCCCAGCGAGTGGCTGCTGACCGGGCCGTTCCGCTTCCGCCCGGCGCCGGAGTCGGGTTCGAATCTCGGACGCACGTTCGCGCAGATCGTCGTCTTCTGGGGGCTCTTCCTCGTCGTTCTGCCGGCCGTGATCGTCGCGGTCGAGTACCGCTGGGGGCTGGCGCTGAGCGTCTGGCCCGTCGTGCGGATCGTCGGCGGCGTGCTCCTGGTCGCCATGAGCGCGTTGGGGATCTGGTCGGCGGTGACGATGTCGAGGCTCGGCGACGGCACGCCGCTCCCGTCGGCGATGCCGCATCGGCTCGTGATCTCGGGCCCGTACCGATTCGTGCGCAACCCCATGGCTCTCGCCGGCATCGCGCAGGGCGTCGCCGTCGGGATGCTGCTGGGCTCGTGGCTGGTGGCGCTCTACGCACTCAGCGGTTCGCTGGTGTGGAACTTCCTGATCCGGCCGCACGAGGAGGCGGATCTCGAGCATCGGTTCGGTGCTGCGTACGCGGACTATCGCGATCGGGTGCGGTGCTGGATCCCCTCCCGCCCGACGAGCAGCTCGCCTACTCCGGACCGTCGATGACCTCGTCGACGAGCGCGATGCCGCCTGTGGAGTTCGCCGAGTTCATCAGATCCTGAATCCACCGGGTGTTCAGATCCGTCGGCTCCGGCTGATCGAAGATGAACCGCAGCGGGATGGATGGATGCAGCCAGATCGTCGATCTGCCTCGCGGCTGGTTCTCGGGATGTCGCCAGGACATCGTGAAGCCCTCCTGGCGGCGGAGCTTCGTCGTCACGACGACCTTCAGATGCGCGAGGGTCCGATCGTCCAGGACGATCGGGTGATCCTCACCGTCATAGATGAGCTGGCCCATATGGGCACGCTACGCTCCGAGGTCGCCGTTCGCCAGAGGACGGCGGCTCAGTCGTCCGCAGCGTCGAGGACCTCATCGACCAACGAGATGCCGCCGGTCGAATTGGCCGAGTGGATGAGCGCTTCGATCCACTTGGCGTTCAGCTGCGGCGGCTCTGGCTCTTCGAACGTGAACCTCAGGGGAATCGACGGATGGATCCAGATCGTGGATCGCCCGACAGGGTCGCCCTCGGGATGCCGCCAGGACAGCGTGAACGACTCCTGCCTGCGCAGCTTGGTCGCGATGACGATCTTCAGGTGCGCGAGAGCGCGATCGTCAATGTGGATGGCGTCATCTGACGCGCCATAGTGAAGCGTGCCCATGAGGTGAACGTACCGCATCCGCCGGAGCCGCCGTGACCGCGCATGCTCGTGCTCCATGCGCCGACCGCGGTCCGGGCTGTGCGCACCTCATGGGTGCACGGCTCATCCGACGAGCGGTCCGCCGAGCCTCCAGTACCCGAGAAAGGCGACCTGCTCCTTCGCGAGCCCGAAGTCGGTGGTCAGATGGCGGCGGATGCTGGTCGTGGCCGCGGCTTCGCCGGCGATCCACGCGTATATGCCCGGGTCTCCGCGGAGGGCATCGTGAGCGGTCGTCCATCGATGCACGGCGCTCGCGAGCTGCTCGCCGGCACGGGAGCCCCGATCGACGACCTCGGTGGCCACTCGGGGATGCTCGGGCGCGAGTGCCGAGTCCGCGCGTGAGGCGAGTTCGATGAGCACATCAGCCTGGACGCCGTCCGGCAGCGCATCGATGATGTTGCGGATCGCGGGCAGAGCGGACTCGTCCCCGATCAGCAGCACACGCGACGGCGGGGCATCCGGCACGTAGTGGATGCCGTAGCCGGTGAACCCCACGCGCACGTCCGGGCCGGTGATGACGAGCTCGTCACCGGTCTGACAGCCGATCGCCCAAGCGGATGCCGGACCTGCCGGTTCATGGATGAAGAGGTCGACGTCGATCTCCTCCTGGTCTGGGCGGATGCCGGAGGGAGTGTAGGTGCGCAGCGCATTGCGTTCCGCTTCGGGAAGAGCCTTCCAGCGGGAGTACCAGTCCTTCGGATGCGGGGTGGGATTCGCCAGAAGCCCGAAATCCGGCGCACTGCCGTCCGCCATGGGGAGAATCAGCTTGATGCGCTGGTCGAGACCCCAAGGGGCGAAGTGGCTCAGCGCCCGCCCGGCGAGGGTGACGCGGATGAACCCCGGCGTGAGCTGCTGCTTGCGGGCGACCCGCACCGGGAACGCGCTGTACTCCCACAGGTGGGGCTCCGGGAGTGATGCGTCGCTCATCGTGTGCTCCTGTCGTTCGCGGGAAGAGGGGCGCCGCGGGGAACCACCAGCGGACCGCCGGTGACCGGGTCCTCGATGACCACGTTCGGCAGGTCGTAGATCTCCTCGACGCGGGCGCTCGTGACGACCTCGGCCGGGGCGCCTTCCGCGAGGATGCGACCGTCGCGCATGGCGATGATGTGATCGGCGTACCGGGCGGCGTGGTTGAGGTCGTGCAGCACGGCGACGATCGTGCGGCCCTGGCGATTCAGGTGGGCGAAGAGCTCCATGAGTTCGACCTGGTGCGCGATGTCCAGGAAGGTCGTCGGCTCGTCCAGAAGCAGCAGGTCGGTGTCCTGCGCGAGCACCATCGCCACCCAGACGCGCTGGCGCTGGCCGCCGGAGAGCTCGTCCACTCTGCGCGGTGCGAGTGCGACCGTGCCGGTGGCCTCCAGGGCATAGCGAACCGCCTCCTCGTCCTTCGTCGACCACTGCCGCAGGAATCCCTGGTGCGGGTATCGGCCGCGCCCGACGAGGTCGGCGACGGTGATGCCGTCCGGAGCGATCGCCGTCTGCGGCAGAAGACCCAGCTTCCGCGCGACCTCCTTCGCCGGAAGACTCGTGAGCTCCTTGCCGTCCAGCACCACGTGTCCGGCATCCGGTGCAAGGAGCCGGGACATCCCCCGCAGCAGTGTGGACTTGCCGCAGGCGTTGGGACCGATGATGACGGTGAACGAGCCGTCCGGGACCGCCGTCGTGAGTCCGGAGATGATCGGACGTCCGTCGTAGCCGAGCGCGAGGTCGTCAGCTCGCAGCCGCGACTCCCGGCCGTTCGGCGTGCGGGTCGAGGGATCGAAGTCTTCAGGCACGGCGGCGGATCTCCTGGATGATGGTGATGACGAGGTAGAGGCCTCCCAGCGAGACCGTGACGACGCCGACCGGCAGGGCGACGGGAAGCAGGTGCTGAGCGATAAGGTCGGACACCAGCAGCAGCAGCGCCCCGACGAGCGCGGACAGGGTCAGCGAGAGGTAGGGCGTGCCGGCGATGCGGCGTGCGATCTGCGGAGCGGCGAGAGCGATGAACGCCACGGGGCCGATCACGGCTGTGGCGATCGAGACCAGGCCGACAGCCGCGAGCAGCGCGAGGGCCCGCACGAGTGCCGGCCGCGCGCCGGTCGCGCTCGCGACGTCGTCACCGAGTTCGAGCTGCCGCATCCGAGGCGACAGGACCACGAGCAGTGCGAGCAGCGGTATCGCGCAGGCCACGGCGCCGGCGACGGGTGCGCCGGTGACGCCGTTGAGCGTCCCTGTGCCCCAGGCGGAGGCGAACATCGCCGTCTCCAGTTCGATCTCGAGCAGCATCCACGTGTTCGCCGAAGCGAGCATCGCGGCGACGCCGATGCCGATCACGATGAGACGGAAACCCTGCGTTCCGCCTCGGCGCGCCAGCGCCCAGATGAGGAAGGCGGTGAGGAGGCCGCCGACGACGGCGCCCGCGGTCATCAGCGGCCAGGATGCCGAGAAGAACACGATCGTCAGCAGCATCCCGGTGAATGCGCCGTTGGACAGGCCGAGGATGTCCGGGCTGGCGAGCGGATTGCGCGTCACGGTCTGGAAGAGCGCCCCGGCGATGGCGAGGAACCCGCCGAGCACGATCGCCGCGATGGTCCTGGCCATGCGCCAGTCGAACACGACCGTGCGGTCGAGCGGCTCGCCGCCGCCGAGCAGGACGCGGATGACGGCCTCCGGCGAGAGCGGATAGGTGCCCAGGCCGAGGGCCAGGATGCCGAGCATCACGACGATCACGGCCAGCACGCCCCCGACGGTCAGGCTGCGCACGCGGACCGCGGCCGCGAACGGCCCTGCGCGCAGGATGCGTCGCCGATAGCCGACCTCGAGCGGCTGAGCAATCGACTGAGGGGTCATGACAGGGTGCTCGCCTTCCGCCGGCGTGCCAGGGCGATCAGGACAGGAGCGCCGACGAATGCGGTGACGATTCCGACCGGGATCTCGGCCGGGGCGATCAGCACGCGTCCGAGCACGTCGGAGAACAGCACGATGACCGGAGCGAGGAGGATCGAGATGACGAGGATCGTGCGCTGGTTCACGCCGAACACCCACCGGGCGACGTGCGGGACCATCAGTCCGATGAACCCGATGGGCCCGGCCAGTGCCGTCGCCGCCCCGGCCAGCACCGTCACTGCCACGATGACGCCGATCCGGATGCCACCGACATGCGCCCCCTGCGCCCGTGCGACGTCTTCGCCCAGCGCGAGGGCGTTCAGTCCCGGCGCGAGCAGCACCGCGCCGATCACCGCGATGACGATGAACGGCAGCACGGGAAGGAGGACATCGAACCCGCGGCCGAGGAGCGACCCGGCGTTCCAGGAGCGCATCTGATCGAAGGCGTCCGCGTCGCTGAGCGTCATCCCCGTCGTCATCCCGGAGAAGACCGCGCCGAGGGCCACGCCCGCCAGAGTGAGGCGGATCGGGTCGGCGGCGCCTCGGCCCGATGAGCCGATGATGTACACCGCCACCGTGACGACGAGGGCGCCGAGAAACGCGAGCCACACGAACTGCGAGATGTCGCGCAGTCCGAAGAACGCCACCCCGACCGAGACCGCGAACGCCGCGCCCGCGTTGACGCCGAGGATGCCAGGATCGGCCAGCGGGTTGCGGGTGAAAGCCTGGATGAGCGCTCCAGCGACGCCGAGAGCCACGCCGACGACGAGTCCGGTGACCGTACGCGGAATCCGCAGCTCGGCCACGACGTACCGCGCCTCGTCGGTGCCGCCGCCCTGCAGCACATCGACGACCGTCGATGGCGGAAGGAAGTTCGATCCGACGGTCAGCGACAGCGTCACCGCGACCACGAGAAGGAAGGCCAGGACGACCAGCCCGAGCACGGTCCTGCCGCGCCTCCTCGTGAGCACCGGCTCACGAGGAGGCGCGGAGAGAAGGCTTGTCACTGCTGGGCTTTGAGGAACTGCTCGATGTCGTCGAGCACGAGGTCGCCGCCCATCGGGCCGACGCCGGAGACCCAGTAACTCGTGTCCACGAGGGTGACGATCGGGAAGGCGGCCGCGTTCTGCGTGATCGCCGACGGGATCGTGGATTCGTCCTCGACATCGGCGGTGGTAACGAAGACGTAGTCGGCCTGCGCATCCATGATGTTCTCGGGCGAGAGGTCGGCCTGCAGGCCGTCCCCCCACTCGCGGTCCGGGATCGTCAGACCGGTGCACTCCAGCGCGCCGCCCGCGAAGGAGGTCGGGCCGTAGAGGCTCAGCGTCGTCTCATCGCGCGGCCTGATCAGGTTCGCGGTGACGCCGTCGACGTCGAACTCGTCCTTGATCTCCTCGCAGCGCTCGTTGAAGCCATCCAGCAGAGTCTGCGCCTCGGCCTCCTGCCCGAGCGCCTCGCCGATGAGCAGGACGTTCTCCTGCCAGGGGTCGGCCTGAGTCTCCATGAACACCGTCGGTGCGATCGCTTCCAGCTGGTCATACAGCTGCGAGTGGCGCGATTCGGTGCCGAGGATCAGGTCGGGCGCGAGCGCCGCGATCGCTTCCAGATCGGGCTCGGGAACCGTGCCGACCGGTTCGATCCCCTCGGCGCCGAGATACTCGGGAACCCCCGAGACGTTGCTGGCGACGGCGGCCCCGACCGGCGTCACGCCGAGTGCCACGGCGGTGTCGAGTTCCACCGGCTCCAGCACGACCACGCGCTGCGGTGCATCGGGCACCTCGGTCGTTCCCCGCGCGTGCTCCACGCTGCGGGTGGACGGCGTCTCCGCCGGCGTCGCGTCGCCGGCGTTCGACGGCGACGTGCATCCGGCCAGCAGCAACACGGCGGCGAGGGAGAACGAGGCCAGAGACAGAACCCGCCTGGGCAGGGAAGCACGCATCACGAAGAGACCTTTCGGGAGGGGGCTGCGAGAGAGGCGGACACGCCCCCGATCGCGAGAAGTAAGTACAGCCTTACCTTATCGGACCGCTCGGCGACATTCGTCGCACGCGCACTCCGAGGTTGCCGGACGCCGCACGTGGCCGATGGCTTCAGCCCGGATTCAGCGTCGAACGGCCACACTGGAGGAATGCGGATCCTGGTGGTGGACGACGAGGTGCGTCTGGCCGAGGGCGTGCGCCGCGGTCTCGAGGCCGAGGGGTTCGCCGTCGATGTCGCGCATAACGGCGTCGACGGCCTCTGGCGCGCGAGGGAGACACGCTACGACGCGATCGTGCTCGACCTCATGATGCCGGGCATGAGCGGCTGGAAGGTGTGCGAGACGCTACGCGCCGAGGAGAACTGGACACCGGTCCTGATGCTCACCGCAAAGGACGGCGAGTGGGATCAGGTCGAAGCCCTGGAGACCGGAGCCGACGATTACGTCACGAAACCCTTCTCATTCGCGATCCTGGTCGCCCGCCTGCGCGCGCTCGTCCGGCGCGGCGCTGTTGCACGTCCGACGATCCTGGAAGCGGGCGATCTGCGGCTCGACCCCGCCGCGCACCGCGTCTGGCGCGGCGAGAGCACCATCCCGCTCACCGCGCGCGAGTTTTCCGTGCTCGAGTACCTGATGCGTCATCGCGGTCAGGTGCTGTCGAAGCGCGCCCTCATCGACGGCGTCTGGGACGACGACTTCGACGGCGACCCGAACATCGTCGAGGTCTACATCGGTCATCTGCGCCGCAAGGTCGACAAGCCTTTCAGCCGCGAGGCGATCGAGACCATCCGCGGTGCGGGCTACCGGCTGGCGGCGGACGGTGGCTAGGCGCGGCTGGCGCTCGGTGCGCGCCAGGACGACGCTCGGAGCGACGGCCGTCGTCGCGGTCGCGCTCCTGATCGGCGCCTTCTCGTTCTACGGCGTCCTCAGCGCCAGCATCCATGGCAGCACGGAGCGCGCGGCCGAGCAGCGCCTGGACGAGCTCGCGGAACACCTCGATGGTCCCGGTGGAAACGTGATCGACGATCTCGACGACGAGATCGTGCAGGTCATCGGCCCGGACGGATCGGTCCGCGCGGCCAGCGAGGATTCCAGGGAAGCGCTGGGATCGAACGCGCTCCCCGTCTCTGACGACCCGCAGACCCTGACCGTGGACGAGGAGCAGATGCTCGTCGTCTCGGAAGACCTCGACGGCGACCAGGCTCTCGTGGTCGCCGTCTCGATGGAGGACGACGCGGAGACTCTGGCGACGGTCACGACACTGCTCGCGATCGCCGTCCCGGTGCTCCTGATTCTCGTGACAGCGACCACCTGGCTCGTCGTCGGCCGTGCGCTCCGCCCGGTCGAGCGCATCCGCGAGCGCGTCGACGACATCACCGCTGATCGACTCGACCAGCGCGTGCCGGTACCGGAGACGGCCGATGAGATCGCCGCACTCGCGATCACCATGAACGGCATGCTCGATCGGCTGGATGCCGCCGCCACCGCGCAACGGCGGTTCGTCTCGGACGCGTCGCACGAACTGCGTTCTCCACTCGCCACCATCCGCCAGCACGCAGAGCTCGCCCAGGCGCACCCGGAAGTGACGAGCATCGACGAGCTCGCGGAGGTCGTTTCCGCGGAGGGGCTGCGTCTGCAGGGCATCGTCGAATCGCTGCTGCTGCTCGCCCGGCTCGACGAGGGCGTGGGCACGCACGACGAGGCGATGGACCTCGACGACGTCGCGCTCGGCGAGGTGCGGCGATTGCGTGCAGTGGGGCTCGAGGTCGACGGCTCCGGCATCCACGCCGCGCGGGTGCACGGCGACCCGCGTCTGCTGGGTCAGCTGCTGCGTAACCTCGCCGACAACGCCGCACGCCACGGCCGTGGCCGAGTCGCCATCGGCGTGACACCATCGGATCGGTACGTGTTCGTCACGGTCGAGGACGACGGATCCGGCGTCCCCGCAGAGGAGCGCGAGCGGATCTTCGAACGCTTCGTCCGTCTCGACGAGGCGCGCAGCCGTGACGCCGGCGGCAGCGGACTCGGCCTGGCGATCGCCCGCGGTATCGCGACGTCCGCCCACGGCGCTCTGACGGTCGATGACTCTCGCTGGGGCGGTGCGCGCTTCGTGCTCACTCTCCCCCTCCGGGACTGATCGGCCGAGCCATCCGTTCCTGAAGAGCCGTTCAGGATGCTTCAGGATGGCTTCAGCGCCCCTGCGACACGATCGAGACATGGACGACAAGACGACACCCACTCCCGACCACACGCCTCATCACTCCGCAGATTCCGCGGCCGACGCACCGGAGACTCCCGTGACGCCGATGTCCGGCGAGGCGCCGCATTCGGCGGCCCCCGTAGCGGCTTCTGCTCCCACCGAGACGAAGCGCGGGCGCAAGCGCGCGCTGCTCATCGGCGGTGGTATCGCAGCGGCGGTGCTGCTCGCCGGCGGTGGCATGGCGGTCGGCGCGGCGGTCGGCGACGAGTTCGGAGATGACGACAGTTCATCGGCATCCGACGGGCCCCGCCACGACGACACGTCCCGCGGCGACAGCGACCACGACGACGACCGTGAGGACCGCGACGACCAGGGCGAAGACCGCGGTGCGCCCTCGCACGGCGGCGGCCCGGCCACCGGAATCGGAACGACATCCGCCGACGATCTGATCGCGATCGCGGATGCCGCGCGCGACGCTGCCGAGGGCGATGTCACGTCGATCGATGCGAAACGCAACGGAACCTGGGAAGTGCAGTTGACGAACGCCGCCGGCGATGAGACCGAGATCCGCGTCGACGAGGCGCTCACCGCATCGGTCATCTCGACCGACCCGGCCGACGACGACGATGACGCGACCGCTGGTCCAAGATTGGACGATGAGACGATCCGCGCACTGGTCGCCGCCGCACTCGCGGAAGCCGATGGGATGATCACCGACCTCGACGTCGACCACGATGGTGTGAGCCCGTACGATGCTTCGGTCCTCACGTCGGACAACCGCTCGATCGACATCGACTTCAGCGCCGACTTCACCGTCGTCGGAACCGACATCGACGACTGAACGAGACGCATCCCGCCTGTCGAGCGGGCACGGCACGTAGTGGTGATTACGCGAGCTGCTGATCGGTCCAGATCCGGTGCAGTCCCGCCACAGGCGCTGGATCCTGGCGACCTTGCCGACGTGCGCTTCGACGGCTGTGGCCGGAGGGACGCGCGGGCGTGCGGAATCAGGCCTCGGCGAAGACTCCCAGCCGGTTCCCGCTCGGGTCCGTGAACTCGAACCGTCGTCCACCCGGGAAGTCGTAGGGACCGACCACGATGGTGCCCCCGGCGTCCGTTACGGCCGTGACGGATGCGTCGAGATCGGTCGAGAAGAGGAGCACCAGCGGCCCATCCGCGGCGGGTGCGGCGAATGCGCTCAGGCCGCCGATCTCGCCGTCGCCGTCTGCGGAACGGATTCCCGCGTACTCGGGTCCGTAGTCATTGAATTCCCATCCGAAAGCGGACTCGTAGAAAGCGCGAGCAGCACCGAGATCGCTGACGCCGAACTCGATGTAATTGACGGCGTGATGCATGGGATGGGGCATGCTGACCTCCGGTTCAGGCGTCCGTGCCATCAGGCTAGCAGCGCCACCGGGCCGCGGTCTTTGCCCGCCCCCAACCAGCGCCAGCCTCCTGCGCCGCGTGGCCCCGCTGGAAGCGCTCGGGAACGACAAAGGGACCAGCCTTCGGCCGGTCCCTTTGTCGTTCTGTCGGGCTGACAGGATTTGAACCTGCGACCCCTTGACCCCCAGGTGTCCAGATGGCGACTTCGGACTCGCGACCCGCATGATTGCGGGCCTCTCCTCATGCAGATCATGTCATGGGATGCATGATCTGCATGGTCTTGGTCCCCTTCTGGTCCCCCCGCTGGGAGTCGATTGGCGCGGCGGATGCAACATGAAGAGTTGCCTTCCGCGTCATGCTAATGAAGAAATTCTGAGCGTCATCCTGAGCTCGCGTTGCCGAGTGTATGGATAAACTTGCCGACCGCATCAGGGGCTGGCAGGTCGATTCGGAGTCGGATGCTTCCAGCTTTCGGTCCGGTGCCGTTGACGATTGCCGCTCCGCCGAGTTGGTCGAGAAGCGGGCCCATGGCGTCTGCTGCATCGGCGGGCAGATGTCCGACGCCGCGTCCGTTGGAGGTGACGGCGACCCCGGCGGGGGATCGTCGCGTGCAGGGCTGGGTGCGGAGGATGTAGGTGCGGGGCGCTTGACTGTCGCGTTCGCGATCGTTCACGAGGTAGTGGGTTCGTTCCAGCACGACAGGCCGTGTCGGCAGGTGCCGGAGATCGTGTAGTTCGTGGTGGCGGCTGATGCGACCGGTTGTGATGTGCAGAAGTTGTTCCCACCGTGCGGGCATGAGCGCCCCTTCTCCTCGGATCGGTATGCCATCACCGAGGCGGAGCACTCTTCTACTTTGTCAGCCCGTGCTGTGAATCCTCCGGTCAGCCGCAGGCCCGAACAGATCGCGCAGAGGCAATGTCGTTGATCACCGGTATTCTCGGGCGATTGAGCGTAGCGTAAGGAGCATGTGGACAGTTCTTCTCATCTTGCTTGTGGCTTGGGTGGTGCTGTCGATCGTGGGATTCGTGTTCGAGGGTCTGCTCTGGTTGGCCATCATCGGAATCGTGCTCTTCATCGGCACCCTGATCTTCGGGATACTCCGGCAGCGGGCCAAGCGCGCCAAGGCGTAGTCGCCCCGCGCGGGACGCACGGGGCGCGGTCCACCTTCCTTGCCGTTGCGCCGGGGGCTCTACATACGTGACGACCACTGCCGGGCTGTGGTGCTCTTCTCCACCGAGTTCGTTCGGGCCGGCACGCGTATGTGCAGACCGCCTGGGCGGACGCTGACGCGGACACGGGTGATGTGGCCGAAGCTGTCGCCGTCGAGTTCGATGAGGTGAGGGGCGTCGAACCGGGCTTCGAACCGGGTTCCTTGAACGTATGCGAGTGCGTGGAGGTCGGGCGTCTGCTGGAGGAGCCTGCGGCTGAGCGGGGAGCGGCGGGCGAGGCCTTGCAGGGTGAGGCGGGTTCCGATCCGCGCCCACCCGAAGCGTCCTGTCGGGCGCATCATCACGACGTCCAACAGCCCGTCGTCGATGATCGCAGCGGGGATCAGGAGCATGTTCCCGGTGAGTGTTCCGCAGTTGCCGACGATGACCGTGTGCGCCCGGGTCGACCTCACCCGCCCTCTGTCGATTCGGTAGTCGAGATGGAAGAGCTTGTTCGCGATGACCGAGCGGGCGATCGGTGTGACGTACGCGAACCAGCCGAGATGCTTCTTCGCAATGGTGCTCGTGCTCTCCGCCATCTCCGCATCCAGTCCGATACCCGCCATGACCATGAACGTATGCGAACGCCGGGCGCCGCTCTCGTCCTCGAGCTCAGCCACCCCGACATCCACGGGTCGGTCCTCACCTGCGAACGCAGCGGAGACGCAGGCTGCGATGTCGTTGAGCGGCGCGCCGACATCACGTGCGAGGAGATTGCCGGTGCCCAGGGGAACCAGCGCGACCGGGATGCCCGTCCCTTGCATCACCTCCGCGACGGCTCGGACCGTGCCGTCACCGCCCGCGACAATCACCACCGCCGGATCAGCAGCGAGAGCGTGCTCCGCGGCGGCCCGGCCCGCGTCGTCGCTGCGGGTCTCGTACCAGCGCGTCTGCGCCCACCCGTGCTCGGCCTCACACTCCGCGACCACGGGGTGAAGCCGCTCCAGCGGGGTTTTCACGGGGTTGTAGACGACGGCGGCGTGCCGTCGTCCTGCTGCGGGGTGGTCGCGCGTGCTCACTGCGGGACTGCGGTGATGTAGCGGCGCTGCTCGACCAGGGGGGCAGGTGAACACGTCACGCTCCCCCAGGCCGACGCGGTTGATGTACCGCACGATGATCGCATAGGACGCCAGCAACCCGGTCTGCGCATACGGCACATCACGGCTCCGGCAGTAGGCGGCGATGATGGGCGCTGCCTTGCGCAGGTGAGGACGCGGCATGGACGGGAACAGGTGATGCTCGATCTGATAGTTCAGCCCGCCCATCGCGGTGTCGAGCAGACGACCGCCGCGGACGTTCCGGCTCATCATCACCTGGCGGCGCAGGAAGTCGAAGCTCGCATCACGAGGCACGATCGGCATCCCCTTATGATTCGGGGCGAACGAGACGCCCATGTAGAACCCGAAGAGCCCGAGTTGCACAGCGAGAAACACGAATGCGATGCCCGGCGACAGGACGAGGAAGACGAGCACGGGGAACCCGACCAGGCGGATCAGGAGGAACCCGATCTCGACCCCGCGCCTGCTCAACGGCCCGCGCGTGACCACCCGGCGCACCCCGGACGCATGCAGCGAGACACCCTCCAGGAGCAGGATCGGGAAGAAGATGATCCCCTGATGCGAGCGCAACCACGACAGGACCCGCCCTCTCGGCACGGCACGCTCTGGGGCCACAACGATCACCGGCAACTCAATGTCCGGATCGGACCCCAGCTTGTTCGGATTCGCATGATGGCGGGTGTGCTTGTGCTGCCACCATCCGTAGCTAATCCCCACCAGCAGGTCGCCGAGGACGAGGCTCACCCAGTCATTCCATTTACCCGAGACGAAGATCTGCCGGTGCGCCGAATCATGCCCGAGAAAGGCGATCTGCGTGAACACCACCGCCAGGAACGCCGCCGTGAACAGCTGCCACCAGGTGTCACCGAACCACACGAACACCAGCAGACCACCGGCGAGCACAAGCGGCAGACCGATCAGCTTCGACCAGTAATACCCATACCGGCGACGCAGCAACCCCTGATCCCGGACCGTCTTCGCCAGGGCCGTGAACTCGCTACCGGCCCGACCGCCGTGTCGATCTGCAGAGCGCGGTGTGGTCGAACGGATCCCATCCATGATGCGCCTCGCATCCTAGGGTCACGGACGTCATCAACGCCCGTGACCACCCTCGTCAGTCCAGTCATCGATGCGGGCACGATCGTCGGTCGCCGCGGCACGCCGATCCCGCTCAGACACTCGTGTCCCGGAGGTGCGGAACGTTACTGATTCCGCGAGAGCCGCGACAGAGGCCGCTCTGTCATGCTCGCCCGCGGCCGCCTCGCGGAACCGGAGCGCCGCCGCATCCTGCCTGGCCCGGACACCCTCGCTGATCTCCGCGAGCCGGTCGGCGAGCACCCCACCGAGACCGTCGCGCAACTCCTCGAGATTCGTGTTCGCGATCTCCAAGCGACGATCCGAGATCGCCACCTCTACGGTCGAGTACCCCGCCTTCGCAAGACGTTCCCGCGTCTCGCTCCCCAGGATCTCCGTGATCTCGTCCCGTTCGGGGCGGCGCGTGAACACCGCCTCCACCGTGTAACGATCCGGGGCCTCATCAGTCATCAGCGCCGCAGGCAACGAACCCACCAGCACCGATCCCAGGCCCAGCGTCGCGGTATCTGCACCGCTCGTTCGTGTCTGTGTCTCCATAGCGCGACGTTACGCCCCCAACATGTACGCCTCACAGGTTCAACCAAACCCGCGCGCGCCGCAGAAACTGAACTGAGAAGCTGACATCGTCGATGCTGTGGGCAAGGTGGTCTCCGGCACCCGAAGTACGGGGAAGGCCCCCGCCGATGCCGTTCCACCACCCCGACGGGGGCCGTTCTCGGGCGCCGGTGCCCGGCGTCTACATGATCTCGCTCAGACCTCACGCCCCCGGGCGACGACGTAGCGGTCGATCAGCGCCTTGAATGCCTCGATGTACCGATCATGAGATTCAAGGCTTCACCTCGCGAATCTTGTTCAACATCGCTGTCGCCACAGCCACAACTCGCGGTCAGGTGGGCCCGATGATGCCGTGGTCCCCTTCTGGCCCCCTCCACGCCCCCTGATTCGCCCTGTTCACGCCAGGACCGTATTCGGACGACTTCCGTCAGCGCGCGCTGCGGATGTTGAGCGAGGCTCGCCCCGATCACAAGACCGATCACGCCGCGATCAAGCACGTCGCCGCCAAGCTCGGCGTCAATCCCGAGTCGCTGCGATTGTGGAAGAAGCGCGTCGACGTTGACGAGGGCCGCCAGCCGGGGACCTCGAGCGAGGCGCAGGCGGAG